>CAZKZB010000038.1:0-31776 GCA_964557135.1 uncultured Petrimonas sp. | reverse complement strand
TTTTAGCTGTGGCAGATTTATACCACTCTTGTTCTGTCCATTGCACTATTTGGTTTGGTAACTTCCATCCCTGTTTTTCTCTTGTTGCTATTACTTTTGTGATTTCCGTTTTGGCTTCATTGTACATTCTTTTTTCAATGAGCACTTCAGCAAAAGTCTGTCTTAACTTAACCAAAAAGTCTTCGGGTGTTTTTAAGCTTAAGGCTTTGCAATAGCAGTCATACTGAATTTCTTTATCTTCCGGAAACATATCAGCCATTAGTTCCCAAATCCAGAAGTTATTCCTTTTTTGCTTAGCAAATGGCAAGAATGCGGATAGGGCATTATCCTCATTTCCCAATACTAATAGAAGTTTTGCTTTGAAATAAGGTGGGTATTGATAATCTGGATGTTCTTCAATCAAAGCATTCAATTTTGTTAAGAATGATTGAATTTTTTCTTTATCAATTTGCCGTTGCTTTCCATAAGAATCAATTGGTGTACCTTCAATGAGTTTCTTGGAATAGGCAATGTGTGCCTGTTCGGCAATCGACATCATCTTTTTGCCATTGAACTCCTCTCTTAAATAATCTTCGGAACGTAGGTTCTCGAAATTCCACCAGTCAGCAAAATTCAGATAGTTTGTCCAGTTTTGATAACCTTTGTGAAAGGCTTTGTAAATAAATGAATAAGATTCAGATGGTTTTGTAAAATGAAAGTCCTTTATAATTTCAAACAACCCATTAACTTTACCATAATCAACATGTTCTTCTTTCTGCAAGCCAAAAACCAAACTGCCGACTTGCCAAGCACAATTGTCAAACACCATTTTTTCATCTTCAGGCAATTGCAATTCCTTAATTTTTATAAGATTTTCTTTAAATTGAGTATAATAATCAGATTGAACATACTTTTTGAGATAATCATAATATACCCATGCTGCAGCCCTTTTTGCCCATATTGAGGGTTGAGGCTCTGCATGTTTCTCTACTTTAGAATCATCACCGTAAAATGTAAATAGGGGTACAACACCATTGTCAGACTTGGATGATTCAAGAAAATTTTCAGCCAATTCCAATGCTTCTTCAAGCTTTCCCGCTTGTCTAAGTTCTTTGATTTCTTTAAATGACATAATCTGCTGTTTTTAGGTTGCTTACAATGGATTTGATTTTGGTGAGTAGCTCAAGACTATCACATTTGTTTTCTAATGGCTGAACATTGCCAAAAAAACCATTCCCATCATAGATAAAATCAAAAACACAACTTTGTCCGCTTTTTTGAATTGTATATCTTTCCCTGAATGGTAAATGCTGAATATTTTTTATGTCCTCCCCATCTTTTAAACCCTTCCTTATTTCATCAAATAGATTTTTCAAGAATGGCTTATCTTCTTCAATGGCTACATCAAATTCAATTTGGGTCAGAATACCTTCAATATTGTTCCTGTTTACTACAATCGGAGTAGCACACTCTAGTATTTTTGTGATGGTTTCAAATAACTCATCAGAATTGGTTTGTGCAGGTAGCTTTTGAAATTTGGGATTAAATACATTTTGAGCATTTATCCAGTATTTAAACGCTGCTGTTTTCCCTTCTCTTGCAAAAACATATCTCACTTCATTACCCAAGCTCTGCCAAGCTTGAATGTCAATATAATGCTTTCGAAGATTGTACCATTTGTTAATGAAATGATCTTGGATAGTCAATGGTGCATCGACTAAACCAAATTTTTCCAATTCTGGTAAAACTTCATTGATATTGATTTCAGTAGTAGGATTTGATTGCCCAGTCAACTTATTGAAGGCTTGTTGAACATTCATGTCAATAAAATTCATGCCTGAAAAGGATGAAAAATACGGTGGATTGATGCAAAACAGTTTCTTGGATGCTCTGGTAACTGCTGTATATGCCCAACGGTAAAATTCTGAATTGGTCTTACCTGAGCGGTTATGTTCCGATTCATAAAAGTTGAAGTTGGCTTGCGTTCCTCTGTCCCAAAATACAAAGGCATTTGACCATTCACCGCCCTGGGCTTTGTGACAGGTCACTACATAACCGTATTTCAGAAGTATGCAGTTGAAATACTTATCGTTGATAATGGCTTCCTTAAACTCTTCTGTACCCTTTTTAAGTTTGGGATACCTGTTTTTGAAATCAACAAAAAGGGCTCTTTGCTCTTCGGGCTTTAGGTAGTTATCACCGTATAGGTAGTTTTCTAAAATAAATCCGTTTATGGTTTTGGGCTGACTATTTTCATCAGGTAAAACAAGGCTAATTCCTCTCCAAGTTAATCTTACAGTTTTTGTTTTTCCTTTTTCAATGTAAAAACTTACTTCTCTGCTTTCAACTGTAGGACTGGCTTCTGAAACAACAGCAAATTCACCGTTCATGATACCTAAACGGTAATTGTTGCCACCGATAATAATAGTGTCAGATGCCTGAATGGGTAAGTCATCTCCGAACTTGTCCCTGCGGATGGCAGTATTTAAGTCAAGTGCCGTTTTGTTCTTGTAGCAAATGATAATTTTTTGGTCTTGTTGAGACTTGTAAGTTTCGAGATAATCCTGATAAGCCGGATTGAAAATGTCCCGATTTTTTTCTCTCAAGTCGAAGTCATTGAAATAACCGGAAGTTAAACACTGCCTGATTTTAGTGGCAGAAATCAAAATACCATTGTTAGCATCTTGGCGTTTCACTTCTTTCATTTCTGCTTGAGAAACAGAAACTTTGTAGGTCTCAATTAGATAATTTGGATCAAGTGCAGGGGAGAAGTTCATTCCAATTGGTGGCAACTGTGCAGGGTCACCTATGAAAATGATTTTGCTGGTTGTGGTAGCTTCTTGAATTCTTCCATAAGTCACAAGATCTCGCAACAAATGACCACTACCAAAGCGGAAAAACTCGCCCTGACTCAAAATATCGCTGACCATAGATGCTTCATCCACTATCAGAACCGAATCATGAACTTCAGGATTGTTTCTGATTTTGTATTGGTACAAAAACGAAACATTATTTTCATCTTCACCTTGATTGATTTCCTGCAATTCCTCAAAGCTGTAAATACCTTTGTGGATGGTGGTAGATCCAAAGCCTGTTTTTTGATTGATGACTTTGGCAGCTCTGCCGGTTGGAGCCATTAATTGGTACCTCTTTTCCAAAGATTGCAGATATTCAATAAAACCCTTTAACAAGGTTGTCTTACCACTACCCGCATATCCTTGAAGAATAAAAACCCGCTCATCACTTTCTAAAAAAGCGTGAAACTTTTCCAGCGCATTGCGTTGGTCGTTTGTAAGGTTGATATGTTGGAAATGGTCAAAAATTTTCATGGCTGTTATTCTTTCAAGCAAAGGTTGTTTTTATCTGTGCGGTGGAAGCGCACTGTCTTTTTTAAGTATTTCTAATAGTCATTATTAAACCAAGTAATTTTACAAAATCATCTTTTGTTGAATGTTGTATTTGACTCCTAGGTATTCTAACTCCATGCGCTATATTGTTCCGAATTTTATTTAGTTTCCCAATTTCTTTAAGTTGGTTATTATTATATTTAAATTTAAAATGAAATAGGCAAGAAACTTTGAAAAGCGTTGTTGGTCGTTGTGTTTTAGGTTGCTCTTGATTATTAAAATTAAAATAGTCGCCATTTCTTTCATCCTTAATGTATTTCAACTTCCAAATATTCTTATTTTCACCTGATTTATCTATAACTGTTGTTTCATCTATTGAGTCTTGATCATCCCCTGTTTGATATAATTTACTTGCATAATTTTCTATGTTTTGGTAGATTGTAAGATAGCCCATATCTAAATGTTCTGAATTAATTAATTGCCAAGCGGTTTTTAATGTAACGTTTGATTCAGAAATAAATTTTTCATCAGAGTTTCTGGTAGTTTGAATAGACTCCTTCCAAGCAGTATAAATTGTTTTCAAATACTTTTTAGCCAATGCCTCATTAATAGTTCTGTAAGTATTTGTGAACGTGTTTTTGCTGAAGTCCCTATCGATGCTTAACTCAGGTGATTCTTTAAGAATAAATCCATCAGCACCAGCTTTTTGAAGCTCCATCAAATTCCATATCTTGTTGGTTGCCGATAAAATAATTACCTGAATTCCTTCATTTATTTCCTTTATTCCTTTTAATATTTTATATCCTGTGATTTCTTGTGGGTTTGTATTTTCAAAATCATCATCATGCAACCTATAATCCAATATAACCACATCTGGATTGAATTCTTGTACTTTTTGAGATGCAGAATCGATGATTGTACAAGAAGTCATCTCCTTAAAATCTGACCCGATTGAATTGTAAGTTATATTTGAACATATTTGTCTGAAAATAGCATCCCAACCTTTATTCACCTCATCATCTATATACAAGATTCTTCCTCTTTCTAAAATGATCCGCCTATTTGCATCAACTACTTCTGTAATAGGATATTTACATTTCAAATATTTGTAATACAGATTACTTCCAATAGAAGATTCAATTCTTTGTATATTCTCTGTTTCAAGTTGGAGTGCTTTTGCCCAACGATATATCGCCCATTCGTTGGCGATGGAATGGTGGGTTGCATAATTTCCTGCTGGCTTAACATGCAGCCTTTCCAAAAAAAGTTTGGTAAAAGTTTGGGGTTCAATTTGAATCGGATTCTCTAGAATAAATGCTATTTGCGCTTCAAAATCTTGAATAGAAATTTTATCTGTTGTATAAATTCCTTTCGAAAATAAAATCGAACCGGGCGTGCTCAGTTTGTTTATTTCAAATGTTGTTTCGTAACCATAAAAAACAATTGGAGTATTCAAATTATGAAACTCGGCAGTAAGCCTTATGTGACAGGCAAAACGTAATCCAAGGAATTCAACGTAATTGTTTTCCGATAGTGAAAATGGAATAAAAATGCAGCTATACTCAGAATTTATTATTGAACTTTTAAGTATAGCATCAATTTTTCCATCCATTGTGAAATTAGGGTTCAATAACTCTTGGTTTCCCAACTGAAATTTATAGGTTGAGCCTAATTTCTCGGCAAAATCAATTACTAGCTGAGGAGCAATATTATCATTATATATCAAAAGAGCGTTCTTCATGCCTGTATTATCATTTTTTTAATTGCTGAATTTATTTTTTCAAGGTTCCCCGTATTAACTTTATATTCAAGATTCAGTATTTTATTTATTGTACTCAACTTCTCAAGTAGATTGAATTTCGCGTCCTCATCTCGTTCAAGTTTAATGCTCCCAATGATTTGTCTTGCTGTTAATAAATAAGATAATTTAAAATTATCAGATGTTAATTCCAGCAGTGATTCGGATTTATCGGCAATAAATCTTTCAATGAATGGAATAAGTCTCTCAGAATAAAAATCAGTCGAATTCATATTCATAAACTCAAATCCTTCATTTGTATATATTAATTGACTTGTTCCTCCACTAAAGCAAATTAACTTTGCTCCATTTTTCTTACTGAACTCAGAAAGGTATTGTAGCCCTAGCGTATTTAGCGATGATTTGTGAATAATAATTAGTTTTGTTAGAGGGTCGAAAGAATAGTTTCCTTGATTGATTTGACTTATGACATCTCTGCAATCCTGGCCTTGTGGCATGAAGATACTCTCAAGTGCTGAAAGTTTTTCCACATCTTCTTGTTTCTCGGGTAGAAATTGGATTTGCCGAGAAGGCCTGTCTTCTAAAAAAAGTATTTTCATAAATAAAATTTAAATTTATAGATAAATCCATTAGGTTCCTTAGCATAATCACGCAGCTTGGGCTCGGAAATTACGTTTACTTCTTTTCCGCTAACTACTCCTTCCGAATTTTCATAAGTTATCATCAACTCTTTATTTTGTTTGGTATTTTGAAAAGTGTTAAATTTAGTAACAACACTAAAGTCGCATAGGCTAAACGTATTTCCGGCTATTGCGTTCATTCCTCCACCAAGAAATTGTGATAAATTAGAAGTATTTAAATTTCTTGTCGGATAGGAATTTAGATGGGTGATTTCAATAATTAGTTCATCTCCGGAAATTTTATGGGAGAACTGTACCCCCTTTTCTGTTTCGTTCCTCTTAACCTCTGACAAAATTATATCTATTGCTTTTAGGAATCCTGGAGTATAGGTATAAAAGTCTAGGTTTTGAAAGTCATCAATTCCTGAAAATTTAAAATCACAGATTGTATCTGTCCTTTTTCTTATTTCTTTATATAAATAATTCTCTCTAAACTGAATTTCAGTTTTAAAAACATCTACTACATTTTCAAATGTTGTAATCATTTTTCCTTTAATAGGTCTCTTTGGGCGCAATTCTTCAGGAAGTTCGTATTGGAATGGATATTTTATATCAGCTTCTTGATTGTCAAAATTAGCTTTACACCAATCTATTACAAGACTATTTGGGTATTGCCACCCGATTTTCATATCCTGTAAATCAGGCCATCCGTATTTTGGAATTCCATTTCCTGCTACTTCAGTTCTGGGCCTATAAATAAAGTAATTCAAAAGATTAAATAAATCTCTATGGACGTTAAACAGTTTATTATATTCTTTATCTGCATTTAATTCCTGAATAAATAAATCAATAGTGTCGTATTTTTTTTCATCCCATATATGCGTAGTCCATTTTAAGGCTGTGTTTTCCCTAAATTTTTTCAAATACTGGGAAATTAATATTGGATCATGCGTTAGTCTGTTCTTCTTGTTTTGTAAGCTATTATTAGTTGCAATTGCTTCCTTATATATTAAATCAACAACTTTAAACTCATTTATTTTCTCTTCAATTACCCCAATCCGCTTTAGCAATTCTTTATCCTTATTGTTTTCGGATTTCAATTCTTGCCAAGCAAGCAACAAAACCCGCTCTCTTTGAGTAGGCGAAAGTTTCTTGTTTCCCAATAGATTCTGTATAAAGTCGTATTTATCCATTTTTAAAAATAAATCTTCTATTCTAATTCTCGCATCCATACTTTCTCTTCCGAAAGTTTCTTGTTTTTCAAATTGCAAAATGGCTGCGTCGATTCCTTCTTTTTCCCAAACATCAAGAAGCTGACTCATTGGCGAACTGGTTTCAGTCAATCTTTCAAACCTTCCCCTTAGCTTAATATACGTCCCATCCTCAACTCCTTTGACCATCTTTAAAAACTCCAATTTCCCATCAAGAACATTAACCAAATGAGCATTGGTGTTTTTTACATGCCCTTTATCGGCAATGTAATCTCGTTTAAAAATCTGTTCCGCTTTTTCATAGCCGTACTTTTCCCAATAGTATAGCCACATGCGGATTTGCTTCACATATCTCCTGCGGACATTTACCTTGTCGTTTACAATCAATCCTGTTGCTTCCTGTCGATACCCGGCTTTTTGTAAACGCGTTTTCTTCGAGTTAATAACTAATTTTTGATCTTCTTCAATAATTCGCTTTAGCTCCTTGTTAAAAGCTTCATCCGTATAGATGTTATGCGGTGATGAAAATGTAATGTCGTCAGCGTACCTTGTGTAAGTTGCACCAAATCGATTGGCAAGTCCGGTTAGTCTGCGGTCTAGTTTTTTGCAAAGAATATTTGTTAATGTTGGTGAGGTTGGACTACCTTGAGGAAGTACAGTTTTTACTTCTTCATCAATTTCAAATGGATGAGTGCAAAGACTTGCCAAAAGAAAAGCCAACGGTTCTTTGCCTCCATTCAAGTTAAATGGTTCATATACAAAACCCATTTTTACTCTGTTACGATCGAAAGTGTGAAAGAAATCTTTTAAGTCCATGTTTAGGACATAATGATGCCCCGCGTGCTTTTTGGCATTGTCAACGATAGACTTATCCAGAACAAAACCTGTAGCCGACATATGTGGCTCATAAACACATTGAAGCACAAAATTTAGAGAGCGAAGGATAGGCTTTAACCCTTTCACGGGTGCATGAATGGTTCTGTCTGCACCCGACTTTTTCTTGATGGTAAAAGTTTGATAACGCTTTTTGCAAAGTGTAGGATTAGCGTAATAGGTCAATGATTTTAATTGAACTGGTCTACATTTCTCACCATACAGCATATTCTTAGCGTCACTTAATAGTTTCACTAAGTCGTGCTTGCTTTGCAGTTCTGCAAATTGCTTTCTGATTTGGTCGATATGTGCCTGTTCAATTTTCATATCTAAAGCTTTAAAGGACTTTGAAAACACCTGCCGGATACTCTTTTTGTATGAATATTTCAATTATAATAACTGAAAATCAATGCCTATTCATCACTAATAATTACATTAATAACAACTTCATATTATTGACATTGGAATCAATAACCGCTGTTAAAAAATGCCAAAGTGATATTCATCCCGACGAAGGTCGAGAGAAGATGCCGATCATTGTCTCAAACCGAAATCTGAGACCAGCATCCACGGGTCAATATCTTGTAGCAAGTGTTTCAAAGAACTTTTTGCAAAGGTGTAGTGCTCCTGTGCACTCAATTTGCACTATATATTCTAATTTCCAAATTGCTCTTCCAATCCTCCAAATGCATCATCTTCTTTTTGGAGTTTTTCTCTTTCAGCCTGTGTCAAATAATTGTTTAGTATGTCCATGTACCTATTTAATGCATTTGTACCTTTTAGGTGTACATCCTCAAGATAAATTGTTAATTCTCCAGTTTCATAAGTCAAATAGCATTGGCGAAAGTATATGGCAGCTTCATTGTACATCCCTTTCTCAAAAGCTTGCTCAGCCATTTCATAAAATCCTAAGACATTTCCTAAATCAGACATTTTTTTATTTTTTTATTGAATTGTTAATGCAAAGAAAAGTCCATTGTGTGCACTCTATCTGCACGATAAAGTTGTCGATAAAAATAAGTTGGCACGTATTTCTCCATTCTTTACATTGCACATTCAAAGAATAAAAGTATTTTTGTGTTGTGCATTCGTACTACACTAAAAAACACCAAGCATGTCCATCAACAAAAACGCAGTTATTCGCTATCAAGTTTTAGATCGTTGTTTTCGTAATTCGGGCAGGATGTATTTTTTGGAAGACCTGCTCGAGGAATGCAATAAAGCATTAATAGATTTCGATCCAAACAGCGAGGGAATTCAAAGAAGACAACTGTTTGATGACATTCGTTTTATGGAAAGTGATGCGGGCTGGTCAATTCCTCTTGACAGAATTCGTCATGGTAGGAAAGTGTATTACCGCTACGAAGACCTGTCTTTTTCAATAAGCAATCAACCTTTAAATGATTCAGAAGTAGAACAAATAAAATCAGCAGTTCAGATATTTTCGCGTTTCTCCGGGACACCTCAATTCGAATGGGTCAATGAAATGATTCCAATGCTCGAATCTAAATTTGGCTTAATTGAGCGTAAAAGTGAAATCATAAGTTTTGACAGTAATATAGACCTTAAAGGGTTTGATTTTTTAACTCCATTGTTCAATGCCATAGTTAATGAGCGGGTTTTACTTGTAAAATACAAAGACTTCAAAAGTTCTGAACCTTACGAAATCACATTTCATCCTTACTATTTAAAGCAGTACAACAATCGGTGGTTTGTCTTTGGACTTAATTCTGATAATCAGGTCGAGAATTGGAATCTTGCCATAGATCGAATTGAGTCATTGTCGGAAACTGCTAAAAAGTATAAGCAGTCAGAGACCGACTGGGAAGAATACTTTTTCGATTTGGTTGGTGTTACCCGTCCCGAAGGTGTCAATCTGCTGGAAGTAGTCTTGAAGTTTTCGCCTGAAGTTGCCCCGTATGTCATCACCAAACCTATTCATCCAACTCAGAAGCATATAAATGACCCAACTGGTCTTCAAGTCAAAATCAAAGTCATTCCAAATTTTGAGTTGGAACGATTGATCCTTTCTTTTGGAGAGCAAGTCAAGGTTATTTCTCCACAGGATTTCAAAGAACGAATTTCACACCGTCTCAGGTCAGCTAGTCATCTTTATTGAGTGTTGGCAAAGTCCAAACTCTTTTGGTTTTTTAGTT
This sequence comes from uncultured Petrimonas sp., assembly GCA_964557135.1. Lineage (GTDB taxonomy): Bacteria > Bacteroidota > Bacteroidia > Bacteroidales > Dysgonomonadaceae > Petrimonas. The sequence goes on along the minus strand of CAZKZB010000038.1, from coordinate 21,831 downwards.
TAGGCTTTGTGTGTCGGCAAAAAACCAAATGTGCCATTTGCGAGTTGGCTTTTTACACTAACCGATAACGCTTAACTTATCTGCCTCAGTTTCGTAAAACCCCTAATTCCAACAGTGTTACGAAATTGCAGAACTACCACTACGTTATTCCCTACAATAATTTTCTCAAAATTACACCATTTTTCACAAACAAACAAAGCAAAGAATCAAAATACTCTTTGCTTTGTTATTATCGGTAAAACTTATCGCGCGAAGCGCCTATCGTTCACAAAGTGAATTTATCAACTTTTGTTCTATCGCGAAGCGCTATCGCACGAAGTGCATTCAGCGCGTAGCATTAAAATTTCGCCTTAAATATCATCGGATTAACATTTAGCGATAGGAACGCCCAGTTTTGCGTGCGGTCTTTGCTTCCGCCTTTGAGTTGGAAGAAAGCATCGGTGCCGAACATCATGGAGTAGCCGCCTTGCAGCGTGATGTACGGACGGATAGGGTAGGTTACCGTGAGGTCGATTTCGGAGCCCAATCCCTTATTATCCGTATCTACACCGTAGGTAATGGGTTGCTGTGAAGTGAAATTGTGATACGTGAGATCGATGGTGAGTTTATTGGCAGGCTTGAAGATGAGCGAACCGTAAAAATCTACCAAACCGCGGTTTCCGAAAGGCGAAGCGTAGAAATAATCCATCGTTCCGTAGAACTTGTGGTGTGTTCCGTATAGCGGATCGAAGTTCGTAGCTTTTTCGTTGTCCTGTTTTTGTCCCGACAAGAAATCTAGCCCCAGAGCGGCGGAAAACATCGGCGTGAAGGTGTACTGTCCTTTGACGGCGAACATATACGCACTCACCTCTTTATCCATCCGATTTTTGCCCATCTGGAAATATGCTGTTCCGTACAGGTTTAAATCGCCGGTTTTATACGAAAGATTTGTACCAACGGTTTGCATGTAGCCCGTCTTTGCTTCGTCGGACGCACCGTCTTGCCCCGCCGTTCCGGTCTCAAACCCCAGATTCATCAGCAGCAGCGAAACGGCAAACCCCGATTTATTGTCGTATTGATACCAAGCCGTTTGCATCGCTTTATACGGCTGCCCGCCGGCATAAAATGTTCCGGTGTTTATCTTCTGTGCATGCTGATTGTAGGCCAAAATGAGGTGAAGTTTGTTGTTCGCGTTTTCGTAACCCGCTTTCAGCGCATCGTGAAATCGTCCCGCCTGATGCCAGTCGAGCGTGCCGAGGATTCTGTCATCGTCATAGGCCAATTGTTGCCGTCCGAATTGAAGGAAATAACCGTTTTTGTAGATTTTCGCCCACGCTTCGTTTATGCCGCTGGTGAGCGGAGTGTTTTCAACCTGAGGCCTTTCTCCCCACACCGAAACGTCTTGTGCCGAAGCTCCGAGAGCCAGAAATCCGTTGTCGAATCCCAAGTTCAGGCGCGCCCGATTGGAGATAAACGACGAGGCTTTGCTGTTTTCGCCCATCGGACTGATAACGCCGTGCCGATACTCGGCTCTGGGACGCAATTGCGCTTTGACGGTAAACTCGTTCTCTTTTTCTTGCGCGAAAACCGTGTTTCCCGACGCGATAATTATCGCTGAAAGTAGTAAAAGATAAATCTGTTTCATAATTTTAAATGTTAGATGTCTGATGTCTGATGTTCGGTGATGGATGATGGGTGACCGATGTCTGATGACGGTTCCTCAACGCCCAATGCTCAACGCTCACCGCCCTACCTCGTCGAATAGGTATGCACGCTTCGTCCTTGTGCCGATGGCAGGTAATTGACGCCGTACCAGCAAACCTGCAACAGAACAAACGCGACAAGCAGCATGATCATCGATATGTTGTTTTTTGATGTTTTGCGAAGCCGGTAATGGATATAAATCAAATAACCGAGCCATGTGGCTGCCGCCCACGTCTCTTTCGGGTCCCAACTCCAATAGTGTCCCCAGGCTTCTTTTGCCCAAATGGCGCCCATCAGCATTCCTAAGGTAACGAAAGCGATACCCACGTACACCAAGTTGTCGGTCATCTCCATGATGCGCGTTTTGTCCGATATCTTTTTCTCCCGAATCAGGTAATAGAGCGCCACCAGCGTTACCGCTCCCAAAATGGCGTACGAAAACATGTAGATAATCACATGCGGCGCGAACCACGGACTTTGCAGGGCGGGCATCAGCACCTTGTTGTGAATATCGGGTTTGGCAATGTTCACGATAATAAAAACCGCCGAAAGAACGGTGCTGAACGATAAAATCCATTTGTATCCCCACCGCTGATAGGTAATCAGTCCCGCTACGGGAAGGAAAAACGAATACCACAATCGGGTTTCGCCCATCGTCCGCAACGGCGGTCTTTCCAACGAAATCCACAACCAGACGATAAAAGTAAAAAACAGCCCTAATCCCAACAATGTAAGAAGAGTCGGCCGGAACTTTTTAGGACTTCGCAACGCCAAAACGGACGCCGCCCCCCAAAGAACGACAGACGATGCGGCGAAATATATAAAGGAATCCCAAGTCATATTCTAGTTTTTTTGCAAAAAATGATAATGCGTTTCGTGTGATAACGCCTCGCGATAGAACTAAAGTTGATAGACTCACTGCGTTCGTGATAAAGTTGCGGCGTTGAACAATTCTATCGCGCGGCAGCGCCTATCGTTCACAACGTGAATCTATCGCCGAAGGCACTATCGTGGCGAGTGCCTATCGCAAAGCTTTATCTTTTCTTCGGTCCCACAACAAACATAAACACCGCTCCCGCCAGCAACATGAATATACCGGCGTAAACCACTTTTAGCCAAGGGTCGCGAACGAGTTCGAATACACTGGTTTTGGAATATTTCCCCATGGTTTCGTCGTAACTGTACTGGTAAATAATCCAATCTTCGATAGACAGCGGTTTGTTCACTTCTATTTCGGCTTTTTTCGTGTGACCGCCTTCGGTGAAAACGGTTACTTGCGATGTGTATTTTTTTACTTCCTGCACCGGCATCGCCACGCTTGTGTTCTCATCGATGTACAACACTTGATACGGAAACAGATAACTTCCGTTGCTTACCCAGCCTTCGGCCGGTTCTTGAAGCGACGGAGCGGTTACCCGAACCTTCAACGCCGTAGCGGCTCCGTCCATCGGCATCGGCACAACGCTGGTATGCGCAGAGTCTCTCACAACAGCCGCTTGCGCGATATATTCGAGGATTTCGATGGTGTGTCCGGCAAGTTGCGCTGTCTTGCCAACCGATTCAAACATATAAGATTCCGGACGATTTGCGGGCAGAATTTTTCCCGAATGATTATCGATAATCACCAACTTTGGCGGATATTCTTCAATCTTAAACGTGTCTAACTCTATGGCTATGGGCAATTCGTGAACGGTTCCCAGCGCGTCTTGAGCGCGCCATTCAACTGTGCCTTGCGCTACAGTCATTGTCAGTCGCTGCATATCGCCGCTGCCCAGCAATCCGCCCAGCAGCGCGAGAAACAACCCGATATGATTGAGGTAAAAACCTGTCAGCCTCCACGATTGGCGCTCGCGGGTTTTTCTCAACGTGCTGAAGCCCAAAATCGTCAGCGTGTAAAAGCAAAGGAACACAAACGCCCACGATGTGGTCATCCGATACCATCCCATGCGGCCGAAAAAGTTGTCGGGCAGATGTCCCTGCGGTTCGCTTATCGAAAATTGCGGCGTGAGCCCCAGAATTACGATAAACAGCAGCATTGCCGACAAAGCAGGCAACGTTGACCGCACACTCGACAGCCAACGAACAACATGATTGTCCTTCAGCACGAAATGGCAACAAAGAAGCCCTACAACAAATAGGGCTCCGATGATTATATTCACGGGATAACCAAAATCGGTAGGTTGAATGTTTCCGAGCGAGAATTGCAGCAAAAGCCCGGCAAACGCGATGCCTGCGGCAACAATAAATCCCTCGGTATAACCCCACGGTTTCTCCCAGATTTTTCGAGAAATGTTCATAATTACTTCGTGATAATGCCTTTGGCGATAGGCACTCTGTGCGATAGCGCTTCGCTGATAAGAAATATTTACCGCGGCGACTTTATCGTTCCGTTTAAGCGGAATCTATCTGCCGAAGGCTCTATCGTGCGAAGCACATTATCCATTTATCGTCTGCTTACCAGCCTGTTATTCGCCTTCGCCGTTTCCAGCCATTTCGGAACTACTGTTTCCATAAACTGTTTTTTGGCTGCCTTTTCCTGCGGAATATCCAGTCCGATATACGCTTGCGCTTTTTCTTTGGTTGAGATATCGGGCATAGGCACATCGCCGATATGGCCGAGTTGTGCCAATACTTTTGAGATAGCGAATCGGGCTTTGTGTGCGCGATCGAGACTCAACGAAAGCAATCGCTGGAACTCTAACGGCGCGTGGAAAGGTCCTCCGTGCGATGCAACGGCATAATCCCAGCGCCATTGCGATTGGCGAAGAAGTTGCAGAATGTCTGCCATTTGCGCTTCCGTAGCTCCCTTATCCCATGCAAATTTTGCTTCGATGTGAGCGGTAGCCAATTCCTTTTCGACTAAGTCGCGGATTTGGCTCGCGGTACGCTGGCGTTCGTACACGGCGTTGCGGAGATCTTCTTCCGATTCGCGGTGACAAACCTGACAAGTGCTGTTAATATTGGCCAGCGGACTTCTCACGTGGTGATTGGAGTATTTCACGCCGCCTTCCGATACGTAAGGCATGTGGCAATCGGCGCACGAAACGCCGCGTTGCGCATGAATTCCCTTTAAATAGATTTCATAATCGGGGTGCTGCGCTTTGATAATCGGCGCGCGGCTCAACTTGTGTGTGTAATCGGCAAATCCGATGCTGTCGTAATACTGCTCTCCGCCTTCCATGGTCAAACCGTTGTGCCAGGGGAAGATGAGATATTTCCCTTCGGGAGTGAAATAATATTCCACGTGGCATTGCGCGCACGCCAAAGAGCGCATATCTTGCTGCGATGCTTTGGCAATGTCCATTCCGGCGTGTTGAAACCCTTCGATCAATCCGGGACGGCTGATTTTTAGGTTCATGGTTTCCGCGTCGTGGCAATCGGCACAACCGATGGGGTTCACCACTTCGTGTCCGAGCGATGCCCAGGTGCCTTTGTAATATTCGGCGATTCCCAGCGAGTCCATCAGTCGGGGAACATCGGGGCTTTTGCACGTCCAGCAGGTTGCCGGCTGCGGCCCTTCATCGGGATTCATCGGCGAACCGGTGCGAAGCGTGTGATATACATCCTCCACGGCATGCATGTGTCCGCGCGGAGTGCCGTAATCTTTTGAAAACGCGTATCCAGCCCAAAGAACAACCATTTCGGGACGTTCGGCCAATACGTCAACCACACTGCTTCCGTGAAATTCACTTTGGAAAGTGGTGTCGGCGGTTTTTATCCACGATTCGTATTCGCGCGGATAATTCTCGGCGAAAATCTCGCTCCTCGACTCAATGCCGGTGATATTTACTTTCTTATTGTTCATAATGCTTACTACTTCGGCTCTGCGCTGTGTGATTGACGCGGCAAGCATTCCCAATAAAAATACTATTCCAACCGTAACGAAGAATAGAAGCCATCCTACCCAAGGTTTCATCTTCCTGTTATCATTCTTTGTACTCATAGTGATAAATTTGTTAGTTATTTATTTTTTAATTTATTGCTTTCTTTTGCTTTGAGCTTTGGGCTTTGAGAGTTGAGCATTGTGCTTTGAGTATTGGGCTGTGCTCTCTCTGCCCATCGCTCACTGCTCACTGCCTTACGCCCTCTACTATTTCCCTTTCATCGCTGTATTCAGCCAGTCCGGTACGTTGGTATCCGGCATCGGTACCGGTGCATTGGGCGTGGCAACTTCCGATCGGCTGCGCGTGTGCGGCACATCGCGATGGCAGTCCCAGCAAGCGTTTCCTCCCATCTCTTTGTAACCCATTCTTCCGGTATTTACAAATTCCTGATTGAGTTGCGTGTGGCAGCGGATACAGTTGTCCATAATAACCTTTGAGCTGGCTTCGATGGTTTGTAAAGCGGTCTTTTCGCCTCTCAACGTGAAAACCGTAGAGTGTCGAAGTCCGTCTTTTGCTTTGAAAAAGTATTTATTTACGATATTGTTGTGCGGAACGTGGCAATCGTTGCAGGTGGTGTTTCGCGCGTGCGAACTGTGCGTCCAAGTGGCGTAGTACGGACTCATGACGTGGCAGTTCACGCAGGTTCGGGGATTATCGGACAAGTAGCTGTATGCGCGCGAAGCGAAAAACGTGTAGATAAACAGCCCTACAAAAGCTCCCGTTACAATAATTGCCGGATATCGCCATCCGCCTCGGGGTTTTACTTCATTCCAAATTTTCTTTAGTCTTCCCATGATGATTTAGTTTGAGAGTGCTTTACGCATTTTCGATACAAAAAAAACAATTAAAAACGCAAAACAGTGTAATAAATATTACGAATTGTAAAAAAATGACTATTTTCGTAACAATTTAGAATCGGAAACCCGAACAGACGATAAAAAATTGGTAAATATCTGTCATCGGTCACCCATCATACATTAAACCATACATTATGCATCCACATACTTATTCCCAATCCATTTTCCAGTGTCCGTTGTGCAACTCTATTCCAAAAGCAGAGCGAGAAAACTTTTTGAACGATGTTCGATATAGCGTCAAACGATACGGCAAGGGCGATATGCTTGTGGCTCAGGGAGCAGTTTACGAAATGCTTTACATTGTGGTGAAAGGCGAGGTGAGCGCCGAAATGTCGGATGAGAAGGGCGATTTCACGAAAGTGGAACTCATAAAAGCGCCCAACCCGCTGGCGACCGGCTTTTTGTTCGCCACCGACAATGTTTCGCCCGTAACGGCGTTAGCCAAAACCGATTGCGTAGCGATTCTTATTCCCAAAAACAACGTCTATTTTCTGATGAGCAAATATCCGGAGTTTATGAAAGCGTTTTTGTCTTATATCTCCAACAAAGTCGCTTTTTTGTCCGAAAAGCTGCGACTGGCTTCGTTACGCACCATCCGTGCCAAGTTGGGTTATTATATTCTGAAAGAATCGAGAGGCGGGCAGCAATTTCAACTCAAAATGTCGAAAGAAGAGTTGTCGCGTCTGTTTGGTGTTTCTCGTCCGGCGCTGGTAAACGTGATGATGCAGATGGCTGACGAAGGGCTGATTGATGTGGACAGAAGAAAAATCACCATTAACGACCGAACGGCACTCCAGCGATTGTTTTAATGCAAAACTAAAGCTTCGCTCGCGCCGATTTGCAATCGGTGCAATCTTAAAATCAGACACTAAATGCTATGTTTGTGCATTGCCGGATTGTATCTCTACAAAGTAGACGCGCCGTTATTCAACTTTTCTGCTCGCCGTTTGTTTACATTACTCTAAGTAAACACTTTTAAATAATGAAGAAAATAGAAAACCAGGCGCTGGTAATTTTTGGCGCTTCGGGCGATTTAACGTATCGAAAACTGATTCCTTCGGTTTTCGATTTGTATATGAACGACTCTTTGCCTGATGGTTACGCCGTGCTGGGTGTCAGCCGTTCGAAATTTACCGACGGCGAATTCCGAAAAAAAATGAAAGAAGGAATCAAGGAGTTCTCGCACTTTAAAGACGCCGGCAACGAAAAGATAAACAGTTTCTTGAAGAAAGTTTTTTACGTCAGCATCGATACGCAAAAGAGCGAAGATTACGCCTTGATGAAAGACCGATTGAGGGAGTTGAACAAGAAATTCGACTTGCGCCACAACTATATATTCTATCTGTCCACACCCCCGCAACTGTATCCCATAATTCCCAAATACCTGTACGGACAGGGGCTTACGTTGCAGCAAAAAGGTTTCAGACGCATTATTATCGAAAAACCGTTCGGCCACTACCTCAAATCGGCACAAGAGCTGAATAAACTGCTGACCGATTTTTTCAGGGAAGACCAAATTTACCGCATCGACCATTATTTGGGAAAAGAAACGGTGCAAAACCTGATGGTTACCCGCTTTTCTAACGGGATATTCGAGCCGCTGTGGAACAGAAATTACATTCAGCACGTGGAGATTACCGCCGCCGAAAGCATCGGTGTGGAGGGGCGCGGCGGCTATTACGACCACGCCGGCGTGTTGCGCGACATGATTCAGAACCATCTCCTGCAGGTGGCATCGTTGGTGGCTATGGAGCCGCCGGCAAAAATAAACGCCGATGAAATCCGCCACGAAAAGTTGAAGGTTTTTCGTTCGTTGCATCCGCTCAGCAAAGAGGACTTAAAGCACAACATCATTCGCGGGCAATATACTGAGTCGCACGTGAAAGGCAAGCACCTGACGGGTTATCGCGATGAGGAAGGTGTGGACAAAAATTCGCGCACCGAAACCTATTTCGCCATGAAGTTTTTTATCGATAACTGGCGATGGAGTGGGGTGCCGTTTTACATTCGTTCCGGAAAGCGCTTGCCGACGCGGGTTTCGGAAATTGTAATCCACTTTAAACCGTCGCCTACACGGCTTTTCAAATCGGTTGATGGAGCCATTGAAGCGGGTAATCAACTGATTTTGCGCATCCAGCCCGATGAGGGGATTCTTTTGAAAACGGGCATGAAAGTTCCCGGAAAAGGGTATGAGGTGAAATCGGTGAACGTAGATTTTCACTATTCCGATTTAAAAGACCAATATATTCCAGAGGCTTACGAGCGGCTGATTTTGGATTGTATGATGGGCGACAACACGCTTTACATGTCGGGCGAAGGCGCGGAACTGACCTGGCAGTTTGTTCAGCCCATCCTCGATTATTGGGAAAACGACCCCGATGCGCCGTTGTATGGCTATCCTTCCGGTTCGTGGGGACCCGAAAGCGCCGACGAACTGATTGAGGGTGAAAACCAAACGTGGCGCTATCCGTGCAAGAATTTGGCGGATGACGGGGTTTATTGTGAATTGTAGAGATGCACGGCCGTGCATCTTTACTCAAAAATCATATAACAATGAAAATAAAAATATTTGACAACCTAACGTCTCTAAACGAGAGTTTTACGGCATATCTGAAGGAGATTCTGAAAGAAAAGAAACGGGTGACAATTGCTCTGTCGGGCGGCTCCACGCCAAAGTCGTTGTTCGATTACTGGGCGAAGAATCATCAAAACGATATCGATTGGAATAATGTCTTTTTGTTCTGGGGCGATGAGCGTTGCGTGCCGCCCACCGACGAGCAGAGCAATTATAAAATGACGAAAGACCATTTGCTGGATTACGTGGCTATTCCCGAAAAAAATATTTTCCGCGTCAAAGGCGAAAATGCTCCCGAGGCGGAAGCGGAGAGGTATGCCACTTTGCTGCAAATGGAGGTAAACACGCTGGGAGGCACGCCTTCGTTCGATTTAGTTATGCTCGGCATGGGCGACGACGGACACACGGCGTCCATTTTTCCGCACGAAATCGATTTGTGGAAAAGCAAAAAACTCTGTGTCGTTGCTACGCATCCCGAAAGTGGACAGAAGCGGGTGAGCTTATCGGGGAAGGTTATCAATAACGCGCAGCGTGTGGCTTTCTTGGTTACCGGAGCGGCAAAAGCCGAAAAAGTGAAGCAGATTATCGAAAACCGAAAAGAGGTGAAAAACACCTATCCGGCCGCGAAGGTGAAACCGGCATCGGGGAACTTGGTGTGGTTTTTGGATAGGGAAGCGGCAGGAGAGTTGTAGATTTTCAATTGCCAATTACAAATTACTAATTACCAATTATCGGCAGGGAGGAAATGTTTGTATTATTGTCGAAAAACTCTATTGCTTTGTAGATAATTTTCGTATTTTTGTATCAGTCCACACAAAATAATTTTGCTTTATGTACGTAAATGTTAGGATAAATTCCAAAACTCCGCGCGGAAAACAGCTTCTTAAGGAACTTAAACGTTACCCCAAAACCGTAAAGTTTGATAATCCGGCAGAATCGGGAATTGTGCCGGAAGGTTATGTGACCGCCGAAGAGTTTCGTAAGATAGCAATGGAGGATACCATAAAATTCTGCGAGGAAAATGGTATACTATAGTGACGAGGTACGAGAGGATATAAAAGTTATTCGAAACGGCTTGCTCTCTTGGAAAAAGGTAGTTTTGGAGCGCGAGTTCGTCCTTTCTTACGTAAAGGATTTACTGGCTATTTGTGAGTCTTTGGATTCGAAAAGTATTCACTTAAAAACTACATATGCTTCGCACAAACGCTACGGTGAAAAAGTTTATCGATATCGCCGAAACCCCAATACCATTTGGTATATTATCTACGACGTTGATAAGTATGGAAATGTATTTGTCAATAAGATAATGTCGAATTACACAACCGAGTAATACAAAAAAAATTACACCGTTTTTGTCCGATAATGACAACTTACTTTCCCTTTCTCAAAGTTTGCTAACTTGCTTTTTATCATCCGTTTGCGCATGGGCGAAATGCGGTCGGTGAACATAACGCCGTCCAGGTGGTCGTACTCGTGTTGGATAACGCGTGCCATAAATCCGGTGTACTCTTCGTCGTGTGGCTGCAGGTTCTCATCGAGATATTTAATGCGGATACGCTCTTCGCGAGGAACTTTTTCGTGAATGCCGGGAATGCTCAGGCAACCCTCTTCCACGAGTTCCACATCGCCGGTTCGCTCGGTAATGTGTGCGTTGATAAGCACTTTCTTGAAGTTCTTGAATTCGGGACGCTCATCGTCGGCCAACGGTTCCAAATCCACCACAAAAATGCGGTCGTCCAACCCGATTTGCGGGGCGGCAAGCCCGATGCCTTCGGCGTTGTACATGGTTTCGTACATGTTTTCAATCAACTTGTCCAAGTCGGGATAATTCGTGGGGTCGATGTCTTTGGCTACTTTTCGTAAAACCGGATGTCCGTATATATAAATAGGTAGAATCATAATCGTGTTGCGAGTTTCGGGTTTCGGGTTTCGGGTTGTTTTGTGAACGCGTTAGCATTAACTCGTAACACGCAACCCGTAACAAATTTATTTTCTAATACTTTCCATAAATCCTTGCAGAATAATGGTCGCGCTTATTTCGTCCACCAGCGCTTTATTTTGTCGGTCTTTTTTCTTCAATCCACCGTCCAGCATGGCTTGATGCGCCATTTTCGATGTAAAACGTTCGTCGTAAAATTCGACGGGTAAATCGGGATACAGTTTTTTCAGTTTTTGTACAAATTGTTCGATACGTGGCAGATTTTCCGAAGCCTGGTTGTTCATCTGTTTGGGCAATCCCACGATAACCTTTTCCACCGATTCTTTCTCGAAATAGGATTTCAGGAAATCGAATATTCGAGCGGTTTCCACCGTTGTAAGCCCGTTGGCGATAATTTGCAGCGGGTCGCTCACGGCAATGCCGGTGCGTTTTTTTCCGTAGTCGATGGCAAGAAGTCTGCTCATTCCTGCACTTCGAATTTTTTGCGTCGCAATTCAAAATCGCGTCCCAAGTATTTTTCCCTTACCACCGGATTTTCTGCCAATTCCTCCGCCGTTCCCTGAAACAGCACGCGTCCTTCGAAAAGCAGATACGCGCGGTCGGTAATACTGAGGGTTTCATCCACGTTGTGGTCGGTAATTAAAATACCGATATTTCTGTATTTCAATTGAGCCACAATAGATTGAATGTCCTGCACCGCAATGGGGTCAACTCCGGCAAAAGGCTCATCGAGCATGATAAATTTCGGGTCGATGGCTAAGCAACGAGCGATTTCCGAACGTCGTCGTTCGCCTCCCGATAACCGGTCGCCCAAATTTTTTCGCACTTTTTCCAAACCGAACTCAGAAATCAGTTCTTCCAATTTCTTCTTTTGCTCGTTGGGCGTTTTATCGGTAAATTCCAACACCGATTTGATGTTGTCTTCCACCGTCATTTTCCTGAAAATAGACGCTTCCTGTGCCAAATACCCGATTCCGTGCTGCGCACGCTTGTAAACCGGATACTTGGTGATGTTCTCGTTACCCAAGAAAATATTTCCTTCATTGGGTACAACCAATCCCACGGCCATATAGAACGTAGTGGTTTTTCCGGCGCCGTTCGGCCCCAGCAAACCCACAATTTCACCTTGTTTCAAATTGATGGAAACATTGCTCACTACCGTTCTTTTGCCGTATTTTTTCACCAGATTATCCGTACGCAAAACCAGTGCGTCTGAATTTCCCCGGTTATCGTCTAACGGTGATGAAACAGGTTCTTTGGCATCGGAAGAGAGCATGATTTCGTCTAAATGTTCGTCCATTTCTCGAAAAATTTATGCAAAGATAGTAAACAATTTACGATTTACGATTTGGGATTTCGGATTTATGCCTTTTTAATAACAAGCCGTCAGTTATCGGAAACAACAACTTCCGATGCCTCCACCTCGCCGCTCACAGGCGGATTGAGTTTTGAAACGCTCACTTTCAACGCCGATATTTGCGGAAAATCGGCTTTAATCTTGTTGAAAATGCGTCCTGCGACATGCTCAATCAAGTCCGACGGAATTGCCATTTCGGCTTTAGCCAGCTCGTAAACAGAGGCATAATTTACCGTATCGTTCACATTGTCGGTCTCAAACGATTTCGATACATCGGCATAAAACTCGATGTTTACAATAAAATGATTGCCTATCGCTTTTTCTTGCGGCAGCACGCCGTGATAGGCGAAAAAGCGCATGTTTTTGAGTTTAATAATGGTTTGCATGAATTTTCGTCTGATTTGTTGCGTCAAATATAAGAACAATTTGTTAAATTTGTGCTTTGTAAAATGAAAAAACAACCAACTTATGAAAACATCAACCATTCCTCAAAGATTAACCGCCATCAGAAACTTCATGGCAAAACATCACCTAGACGCCTTTATCGTTCCCAGCACCGATGCTCACCTGAGCGAATATCCGCCCAAAATGTGGGAATCGCGCAAATGGATCAGCGGTTTCACCGGATCTGCCGGCACAGCCGTTGTAACCAAAGACAAAGCCGGTGTGTGGACCGATTCGAGATATTTTCTTCAAGCCGGCATAGAACTCAAAGATACCGGATTCGACCTCTTTAAAATGGGACAACCCGAAACGCCCGAAATGACCGACTGGATTATCGGCGAAGTGGGCGCGGGCGGAACCGTGGGTATTGACGGATTGGTGTATGCCGCGTCTGATGCCAAAGCCCTGAAAGCTCGATTGGATGCTAAAGAAATAAAATTGGAAACCTCGCTCGATCCGTTTTCCGAAGCGTGGACAGACCGTCCCGAAATTTCGAAAAACAAAGTTTTCTTGTTGCCCGACAACGTTACGGGCGAATCTACCAAAAAGAAAATAGAAAGAATTAACGCGCAACTGGAACGCATGGACGCCGACGGACTTATTGCCGTTACGCTCGATGCCGTTGCCTGGATTTTCAACATGCGCGGCAGCGATGTGGATTTCAATCCCGTGGCGGTAGCCTACGGCTATGTATCGAAAAAAGAGAGCGTGCTGTTCATAGATTCCGATAAGTTGGACGACAAAACCAAAGAAACATTGTTGAAACAGGGCGTAAAAATTGACGATTACAAGCAAGTTTTCAACTACGTGGCGCAATTGCCCAAAGGCAGTTCTGTGTGCGTTACGGGCACGAAAATCAACTACAAACTGTATCAAACCATTCCGGCGTCGTGCAAAATTATCGATGTGCCGTCGCCCGTTGATTTGATGAAGAGCATGAAAAACGAAACCGAACTCGGCGGTTTCCGCAACGCGATGGTAAAAGACGGCGTAGCGCTGGTGAAATTCTTTATGTGGCTCGAAAAAGCCGTTCCGTCAGGCGTTGTTACCGAAATAACCATTGAAGAGAAATTGCGCGAATTCCGTTCGCAGCAAGACCTTTTTGTGGGCGAAAGTTTTTCCACCATTGCCGGATATGCCGGAAACGGCGCCATTATTCACTATCGCGCTCAACCCGATACCTGCTTGACCGTTCAGCCCAAAGGATTGCTGCTCATCGATTCGGGCGGACAGTATAAAGACGGCACAACCGATATTACGCGCACTGTTGCCGTGGGCGAACTCACCAAACAGATGAAAGAGGATTATACCAACGTACTGAAAGGGCATATCGCCATTGCCACCGCCATTTATCCCGAAGGAACGCGCGGTTCGCAACTCGATATTTTGGCGCGCAAAGCCTTGTGGGACAATTGTCTGACTTATTGGCACGGCACAGGACACGGTATCGGTCACTTCCTCAACGTACACGAAGGCCCGCAAAACATCCGTTTGGAAGAAAATCCAACCGTGTTGCGCGAAGGCATGGTAACTTCTAACGAGCCGGGACTGTATCGCGCCAACCAATACGGAATCCGCATCGAGAACCTTATCGCTACCCGTTTCTACAAAAAAACGGAAGATTTCGGCACGTTCTTCGATTTCGAAACCATTACACTTTGTCCTATCGACACAACGCCCATCGCCAAACGTTTACTCACCAAAAAAGAGATTAAATGGCTCAACAGCTACCACAAAATGGTGTACAGTAAACTCAGAAAACACCTGAACAAAGAGGAAAAAGCGTGGTTGAAAAATAAAACAAAAGCTTTGTAAACTGTGTTACGTGTTACGAGTTACGAGTTTCGGAAATTTATTTAACTGAATATGAAAAATTATCAGGATTTAGATATTTACCAATTATCTTTAGAATTGTTTTTCAAGACTCACAAAGCATCGTTTCTTTTGCCCAATTATGAACTGTACGAATTGGGTTCCCAATTAAGACGTTCGTCTGATTTTGTGAACACAAATATTTTAGAGGGATATGGGCGAAGAAGGTATAAGCAGGATTTTTTGAAGTTTTTGGTATATTCTCATTCGAGTAACGATGAAACAGTTAATCATATTCGGAAAATTGTAAAACTATATCCGGCATTGCAAGACACTTTTGTTCCATTGCAACAAGAATACGATGTGTTAGGCGCGAAAATAAACGCGTTTATTCAATATGTGGAAAGAAAATGGAATGACTTTACGTAACCCGTAACCCGCAACCCGTAACCCGCAACCCGCAACCCGTAACCCGTAACCCGTATATTATGTCAGTAATCAAATCAGTTCGCGGTTTTACGCCGCAGATAGGCGAAAACACGTTTTTAGCCGAAACATCAGTTGTTATCGGCGATGTTGTAATCGGTCGCGATTGCAGTATTTGGTATGGAGCCGTGTTGCGCGGCGATGTTAATTCCATTCGCTTGGGCAACCGGGTAAATGTGCAAGACGGAGCCGTTATCCACACGCTTTACCAGAAATCGGTATCCATTTTGGGCGACGATGTTTCGGTGGGACACAACGCCGTTATTCACGGAGCCGAAATTAAAAGCGGCGCGCTTGTGGGCATGGGAGCCATCGTTCTTGATCATGCCGTGGTGGGCGAAGGCGCCATCATTGCCGCCGGCGCGCTTGTTTTGAGCGGAACGCAAGTTGAACCCGGGAGTATTTACGCCGGCGTTCCCGCAAAGTTTGTAAAGAAAGTAGATCCCGAACAATCGAAAGAAATTAACCAAAAGATAGCAAAAAACTACTTGATGTATTCCGATTGGTATAAGTAGAGACGGTGCGTGCACCGCCCACATTCATTATCGAATAATTCGTTAATATGTCCTGGTCAAAAAAGCAACTTTCCACGTTGATAACCGTTTCCGTAACCTCGTTTATGGGAACGTTTTTAATATCGTCCATCAATATTGCTTTACCCGCTATTGAAACAAGTTTCGGGCTCGATGCCATTTCTCTCAGTTGGGTTATTACTGCTTTTTTGGTTGCCACCGGTATTTTTCTTTTGCCCGTGGGTAAATGGGGCGATATTTCCGGTAATGTGCGTTTGTTTAAAGTTGGATTGATTGTTTTTACGGTCGCATCGGTGTTGTGTGCCGTGTCGCCTTCCGGCATTTGGCTTATTGTTGCTCGTTTTATACAAGGTGTCGGCTCGGCTTTTTCCAATACCACGGGGCAGGCGATTCTTGTAGCCAATTTTCCCGCCCGAAACCGTGGACAAGTGATCGGCATATCTGTAGCGTCTGTTTATGCCGGGTTGGCCACAGGACCTTTTATCGGTGGCTTTTTAACTCAAGCGCTCGGTTGGCACTCGTTGTTTTACGTGGCAGCTGTTTTGGGAGTGCTGTCCACGATTATCGCTTTTGCCTTTCTCGAAAAAGATGCCCAAGCTCACAGTATTGATAAAAAGGTCAATTTGAGTGGAACGCTATTTTTTGTTCTCGGTTTAGTGGGGTTGGTTTACGGTTCGTCACACATCCCTTCGGCTTTAGGTTGGGGACTTATGATGTTTGGAGTTGTGATGCTTGTGTTGTTTTGGATAATCGAAAGTCGCTTGACTAATCCGATGTTTGAAACGCGACTCTTTACACACAATAAATTGTTCGGATTTTCCAATATGGCGGCACTTATTAACTATACGGCCACATCGGCAATCGTGTTTTTCCTGAGCCTTTATCTGCAGAAAATACAAGGACTGCCCCCTCGTGAAGCCGGAGCGATTATTATAGCTCAACCTGTTATGATGGCGCTGTTTTCGCCTGTTGTAGGGCGTCTTTCTGATAGAATTCAGCCGCGTTATTTTGCTACGTTAGGTATGGCGATGTGCTCTGCCGGATTGTTTGCGATGTCTTTCTTTACTTCCGAAACACCGTTGTGGTTTATTATTCTGGTGTTGGTGTGGGAAGGATTGGGTTTTGCCTTTTTCTCCTCCCCAAACATGAGTACTATTATGGGTTCGGTGGATAAAAGTCGTTACGGACAGGCATCGGGTATTGCCTCATCAATGCGCATTTTCGGGCAAATTGTGGGCATGACCATCGTGACATTTTTCTTCGCTTTCCATTTTGCAGGCAACGCGGTAACGGACGTATCCGATACAATTTTCCTGACTGCCATGAAATGGGGTTTTGTTACATTTGCCTTAATCAGTCTTATAGGGATTTATTTTTCTTATACACGCGGAAATGTGGAAAGGAGCTGAGGATAAAAAAACTTTGCCAAAGTTTGAGGCTTTGGCAAAGTGAAATTAGATGAGAATGAAATTATAAATCTTTAATTAGCTTATATTTAGGTACAAGTGATTTCATTATCATCCATCCAATCAAGTACGCGAAAGCACAGATACAAAAAATAATGAAATATCCCGATTCGATACCCTCAAATCCCATAAACCGCAAATTTGTAATTTTAGCATAATCAAACAAAGCACCGGAGCCTTTATTAATAATTAATGCGCCGATACCGCCTGCCATGCCTCCAATTCCGGTAATTGTCGCAACCGCGTACTTTGGAAACATATCGCTGACCGTTGAGAAAATATTGGCAGACCAGGATTGGTGTGCTGCTGCCGCTATACCTATAATAATAACCGGAATCCAAACCGAAATTCCTCCTAATGGCTGGGCTAATAAAATAAGAAGAGGGAAAAAGGCAAAAATAAGCATTGCCTTCATTCGTCCTTGGTATGGGTCCATTTTTTTCTTGTTCATGAAATATGCGGGAAAATATCCTGCCGCCACCACCGATATCATAGAAATGGCATACACTACAAAAACATGAAGCCAGCTTTCTGTGGAATCCAACCCGTAAACCGAACTTAAATAGGCCGGAATCCAAAATAACAGGAACCACCAAACGCCATCGGTAAGAAATTTCCCGATAGCAAACGACCAAGTTTGTCTGTGTTTGAACGCTTTTTTGAAAGAAACTTTCTTTCCGGCATCTGCATCGGTAACTATTGCACTGTCTTCATCGTCTTGATTGATATAAGCCAGTTCAAGCGCATTAACTTTTTTGTTTTTCTCCGGTTTGTGGTAAATAAACACCCAGAATCCCATCCAAACAAATCCCAATGCACCGATAACGATAAACGCCATTTCCCATCCCCATGCTTTGGCAATAAACGGAATGGATAGGGGAGCCAGTAATGCCCCAATCTGAGCGCCGGAGTTGAAAATGCTGGTAGCGTAAGCCCGGTCTTTTTTGGGGAAATATTCGGCCGTAGCTTTAATGGCTGCCGGAAAGTTGCCGGCTTCACCAATGGCTAAAATAAGCCGCGCAAATACGAATAGAGTGACACTCACCGATACAACCATGGAGACATCTCCAACTTTAGCGATTGCTTCGCGCGCGCCTGAAAAACTTGCTGTCCACTCACCGGCTACGATTCCGGCAGTTGCAAGTCCGCAGAAAGCATGAAGTATAGCTCCAAAAGACCATACGCCAATTGCCCAAAGGAATCCTTTTTTGGTATCCATCCAGTCTACGAATTTTCCGGCAAAAAGCATGGAAACGGCGTAAAATAGGGAGAAGAGACCGGTAATAGTTCCGTAGTCACTGTTGGTCCAATGAAACTCGGGAGCGATAAAATCGGCCCACGTCAGTGATAGTACTTGACGGTCTAAATAGTTGATGGTTGTGGCCAAAAACAGCATGGTGCAAATTGTCCATCGGTAATTGGTCTTTTTACCATTCATTTCATTCAAATTTGTCATCGTTTAATGTTTATTTTGTTTGTGTAATTATGCGGTATATTTTTATACTAAGTCTGCTCTACAAGTTAAAAAGCCTTTTCAGATGCCTGTCGTAAATATTTTCTTCCACGCACGCACCGATTACTTCGGCGTGTTTTTTTAGTGCATCGGTGTATTCGACTCTCATTTCGGCAGCTACCGCGTAAGCAACATGGATGAGCTGGCGGAAATTGGAATTGTAATCCGGATGTTCGGGAATATGACGCAAGGTGTCGGCAAATTTTTGGCTCGTCCATTCGTTAACTTCTTCAACCGAAGGAAGTTTCGAAGCGTCGATATCGATTACATCGGCGTAAGGAGCGCATAGCTCCTCTTTTCTGCTGTAGGAATTGGCGTAGATCTTTTTTGCCAATGCCAGTCCGTCGCCTCCCGCCACGGCAAGACCGATGACTTCTTCGAGCCATGTAGTTCCGGCGGTTTTCAGGTGCAACCCTTTATTGTGTTTTTTGATTATTTTTGCCATAATGGGGTAAATGGAAAACTTATCGCTGCCTGAATGAACGCTCAGTTTCAGTTCTTCGGGAAGCCCGAATTCTTTTACCGCGAAGTCAATCACCAGCACGTC
This sequence comes from uncultured Petrimonas sp., assembly GCA_964557135.1. GTDB lineage: Bacteria > Bacteroidota > Bacteroidia > Bacteroidales > Dysgonomonadaceae > Petrimonas. Next base: position 2,735 of record CAZKZB010000038.1, on the reverse strand, counting down.
TTCTTCGAATTCTTTTTCGAATTGTGCCAAATCTCCCACGTAATCCACTCCTTTGTTGAATCGTCCGGTAAATTTCGGAGCGATGGTCTGCGCCGGCACGCCTTTGTCTGCCAACATTTTAAGAATGAAAAACATTTCTACGGGCGTTTGCGGAGATTCCACTTCGTCCATCGATACTTCGGTGATGAAATTGCCTTCGCCTTTTTCTTTTTTCAGGTAAGCGTATATTTCGGCCGCTTGTTGTGTGGCTACCAAAAATTTGTGGGCAATGTTTTCCAATAATTCGCGGGTAATTTGTAGAGGCTCCTTTATGCCGGGAATGGTTAAATTCCCGATGTATTTTTCGCAAGACGACAAGAATTTATTTACCTCTTCAGTGGAGCTTTCCTTCCCGATAAACGATGCAACATCTAACGTGAAGAAGTCGGATGACGCTACAAACGGCTTTACCGTACTTAGATTAATATGGTCTGCATCTACAAAATACATGCTCGCGAAATTTAGGTTTTTTACGGCAGAATCGGCCTCTTTCCTCACGTCTTCGGGTTTTGAGTTCGCGTAAATGTGTTCTCGGTTCGACTTGTTCCAGACAGGGCTTATGTTAGTTCCTTTGCCATTGGCTTTTATAATGGCTTTTAATTGTGCTTCGCCCTGATGCGAAAACCGGTCTCCTATTCCGATACTGATTTTTTTTAGTTTCATGCGATTGTTTTTTATTAAAAGTTAAAGAAATTTTTTGCGTTATTGTAAGAAATGTTTTCCACCATTTCTCCAATAAACTTCATTTCCGATGCGGGTAACAATCCGTTCTCGATATCATTTCCGAGCAGATTGCAGAGTATGCGACGGAAATATTCGTGGCGAGGGTAGGAGAGAAAGCTGCGAGAATCGGTAAGCATCCCCACAAATCTGCTGAGAAGTCCCAAGTTCGATAAGGAATTCATCTGTGCCTCCATTCCGGTTTTTTGGTCTAAGAACCACCATCCGGAGCCAAATTGTATTTTACCCGCAACCGTACCATCCTGGAAATTTCCAATCATGGTGGCAACCATGTCGTTATCTTTTGGGTTGAGGTTGTAAATGATGGTTTTAGCTAATTTGTTGTCTTTATCCAATTGGTCAAAAAAGCGACTCATGGATTTGGCCACAGTGAAATCGCCAATAGAATCGAAACCGGTGTCCGGCCCTAACTGATTGAATAGTCGAGTATTGTTGTTTCGGATAGCGCCATAATGAAATTGCTGCGTCCAACCTTTCTCCCAATCCATGACAGCGCCTTCGTAAAGCATGGCCGATTTGAATTTCAGAATTTCTTCTTTCGATAACTGCTTTCCACCGTACACTTTATCGAAAATACTTTCTATCTCTATCCTTGTATATGGTTCGGCGTAGAACTCTTCTACTCCGTGGTCAGATAATTTGCAACCAATAGATGCAAAGAAGTCGTGACGGTTGCGTAAAGATTCGATTAAATCGTTGAATTTATGAATGGTAACGCCAGATATTTCAGATAACTTTTCTACATAAGCGCGAAATTCAGCCGGATTTTCAACAGCCATGGCTTTGTCGGAACGCCAGGTGGGCAGCACTTTAATACTGAACCCTTCGTTCTTCAATGCGATGTGATGTTCGAGCGAATCGGCCGGATCGTCGGTTGTGCATACTGTTTCGACGTGGTATTTTTTCATCAATCCGCGCGCCGAAAATTCCGGCGTACGAAGTTTTTCGGTGCAGGTATCGAATATTATTTTTGCGGTTTCGGGACTGAGTAAATCCTTTACATCGAAAGCGGTTTTCAACTCCAAATGTGTCCAATGATAAAGCGGATTTCGCATGGTATAGGGCACGGTTTCCGCCCATTTCTCGAATTTCTCCCAATCTGTGGTCTCCTTTCCGGTAATGAAGCGTTCGTCTATACCGTTTGTGCGCATGGCACGCCATTTATAATGGTCGCCTTCGAGCCAAATTTGTCCCAGATTATCGAATTTTCTGTCGTGGGCAATATCGGCCGGATTTAAGTGACAGTGATAGTCGATAATGGGTTGCTTTTTCGCGTGTTCGTGGTAAAGTTCTTTTGCGGCATCGGTTTGCAGCAGAAAATTTTTATGGATAAATTTTTTCATTTTGTATATTTTTTGATTTGTTGACGATGCTATAATTGTTTACGTACACAGTTGGTTTCTTAATAAAGAATTCAATTTCCAAAAGTAGCAATTAATTTTCAAACTTAAAAGATAAAGGTTGATTTAATTTGTTCATTACCTCATTAATACAATATATAAAAACGTATTTATTTTCTAACAGGTTCTCAGTCCCACTTCCACACAAGTATAAAAAAATACTCTATATAGCCATTTTTCGGGTGCGAACACAACAGTATAACTCAAATGATCTTGTGTGATTTTCTTTTGTTCTGTAAAAAACTGCTAAGCCATTATATTGCCATCAAGGCTTTGTTTGCCGGAAGTTGCAATAAACGACCATTCTAAATCGGAATTGTTGTATTGAATAAACTCCGTATTTTCATTCCTAATAATGCCTGCGGCTATGTTGTCTATTTGTTTATCGACAAATAATTCCATTCCTGAGGCTCTGCCGCCGGCATCGATAGAGGTTAGCGATTGTAAATCGCATTTTACACTATTTACATTCCAGTCAAAATAAGTAGTTAAAACCAGAGAACCTGTTTTTCCGTCGGCAGGAGGAATATGGCAAAGAACACTGTCTCTTTCTTC
>CAZKZB010000037.1:0-32324 GCA_964557135.1 uncultured Petrimonas sp. | reverse complement strand
CGCTGGTTGAAACTTGTTTTCACTACCGACTTGAACAGTTTTTCATTGCAGTTGAGCCGCTTTCGCTGGTTTCGAGTGAGCCGCACAACTGCCGATTTGACCTTGGGCGGAGGAATAAACGCCTGTTCGCTCACCGTGAAAAGGTACTCGATGTCGTACCACGCCTGCAACAAAACACTAAGTATGCCGTAGGCTTTAGTACCGGGGGAAGCAATCATGCGTTCGGCCACCTCCTTTTGTATCATACCCGAGCAACATGGAATTTGTTCCTTATTGTCGAGCACTTTAAAGAAAATTTGAGATGAAATGTTGTAAGGATAGTTGCCAATAACGCAGAACGGCTCGTTGTAATATTCTGCAAAGTCCATAGAAAGAAAATTTTGTTGCAAAATATTTCCGTCTAATTGAGGGAAATGCTCATTCAAATATGTAATTGACTCTCTGTCGATTTCCACAACCGTAAGGTTTCTGTTTTTTGTCAACAGGAACTGCGTAAGCATACCGGTACCGGGCCCCACTTCGAGGATGGGAAGCGGCGCAAAAGCATCGAGCGTGTCGGCAATGCGACTCGCAATTCCCGAATCTTTGAGAAAATGCTGCCCGAGATTTTTTTTAGGTTTTACCGATATCATTGTCAATTAGCGATTATTAGCTATCTTTACGGTCGCAAAGGTAACGAATTATTTAAAAATTTTGGCAATCAATCGCTAAAAAAGGATAGAACAATAAGTTAAATTAGTGCTTTTTAGCGCTCTTTTTTCACCTTTCGGAACTATTAAAGAAAGCCCCGTTTGAATAAAAAATGAACTCAAAGCGCATACAAGATATTCTAAAAACAGTATTATCTCTTGCTCTTGGCGTAGCCATATTTTGGCTGCTTTATCGCAAAACCAGCCTGAAAGAAGTTTGGGAAATTGCAAAATCCGCTCATTTCGGAATTATTGCATCATCGCTCGTATTTGGACTTTTAGGTAACTATTTTCGAGCATTGCGTTGGGAACTGTTTCTCAATTCGCTGGGTTATAAACCCAAGAGAGAGAGCATCGTGTTTGCCACATTCGGGAATTATGCCGTAAATTTTCTCTTACCCCGTGCCGGAGATTTGTGGCGATGCGGAATAGTGACAAAATACGATCAGATTCCGTTTGCTAAAACTTTTGAAACTTTTTTTATAGATAAAATCCTCGATATTCTGGCCGGAGTCGTCCTTGTTGTAATTAGCTTGGCGCTCTATGTCGATTTCTTCGTGTCCTATTTTCGCCAAAATCCCGGCTTTGCCGAAAATCTTACGGGAATATTTACTTCCGTATGGTTATACCTGCTTTTGGCGCTGATTATCGGCGGAGTTTTTGTGATGTTCTCATACTTCAAGGAAAATATAATAGTAAAGAAAGTCAAGAAATTCGTTCAAGTTGTAAAACACGACATGATGCTTATTGCCAGAATGAAATCGAAAAGAAAAATAATTATTTACACTATTCTGGCTTGGTTAAGTTTTTATGTGTATTTTTACATTTGTTTTTATGCTTTCGATTTCACAAAAAATTTGGGCCCGATAGTCGGATGGATTGTCTTTGCCATGAGCAACGTAGGAGTAGCTGTTCCCGTTCAGGGTGGCGTTGGTACGTGGCACTTCATGGTAATCTCTTCGCTGATTATTCTGGGTGTAGGTTATGAGGAAGCCAGTGCATTTGCAGGAACAATCTTCACCGTTCAATCGGTTTGGATAATCTTGTTAGGAGTGATTGGGATTCTGGCTCTTCCTTACGTGAAACGAAAAAAAGAGAACTTGGGATTACAAACAACTGAAAATCAACAATTATAATTTCAAATTATGGCAACATCAGAAATTTTAAACTTAAGTCCCCAACGTGTTTGGAATTACTTTTATGAATTAACTCAAATTCCTCGTCCAACCGGACAAATGAAAGAAGTTACGAAATTTGTAATGGATTTCGGCAAATCGCTCAACCTTGAAACAAAACAAGACAAAGTGGGCAACGTATTAATTAAAAAACCCGCGTCGAAAGGATACGAAAGCGCAAAAACCGTTATCCTGCAGTCGCATTTGGATATGGTTCCGCAGAAAAACTCAGACGTAACGCACGATTTTACCAAAGACCCCATCCAAACCCGTATCGACGGCGATTGGGTAAAAGCCAACTCTACCACACTGGGCGCCGATAACGGCGTTGGCTGCGCCATGATGATGGCCGTTTTAGAAGATAATACGCTGAATCACCCCGCTCTTGAAGCGCTTTTTACCGTTGACGAAGAGGTGGGAATGGACGGCGCTTTCGGTTTGAGACCCGGTTTTTTGAACGGCACCATGATGCTAAACTTAGATACCGAAGAAGATGGAGACCTTTGTGTGGGATGCGCCGGAGGAACCGACGTAAACGTTTCGTTCCAATTTAAACCCGACGAAGATATAGACAAAGGCGACGTGGCTTTTAAAATCAGCCTCACCGGACTAAAAGGCGGTCACTCGGGCACACAAATTCACTTGGGTCACGCTAACGCGAACAAGTTGATGAACCGTTTCTTGAAAGATGTGGTACGAAATTACGAAGCCCGTTTAGCGAACATCCACGGCGGTTCGTTGCGCAACGCCATTCCGCGCGAGTCTTTCGCGGTAATTACCATTCCCGAACAACTCTCAGACGATTTGGTGGATTTGGTGTCGGAATATGAAACCCTTTTCCGCGAAGAGTTTGCCGGAATTGAAAACGCCATTTCCTTTAAAGCTGAAACAACCGATTTGCCCAAATCGCTTCTCCCGACTGAAGTTCAGGACGATTTAATAAATGCTGTTGAAGGTTGCCCGAACGGAGTTATCAGCATGCTTGCCGACTTTCCGGGCGTAGTTGAAAGTTCGCTCAACCTAGCATTGGTTCAATCTTCGGAAGGACAAATAGACGTGAAACTATTGGTTCGCAGTTCTTCGGAGAGTCGCAAAGAGTGGGTTTGTTCATCGGTAGAGAGCGTATTTTTGCTTGCCGGCGCCAAAGTGGAATTCGACGGAGCATATCCCGGCTGGCAACCCGACGCCAACTCCGAGCTACTTACAACTATGACGAAAATTTATATGGAGAAATACGGTTCACGCCCCAACGTGAACATTATACACGCCGGTTTGGAATGTGGCATTATTCAATCGAATGTCGGACATAAACTCGATATCGTTTCGTTTGGGCCTACTATCACCGGCGCGCATTCGCCCGATGAAGCCGTTCATATAGAGGCTGTTGAAAAATCGTACGATTATTTATTGGCAATTTTAGAAAACGTGAAATAAATTCTTGTCCCGCGCGCACTTCTCCACATTAAACACACAAAATGGCTACAAATAACACACTTATCGCTTATGCGTCGAGGCACGGAAATGTGGAGAAGTGCGCGCGGGAACTTTTCGATTTGCTTGACGGCAAAGTCGATATCTGTAACCTCAACAACCGGGAATCGTTTCCCGATGCCTCAACATACGACTCCATCATTATTGGCGGTTCTATTTACAACGGAAAAATTCAGGAATCTGTTTCCATGTTTTGCGATGCAAATATCGGGATACTTACCCAAAAACGTCTCGGACTTTTTATCAGTTGCCTCTATTCCGGTGAAAAAGCCAAAAAGGAATTGCAGGAAGCTTTTCCGACGGAATTGCACGACCATGCCGTTGTGAGCGATTATTTCGGCGGAGAAATTGACACATCGCGACTTTCTTTTTTAGAAAGAATTATCACCAAGCGAATGGCCGAGTCGGGACAGCTTGTCTCATCTATTTCGTATGAAAAAATAAGAAAATTTGCCGAAATAATAAATCCATCCGATGTTTCTAAAGAATAAAAAACACATTATCCTGCCATTGGCTTTAGCTATATACGCTATTGTTATGGCCGTTATCGGATACCCGCATTACCGCCGGTCAGGCAACCTCAACGAGTTTTGGATAATTATAAGCGTTTGTCTTGCTTTAGCGGTGTTGCTCCATTTGGTATTGAAACGACGCGATAACAACAGGGCAAAACGGAAATAATTCGCTCGTTTTTGGAAACGCAGTGAATGTGTTTTCAGGAAAAATATTTTAGGTTTTCAATTTTCGATACAGAGTCAATATTCCTTCTGTATCTGCAACATTCTTCGAACTTACCACTCAAAACACTGCATCAATGTCAGTTTTGAGTGTTTTTTTATTTTTACATTCCCCACCCAAAACATTGCCCAACCAACCTGCTCAAAATCGGTCGTTTTGCTATCGCCCCATCAATAAAAGTGTATTGAATTCAATTTTTTTTCTCACCTTTGTCACAAAACCTTTTCTGTTTCGTCTTCAATGTAGAAGGCGATAATTCGTCATAACCCAATAACAAAACAAATCATTATGTTCAAACGTCTATCAATCATCTTATTGTGTTGCCTGTTATCAGCACCGGCATTTTGCCAGTCTCGAATTTCTGTCGAAACACTTTACAACAAGTTCAGTAAGGAGAGAAATGTCGAGAATGTAAAAGTCAACGGCATGTTGATGCTTTTGGCTAAACCTTTTGTCAAGAAGCATATCGGCAATCTGAACATTTCGAGTTTACAAGTCCTCTCGTTGGACGAATGCTCGGAAGACACAAAACTTCGTTTCAATAAACTGGCCGAACAACTGAACGACAGCAAATACGAAGTGCTGCTGAAAGCAAACGAAAAAAATGAAAAAACAAAAATATTCGCGCGATTTCAAGACGAAACCATTCGCGAACTCATTGTTTTAACCACAGGTAACGAACCTGCCATGGTACGCATCAAAGGAAAAATACGTACGGAGGACGTACAGAATTTAGTGAACTCGAAGAAAAATGAACAATGACGAATTTAAAAAGCGTTTTCTTTCGTTTCATTCATTGATTTATCGGATTTCATACAGCATACTCGAGAATAGGGACGATGCAAACGATGTTTCGCAGGAAGTCTACATCAAGCTGTGGGAAAGGAGAAACAATCTCGGGGACGTGCGCAACGACGAAGCTTTTGTAGTAACAATGACAAAAAACATGTCCATCGATTTGCTCAGAAACAATCAACGCAAAACCACTTCAATCATAGAAAGTAAGGATTTGATTTTTGAGAGCGGCGAAGAAGAAAGGCTGTATGCGCGCGACGAACTTTCAAACGTAATGAAGTGCATGAACACGTTGCCAAAAACGCAACAACAAGCTATCCGGTTAAGGCATTTCGCCGACATGTCGATTCAGGAAATCGCGATGGCAACCGAACAAACCGAAACCAACGTCAGGCAGCTACTTTCGAGGGCAAGACGCGCGATGAAAGAAATATTAAACAAAAACGAAAATGGACACAAATAGTATAAAAATATTGCTGAAAAAATTCTATTTGGGAAAAACTTCCCGGGAAGAAGAACAATTGCTCGCCAATTTTTTCCTTCGCGACGATACGCCCGAGGAATTTGACGCGGACAAAAAAATATTCCACGCTTTAAATAACCATTCGGTGGAAGTTCCGCGCGAATCGGAGCAAGCTATTGAATCGCTCATTGATTCGTTTACAGAAGAAAAAAAGGTGAACAGGAGAGTCAATATGCTTCACGTACGAAATTGGGCAATCGGCGTTGCGGCTTCGTTTGCTCTGATTATCGGGGTAAGCCTGTTTCAGAAAAACCAGTACACCAAACAAACTCTTTTTACCGATACTTACAAAAATCCGGACGACGCTTACAAGGCAACCATGGACGCGCTGCAACTTTTTTCGGAAAACTTTTCGAAAGGAGCCGAAACAGCCCAAAAAGCAAACGCCCGGTTAGAAGAAGCGCAAAAAATAATTAATCAATCAATAAAATAACTATGTGAGTCTTTGTCGGTTAGCATCCACAAAGTCTCCAATATTCAAATAAAACACTAAACAACATGACCCTTATGAAAAAAATAATTCTTTCTTTCCTGCTTCTGGCAAGTGTTTCATACACTTTTGCACAGAAAAATCCGTTCGAGAAATTCTCCGAAATGGATGGTGTAACTTCGGTCTACATTTCTAAAACGATGCTTTCGTTGATTCCCCAAAACTCCAAAATGGATTATGGCGGCGTAAATGTAGGCGGTTTTCTGAACAAACTTTCCTCCATACTCATTCTCACTTCGGAAGACAAAAAAATTGCTCCGCAAATGCTTTCGCTCGCAAACGACCGGGTAAAAGGGCGCGATTATGAACTGCTGATGCGCGTAAAATCGGACGATAACGACAACATCAACTTTTTTATGAAAGGTAAACCCGAAAAAATTTCCGAACTTATTATGATTGTCGCCGGAAACGATGGCGAAAACGTTGTGATGCAGTTTTTAGGAGATTTCACACTGCAGGATATCCAGCAAATGACACAGGGGTTTAATAAGTGACCTGCATCTAACGGTCTATGGCTCGTCTGATGCTTAACAGCGTGAGCCGGATAGTAATGTAATAATGACATAGCTTTATCCAAAAAATACGCTGTCACATACAATCTCTTTGTACTGCTGCTTTGAATCTATTCCTGCCCATCGAATCAAACTGTACTTGCAGAATAAGAGTACAACAACAAAGGGTATCCGTAAAAGGTACCCTTTGTTATATTCATTCAAACTCAATACGCTTATAATCAACTCCCTGTAGCCCAGCCGGGAATCGAACCCGGATCTAAAGTTTAGGAAACTTCTATTCTATCCGTTGAACTACCGGGCCAAACTTCGAGATACAAAAGTAATGTTTTTTCGGGTATTCACAAACATTCAAGTCCAATTAGCCAAATCAATTTTCCGGTCAAACAATTTTCTGTTTAAACTGTTTAATCAGATAATGAATCAATTCAACTCATAATTTTACTCAAATGAACAATATTGCAATACTTTACGGCACTTCGGGTGGCAACACCGAGTCGGTGGCCAAAAGCGTCAAAGACCTTTTTAACGGAGAGGCCGATCTTTTCAATGTGGAATCAATTAAAATTGACGACATAAAACCCTATAAATACCTGATTCTGGGAACCTCGACCACCGGAATCGGCGATTTGCAAGACGATTGGGACAGCTTTTTGCCCGCCTTCTCAAAAGCGGATTTATCGGATAAAACCGTGGCTATCTTCGCGTTGGGCGACAGCGCGTCGTTTTCGAGCAGTTTTGCCGAGTCGATGAAAGTAATCTACGATGCCATTTACGATAAAACAAAAGTTATCGGTTTTGTGGATGACGAAGGCTATACTTACGACGACTCCACTGCGGTGGTGGACGGACGCTGGGTGGGGCTTCCCATTGACGAGGATAACGAATACGACCAGACCGATGCGCGCCTTGAAGCTTGGGTTGAGGAATTGAAGAAAGAATTTGTCTGAACAGGCTGATATTCAAAATATTGAATTGGCTGAATCGCGAGAGTGATTCGGCCAAATTTGTTTTAAAGGCTTTCGCTTGGTTAAATTGAAGTTTTATCGTAATTTCGTTGTCAAAAAAATAAAAATATGCAACTTTCTCTTTCTCCCAAATCACTCTCGATAATCGTTTTCTGTTTTCTGAGCTTAACAGTTTTCGCGCAGAAAAAGCCGCTTGACCATTCCGTTTACGACAACTGGAAAAGCCTTCGCAGTATATCCATAAGCAACGACGGGCGATTTGTAAATGCCATCATCAGCCCGCAGGAAGGAGACAGCACACTCTACATCCGTGATTTGAAGAACAACAAGGAGCTGAAAATTAATCGGATAAATAAATATACCTTGTCTCCCGACGGACGATTTACGGTCGGGCTGCTGAAAGCTCCTTTTGCCGATATCCGCGAGGCGAAAATCAAGAAGAAAAAAGCCGATGATTTCCCCAAAGATTCGCTGGTAATTGTGGATAACGCCGCGCTATCGGTTTACAAAATTGCCGATGTGAAATCTTACGCCACACCCACGGAATTGGCTGCACATATTGCGTACAAAAAAACAGAGCCGAAAGATACAGTTAAAAACAAATCGGCTAAACCGAAAGAACTGCTCATTATCCGAAACCTGAATACACAGACCGAAGACACCGTAAAAAACGCCAAAGCGTTCGCGTTCAGCAAATACGGGGATTCGTTGGTGGTTTCCGTAGAACCCGATAAAAAAGATTCCACCGATACCCACAAAGTTCTCTTTTTCAACTTAAAAAACGGAACAAAAAAGCAGATTTCCGCGGAAAAAAGAGAGTATAAATCGTTTGCTTTCGACGAAACGGGCAATCAATTGGTGTATCTGTTCACCGCCGACACGTCGAAAACCGAACAAAAAGTGTTCGATGTCAGGTATTTCAAAAACACGCTGGACACCGCCGTTGTGCTTGCATCTGAATCACCATCGGGGATGCCGGAAAGTTGGATTTTTAATGAAAACTCAAAACCTAGTTTCAGCAAAAACGGCGAACGAATTCTCCTTGGAGCGGCTCCCAAACAAATGCCCAAAGACACCACGCTGGTTGACTTCGAAATGGCAACTCTTGATATCTGGAACTGGAAAGACCCTGTTGTTCAGCCGCAACAACTGTCGCGATTAAAATCGGAACTCAGCAGAACCTACACGGGCATAATTTTCCCCGATAAACCCAACGATTTTCTCGCCATAGCCAACGAACAAATGCCTAACGCATCGGTTTCCGATGAAGGAAACGGTCGATTCGTCCTTCTCACATCGGGTTTGCCCTACGAGATTGAAAGTCAATGGGATATTTCTTCAAAAACCGACTCGTGGATTTACGATTTACATACCAATGAGCTACACGAAATAGGCAAACCCGTATCGGGCAGGCCTCGACTATCGCCATTGGGCAACTATACTTTCTGGTGGAATGCCGGTGAAAAGCAGTGGTTTGCATTCGATAATATCGACAAAAAAACCGTGAATTTGACCAAAGATATTCCCGTTAACTTTTGGAACGAAAAAAACGATACGCCAAGCGATCCGGGAGCTTACGGAATTGCCGCCTGGGGAAAAGACGATAAGTTTGTGCTTGTTTACGATGCTTTCGATATCTGGAAAATTGACCCGTCGGGAAAACAAAAACCGGAAAGTATCACTCAGCACACCGGCAGAACAGATTCCATTACTTTTCGCTACATCAATACCGATCCCGAAAAGCGATTTGTGGAACCGAAAGACGTTTTGTTGCTCTCGGCTTTCGACAACAAAACCAAAGAAGGCGGTTTTTACACGCTGAAACTACAAGGTAGAAATCCGTTGGTAAAGCGCGAGTTGGATAAGTTTGGATTTTCATCGGTTGCAAAAGCAAAAAACGCCGATGTGTTTGCTTTTCAGAAAAGCAATTTCAATACTTCTCCCGACTTATTTGTTACGAAAAACCTGTGGAAATCGGCTCAAAAACTCACCGATATCAATCCGCAAATGAAAGAATATAACTGGGGAACGGCCGAATTATACTCGTGGACAACGTTCGACGGACAGCCATCGCAGGGAATTTTGTATAAACCGGAAGACTTTGACCCGAATAGAAAATATCCGGTAATGATTTATTTCTACGAAACTCATTCCGACGATCTGTACCGCTATGTTGCTCCTGCTCCCAGCCGCTCCATCATCAACATTCCGTTTTTTGTGAGCCAAGGATACATCGTTTTCACGCCCGATATTCATTACGGTGTGGGGCAGCCGGGCGCCGACGCGTATAATTACATCGTTTCCGGCGCGCAGACATTAACAAAAAACAACTGGATAGACGCCAACAATATGGCCATACAGGGACAAAGTTGGGGCGGTTATCAGGTGGCATACCTTATCACCCGAACCAATATGTTTAAGGCTGCCGGAGCGGGCGCGCCTGTTTCGAACATGACAAGCGCTTATGGCGGAATTAGATGGGAATCGGGGCGCAGTCGACAGTTCCAGTACGAGCAGACACAATCTCGAATCGGCTTCTCGATGAACGATTCGTTGCAGCTTTATATCGAAAATTCGCCCGTTTTCTTTGTCGACAAAGTAAATACGCCGCTGCTTATTATGCACAACGACGAAGACGGCGCCGTGCCTTGGTATCAGGGCATTGAGTATTTCATGTCGCTTCGCCGCTTGGGCAAACCGGTTTGGATGCTTCAATACAACAAGGAAGCGCATAACCTGAACCAGCGTCGTAATGCCAAAGACCTTTCCGTGCGCCTGCAACAGTTTTTCGATCATTACCTGAAAGGCGCGCCCGCACCGCGGTGGATGACGCGCGGCGTTCCCGCAACCGAGAAAGGAAAAACGTGGGGATACGAAATTGACGACGAAGCGACAAAGAAAAAATGAGACGAGAAGCGGTCTGACAGATTACAGGCTGTTGAGCTTGATTAAATTTGAATGGTGGGGCAGATTTTTCTGCCTCACTTTTTTGACTCTTTTCTCTAAAACCGTGTCTTCCTTCCAAATTGTTACGTTTTTGTTAAGTTTTTGATTATAAGCATAAAAAGCTTTCGATTCCCGGATTATTCAGAAAAACTTTCACTAATTTTGCGGCAAATTTCAAGAATAAAAATTGATTTTGTCACATCAAAAAAAGATTGTTTAAGCAAGTTTTTCATGGATCCGATTTATCTTATCATCGTAATCATTTTGTTGGGATTAGCAATACTCGATTTATCCGTAGGCGTAGCCAACGACGCTGTAAATTTCCTCAACTCAAGTATTGGTTCAAAAGTGGCGCCCATGTGGGTAATTCTCACGGTTGCCTCCTTAGGTGTGATGCTCGGTACATTTTTCTCGAGCGGAATGATGGAGATTGCCCGAAGCGGCGTGTTCCATCCCGAAATGATTTCCTTTCCAAACATCATGTTGCTTTTTCTCGCTGTTATGCTTACGGACGTAATCCTGCTCGATGTTTTCAACTCGCTGGGTTTGCCGACCTCCACGACGGTTTCCTTGGTTTTCGAACTGCTCGGTTCCGCCGTGGCGATAGCCATTTTCAGTATCTGGCAGGCAAGTTCGGGCACGTTAGTCGAATACATCAACACAGGTAAAGCGCTGGCCATTATATCCGGAATTTTTGTTTCGGTAGCGATTGCTTTTGTGGTGGGAAGCTTAGTGATGTATATAACCCGAATCATCTTTTCCTTCAATTACAACAAAGCTTTTAAATATTTCGGTGCGCTTTGGTGCGGATTCGCACTCACTGCCATGACCTATTTTATCGTTTTCAAGGGATTGAGAAACAGCCCGATTGTAGCTGCCGATTTTATGAACGCGGTTGAGTCGAACATGCTGCGTGCTCTGCTGATTGCTTTCGTGAGCTGGACATTGATTATGGCGTTGTTGCAGTTTCTGTTTCGAGTTAATATCCTGAAAATAATTGTATTGACCGGGACGTTGGCGCTGGCCCTTGCTTTTGCCAGCAACGACTTGGTAAACTTTATCGGTGTTCCGCTTGCCGGATTAGACGCATTTAAAAATGCAAGCGCCGCGTTTGCCGCCGGAGGTTCTGTGGATTCATTATATATGGACTCATTAGGCGGACCCGTAAAAGCCGATATAAAATTGCTTTTCGCAGCGGGACTTATCATGGTTTTGGCCTTGTGGTTCTCAAAAAAAGCAAAATCGGTAACCGAGACCGAAATCAATCTCGCGCGCCAAGGAAGCGGATTAGAACGTTTTTCTTCCACGCCGTTATCGCGTTCAATCGTTCGTTGGGGAGTAGATGCCAATCGCTTTTTCAACAAAATGATCACCCCATCGTTTCGAGAGAAACTCAACAGTCGGTTTATCATTCCGGAACAAAGTGAAGAGCAAAATGGCTCTTTCGATTTAATTCGCGCGTCGGTAAACTTAACCATTGCCGCCTTGTTAATCTCTCTCGGAACCTCGCTTAAGCTGCCGCTGTCAACTACTTACGTCACATTTATGGTTGCTATGGGAACATCGCTCGCCGACAGAGCCTGGGGACGCGAAAGCGCGGTTTACAGAATTACCGGTGTATTAACCGTTATCGGCGGATGGTTTATTACAGCCTTAGTAGCGTTTACGGTGGCCATGACAGTGGCTATGTTTCTTGCCTGGGGCGGCAAAATAGCTATCTTCGTAATGTTGGCATTGGTCGGATTTTTACTTTTCAAATCCTCCAAGTTTCACCAAAAAAGAAAGCAAGCCGAAGAAGCCAACGCTACATTAATTGAAGACGAAGTGGGAATAGTGGAAACCTCTACAACCGAAGTACGCGAAACAATCGGGAAAATGTTAGATATTTATTATCAGAATGTTAGAGGAATCACGAAAGAAAATCGCTCCTTGTTGAGAAAAATCGCATCGAAAGCCAACGAATTTTACCTGAACTACAAAAACAAAAGAACGTATGAAGTTGTGCCCACCATTCAATCCATAACGATAAAAGAACTCGATATCGAGCAGGAATATGTTCAAATTGTTGATTATACGTACGAAATATCGAAAGCGTTAAGGGTAATCACCTCAGACAGTTCGCTTTATATCGAAAACAACCACAGAGGATTCAACGACGATCAGGAGAAAGACCTCGAAGATTTGAGTAAAAAGGTAACCAACATGTATAAGGTTTTTATCGGCATGATGGAGAAAAACGATTACTCAAACTTTGCAACCATTACTCAGATTCGGGAAGAGATTATCGAACAGTGCGCCAGATTGACCAAGAAACAGATACGACGCGTAAAAGAAAAAGAAGCGGGAACAAGAAACAGCATTTTGTTTATGAATATTCTCAACGAAACAAAAACCATTGTTCTTCAATCGGTTAATCTGATGAAGTCGCAACGAAACATGATAGTGACCGCCAAAAAACTGACTGCCGGCGACACAAAAAACAAGAATTAAAATCCTCGCTGCCGCATAGCTTCGAAAGTGAGAGCGGCGGTTGAAACCGAAACATTCAGCGAATCAATCTTTCCGCGCATGAGAATTTTGATTCGCTTTGTTGCTTAAAACGTATGTTTAGAGCAGTAGCGTTAATTTTCTATTTTTTTCCTCAAAGGCAGGTGAGAATCTTCGGAACGTAGTATTCCGATATAGTTGTTGATAGCAAAAAACTCTCCGTTGCCCTGTCTTTTTTCGGTTAACGTTGCCGTTTACTTTTAGCATAACCACAAATATTAGCAATATCATTACTTCTTCGATATGTTTTTGCAGATAAATTAATATAAAAACCAGCGTTTATAAATTATTTTAATATATTAACATAACTCGGAACCCCCTATGCATTCAGGCTATCGCTATGAATAAACCACTTTTTGTATAAATTATGTTATAAAACACATATGTGTATTTTCTTCACTTAAAATATTTGTTTTATATTTGTGCACTTATTGAAAATTGTATTTAAAAAAAATACATTTTATATGTATAAAGCATAAAAATATCTATTTGCTTTTTTGATGAAAGATGAATGATGTAAAAAGACACACGATTATTATTGGACTCATTAGTTTTCTTATAATCTAATCTGAGAAGTTATAGATTTAAGAAATTTAACACTAAAGAAATCATACATTTCATATTACAAGCAACAATTATTGAATTTTAGTTTTAATTTATTTTAATACAGTATCTTTGTTTTGACGGGATGACAAAGATTTATTTTTTACACAACAAGCAGCACAGTACAGCACGGTATTTAAAATTATTGTGGCGAAATTCACATAATGAATTCTAATTTAATCTCTTTTATTTAAAAAAACATCGACAAGTTATTTAACTTTTTTAAAAATGAAAAAATGAAAAAAATCTTTTTTTTATGTTTGTTTTCCACTATTCTTGCAGGCATTCTCTTTTCCTGCAAAGACGAAAAGCAAACAAGTTTTCAGACTTTCGATCCATCTAAGCCTATTGAAGTAACGGGTTTTTATCCCGATTCAGGAGGTATAGCAACTCCCTTCATCATTGAGGGAAGTAATTTCGGATCGGACACCACCGGGATGAAAGTGTATTTCGTGGATACACTGGGTGTAAAACATCAAGCTGGATTAGTAGGCTCAAACGGAAACAAAATTTACGCTTTTGTGCCCAAGCTTACCTACCTGAGAAAGATGGAAATAATGGTTGAACGAACTACGAAAGAGGGAAAAACGGTTTCGGGAACAGCCGATGAAAATTTCTTCTACAAAACGCAGACTTCGGTATCAACTGTTGTGGGAAAGCCGGAGCCAAACAACAACTCAGTATCAACAGTAGGAGGTAGCTTTACCACCGCAACTCTTTCTGCGCCTTTTGCCATTTGTTTGGATGACGAAGACAATATTTTTGTGACCGAGAGAGCTTGGAATGCCCAGGGGCATGGCGCCATACAACAAGCCAAAAACGATAAAGGCGAAAACGTTGCTTCAAACTTAGTTTTGGTCGACCAAAAAGGCCAATCGGTATTGGTTATGCGTTATGGAGCCAACCATTCAAACGCTCCGGCTTTTTCAGATGAAGAAGGTAACGAGGCAGTGTATGTGCCGGAGGACGCCGGCTTATACTACTATCAAATGTTAAAGAGTTTAACTTACGCTCCACGGCATCGCTCGCTGATTCTCGATGAAGAAACCAAAGAAGTAATCGAGGGCAACTGGAAATATTCGTTTGTGGTGAACAAGTTAGACCACATGGTATATACCGTTATGTGGAAAGGACAACTGGTACGATTTAACCCCGTTACCCGAAACGTGGAAGTGTTGTTAGATAAAGTAATTCCCGATGTGCCAAATGCTCAAGCCGCAACCAACGGAAGTAACACCTATTGTATCTTCTCGCCCTTAGAGCCAAATATGCTGTATTTTTCCATGGAGGACTACAATATGATAAGCCGGGTAGATATTTCAAAATTAGATGAGGTTGACAAAGCTACTTACAAAGGAGAACCTTATGCCGGAAAATCCATCATTGAAGGTCCGGTAAACGGACGCGGATGGGAAGACGGGCTGCTCGAAAACGCCAAATTTTTTGCTCCGAAGCAGTTAGCCTTTACTGCCGACGGAAAACTATATATAGCCGACAACAACAACCATTGCATCCGTATTATAGATACTACGGTACCTAAAGGAACGGCTACGGTAAATACCGCCATCGGCCTGCCGCAAAGTCCCGGATTCCAGGACGGCGGACCCGAATTCGCGAAATTTTACTACCCAACCGGAGTGGCCGTTAACAGCGATGGTTCTATTATTTACGTGGCTGATTCAAGAAATCACGTAATACGTAAACTTTCTATTGAATAATTAAATAACAGATAAGCATGAAAAAAATAGCAAGTTTCATCGTAATTTTGATGAGTTTATTTTACGTAACTGCGTACGGACAGGAAAGAAACCTGGAAGTGTCCGGAACAGTGTACGATGCAACCCTTAACGAACCGCTTCCCGGAGTTTCCATTTTCATTAAAAGCGCACCCGGAATAGGTACAATTACCGATGTTGATGGACGCTTTTCAATCAGAGTGGCTCGCAGAGAAACAATCGTGTTTCAAATGATTGGTATGGCTACTGTGGAAAAAGTAGTGGAACGAAGCGAAACAAACGTAAGAATTGAACTAAAAGAAGACACCAAGCTTCTGGACGAAGTAGTTATTACCGGACTTACTTCTCAGAAAAAGGTGTCTATTGTGGGTGCTATCACAACCGTAGACGTGGAAGAATTAAAAACGCCGGCCACATCGCTCAATAACATGATTGGCGGACGCGTTGCCGGTGTGATGACAAGTATGGTTTCCGGTGAGCCGGGACAAAACATATCCAACTTCTGGATTCGCGGTATCGGTACCTTTGGAGCCAATGCCGGAGCTTTGGTGTTGATTGACGGGCTGGAAGGCCGACTTCAAGATATCGACCCCGATGACATTCAGTCTTTCCAAATTCTGAAAGACGCTTCCGCTACCGCAGTATACGGTGTACGTGGCGCCAACGGTGTAGTATTAATTACCACAAAAAGAGGACACACCGGTAAATTGCAAATCACGTCGCGTGCAACGTTGCAAGTAAACCAAATTAAACGCTTGCCCGAATATTTAGGAGCATACGATTACGCTATGCTGGCCAATGAGGCCAGAGCCATGTCGGGCGACCGCGATATTTACACGACTTTGGATTTGGATGTTATTAAAAACAGACTCGACCCCGACCTTTACCCCGATGTGAATTGGATGGACGAAATCATGAAAACAACATCCTTCAAGCACCGTTATTATATGAGTGCAAAAGGTGGGGGTGATGTTGCCCAATATTTCGTATCGTTGGGAGGACAATTCGAAAATGCAGCTTACAACCAAGAAGATGTAAAATTTAAAAGCCCGGTAGCCTACAACACCATTAACTACCGTGCCAACATCGATATGAAGCTGACACCCAAAACAAAACTATATTTCGGAACAGAAGGAAGCATTATCGGAAAAACTTTGCCCGGCAGAGAGCACACCAACTCGCTTTGGTCAGCAGTACGTATGCTTACACCGGTTATGTTCCCCGTAACTTATTCCGATGGAACTCTCCCCACTTACGGTACCGAAAATATGTCTTCGCCCTACGCGCGATTAAATTTCATGGGATACAGCAAAGAAGATGAAAACCACAATAAACTGACGCTGGAGTTAAGCCAAGAGGTTGGTGGAATATTTAAAGGACTTAAATTAACAACGCAAGTATTATCGGAAATTCAAACCTTCGTTTCGCACGGACGTTATTTGAGACCGAATATGTACAGGGCTACCGGTCGCGATTCACACGGTAACCTCATTAAGTCGCTGCGCTTGAATGAAATGAATGTGATGTTTTTTAAAGGCAGTACATTTTGGCGTAAATACTATTGGCAAAGTAAAGCCGAATGGAATCGCTCTTTCGGAGTTAACGACTTAGGCGCGCTCTTGTATTACTATATGGAAGATATAGTTGACGGACGCTGGTCGTTCGACCAATTAGGGATTAACTCCATTCCCGCACGCCGTCAAAATGTTTCGGGACGCTTATCTTACGGTTATAACAATACCTATTTCATAGACGGAAACTTCGGTTTCACCGGATCTTCGCAATTTAAAAAAGGTGAACGTTTCGGATTTTTCCCCTCCTTGGCATTGGGATGGGTACCCACCGGCTATACTTGGGTTCAGGATAATATGCCTTGGTTGAGTTTCCTAAAAATACGCGGATCGTACGGTTTGGCAGGAAACGACCAAATTACCGACACTCGCTTTCCCTATCTGACATTGATCGACAACCTTGCCGCTACATACTGGAGCTATCGCGGTATGGGTATTACGGAAAGATTGATCGGGGCAGATAACCTGAAGTGGGAAGTTGCCAAGAAGGCCAACGTGGGTGTTGAAGCCAACTTTTTCAACGATAAACTGAGAATTGTTGCGGACGTTTTCCGCGACCAACGCGACGACATTTTCATGACAAGGGTTACCTTACCAAATTATTTGGGATTGGTTAACCTACCGTACTCTAACGTAGGCCGCATGCATAGCTTTGGTTCCGACGGAAACATTGAGTTTTCACATAACTTCAACAACGATATGGGCTTTACGATAAGAGGAAACTATACTTTCTCCCAAAATATGATTGACTATTTTGAAGAAAATAAATTGCCTTACGATTACCTGAGTGTTACCGGAAAACCGTACGGTGTTGTTCGCGGATACGTGGCCGAAGGTCTCTTTAAAGACCGCGAAGAGATAGAAACCAGTCCGGATCAAAGCGCTTTTGGCCGAATCAGACCGGGTGACATCAAATATCGCGACGTAAACGGCGACGGCCGCATCAACGAAGACGATAAAATTCCGCTCTCTTATGGCAATCAGGTACCGCGCGTGATGTACGGTTTCGGTGCGGATTACCGCTGGAAAGATTTCACGGTAGCCGTTCTGTTCAGAGGCGGTGCCAAGGTACAATACTACCGCTCAGGGGTAGATATTTGGCAGTTTGGTCCTAACGCTCCGGGATGGATTCCATTCTACAACGGCGACGTGGGTAACGTGATTAAATTAGCCAACAATCCTAAAAATCGTTGGACAGCGGCATGGTATTCGGGCGATCCCGCCACGGAAAATCCCAATGCTGAATTTCCGCGTCTTTCATACGGAAGTAACACAAACAACGAACAACTCTCTACTTTCTGGCAACGCGATGGGTCATACATCCGCCTTCAGGAGCTTAGTTTGAGATACAGGCTAAAAAACTACGACTGGTTAAAAATAATGGGCTTAACGTCAGTTGATCTTGAATGTGTAGCTAACAATTTGTTTACTATTGACAAGGTTAAGTTTTTCGACCCGGAACAAGCACATTACAACGGTGGGGCATATCCGATTCCTACCTCATATACCTTCCAATTATATTTGAACTTTTAATATAGAAATCTATGAAAATATTTTCAAAATATTTAATATTGCTTGGAGTTGTAGCCGGCTTTACGCTTAGCTCTTGTGATTTTCTGGACGTGGACACCTATTTTGAGGACACGTTCAGTCAAGACTCCATCTTTCACAGTCAAAAAAATGCCGAGGGATATTTGTGGCACACACCCGGCTATTTCCCCGATCCGGGAGCTATCTGGGGAGGTCCCTGGAATCCCGGACAATTGGCATCCGATGAAATGACCGCCCGTTGGAGAACAGGCGAGTTTCCCGGTATTCTTTTTTCAATTGGTCAAATCAACGAACGCAACTTACCCGGAAGCATGAATATTTGGGGACGAATGTACACGGTTGTTCGCCGCTGCAACACCATGCTTGCAGAGATTGAAAAAGTTACCGATATGAACACCCGCGAAAAGCAACTCTATAAAGGATATGTGCACTTTTTACGCGGATACGCTTACTATCACCTGTTGATGAACTGGGGACCGTGCCTTATTTTAGGCGACGAAGTATTAGTCAGTTCAGAAACCGCGGCATATTACGACAAAGAACGCTCTACGTACGATGAATCGGTGGATTATATCTGCAACGAGTTCGCTTTGGCGGCACAAGTGCTGCCGGCACCGCAACAACAATCCATCAGTTTCTCTGACCGTCCGACTAAAGGTGCCGCGTTGGCATTGATTGCACGCTTGCGTTTATATCAGGCCTCACCGTTATATAACGGAGGCGACGCCGCCCGCCGCAGTTTCGGCTCATGGACAAGAAAAAGCGACGGTGTTCATTATGTAAATCAACAATACGATGCGAACCGCTGGGCTGTAGCCGCCGCTGCCGCGAAATCGGTTATCGACATGGATTATTATGAACTGCATACTGTAGAAGCCGACCCGCGCAACCCATTTCCATTGGCACCGAACGTGCCTACAGCGAAATTTCCGGAAGGAGCAGGCGGAATTGACCCGTACAACTCCTTTTCGCATATGTTTAACGGTGAAGGAATTATTCCTACCAACAAAGAATTTATCTGGGCTATGGCTTCCGGTAGCGTTACTGGCTATACAAGACACTCTTTCCCGGTGTTCTTCGGAGGATGGGGAAGTATGTCGGTACCGCAACGCGTGGTGGATGCTTTTCTTATGGCCGACGGACGAACCATTCATGACTCTTCCGACGAATATCCGTATGAACCGGATTTAACAAAAACAATAGGTGGAAGCGGAAAAACACTGGGCTCGTACATTCTGAAAGCGGATGTTCCCAAAATGTACGATAATCGCGAAGCACGCTTTTATGCTTCCATTGGTTTTCCCGGCAGCTACTGGCCCATGAACTCGGCTTCTCAAGACGGAGCATACAACAGAAAGCAGTTCTGGTTCTCGAAAGACGACCCATCGGGTATTACCGGTGCCGGAACCAATATAAACGACTATTGCGTAAGCGGATATGTTCCCACAAAATATATCCATCCCGACGACTCTTGGGCCAACGGAAAAGGAAGTGTGAAGTCGGCTTTCATAACACAACCCAAACCCTTCCCCATTATACGTTATGCAGAGATATTGTTGGAATATGTGGAGGCGTTGAATAACGTGGAAGGCAGTCAAACGGTTGAAGTAATCGACGCACAAGGACTACCCTCTACAGTTACTGTAACGCGTGACGTGATGGAGTTAGCCCGTTACTTTAATATGATTCGTTATCGTGCGGGACTTCCCGGAGCAACCAACGCTCAATTAGCCAATAAAGACGAGTTTCAGAAAGTGATTATGAACGAGCGTCAGATTGAGTTGTTCAACGAAGGCTATCGTTATTTCGATACGCGCCGCTGGGGTATCTATTTAGACGAAGACGCCAACACCTCAAACTGGAGAGGGCTGAACGTTGAAAAAGACAGAACCAATATGAATAACAACGAGGGCTTTTGGGATATAGTAACTATCAACACCCAAAACGTGCGCGACCGACAAGCAAAACCAAGAATGGTGCTGTTGCCCCTACCCCACGATGAATTACTGAAAGTTCCGGCTATGGATCAAAATCCGGGATGGGATAGATAATGGACAGTTGTCAGAAATAACAATTATTAAATTGATTTTAAAATGAAAAATATTATAAAAATAGCTGTTGTATCTTTTTTGGGATTAGTCTTTGCCGCTTGTAGTTCGTATGATTTTGATCAAGAACAATACAGGAACGAGATCAACCTGCTCAGCAATTCTGACATGGTGTACGACCGCCAAGTGGCAAAACTAAAAGAAGGCGGAGATACAATTTATTTAGTTGCCGGACTAAGTGGTTCGCAACTCTCCACTACGCCCTTCAATGTTGCAGTGAAGGAAGCAGACTCTTTGTTCAATGCGTATAATAAGACTAATTTCGACATTGATGTTACTCGTTTCGCACGTATGCTGCCCGAAGAGTGTTACTCTTTCCCGCACATGGAAATGCAAATTCCGGCGGGAAAAACTCAAGCGAAATTTCCAATCTATTTACAGAACTTGGAAAGACTCTCGCCGGATTCTACCTATTTCTTAAACTATAAGATTGATTCGCTGAAAACGGATGCCTACAATCCGAGAAAGCAAGAAGTATTGTTGCGCGTTTTTAAAGAGAATGAGTTTGCAACAACAAAAGCAAATACATTCTACAACTATACTTCGTCTTATATCTATACGTTATCAATGGATGCCGGTGCACCCAAACGTCCCACAAGCTCAAACCAAGTGTTCCCATTGGGAGCCAATAGCGTTAGAATGCTGGCCGGAGATGAAAATTTTGGGGATTATAAAAATGCATTGAATAATATTAACAGAATGAGTATTATTGTTGAAGTAGGCGAAAAAACGGCTATAAACCCGTTGGCACGTTCGGTAAGCATTAAACCGTACAAAAACATCGATGTGGTGCAAATGCCTCCTATCGATGTGTATAACAATACTTTTCTGATTAATACTATATCTACTCCTGATGGACGCAGTACGTATTACAAGGAATTTCGTCTGCATTACAAGTATCGTTTACAACCAACACATCCTTATAAAGAAGTTAGGGCTATATTACGTATGGAGTTTAATCCGAGAGCGGATTTATTGTAAGTAAAAGCATATATTCTTTATTGAAAAAAGAGATAAAACATGAAAAAAAATAGTTTATTTATCGTAATAGTCGGGATGCTTTTATACATGGTTGGCATGCCTTCTTGTGCTCCCGATTATGAGACCGAGTTTGAAGTTAAAACACTGAAAGTCCCCGATAGAGATTTGGCTCCGGTTCACTTTACCATCGAAGGAGGCCAAAAGGAGATACAGGTTGAAACAAATGTTCCGGTAGAAAACTGGAGGGTTGAGTCAAATGCCGATTGGTGTAAAGTTGAAAAATCGACCAATAAAGTCGTTATTTCAGCCAACCGAAACGACTTACATGTTACACGCATAGCACTCGTTACAGTTTCATACGGACATCAGTCCTATAATGTCCCTGTATCGCAGTTAGGATTGCCGGCATCCATATTAGTGGAAGGTGAAACCAGTGGTGTAATCAAAGAGGTTGGCGTGAACGGCGGAGAAATTTCGGTTGTTGTAGAATCAAATGTTGTTCTTGACTACATTTCCATCCCCGATACTGCAGCTTGGGTAAAATTGGCCGAGCCTGTGGTTGAAAACGGAACAAAGAAAACATTAAAGTTTATGATTGAACCCTCTTATGACGGTAAAATTCGTTACAGTACCATAATGATTCAATCGTCGGAAGATTTCTCAAAAATAACTTCTTTTGTTTTTAAACAAGACAAAAGAGTTTGGGGCGAACCCGTAGCTGTACCGCTAACCCTCGATATGCTCTCGGCAAACGCTACGCAAGCGGGAGACGGACAAGGATTACCGGGATTAATTGATAACAACAAAAATACATTCTACCATACCTTGTGGAGCGGAGCTTCACCGGGAGGTAAACCTCACTACGTACAAATCAACTTAACCGAACCCTTGCGTTTCATTCGAATTGATTATCACGGACGAAACGGCGGAAACGGCGCAGGCGATGTGAAACGAGCGGGAATTTGGGTAAG
The DNA here is from genome assembly GCA_964557135.1 of uncultured Petrimonas sp. Classification (GTDB taxonomy): domain Bacteria; phylum Bacteroidota; class Bacteroidia; order Bacteroidales; family Dysgonomonadaceae; genus Petrimonas. The sequence goes on along the minus strand of CAZKZB010000037.1, from coordinate 9,929 downwards.
CGAAACCGGAGGAGATAACGACTCCGAGTGGGCCAAGGCAGCAACCATCACCTACGATATGATTTTAAACCAGAGAGGTGCGCTCTATGTAGCACAAAACATTGCCAACTTGGGTAAACCATATAAATACATACGGTTTATTCCCGAAGCACGTAGAAATGCCGATCCGATTGATCCTTCAGGCGCAAATGGATGGTGGAATATGGCAGATATGTTCTTACAAACTTTTGCCGAATAAACTTGAAGCTGAGAATAAACAACTTTAACGTTGTTTTATAGGAGAAAAATTAGAGGGAGAGGAAAAAGAAAACCTTTCCCTCTGTCTTCATAGGTTTGTTGAATAATTTATTGCAACATATTTCATTGATAGCTCATACGCGATAGCTCCCCCGTGAAAAGGGAAAAAATAGACTTGCTTCATTCGTGACAGAACCCATCTGAGTGTGGGAAACAGTCTTCGATACAAATATCGAAGTACGCTCCTCCGAGCATTTGGGGAAATCGACAGGGAGTAAGTTCTATCAGGATAGCTCTATCTCACGCTCAAGCGGTACAGTCTGCCAAGTGTCAGACGCAGACGCAGACGCAGCGGCCTATCTAATTATAATATTGCTATATTTTTATCACTCACATAAATAAAACGAGAACAATGAAAAAAATAGTATCGGGCGTAAGTGCTCTGTTTTTTATACTGTTTTTCATAAAATGTCAGGTAGGAAAGCCTGTTGACATAACACCACATGAAATAAATCCGGAAGCGGATGTATATTATCAACAAGCATTGTCGCTATTGGAGTATTACGACAAAGATTCCACCCGTAAGTGTTTGAATTTACTGGAACAGGCGTTGAGAAAAGACAGTCTTAATCCTGATTATTATGGTCTTAAGGCAAAATTATTGTCGGAAATGGGGCTGTTAGATTCGGCGTTATACGTTCAAACCGATGCCGATAAACGGGGAGCGATTAACGGCGAATACCTTTTTCAACTCGGGCTATTTCAGGCAGCAAAAGAAATGGAAAAAGAGTCGAAAGAGAGTTTTAAACGCAGCAATGAATATCTGCAGACCGTATTGAAAAAATATCCCGATAGTCTCGGAGCATTCATCATGCAACAAGCGGCAAACGCTCTATATATGGAAGAAGACAGTCTTTTTATGAATGACGTACCGGCTGTAAGGGAACGTTTTCCCGATAGATTAATGGAGGTAGAAATGACACGCAGAGTGAAACCCAGTAGGTTGATAAAACAAATCAAAAAGATCGAAACAGACGCAATGTATAATTTAGACTTCAACTTGGATAGTTTAGTTGAGGAGGCAGAAAGAACAGGAAAAACGGTAATCTCTGTAGATTGAGTCAGCAGTTACATTTATCGTAAAAAAATATGAATAAACAATGAAACAAAATAGAAATACTTTCTTACTTCTCTTGTTTACACTTACTTTTTTATCGGGTTATGCCCAGGAAATGCGAACACCTTCACGCATCGCGTTAAAAAATATCACCGTTTCGCCGTCAAATATTGCGCAACCTTTTTCGGGCGTCGAAAACATTGCCGACGGCAAGCGCGATACCGATTCCGATATTTTTCACACCCTTTGGAAAGGCATTCCCAAACAACCCATTACCATTGAAGCCGATTTAGACGGACAAGGCAAGCGCTTAGACGCCGTGGTAATCGAACCGCGCGCCATCGGGCTAAACGGTGTCATAAAAACAGCCGAAGTGTGGGTGATGCAAAAAGGCAGCTATGAAAAGATTGCCGATGTGGAAGCGGAGCTTTCAAACATGCCCGTAGCCATTGAATTGGATAACGCGGTGCAAAATCCCCAAAAAATAAAACTTATCGTTACCGATGCATACGGCGATGTGCTTTCCGGAACCGATGCTTATATGGTAAGCCTGGGAGAGTTAAGCTGCTTTATGCTGCCCGAGGGCGTTCCAACACGCGCGCAACTGCTCAAAGAAGCAGCGGTTTTTACCGATGAACTCGGTGTAGAACTAAAACCCGGCATAAACAAAGGCGATATTAATCGGCTGAAAGTTCCGGAAATTAAAGATTTGGCTACACGTATTTACGAAAAAAAATACAACTCATCGGGGCTTGTAGCCAAATACAAACCCTATCTTCACCCCGAAGCGCTGGGCAGGCAGATGCGTATTGGTAACGGTTTCAGCAAATACGAAGGTATTACCGGTGTGCTGCTCGAAAAAGGCGCGCATATTGTGTTTGTGTCAGCGTCTCGCGGAGAAAAAGTGCGTCTTGCCATTCCTGAATGGACACGCCGCGCCCCCGAAGGAGTGGAACCCACCGAAGATCCCGCGGGTTGGGGCATGAAAAGCCAAGTTTTTGAACTGCGCCCGGGCATCAACCTGCTCGATGTGCAAAAAGGCGGATTGGCATATATTCAATATTACACCCAAGACAACCCCGACAACCACCAGCCCGTAACGGTGCATTTCCCCACCGGCAAAGTAAACGGCTATTTCGATATCACGCGCGGCGATACCAACGCCGACTTCAACCGACTGCTCGAAAACGCCGTAAGCCCCATTATGGACATGCGCGGTAAATACACGCAGGTAGCGTTTCCGGTGGATAGCCTCAAACGCTTCGCGTGGAATCAGGGCGAGGAGTTGTTGCAAAGTTTCGACACCATTGTGGCGCTTCAACGCCATTTTATCGGTTGGGACAAAGAGGGATTTTTCCCAAAAAATCACGTGTTGGCGCGCATCAATTACCACTATTATATGTTTCGCGACCAAGACGGCGTGGCTTACATCGATTGGGCGATGCGTCTGGTTGCCGACCCGAAAAGCATTGTTAAGGGCGATCCCTGTTGGGGCTTCAGCCACGAATTGGGGCACGTGTTGCAAATGCGTCCTCAACTTACCTGGGGCGGAATGACGGAAGTGAGCAACAATATCCTGACGCTCTATTCTACCACCAAACTGGGCAACAAAAGCCGCATAGCGGAAGAGGGAACCTATGCCAAAGCGCGCGAAACAATTTTAGATAAAGGAATATCGTATATGGATTTTCCGGGCAGGGCTGCCTCCGCCAATCAATACGGCGGCGAGGGCAATACCGATGTTTTTCAACGTCTTGTGCCGTTTTGGCAACTGCATCTCTATTTTACGGAGCAGGGTTATCCCGATTTCTATCCCGACCTGATGATCGCGATGAGAAAGCAAACGCCTCTGGGCGGCGGCAATCGCAATAAAGATTACCTAAATATGCTCGAATTTTGCCGGTTGGCGTGCGAAGTGTCGCAGACCGATTTAACCGAGTTCTTCGAGCGCTGGGGATTCTTTTACGTGGGCGAAATCGACGTGAACGATTACGGATTCTACCTTTACAACGTAACCCGGGAAGATGTGGAAAGCGTGAAAGCAGCCATTGCCAAAATGAATCTTCCCAAACCGAAGAAAGACATCACTTTGATGGAAGATAAAATGTAAAATGATTATCCGCACAAGGTCAACTACTTTTTATTAACTCCGTCTTTTAAGACGGAGGCGGAGAATATTCTCCTAAACTCGGACTTTAGTCCCAAAAATCGGGACTAAACCCTTTTGGGGAGATTGTTTTGAACCACCGTATTAAAAAACGGAGTTATTAACGTGAGTCTCGTTTAAGAATATAAGGTTTTAATTGATAAATAAGGGAATAAGGCTCTTAAGATGAATTTTTTAAACCTTCCGTCGATAGTCGGACACGGTATTTTGAAGTCTTACCTTAGCAGCAGAGTGAAAAAATGCTGAAAATGACTTTGTTACCTTATTCAAATTATTGCCTTTATCCGTATCCGGAACTCAGATTATTAGAACGCGTTGCGGATAATCATTAATAGAAAAAACAAAATATTTATCACCTATGAACAATAAGTCAATTATATTTCACCTCATCCTCGTTATCGCAGTTGGGATAGCGACTTTTTCCTGTAGCGAAAAGATAGAAGACAACATTCCTCCTTTTCTAACTATTGAACCCTCCAAAACCGTAAACTTTACAGATGCCGCATCTACAAAAGACATTACGGTGAAAACCAATGCACAGTCTTGGACAGCCGATGTTCAAGGCGATGCCAAAACATGGCTCGAAGTCAGAACCCACGGATCTTCTTTGAGCATTGTTGTGCCCAAAAACAAAGAAGAAGGCTCGCGGAAAGGCGAAATAAAAATTGTAGCCGGTACACTTTCCGAAACCATTACGGTAGAGCAAATGGGCAGCGTACCAACTATACTTGTTTCATCAAGCACATATTCCTTACCCGCAACCGGCGGCGCAATCACTTTTGAGATTACGGCCAATGTGGAATACGATATTATTGTTGATCCCGAGGCTACCTGGCTGGCTCCTGTAGAAGGAACTCGCGCCGCGGATATGGTCACAAAAGAGCATCTGTATGAAGCCGCATGGAATCCGGAAGCTGCCGAACGGAAAACGGAAGTTACCATAAAACAGAAAAACGGAACGCTCGAAAAGAAATTTGAGGTTGCACAAAAAGCACAAACAGGATATGTCGGAGATTCGGGTAATGAAGTAAAAGACGATATAAAAGTTCCAGTATCGCGTGGGGTAGCATCTTCCTTCCAGCCGGGAGAAGGTATCGAAAAATCTTTTGACGGAAATTTTGAATCCCTCTACCACTCCGCCTATGCTAACAGTGGTGCAAATTATTTCCCCATTACCTTGGAATACTTTTTCGAAAATCAGGAAAGTATCGACTATTTTATCTATTATCCGCGTCAAAACAGTCACAACGGTCGTTTCAAAGAAGTAGAAGTGTGGGTGTCAACAGAATCGGAGCCCAACTATCGCAAATCGCTCGAAGTGGATATGAAAGGATCTTCTACGCCCACTAAAATGAATTTCGACAAAATGCTGCTGAAACCAAAGTCGGTAAAGTTTGTCGTGAAATCGGGCGCGGGCGATGGGCAAGGTTTTGCCAGTTGCTCTGAAATGGAGTTTTACAAAATGAACCCCAATAACTTCGACCCACAAACCATTTTTGCCGATCCGGCCTGTACCAAGCTTAAACCGGGTGTTACGCGACAGCAGATTGAAAAAATACCCAATGCTCTTTTTCGAAACATAGCTTTGTTTATGCTGAATGAGCAATATCCGCGCGAATTCCGTATTGCCGACTACAAAGCTTTCCCACATCCCGATAATTGGGCGGGTGTAAACAAAACAAATACGTTGAGTTTGCTGGATAATCCTACCGGCATCAGTGTTGCCAAAAACGAACAAATGGTAGTGATTGTGGGAGAAACCGGAGGCAATGTGCTGGGTATGAAAATACAAAACCTCGATTTGCCCGGTGGCGACGGGTACAACAACGCTTCAACCTATCCACTTTCAAAAGGTGTGAACAAAATTAAAGCCCGCAACAACGGATTGGTTTATATTTTTTATCATACGCCCAATTACAAATCGGCGCCACAGGTTACCATCCATTTTGCCACCGGAACTGTAAACGGATATTTCGATTCTCAGAAGCACACTACATCAGATTGGTCACGTCTACTGGATTCCGCCACTGATAAGTACTTTGACGTAGTGGGAAAATATTCCCATATCACTTTTACCACCGATATGTTTAAGGAATATGCCAAAGACAGCGGCGACAAACTTATTGATACTTATGATGACTTGGTACGCTTAGAAATGGAGTTAATGGGTCTTTTTAAGTACAACCGTGTGCCGGCAAACCGGGCATATTTCCATGCCATGTATAAATCGTATATGTATTCAACGGCGTATAGAACAGCTTACAACATTTCGGGCAAAGATGTGCAAAAGGCGGTAGCCGATGTAAATCAGCTGAAAGCATCGCCTTGGGGCCCCGCACACGAGCAGGGACATACATTCCAAACTCGTCCGGGATTCTTATGGCACGGTATGACCGAAGTTACCAACAACGTACACTCGCTCTATGTGCAAACACAATGGGGCAACGATTCGCGCATTGAGACGGAAGATATGGGACGTTTCAACAACCGATACGAGAAAGCTTATTACAATTCGTTTGTGAAGAATGTTTCGTATCCCGGCGAAGGTGACGTGTTCTGCAAATTGGTTTCACTCTGGCAATTGCACCGTTATTTCGGCGATGTGAAAGGAACAGATTTCTACAAAGATTTCTATGAAGAGGTACGCAAAACATCTGCCAAATCCTCTCCGGGTGAACAGCAATTGGATTTTACGCGTATGGCATCGAAAGTTGCCGGAGCCGATTTAACCGAGTTTTTCACCAAATGGGGCTATTACCAAACATTTGAGCAAGAGATTGATGACTACGGCAAACGTGTGGTAAAAATAACCCAAGCCCAAATCGATAAAACCCTTGCCGAGATCAAAGCCATGGGGTTACCCAAGGTGACGGATAAAATTGAGTATATCTGCGATTCAAATTGGCAGACTTTCAAAAACGGGGCATCCGTACAGCAAGGAACGGCCGCCAAAAATGGCACAACCATTACGCTGTCGGGCTGGAAAAACGTAGCCGCATATGAGGTTTACGAAGGCGATAAATTGGTGTTTGTTTCCAATAAAGATTCATTCAATCTCGATAATGTTGCCTCAGCCAACACCAAAGTGTTTGCCGTAGCTTACAACGGAACAAAAATCGAAGTAAATTTCTAAAAACACCGAAAATATCATTTTTTGACTATAGTCGAGTGAGTTTTTTATATCTTTAATCGTAAAAAAGGAACCGGTTACTCTTTTGGTCATAAGTTTTTAGCCAATGGCCAATCGCTAAAAGAAACGAAGTCAATACACCGCTCTACGGGAAACCCGGTAGATAGCCGGTGATAGAAACTTAGGTGAAATTAATCAAACATTATAAAATACATTATACTTTATGAGTAAAAAATCAATCATTGCTAAGTTTGCCCTTGTTATAATGATAGGGATGATGGCATTAGCCTGTAACGAAAAAGAAGAGAAAACCCCGCCTTTTCTTACTGTTGAGCCAACTAAAACGGTGAACTTTTCAAACATTGCGTCAACGAAAGATCTCACGATAAAAACCAATGCTGAGTCTTGGACGGCAGAAGTACAAGGCGATGCAAAAACTTGGCTCGAGGCCAGAAATAACGCTACATCTTTGCGTATTATTGTTTCCGAAAATAAACAGGAAGGTTCACGCAAAGGCGAAATTAAAATCATTGCCGGCACGCTTTCAGAAACCATTACGGTAGAGCAAATGGGAACTACCCCCGCTATACTTGTCTCATCCAGTGTCTACTCTTTGCCGGCAGCCGGCGGAACCATATCGCTTATAATTACCGCTAACGTTGAATACGACATCATTATAGACCCGGAGGCTGCCTGGTTAACTCCAAAAGAAGAAACTCGCGCCACCGACATGGTGACAAAAGAACATGTGTATCAAGCCTCTTGGAATTCGGAAGCCGCTGAGCGTAAAACGGAAGTTACCATTAAACAGAAAAACGGAACACTCGAAAAGAAAATTGAGGTTTCGCAAAAGAAATACGATGGCAATGCCGCCGAAGTGGAAGTACCTAAAGACATAAAAGTGAAACCCACCGGTGGAAAAGCCAATCAAAGTCAACCCAACCAAGGTATAGAAAACACATTCGACGGTAAGTTTGGAGGCACACCTTACCATTCTCCTTGGGGCAACGGAACAACCATGCCGGTAATATTGGAGTACTTTTTCGACGGTAACGGAACTGTACCCGATTTGATTGATTATTTGATATATTATACCCGCTCCGGAAACGGAAACTTCGGAAAACTTAAATTGTATGTGGCTACGCAAGACCATCAGGAATATAAGTTCTACGGCGACTACGATTTCAAAGAACAAAATAGTCCGTCGAAAATCGTTTTCGATGGTGGATTAAAAAAACCGACTAAAATTAAATTCGAAGTACTCTCCGGCTTGGGAGGTTTTGCCAGCTGCGACGAGATGGAGTTCTATAAAATAAATCAAGACGATGCTCTGTCTGCGCAATTGCTTACGGTATTTACCGATATCTCTTGCTCCGAACTTAAAGCAGGGGTAACCGATAAGCAAATAAATGCGCTACCTGCATTTTTCGGCACCATAGCAGCAAGTATGAAAAAAGAGAATTATCCGCGCGATTTCCGTATTGCTCAATACCAACCTTACAGCATTACCGAAGAGTGGTCTGAAAAATTATTGATAAACAAACGCGGCGTACTCGACAACTGTACCGGGATTTACGGCGAGGCTAACGAAGAGTTTATGGTTTTGGTAGGCAAAACTCACGGCAATCAACTTCAGTTGCGCTGTATCGAAGACGGAAATTACAGCGGCGATGATTATATGCTTAAAGAAGGCGTAAATAAAATTACCTTGCGCAAACGCGGATTGCTCTACATTATGTATAACGTGAGTAACATACAAGCACCTACGGCTAAGCCGATTACCGTGCATTTCCCGATGCATTGCGGAAAAGTAAACGGATATTGGGACATTAACCTGCATAAAACCGACGCTAAATACAAAGAACTGTTGGCCGCCGCTACTTACCCCTATTTCGAAGTAAAAGGAAATCACATGATACTGAAGTTTTCTACCGATAAGGGTTTCCGAAAATATGTTCCCAACAACATTATCGCCACCATTAATTTCTGGGACGAAATGGTTACCTGGCAGCAAAGCCTGATGGGGTGGGAAGGCATTTATCCGGAGCAAATGAACAATCGAATGTACGCGCGTTCAACTCCCGAAGGGTATATGTCGGCGCAAGATTATCAGACAAACTTTGGAGAAGGTGCATTGTATAAGATATTAGACCCGGTTGTGATGCTTCAAAACGAGGACGATCCGTGGGGTCCCGCACATGAAATAGGACACATGAACCAAGGAGCTATCAATTGGGCGGGAAACATAGAAACATCTAACAACTTGTTTTCTAACCTCATCCACCATAAAATGACGCCTTTTCCCACACGCGGCGAAAGTATCGAACAAAACGTACAAGCTTTGTTGGTGGAAAAACGCGTGTTCATCAATGTGGGTATATACGATGGAGCCGATATAGGCTACGCGTCATTGCGAATGAATTGGCAGCTTTACTGTTATTTCCATTGGTTGAAAAACGATGAGCGATTCTTCCCGAAACTGTTTTCCATTTCGCGCGAAACGGGTCGACGTCCGGTCATGCTCAATCCCGGCTGGAGCCAGTTGAACTTTGTTCGCAATGCTTGTGATGCCGCAAAACTCGATTTAACGGACTTCTTCGATTTCTGGGGATTTTTCCGCCCTGTCGACATTCATATTAACCAGTATTATCCGGCACACTTAAAAGTTACACAGGAAATGGTGGACGAAACTATCGATTATGTGAAATCAAAAGGCTATGCCAAACCCAAGTATCCCATTCAATACATCGAAGACAGAGACGATACTAAATACGGAAACGTGGGCAAAATCAAGCAGTTTCAAGAGCAGAAAAGCATCACAAAAAACATTACCTACCGAAGAAACGGAAACACCATTACCGTTTCCAACGGCGATGAAGCTGTTTGCTTCGAAGTGAGAGACGGCGACAAGGTAGTATTCTTTTCCAACAAGTTTACTTTCACTTTACCCAACGGATGGTGGACGGAAGACTGCGAAGTATATGCCGTTCAGGCAAACGGACAAACAAAACTACTGAGTCAATCGTAATAGATTTCTAAGTGAAACCCCAAAAAACATCATTTGACATCAAACTCAAGTGATGTTTTTTTAACTTTGTACCTCCAAAAAAACTAACACAATAATCATGACAACTAAACTCAAAACATGTATCGTTTTATTCGCAATGGCTTGCTGCGGAACACTGTTTGCACAAGAACATCTTGCCGAATCGAAATCGCTGGTAGGAATGTGGCGGCAGTTCGTAATCAGAAAAACTCCTCAAGGTGAGTTTGTTAAA
>CAZKZB010000036.1:0-32453 GCA_964557135.1 uncultured Petrimonas sp. | reverse complement strand
TTAAAGATCGCTAAACTTTACTTTCTCCCTTGCAAAGTCATTTGACTATATCTTTAGGGGTAAAAAAAAATCCTATCGAACTATCGACAGGATTTTATATTCAAAAAATTTATTTTATTTCATCATTTTACATATCAAATCCTGTCTTACTTACTAAAGTAAAAGTAAAAAAAGAAAGAATATGCAAAATTGTTTTGTTTCATTTCATTCGTTTTCTCCGAATTCTGGTTGCAAAATTACAACAAATATTAAATTAAACAATAAAATTCGGATTTTATTTGCTCTTTTTTCTCGAAATAGATTTAAATGCTTCTAATTTCGAGGAATTAGCTCACATTTCATTTATTTATGTATATTTGCAAATTGAAATTTTTCTAATTACCTAAAAATTTAAATTTATGTTCAAAAATCATCCTAAAGGACTCATTGGCGCAGCTCTTTCGAATATGGGCGAGCGTTTCGGATTCTACATCATGATGGCGATATTATCGTTGTTCCTTCTATCTAAATTCGGACTGGATAAAACGCAAGCGACAATTATCTATTCCATTTTTTACGCCTTAATTTACCTTCTTGCACTTGCCGGCGGTTTAATTGCAGATAAAACGAAAAAGTATAAAGGAACAATTCTATGGGGTTTGATATTAATGACAGTAGGCTATCTATTGATTGCCATTCCAACCCCTACCCCTGTTCCTAACTTTGCGCTGTTTTTGACAATGACTTGTATCGGATTGTTCGTTATCGCTTTCGGTAACGGATTGTTTAAGGGGAACTTACAAGCTGTGGTTGGACAAATGTACGATAACCCGAAATATTCTGCCAATCGTGACACCGGATTTCAAATTTTCTATATGTTTATCAATATCGGTGCTTTGTTTGCTCCGCTTATTGCTGTTGGAATCCGTAACTGGTGGGTTCAACACAATGGTTTTGAATATAATTCCGACCTCCCGGCTTTGAGCCATCAATTTTTAAAAGGAACGATTACTCCGGAAGCGACACAACGTCTGACGGAACTTTCGGCAGCCGTGAGCAAAACCGCTCCAACCGATTTAACCGCTTTTTCTAATGAATACCTGAATGTTTTTAATACCGGATTTCATTATGCTTTTGGCGTAGCAATTTTTGCTATGTTAATTTCTTTAGTAGTTTTCATTACTAACAAAAAGAAGTTCCCCGATCCTGCACTAAAAGCTGCGAAAGTTAAAGAGAGCCTGGAGGAACAGCCTGTTATTGCACAAATGGATACTAAAGAAGTTCGTCAACGTTTATACGCTTTATTCTCAGTTTTTGCGGTTGTAATCTTTTTCTGGTTCTCGTTCCACCAAAACGGTGTAACCCTGACGTTCTTCGCGAATGATTACACAGATTTGAGCATGATCAACATTAACCTCGGATTTACGAGCATTAAAGGAGCCGAAGTATTCCAGTTTTTCAACCCATTCTTTGTTGTATTCCTTACTCCCATTATTATCGGTCTTTTCGGCTGGCTTAGAGCGAGAGGTAAAGAGCCCTCCACTCCCAAGAAAATTGCTATTGGTATGGGAATCGCGGCTTGTGCTTTCCTACTGATGTCAATCGGTTCGCAAGGGTTGCCCGACACAGATACCGCAAGGGCAATGGGTGGCCTTACCGATGCGCAACGAGTAACTCCGTTCTTGTTAATTGGAACATACTTTATATTGACCGTAGCCGAGCTGTTTATTAGCCCGCTCGGATTATCGTTCGTATCGAAAGTAGCGCCTCCTCAATACCAGGGAATTATGCAAGGCGCTTGGCTTGGAGCTACCGCGCTTGGTAATCAATTACTGATATTCGGAACTGTTTTCTACGAAAGCTTGCCGCTTTGGGCAACTTGGTTAGTATTCGTGGCCGCCTGTCTCATCTCCATGTTCACCATGCTGTTTATGTTGAAATGGCTGGAACGAGTGGCAAAATAAAACAATTTACTTTGTTATTTCAGGAAAAACCGATGGGGCGACTCATCGGTTTTTTCTTTGCCCAAAATGTTTAACTTTTCGGAATAATCTCATCTTCCGACAGTAACAAATAGCTGTTGATAACTTCTTCCGATTTAACCCGAAACCTCTCTCTTTTTTCGTTATATTTGCCCGAACATTGTATCCATCTAATTTACCGGCTAATAGTCAACAGCTAATAGCCAACAGCTAAAAATCTTACATGCAGCCATTTGTACATTTACACGTCCATTCTCAATATTCCCTCTTAGACGGTCAGGCCAGTATCAACCGAATCGTGGATAAAGCCATGAAAGACGGCATGCCCGGAATCGCGCTCACCGACCACGGAGCCATGTACGGTATCAAAGAGTTCGTGAATTACGTAGATAGTGTAAAATCGAAGATAAAAAACGAAATAAAACAATTGAGCAAGGAGCTGGCTAAAAATCCTGATAATCAGAAGCTAAAAGACGAAATTGAAGCCAAAACAGCCAAACTCAATTTTAAACCTATTATTGGCTGCGAATGCTACTGTGCGCGCCGAGATAGATTTCAACAAACCGAAAAAATAGACGGTAGCGGCTGGCACTTGGTGGTACTTGCCAAAAACCTGACCGGCTACAAGAACCTCATTAAAATGGTATCGAAAAGCTGGACGGAAGGTTTTTATTACCGTCCGCGAATCGATAAAGAATTGCTTGAGCAATACCATGAAGGTCTTATTATTTCTACTGCATGTCTGGGTGGCGAGATTCCTCGAAAAATTGATGACGGCAATATTACCGGAGCCGAAGAATCTATTCAATGGTTTAAAAACATTTTCGGCGACGATTTCTACCTCGAAATTCAACGGCACAAAACAAATCGCCCCGATGCCGATCAAACAACTTACCCCAAACAACAGCGTGTAAACGATGAAATTATCAAGCTCGGTAAAAAACACGGTGTAAAAGTCATCGCCACTAACGATGCCCACTTCGTAAACGAAGAAGACGCCGATGCCCACGACCGCCTTATCTGCCTGAGTATGGGTAAAGATTTCGACGACCCCGACCGGATGCGCTACACCAAGCAAGAATGGATAAAAACCACGGCAGAAATGAATCAGATTTTTGCCGATGTTCCGGAAGCTCTCGCTAACACGGTGGAAATAGCCGATAAAGTGGAGATTTATTCCATCGATAACCCGGCGCTGATGCCTTTTTACCCCATCGAAAGTTCGTTTGGAACCGAAGAAGAGTATAAAACCAGATTCTCCGAAACGGATTTAATTGAAAAATTCGGAGAAGAAAACTTTAACCGATTAGGAGGTTACGACAAAGTTATCCGCATCCAATTAGAATCGGATTACCTGCGACACCTGACAAAAATAGGAGCCCATAAGAAATACGGCGAAGAACTTAGCGATGAAATCGTTTCCCGATTGAAATTCGAAATCGATACCATCACCAACATGGGATATCCGGGATATTTTCTTATTGTACAGGATTTTATAAACGCTGCGCGCCAAATGGATGTGGCCGTTGGCCCGGGTCGAGGCTCAGCCGCGGGTTCAGCTGTGGCATACTGTCTTGGGATTACCGACATTGATCCGCTAAAATACGATTTGCTGTTCGAGCGTTTCCTCAACCCCGACCGTATTTCGATGCCCGATATTGATATCGATTTCGACGACGAAGGGCGCGACAAAGTACTGCAGTGGGTAACTGAAAAATACGGACACGAAAAAGTCGCTCGTATCATCACCTACGGCACCATGGCTACAAAATCGTCCATTCGCGACGTTGCCCGCGTACACAAACTGCCTTTAGCAGAAGCAGACCGTTTAGCTAAATTAGTGCCCGACAGGATTCCCAACGTGAAGAAAATAAATCTTCGTGCCTCTATCGACCACGTTCCCGAACTTAAGGAAGCCGCCAACAGTACCAATCCATTGGTGAGCGACACGCTTAAATATGCCGAAATGCTGGAAGGAAACGTGCGTAGTACCGGCGTGCACGCTTGTGGCGTTATTATCGGGCAAACCGATATTTCAGATATTGTTCCCATCAGCACCGCCGACGATAAGGAAACCAAGGAAAAACTGCTCGTGACTCAGTTCGAAGGCTCTGTTATTGAGGAAACCGGACTGATAAAAATGGACTTTTTGGGGTTAAAAACCCTGACCATCATAAAAGATGCACTCACAAACATCGAAACTACGCACGGAATTAAGATAAACATCAACTCTATTCCACTGGATGACCCCAGGACTTACGAACTCTACAGCAACGGGCAAACCACCGGCACGTTTCAGTTTGAGTCAACCGGAATGCAGAAGTACCTGAAGGAACTTCACCCGAGCAAGTTTGAAGACCTGATTGCCATGAACGCCCTGTATCGCCCCGGGCCGATGGATTATATTCCTTCTTTTATCGCTCGTAAACACGGAAAAGAGAAAATAGCTTACGACATTCCGGTAATGGAGAAATTTCTGAGCGAGACGTACGGAATTACGGTCTATCAGGAGCAGGTGATGCTTTTGTCGCGACTGTTGGCTAATTTTACGCGCGGTCAATCGGATGAGTTGCGCAAAGCCATGGGTAAAAAATTAGCCGACAAAATGGCTGCGTTGAAAGAAAAATTTATCGCGGGCGGAAAATCCAACGGATATAAAGAGAAAGAACTGCACAAAATCTGGGCCGATTGGGAGAAGTTTGCACAATACGCTTTCAACAAATCCCATTCCACCTGCTACTCGTGGGTGGCCTACCAAACTGCCTGGTTAAAAGCGAATTATCCGTCTGAATACATGGCTTCGGTGTTATCGAACAACTTGAACAACATTACTGAGATTACCAAGTTTATGGACGAGTGCAAAGCGATGGGCATCAACGTGCTAAGTCCCGATATCAACGAGTCGGTATTGAAATTCTCGGTAAACAAGCAAGGCCATATCCGTTTCGGGCTGGCTGCCATAAAAAGTGTCGGACAGGGAGCCGTGCAAAGTATCATAGAAGAGCGTGAACGAAACGGTGCGTTTAAAGATGTATTCGATTTTGTGGAGAGAGTAAACTTGTCGGCTTGCAATAAAAAAGCCATAGAATCCTTGGCATTGGCGGGTGCCTTCGACTCGCTTCCCGGTGTGAAACGCGAGCATTTTATGTCGGCAAACAGCAAAGGTGAAGATTTTATGGAAACACTCATCCGATACGGAAACAAGTTTCAGCAAGACAAGTATTTATCGATGAACTCGCTTTTCGGAGACGACGTATCGTTTATGATTGCCCGCCCCGAATTACCGAAGGTAGAAAAATTTTCCGACCTCGTACGGTTAAACAAAGAGCGCGAGCTTATCGGGATTTACCTTTCGGCGCATCCGTTAGATGATTACGAATTTATCCTGAACTATGTGTGCACAGCCGATTGCGCCAAACTCCAGGACTTGAATCCGATAAACGGGAGGGATGTCAGTTTTGGCGGTTTAGTTACTAACGTGCGCGAAGGGCAAACCAAGCGGGGAAGTCCTTATACGATAATGACCATTGAAGATTATACGGGCACTTGCGAATTGGCGTTTTTTGGAGAAGACAGCGTGAATTTCGGAAAATTTGCCCGCCTTGGGCTCTCTATTCACGTGACGGCTAAAATTCAACCCAAACGATTCAGACCGGAGGAGTTGGAAATAAGAGTGAATACCATTAACTTGCTTTCAGAAATGAAAGACAAACTGGTTTCGAAAATTACGCTGCAACTTCCGATAACCGAATTAGATGATACCATGGTTTCGGAATTATCGGCTCTGGTGAAAAACAATTCGGGCAATTCTTTGTTATATTTTCACATTATAGGCGAAGAAACAAACATGAACGTGCAACTTTTCGCTCGTCCATCTAAAATTCAGGTAAACAAACATCTGATAGACAATTTAAAAAACAATTTGAATATCGATTTCAAAATTAATTAAGACGGGAGACCGATGTGAGAGTCGGCGATTTTAAACGTTAAATACTGAACATCAAACATTTAAAATAAACTATTATGGCATTACAAATTACAGATGCAACACTCGATGAAGTGTTGGCGACAGACAAATTAGTGGTTATCGACTTTTGGGCAGAGTGGTGCGGACCATGCAAAATGATTGGGCCCATCATCGAACAACTTGGAGAAGAATACAAAGACCGCGTTGTGGTAGGAAAAGTAGATGTGGACAACAACGACGAAGCCACCTCAAAATACGGTATCCGCAATATTCCTACCGTTCTTTTTATCAAAAACGGTGAAGTAGTGGATAAAGTGGTTGGCGCGGGAGCAAAATCTCTTTTCGAAGAAAAAATAGAGAAGAATCTTTGATTTTTTCGCTGTAATTTACTGACGTAGCGGCTTTATAGTTGCTCCGCTATGTGTTAAACCAAACAGCCGCCTGATTTTTTCGGGCGGCTGTTTTTGGTTTAAATGTTGGAAAATCGCTAATACTCGTCTTCGTTAAAAAAGAAGTCTTCTTTACTAGGATAATCGGGCCAGATATCTTCTATGGTTTCATAGACTTCGCTGTCGTCCTCGATTTCCTGCAGGTTTTCTATCACTTCGAGGGGGGCGCCGGAACGTTGAGCAAAATCAATCAGCTCGTCTTTTGTAGCCGGCCAAGGAGCGTCTTCCAATTTAGATGCTAATTCAAGTGTCCAATACATATTATTTCCTAAAAGTTTGTTATTTCATAAATTTAGCGCAAAAATATACAAAAAAATCAGATATTATCCTGTTCCCAGTATATTTCTTTTCCGGTCTTGTTACTTTCGTATCGTGCAAGCACGAAAAAGTAGTCTGACAAACGATTTAAGAATTTCAAAACAGAACTGTCAACCGGAAAGTCGTCTGCCACCCGATACACATTTCGTTCTGCTCTGCGGGAAATTGTACGACAAATGTGGGCACGAGAAGCGGCTTCATTCCCACCGGGAAGAATAAAACGGTTCAGCTTGGGCAGTTTGCCGTCTATCCGGTCTATTTCTTTTTCAATTTTTTCAATATCGCCATCGGTGATAATGCTGGCCGCTTTGGGCGGAATCATCTCTGTTTCTGTTGCCAGAAATGAGCCTACTGTGAAAAGTTTGTGTTGCAAGTAAGAAAGAAATCGATTTGTTTCTTCGTCTTTTATATCGCAATTTAACCACCCGATAAAGCTGTTTAGCTCATCAACTGTTCCATATGCCTCTAAACGGATATGCGTTTTTTTTACCCGGGTTCCGCCAACCAAGGACGTTTTGCCTTTATCACCCGATTTTGTGTATATTTTTACCATTTTCTTCCTTTTAAATTTCAAAATTCAAACCGCTTCGCCGACAGATTTCAGAGGGTAAGATTGTCTGATATCCTTCATCCGGCGTCTTTCATACAAAATATTTTGCTTTATAATAAGATTTTTTCAAAATTACAATACCTACATCTTTTATGTCGAATGTGATTCTGGCTCGTTCATCTTTAACAATTTTTCTCCAGAAACGTTTTCCATTATCCGACTTTATTCCCTTGATAACCCAAAATGTGTCGTCGTTACTCATCAATAACAGGTTTTCCACATCAATAGGAAAAGCGCCCGGATACACAAAAATTCCGTCGTATGATCCATCAATATCTATCTCTTCGATAAACTCGACGTTTCTATTGTATGTTGTATGCAAATTCCTTGCCATTAAAGTATTTTTTCCCTCCGGATCAAAACAATGACAAACAGTATTATTCGCTGCAGAGCTAATATAGAGCGTGTTAATCCCCGTTCCGGGTTCTAATTCGAGAATTTTCTTCGGACGAAAATACCTGACAAACCTGTATGACAAATGGTGGAGTTTTTTGTCGGTTGTTTCGAGATTGTTCTCCGACAAAAGTTGTTCAATATCCAAAAAAGCCGTGTACCAATGCTTTTCGTAAATTACATTGGTAACCAAGTTAAAAGCAAAAGGAGAGTGAATGCCGAATCCTTTGGCGTGTCTTTTTCGTTGAAACCACTTGAAAAGCACAATCGGATTTGATTACAATTTATAAACTAACGCTACCGTATAGGCTGTTATTCCTTCGCCGCGCCCCACAAATCCCATTTTTTCCGAAGTAGTAGCTTTGATGGAGATTGCGTTGAGATCGGTTTGCATTGTTTCACTCAACGCTTTTTGCATAGCCGGGATGTGCGGATTTAGTTTTGGAGCCTCGGCACAGATGGTAGCATCGATATTGCCAATTTCGTACCCTTTTTCCCGAATCAACGCAACGGTTTTTTGCAGTAAGATTTTGCTGTCGATGTTGTGAAACTGGTCTGCCGTATCGGGAAAATGAAAGCCGATGTCGCGCAAGTTGGCTGCGCCGAGCAAGGCATCGCAAATGGCATGAATCAACACATCGGCATCGGAGTGGCCGTGGAGCCCTTTTTCGAAATCTATTTTCACTCCGCCCATCCAAAAATCTCGCCCTTCAACTAAGCGGTGCATGTCGTATCCGAAGCCAACACGAAAAGAACCCACACCCCTAAAGGGGGCTTGAACCCCTGAATCCCCAGAAGAGGAATCGGCAGGTTGCAAGTTATTATTGGTAGTATTACTATTCATCTTTTATGTTATTCCCAAAAAATAACTTTACTTCTATGAAACTTTTGACTCTATGTATTGTATCTTATTTACCTAATATTGCTTAGGATAGTTTTTAAATTCACCTGACCTTATTTATGCTTATCCACATTTATGGTTGTGGCGATAGGAATTTGGTCATTTTTAAGAATTTAGCTTTACGATATCATTGCAAACAGTTTTTGCACCCAAAGTCCCCTTTAGGGGATTTAGGGAGTCTGTTATCGCATCAAGTTTCTTATTCCATCAATATCAAATCCCAGCGACAGGCGCAGCGTTTGATCCAACGGATTGGACTGAGCAGTGGACACCAGATAGGCTGCATCAATCTGAAAGGCATCCATTTTGAAGCCCGCTCCAAAAGCAAAGTAACGGCGATTTCCCTTGTACTCGCTTTCGTGATAGTAGCCTGTTCGAAGCGAGAATTGGTTGTTGTAAAAATATTCTGCTCCCACCGACCACATTATCTCTTGAAGTTCTTCTTTAAACCCGCCGGGAGCATCGCCAAAAGATTTAAATATACCGGCAATGGGCGATGTGTTCAAATAATCATCGATTCTCTTCTGTTTGTCCGCTTCACTTTCTCCATCAACCGGCAACTTGGGAGTGGGGACGAGCAGTTTGTTGATATCGAGGCTAAGCGAAACGGTGTTTTTATTATCTATCGGCAACCCCAGCGATGTACCCAAACGCATATTCGTGGGCAAAAACATCGAAGTGTTTCCGCCATCGTATGATATTTTTGTTCCTATGTTGGAAATGTTGAACCCAAGTCCCAATAACGCTTCGGAGCGCCCTAAGTTGAGGTAGGATTCGTTGTATCCGGCAACATCGGCAGCGAAAGCGTTCCCCGGCGTTGTTTCATCGTCTCCGGTAGAATAATCGGCACGGATATACCGTAGTGTTACCGCACCCGAAAAGGTTTCGGAAAGTTTTCTCGAGTAAGCCACATCAAAAGCCAACTCATTGGGCGAAACACTTTGCCAAAATTCACCGTTTAAGTCATTGATGGTAACTTCTCCCAACGAAAAGTATCTGAGCGATGCACTGATAGCATTCAGGTTTTCATTACCGAACTTCCAGAAACCGGACGCGTACACCAAATTGATGTCGTTGACCAATTTACTCAGCCACGGCGTATAGGAAACGGCAAAACCCGCGCTGCTGTTTACAAACGGATATTTGGCCGCATTCCAATATTGCGAATACACGTCGGGCATCGAAGCTGCTCCGATGTCACCCATGCCTCCGCCTCGTGCGTCGGGAGCAATTTGAAGTGAAGGTACTGCCACGGGAATCGGGTTATACGCTTGTTGAGCAAAAGCTTTACCGAAGAAAAGTGTAAAGACGCTGAGGGCACAAACTACAGTGAAGAAACTTGATTTCGATTGCATAGATATTTGTATTTTGTTTAAAGATTAAACAAATATAGTGTGTTTTTATTGTATTATCGCGTTATTTTACTTTAAAATCGAGTAACTTTTTGTCTTCGATATATCCTTCTAAGTGGTCATTGATAGAAACGCCGCCAATTCCGGCAGGAGTTCCCGTAAAAATAAGGTCACCTATTTTGAGCGTAAAAAATTGACTGATATAGGCAATTATTCTATCGAAAGAGTAAATTAAATCACCGCTGTTCCCTCGCTGCACGGTATCTCCGTTGATGTTGAGATGAAAATTGATGTTGTTGATGTCAGCAACTTCTTTTTTGGAAATAAAGTTGCCTATAGGGGCTGAATTATCAAAACTCTTGGCAATTTCCCATGGCAAACCCAGTTCTTTTTGTTTTCGCTGCAAATCGCGAGCAGTAAAATCGATACCAACGGTAATCTCGTCGTAATAGCGGTGAGCAAACTTCTCGGCTATATTTTTCCCCAACCGGTTTATTTTAATCACTAACTCAGTTTCGTAATGAATTTCACGGGAAAAATCGGGCAAGAAAAACGGTTTTCCATTGAGCAGCAGAGCCGTGTCGGGTTTCATGAAAATAACCGGCTCACCGGCTTCAAAAGTACGCCTCATCTCTTTGTTATGAGAGTCGTAGTTTAATCCGACCGCAAAAATTTTCATATTTCCAATTGCATTTATTCGTCCTCTTGTGCAAGACGGTTAAACATGACAGCCAAGTGCGCGTAAAGCGATGTGTTTTGCAAAACAATATGTTCGGGAACCCGAATCCGGAAAGGAGTAAAATTCCAAATTGCTTGAATTCCGCCTGCAATCATAAAGTCGGCAACCTCTTGAGCAATATCGGGCGGAACGGTAAGAATACCGATTTGTGCCTTCAGTTTCTTGTTTTTAACCGCAAATTCATCGGAATGAAACACCGGAATATTATTTATTTTTTGTCCCACAACAGATAATTCCACGTCGAATCCGGCATGTATCTTTAATCCGTACTGCTCCAATCCTGAGTCCGAAAGCAATGCGGCGCCCAAACTGCCCACGCCGAAAAGAACAGCAGGGTGCATTCTTTTGAATCCTAAAAAATCGTCCAGCACACCGATGAGTTGATCGATATCGTAACCCACCCGTGTTTTCCCGCTAATATCCACATAAGAAAGGTCTTTAGCTATTTGTGTGGCTGAAACATTGATTTTCTTTGCTATTTGTGTTGAAGACACCTTTTTGTGTCCTTTTTTTTTCAACAGCTTTATATAGGATAAATACCAAGGCAGCCTACGCAAAGCGGGTTCAGGGATTCTTGAACGAGAAGTGTCGATGTTCATTTTTTGATGAATATTTTATGACACAAAGATACCTTTTTTTCGCTAAATATTTTTTATTCTGATAGATAATTAAAGAAAAAAGTCCGTAATTGAGGACGAAACTATATTTCCAGACAAAGAGGGATAGTGGCTAAACACAATGCATCCTAAAGGAAGAGAAGCGGTATAACCTGCCGTATTGACACAACTTGATTTATCTACCTACAAACCGGTCTGTCAGGCCGATAGGTAAAAGATGCTAACGAATCAGACAATCGGAAAGATGGATGCAGACGAGGGAAATCTAAATTTCAGCGTCACCCATTTCTATATCAAAGTTCAACGGAAAAACCTTGGTTATTTTCTGACTTTTTACAAGCGGCGTAAGTTTTTTCACCACAATTTCGTTGTAATAAGGAGCTTTGGTGTGAGCTTTAAACGCATCTTCGTTTTCGTAACTTTCATAGATAAACACTTTAGTGGGGTCTTCCTCGCTCAACAAAACATCGTAAATCAGACAGCCTTCTTCGTTTTCGAGCGTTTGCAACTGAATGTCGGACAATAACTCTACGGCTTCATCCACTTTGGCTTCATCCAAAACAAATTCCACCAAAATCACATACGGTTCACCCGAGTTTTGTGCTTTTATAATGCGGGTATTAGCTGATAAAAAGATTAAAAAAAGCGCACAGTAGAGAAAAACTTGCTTTTTCATACGTTGTGAAATTAATAAGAGATTAGTTAGTTTCGAAGTCCTGAAACTTCTTTCAACACCGCGCGAATAGCACCGATGTTTAAATGAGTGTTTATGATAACCGGTATCCGATTTGTATCATCGGTAAGCGATGCGCTTATAGCTTCTTTTTTGTTTTGAAACGCCTTGTCGTAAATGGTCAGCGAAATTTGAATCGTGTTATAGGTTTTCCCGTCATTGGCTTTAATTTTTGACGTACCGTTGTAATTTACAGCCATATTCACAATTTCCTTACCCGACAAAAAACGTATCGGTTTCGAATCACCGGGTTTCATTCCGGTGTAATCCAAGTTTCTGATTAATGCCAACACCGACAAATAATCGTACGTACAATCGCTTGTGGTAATGGTTTCATCGAATTTCTTTTCTCCATTGAAAACGCGGCTTGTTCTTACTTTAATCCCATCGTCGGTATAATTGAAAGACTGTATTTCTTTGGAGTAATCTTTTCCCTCGAAAGCGTTTTTTGTGAAAAGCAACGGACGCATATCCATATCGATATACGAAACGAGCGTATCGTTAACGGTATAAAAAGTTCCCGCCAAGCCTGAAGTATTTAAGTTCATGCGGATATTATAAGCGCTGTTTCCTTTGTAATCCACCATAGTGGTTCGCATGTACCCATTTCCGGCTCGGGTATTCACTAAACCCAACTTAAAGTATAAATCGTAAGTAATATTCTCACCGCCTTTAAATGCGTTGTTCATAATCTTACATTGGGCATCGGCACCATGAGGCAATAGCAAGGTGATAATTAGCAAAAGAAATAATTGAATCGTTTTGTTCATTTTTGTTCGTTTTGGTTAAGTGCAATTAACGGGGAGAAACTCCCGTTCTTTGTGTAGGAGATGCAGGTCCGCCCATAGCTCCCCTGCCACCCGTTCCGCCGGAGAAAGGAGAACCTCCACGCTGATTTTGCTGTTGTTGGCGTTCTTCGTTCAGGTTGCGGCGTTTCTTTTCTTCGGGTTTATTTTTGGTTATATCGAGCGGTTTTTGTTTATCTAACGGCAACTCCGTCACGTTCCACGACTCTTCGTGGTCGGTATAAGCCCTTATTTCGTACGCTCTCGGATAATAGTAAACCATTTCGGGTTGCCTATTCTTTTCATAGTCGCCTGTCGTCCATTCACCGTCTTCGTTGTCATCTATGAAAAGTCGGGCATAAATGGTACCCGGATTAATATCGAAAATCAGTGCTTCGTTGTTTTTGACACGTACTTTTCGAAAAGGTTTATCCGATTTGTCAAGCAGCTCAACATAAGCGGTTTTTTCCGTTGGCAGCCCCGACAGCTGAAACATTATATTTCCGTACTGGTCAAGCGCTTTTACGGTAAATCCTTGTTCCACTTTGTTATTCCACAATCCGTAGATACTGTGTACCGCCGCCGAGTCGATAGCCAGTTTGTATTTTCCGCCCGGCTCCCACTTGTGTCGCAGCGTAAATTTCCGGGGATTAAGTGTATCGCTTATCATTGTGAAATTGACCGGCGAGAAAACGGAGTCCACTTCATATGTGATACTAACTTTCGACGAATCAAAATCGATAACGGGCTGATCAAACTCTAATCGCACGGGCGAATAAATCTCATGTGAAGACTGAACGTTGTGCTTAATTCCCAAGTAACGAATTTCTTCCGGCTTATCCTCTTCTTCTTTTTTCTCGCGTCGCGATTGTCTGGGTTCACGAAAGTTGAAACTCAGCGTGTCCGACTCCAATAGGTCTTGATTCAACGTATCCGTTTTCAGGTAGTTCATCTTCATGATGATGGTATCCTGCCGCGAAATCAGCGAATCGGTTATCCAAAGCGAAATGGTATCGTTATGGAGGCTTCGTTCTATTTTGAGCCAATTTTCGTTCTGCGAAGCCGGTTTAAGTAACTCAAATGTGGGTTTTTGAGTGGGAGCCGCGAAATAGACAATAAGTTTTTCGCGGCTGGGACGCTCATGCTTCTGGAAATATTTCCGCTGAAAGCCCGATTCAAAAGAACGCAGTATTAGGTCATCCGGCAGGAAACGGGTATAATCCACCGTTTTAATCGTATCGATTGTGACGCTGTCTTTAAAAACAGTATCTTGCCGAACGGCAGGCATGGACGACGGGATAACGATTGAATCGAGAAAAGCGATGGCTTCCTGCGGATTATCGTATTTGTAGTCGCGGTTTTTATCGTCGAGCGCAAAAATTTTGTACTCCCCGGCAGCCAATCCCTTTACCGTGAATCTTCCGCGTGAGTCGGTTCTCGAAATTCTATCAAACGGAGTGTGGGTAAATGCCGTATCCTCCATATTGGTATGCATTCCTACATAAATTCCCATAATCGGTTCCAGGTTATCTGCCGAAAGCACTTTTCCCGAAACGGCAAGTGTGTCGAGTCGGTCGCCGGTAGAAAACGAGATGGAGAAGTTCTCAAGCGGATTTCCTTCGTTATTATCTACAATAGCATCGGTAAAGTCTATGGTATAAGTAGTGTTAGGCAGAAGTGTATCGTTGAGTTCTACAACCGCCTTTTTCCCTACCGCTTTTATCACCGGCATATTTATCTGCGGAGGAGTTACAATTACTTTTTCGTTGACTTTTTCTATTTTTATATTCTCGTCGAACTGAATTTCCAATACTCTTCGGTTCACATTCAACGCGTTGTTTTCAGGATTAGAGCGAATGAGTTTGGGTGGCGCTTCGTCATAACGTCCGCCGGTGGGCGATGCAATATTGGCGCACGAAAAACACAAAAAGAGAATTCCTGCCAAAAAACCGAGTAATGCTATATGTTTAAAAAACTGTGTCATTGATGAATTTGCTGCCGATTGTCGATAAATTATGCAAAAATACAACGATTTACGTAGTTTTTAAGGTTTAGATATTTAAAAAAATGGAAAATGGAGAAAGTTTCCGGGGGACGATGGCTTTGCCTTCGTTAAAAACAACCAATCGCCATTGGTATAAAACGATCATAGTCTGCTCATTGTAGATATGCAATCAGCCAATGGGCGGACACAGTGCTTTGCGTCTTATTTGTCACGGAGACGAGAGACGCTTTCCGCCCGTCGAATGATTGTGCCACTGCGACAAACAGTTGGCAAACCCGTATGAGCGTGCAATACTACAATTTACGAAAAAACAATACGAAATTACAATAGATGTTTTTTTGTTACCTTTGTGACAATAAAAAAGAAGCATCTTTATGAAAATAGCATCTAAAATTATCCCTTTTTTTATTGGTTTTATGCTGTTTACATGTACAGGGGCAAAAGACCAAGCCACAAAAAACGAGTCTGAGAATGAATTACAAAATGAAGTAATCTTACCGAAAGACGCGATTCCCATTACATATTTCAGGCATTTGTATATTCATGGGATGCTGAATGGACAGGAAGCAAACTTAATTTTTGACACAGCAGGGATTAATATATTGTTAGATAGCGCATATTATGCCGATAATAATTTTTCGCAAAAAGAGGGGTTTGATATATATTTATCGGGCGGTGGAGAAAAGGTCCAAAGAGCCGGTTTTATCAAAGATACGACAAGGTTCGCTTTCGATAAATTTCTTTATGAAACAACCTTTGTGCCTATTTTTAACCTGAGAAAAATTGTCAGCGACTATGCGGATGGCATAATGGGACCTGAGTTTTTCGCCGATAAAGTTTTGAAAATCAATTACCGTGACCGATACATTCAGATTTACCCTCACATAGATTCTTTGGAGCACTCGAATTACAGCAAAATACCAATAGAACGAAACGGAGGGAAATATTTTTTGCCGGCGGCTGTTTTCTTTAAAGATGAATTAAAAGCAGACGGACGCTTCCTTTTAGACATCGGAAGCGGAGGAAACATTATTTTAACAAGTTCGGCTGCCCACAAATATAACTTAGACCGGTATTTTGAAAAGAAAAGATTATACCGTACCAAAGTAGGCGGTATCGGAGGTCAGTCAGAAAGTTGTTTTATTAATATAGATTCCATTGTAATAGCTGAATTTGTTTTAAAAAAGTTAGAGATTGAATATTCTAAAGACAAATCCGGCGCTTTCGCTTCAGCAAACTACGATGGTGTAATGGGCAATAAGATATTTGAACGATTTGATGTGATAATAGATTTCCGGGATAAAGAGTTATATCTTCAACCGAACGCTAATTTCGAGAATCCATTCATCCCCTCTAATTTGGGATTTACCTTTACAAATCGTCAAAAAACGTTCAACGGGTGGATTGTAAGCGGTTTGTTTGAGAATGAACCGGCAAAAAAAGCAGGTTTAGAAATAGGAGACACAATTGTAAGTGTGAACGGTGTTTCTGTAATGGAGAAGACATTGGCTTCCCAGCACAATTATATAGAAGGCCTTAATAATTCGGAGATAGAGTTAGGTATTAAATCGAACAACTCCATCCGGACCGTAACATTCGATATAAGGTAACAAAAGGATCATTTCGTTAAAATCTGATATCCGATTCGGCAATACAAACATTTCCGTTTATCGCAATACTCTTTCCGCAACTGGATTAGGGCTTGCGTGTCGAAAGCGTTGGAGGGAGCGATGCCTGCAGATTTGAACTCGGTAATAATGGCGTTTCGTTCCGGTTTTATCGATTCTAAAATATGCATTGCCCGGTCGCAATATTTTTCCTGATCGGTTTTTCTGCCGTAGGCAAAAAGAATGGGCGCTACGGTATTGATGAGAATAGTGTTGAGCGACGAGTCGCCGAGGTATTTATCCGATTTTTTCGATTCTTTTCCGAAAGAATAGTGCGTTTTCCAGTAATCAGAGGTATCGGCTTGGAAATAAAGGCGCAGCTGCTTGTAATCATCTATCTCCAGAATGGACGAAAACAACCTACCCGATTGTTGCAACAATGCAGCTAACTGCGCAATGCGTATTTGCGGAAAAGCGTTGGGACGCACGCGGAGTTTTTTAAACAAAAAGCCATCAATAGGCTTCAACTGATATTTGTGCCTTAAAAATTCATATTCTTTTTTTAGTTGTAGATAATAATCGTCCAAGATGGATTCATCCTGTAACATGCCGGCTTGCCCGAAAAGCAGCGCTTCTACCTGAAAAAGGCTGTCGCTGTGCCGCTGAACGTGATTCAACGGAAGGCTGAGTGCTAATCGTTCAAACTCATCGGAGTTGAGTCCAAATCCGTAGTTTCGGGCAAGTAACACGTAAAACGACTGATCCCACGAGTTATTGAAACGATTCAAATGAGCGAAAATATCGTTTGTTTTTCGTTCCAATCGTTCAATGCCGAGCACATTTAACCAAGAATCAACGATTTTCTCTTCAATTTCAGGCAGGTGATTTTTGCAGGGAATATTTGAGGCACTATTAAGCAAATAGTCTGCATTTTTTCTTACGCCATCGGGAACCTTTAGCACCATTTGCGGAACCTTCAGCCCTTTTTCATTTTTCACATCTCCTTTTGCAAGTTCCACTACGTGTAGGATTACCGAATTGTAGTTTTTATCGACGTGGTGTCCGTGTTTATTCCAATCATCAGACGACTGATGTATCTCCACATTTCCCGCCCACACTTTGTCCTCTATTTTGATTTTTGCATTGAAGAAATCGGCTCCGGCATCCGTGTTATGCATCCCGGGGTCAATTATTTCTATTTTCCTGCCATCTGTAGTTTGTAGCTCCCTTTGGTCAAAGAGTCGATATTTCCAAACATAATGCAGCAGATATTCGCTATGTATCATACCCTTAAGCGTATTTGTGAAAATTCAAATATACAATATTTTTTGAGATTTATCCAAGAAAAAAACGGAATAATAGACAAAAGTGTGCTGAAACCTTCCCTGTCACCTGTCATACTGTTTTTGTTACATTCGAAAACAGATCAATTTATCTGTATTTCCGCATTTCTCCTTATCTGTATTTCCGCATTTCTCCGGCTTAAAAAAAACTTTATGAGTGTAAAAACTGTGACGCCCGTCAAAACTTACAATCGGCCACCGTATTACAGCATTCAGCTTTGTCCTGAAACAGGTTTACGTAAGAAATAAACATTAATGAAGATAATGAGAGTAAACGTATGCACGAATTGGCATTTCAAACAGGAAAAGGATGCCCAGATGCGGAAATCAGTCGATAAAAACTAAAAAAAGAAACATAATTTTGATAGAAATAGTAATATATGCCGTTTGATGTGTAAATTTGTGGTCTTAATTTTTAATTTTGTGTATAGAATTCTTCAGTATGTTATGAAACGAAAACAAAACCAAAACACCAAAGAGCACGATTTGGAACAAAAAATAACTAATCAAGATACAATAATTCAACAACATAATTATCCGACAAAGTCTCATAAGGAGGTTTTTTTTCAAAACCTCGATCTAATTCGCTACAAAGAAGCGTGGGAATATCAAGAAAAATTATTTGAATCGGTTCTGCAATCAAAACAGAATAACGGTAAAAACAAACAACAGTTTTTGCTTTTTTGCGAACACGAGCCGGTTTATACCATGGGTAAAAGCGGTAACCGACAAAATTTGCTCATTGCCGAGCATGTGTGCAAAAGCAAAAATATCGATTATTACCCCATCGATCGCGGCGGCGATATCACCTTTCACGGTCCGGGACAGTTGGTGGCATACCCCATCATCGATATGGAAGAGTTCAAAGTGGGCGTGAAGCTTTACGTGAACAAACTCGAAGATGTGGTTATCCGCACCCTGCAATCGTTTGGAATTGATGCCGAGAAGGATGAAAAAGCCATGGGTGTGTGGATTGACGCACAACATCCGGCAAAAGCCCGAAAGATTTGCGCCATCGGAGTACGTACCAGCCGGTTTGTAACCATGCACGGCTTGGCGCTCAACGTGAATACCAATCTCGATTACTTCAACTATATCAATCCCTGCGGTTTTACAGACAGGGGAGTAACTTCCATGCAAAAAGAATTGGGGCGGGAAATTGATTTTCAAAAAGTTTTGGAGCAGATGAAACTGGCTTTTATCGATGTGTTTGGCATGGAATTAATAGCAATTAATGAAAATATATCGCATAGCGTCTGACAGACTTGCTATCTGATGCTCAAGCCCGTAAATAAGCACTCTTTAATAAATTTCACACAGCTATTTTTTTATTAAAAACTATTGTATACTTTTGCATAGGAAACCGGGAAAATATTTTCTGGTTTTTGTTAGACAGTAAATTATTAACTCAAAAAAAGAAAATCTTATGAAGACATTCAGTAAACTTGCTTTGCTCGCTTTGGTATGCGCCTTTTTGTTACCCGCAAAAGGCTTTTCACAAGAAAGAACCAATGTGATTAAAGCCAATCCTTTAGCCATGGCTTTTGGAAACTTTAACGGAACTTACGAGAAAGTTTTAAACCCTAAATCCTCGGTTCTGTTTTCAGCAAGTTACATGTTTAAATTGTTTGATGTAGACATTAATGCCGGCGGACTTGGTGCAGGTTATCGTTATTACATAACTCATGCGAAACAAGAAATTCCTACTGGTTTCTGGGTTATGCCTGAAGCAAGTTTTGCCTTTGGAAGTATAAAGAACAGTGACGTGAAAGGTAGTTTTACTACATTATCTCTGGGTGCCCAAATAGGTTATCAATGGGCGTGGGACAGCGGATTTACGTTGGATTTGGGTATAGGTCCACACTATTCGTTCGTGAGTGGAGAAGCGCAAGACAGTTTTAGTTCTACTTCAGGAATTTTACCTGCTGCAACTTTAGCGGTCGGATTTGCGTTTTAAAAGTAAAAAACCTACAACAACAAAAAAAGCGCCAAATTGGCGCTTTTTTTGTTGTATCGCAAAGAATAAGTCACACACATTTGGTGAATTATCTTTCAAATTATCACATGTGAAAAAACTATACTGATTTTTGGATAAGTAGTTTCGTTCAACACATGTCCGAGACTTGCAAAAGTCAATGGAAATCAAAAGCCAAAATTCACACCTACATTCAAAATCCCCTTATACCCGAAACCAAGTTCAGCAAAGCCTTTAACGTTTCCTCCGTATTCAATCCCAAGCGGTGTAACCTGAAGATTGAAATGAACAGCCGACTTATCGTTGCTCCTATCTTCATAATCTTTTGATTGTAAAACAGTTACTCCGGCACCCAATAACCCGTAAAGATTGAACTTATTACCTGAGTTTAAATACTTAAATTTTGCCTCGGGAGCCAAAGTAAATGCATTAAAACCTACTATGTCTCCATCGTCTTTATGAGTAATTTTTCCTTGGTCGAATAATACCAATGACCCGCCCAGTGAGAAGCGTTGGTTGTTCTCCATCGTGCGATGGTAACTCAAAACAAAAGGTCCCATAAGGCTCAACGACATATCCGCTCCACGTTTTGGCCCGGAAGCTGCCCCCAAAAGGGCTGTACCAAATGAATATGCCGCTTGTTCCAAACTTAAAAAGCCGTAGCTTAACGAAATACTGTTTTTTTCTTGTGCAACACTTGTGTTTACACATAGTGCTAATGCTGTGATAAATAAAAATAATTTCTTCATTTTGTTTTTTTAATTGCTGCTGTTTGTTTAAAATGTCGATTTATTCCGAGCACCGGAACACAAATACAAAAATATAGATTGTTTACGGTGTTAGGCAGGTATTATTTATTTAAACCAATTCTAAATAATTTGCCTATACAACGGATAACAACTAAAATTAAGTGAAAGTTCAAATGTTTATAATTTTTCGTTCTACAATTCTTCAATTGTGCACGCACTCAATTCACATCTCTATTTACCCTTAAAGATTTTTAACGGCGAAATCAGCCAAATCGATTTAACATTTCCTATTTTTGTGTTTCGATATAGAAAAGTATCAATTTAAGAAGCAAACAATATGACCCAAGTTGTTGATATTAAAGAATTAAACGAAAGAATTGAGCAGAAAAGTGCTTTTGTACAAACCCTGATGACCGGAATGGACAAAGTGATTGTAGGACAGAAACATTTAGTGGAGTCGCTTTTAATCGGATTGTTGTCCGACGGACACATCCTGTTGGAAGGTGTGCCGGGATTAGCAAAAACATTGGCGATAAAATCGCTGGCTCAACTTATCGATGCCAAATACAATCGCGTGCAGTTTACACCCGACTTGCTGCCGGCAGACGTTGTCGGA
Source organism: uncultured Petrimonas sp. (assembly GCA_964557135.1). Classification (GTDB taxonomy): domain Bacteria; phylum Bacteroidota; class Bacteroidia; order Bacteroidales; family Dysgonomonadaceae; genus Petrimonas. Next base: position 11,333 of record CAZKZB010000036.1, on the reverse strand, counting down.
ACCATGATTTACAGCCCTCGAAGCGAAGAGTTTCTGGTAAAGCACGGTCCGGTTTTTGCCAATTTCGTTCTTGCTGACGAGATAAACCGTGCGCCGGCCAAGGTGCAGAGCGCGTTGCTCGAGGCCATGCAGGAGCGTCAGGTAACCATTGGCGAAAAAACGTATAAATTGCCCACTCCGTTTTTGGTAATGGCCACGCAAAACCCGATTGAACAGGAAGGTACTTATCCGTTGCCCGAAGCCCAAGTTGACCGTTTCATGCTGAAAGTGGTTATCGGTTATCCTACTAAGGAAGAAGAAAAACGAATTATTCGTCAAAACATTTTCGAACCTGTAAGTATAGATAACCCGGTAGTCTCTACCGATGAAATCATGGAAGCCCGAAAAGTAGTTCGCGATGTCTATATCGATGAAAAAATTGAACGTTACATTGTTGATATCGTGTTCGCCACACGTTTCCCCGACCAATTCGGATTGAAAGGCATGAAAGAAATGATTGGGTTTGGTTCATCGCCGCGTGCGTCTATCAATCTGGCATTGGCTGCCCGTACATTTGCTTTCATCAAACGCCGCGGTTACGTTATCCCCGAAGATATTCGCGCCGTTTGCCACGATGTGCTCCGCCACCGCATCGGACTAACTTACGAAGCCGAGGCGAACAACTTGACATCGGAAGAGATAATCAGCGAAATTCTCAACAAAGTTGAAGTACCTTAATTACCCCAGCGAGAACAAAAGATAGGGAGAAAAGGCGATGAAAAGACGCAATGCCTGCGTCTTAAAAAAGCGAACAAATGGAGACATCCGAACTACTCAAAAAAGTACGACATATTGAAATAAAAGCACGTGGGTTATCGCGGAATATTTTTGCGGGGCAATACCACTCTGCTTTTAAAGGACGCGGTATGGCTTTTTCCGAAGTTCGCGAATACCAATACGGTGACGACATGCGCGATATCGACTGGAACGTTACCGCTCGATACAACCGTCCGTACGTGAAAATTTTCGAAGAAGAACGTGAGCTTACCGTAATGTTACTCATCGATGTTTCGCAAAGTCTGGGCTTTGGTTCGTCTGAGAAGATTAAACGCGATATGGTAGCCGAAATCGCCGCAACGCTAGCATTCTCGGCCATTCAAAATAACGATAAAATCGGTGTAATCTTTTTTTCGGATAAAGTAGAAAAATTCATTCCCCCGAAAAAAGGCCGAAAACATATTCTTTTCATCATTCGCGAAATTCTGGGTTTTGAACCCGAAAGCACCGGAACCGATATCAACCTGGCATTGCGTTACATGACTAACGCTATCAAGAAACGCTGCACCACGTTCCTGATTTCTGACTTTATTGATACGGGTGATTACAAACCGTCGCTTCGCATTGCTAATCGCAAGCACGATATCGTTGCCATTCAGGTTTACGACAAGCTCAGCACGCGCTTGCCTTCACTGGGGCTGATGAAAGTGAAAGACCCCGAAACGGGCGGTGAAACATGGATAGACACTTCGTCCAAGCGCGTGAGAAACGATTACGCCAATTGGTGGAAAGAACGTCAGACGGAAATGCTGCAGGTATTCAAGCAGAGCAGCGTGGATAATGTATCGGTATCCACCGAGGACGATTACGTAAGAGCCTTGCTGCTGTTATTTCAAAAACGCCGGTAGGGACGCAATCCGCCAACGGACGGACACAGTGCTCTACTTCTCAAAAAAACGAGTGGCTGCGCCTCAAATAAATAATTACGAAGAGAAATCATTAAGTGCAAAAGAAAGTATTACATATAATTTTATCGCTATTCTTGCTGATAAGCGCTACTCATCAGTCTTTGGCACAACGTGCATCGGTGCAAGCAACCGTTCAGCCCGCCGAGATTCAGATTGGAGAGCAAGCGCTTATTAACTTGCGAGTAATCGCGCCCAAAGACCAAACCATTCACTTCCCCGTTTATCAGAAAGAAATAGTGCCCGGGCTGGAAGTCCTAACTATGCTTCCGCCCGATACGGTAATCGAAAACAACGTAGCCACTATGAATTTCAGGTACGTAGTAACGTCGTTTGATTCTACGTTGTATTACATTCCGAACATTCCTATTTTCGACGGAACCGATACCATATTCTCCAACTCTTTCGGATTGAAAGTCACATCACCCGTGCTGAAAGATTCTACCGTGGCGTATTTAGAAAAACTGAATACAGGACAAACCGACTCCATCGATTTTCATCAGCTTCAGCTTAACGATATAAAGCCGCTGCAAAAACCGCCCTTCGTGTGGACGGACTACTTATGGCTGTTGTGGATTGTGCTCGGATTTATCCTTCTTTTGGCCATTATTGCCCTGATAATAATTCTCGTTCTTCGCAAGAAGAAAAAAGGTTATTTCTTTACTCCGCCGGTGGTGCTGCCGCCACACGTTCGTGCTATTCAAGGATTGGATAAACTCAAGACCGAAAAAATCTGGCAGCAGGGCAGGGAGAAAGAATATTACACGAAGATTACCGATATTTTACGTATATATATGTTTGAACGGTACAGAATGAACGCCATGGAAATGACTTCCGGTGAGATTCTGACGGAGATAAGAAAGAAATCGGAAGACGAGTCGGTGTACAATAATTTGGTGCAAATTCTTTCGGTTGCCGATATGGTGAAGTTCGCGAAACATAAGCCGTATGCAGATGAAAACGATTTGAGTTTGATGAACGCTTATTTCTTTGTCAACCAAACGCGCGAACCCGACCCGTTGCCGGATAAAAAGGAAATGGAAATAGAAATTACTAATTAATAATTACAAATTACAAGTGGCTGTCGGACTCAGTGCTCAAAGCTCTATGCCCAACGCTTAACGCTAACAAATGCAATTTGCAAACCCTACATATCTCTATCTGCTGCTGATAATTGCTCCGCTTATCGCTTGGTACATCATTCGCATGTCTAAAATGCAGGCATCGTTCAAGTTGGCTTCCACCAACGCTTTCAGCGGAAAAAACAAAGGATTAAAAACATACCTGCGCCATCTTCCGTTTGCCTTGAGGATGATTGCGCTGGCATTAATTATCATCGTTATTGCCCGTCCGCAGGCGGTGGATAGTTGGGAGGAATCCGAAACACAAGGAATCGATATTGTGCTGGCGCTTGACGTATCCGGCTCAATGCTGGCACAGGACTTGCAACCAAATCGGTTAGAAGCCGCCAAAAAGGTAGCTGCCGAATTTATCACCGACCGGAAAAACGATAATATCGGATTAGTAATTTTTGCCGGCGAAAGCTTTACCCAGTGTCCCATGACCACTGACCATAAAGTGCTGCTGAACCTACTCAACGGTATCGATTTCGGGCTTATTGAGGATGGAACGGCTATTGGATTGGGATTGGCAAACGCGGTAAATCGGCTGAAAGACAGTGAATCCAAATCGAAGGTGGTAATTTTGCTGACCGACGGTTCCAACAATCGCGGACAGATTGCACCGCTCACGGCCGCCGACTTAGCTCAAAGCTACGGCATCCGGGTTTATACCATCGGTGCCGGCACAAAAGGAATGGCTCCAACACCGGTACAAACGCCTTTTGGGATGCGCCTGCAAAACATGCCGGTGGACATAGATGAGCGTGTGTTGACAGAAATAGCCAATATGACGGGAGGTAAATATTTTCGCGCCGAAGATACCGAAGGGCTTCGCGGCGTGTACAACGAAATTGATGATTTGGAAAAATACTTAATCAGCGTGCAAAACGTTACCCGTAAACAGGAGCTGTTTCTGCCTTTCGCCCTGCTTGCGTTGGGCTTGATTCTCGCGGAATTGATATTGAGAAGAACGTGGTTGAGGAATATACCGTAAGCCCCCTAAATCCCCTAACGGGGACGCTGCGGGTTGCGGATAATTTAATGTTTAAAATAATTTAAAGCTTTTATTTCATTTATAATGCCTATAAAAGTTCATAAAAAGTCTAATTATAGTCCCCTTTAGGGGATTAGGGGTTATGTTTAAATTCGCAAATCCGGAATATCTTTATTTGTTTATCGCCATGCCGTTTTTGGTGGCGCTTTACATTTACCTGAACATCAGAAAACGAAACGATGTGAAGAAGCTCGGTGTGCTCGATACCATAAAAAAAATGATGCCCGAACTATCCCTTAAGCGTTCGTATCTGAAATTTTGGTTGATTTTTGCCGCGCTTTGCACCGGAATATTCATGATTGCTCGTCCGCAGTTTGGTACCAAGGTTGAAAACGTTGAGCGTGAGGGAATAGAATTGGTAATAGCCATAGATGTGTCCAACTCGATGCTGGCGCGTGACGTTTCGCCCGACAGGTTGTCGCGGGCAAAGCAAATTTTGTCGCGTCTTATAGATGTTCGCAAGAACGATAAAGTGGCACTCATTGTCTTTGCCGGAGAGGCTTATGTGCAAATGCCGCTCACGTCCGATACACAATCGGCAAAGTTGTTTTTGAACACCATCGATCCAAGCTTGGTTCCCGTGCAAGGAACAGCTATTGGCGAAGCTATCACTCTGGGAGTTAGCTCGTTTTCGAGCGACCAAGACGTGGACAAAGCCATTATTCTTATTACCGACGGTGAAGACCACGAAGGGAGCGCCAACGTAGCTGCCAAAAGAGCTTCCGATGCCGGAATTATGGTTAACGTTATCGGTATTGGTTCGGTAGAAGGGACACCTATTCCCGAATCGGAATACAGTAACAATTACAAAACCGATAGTGACGGACAGGTAGTTGTGTCGCGATTGAACGAACAAATGGCGCAGGAAATTGCTCAAAACGGCAAAGGATTGTACGTACAGGCAGATAATTCCAATTCTGCCATCCGAGCTTTGGAAACAGAATTGAACGAGTTGGAAACCAAAAAGACAACCAGCCTATCCTATTCGGAATACGACGAGAAATTCCCGTTCTTTGCTTGGATTTTGTTGATTATCCTGATTGTGGAATTTTTAATTTACGACAAGAAAAACCCGTTATTCAAAAACGTACGTCTATTTAAGTGAAGAGACCGGCGACCGACGACTGTAGTTAGTAGTCAAACAGTCTTGGTACTAATCTATAAACAAATGAAACTGAACATATTGAAATATAGCTTGTTATTGTTGATGATTGTTTTTTCTGCAACATTGTCGGCTCAAAAAGATGTGCGCAAGAATGTTCGAAAAGGCAATAAGGCATATCGCCAACAGAAATTTTCGGAAGCGTTTACGTTTTTCAACGATGCGTTGACAGAAAACCCGACTTCGCCGGAAGCTAATTACAACGCAGGCAACACATTGTATCGACAAAAAGAGTGGGATAAATCGGTTGAGGCATACAATCAGTTTTTGGCGTTGGAGAAAGAAAATCCAAAGAAAATATCGGCTGCTTGGCACAATATCGGAAACTCGATGTTGCAGAAAAAAGAGTTGGAAAAATCAATGGAAGCATACAAAATGGCGCTCCGCATAAATCCCGAGGATGACGAAACGCGTTATAACCTGGCAGTTGTGCAGAAAATGATTCAGGACCAGGAACAAGAACAACAACAGGATCAGCAAGACCAACAGCAAGATCCGAATCAGCAAGAGCAACCTCAAAACCCGCAGGATCAACCCAAGAAACCCGAAGAACCGCAAGAGCCCGAGCAAATGTCGCGTGATAATGCTCGCCAGTTGTTACAGGCTATCGAGCAGGATGAACGCGAAACACAAGAAAAGGTGAACAAGATAAAAGCTGAGGAACGGAAGCAAAAAGCGGATGATAACAGGAGGAGAAACAGGGATTGGTAACGACGTATTTGCGAGTGACGATTTTAGATTTACGATTTCTATATTCTTCACTGCGATCAGAATGACATATTGATGAGACATTTAGTTCTTTGTCATGCTGACGACAGGAAGCATCTATTTTTAATAGTAGAACAATTTGAGTATTCAATTAGTTAATGATAAGTTTTTTACAAAAATATAAAACAACATTCCTTTTTCTGGTCTTACTTTTGACCGGAACAGCCGGACTGCAGGCGCAAGTAACTTTTCGTGCATCAGCGCCGAACGGAGTAGTAAAAGGAGAGCAGTTCAGGTTAAGCTACACGCTCAATCAAGAAGGAAAAGACCTTCGGTTGCCCGACTTGAAAGGCTTTGAAGTACTATTCGGGCCATCCACATCGCGCAGTTTCAGCCAGCAAACCGTAAACGGAAAAACCACATCGGAAAGTTCGGTTACATACACCTATATTATAATTGCTCCCGAAGAGGGAACGTTCACCATTGAGCCGGCTTCCATTACCGTTGATGGCAGTAACTACCGCTCCAACTCACTCACGATAAAAGTACTTCCCCCCGATAAAGCGGCTGAAAGCCGTCGAGGAGGAACTTCCGGCAGTTCAGATTCAGGATCTGCCACTGCACCGAGCGCTACTGTCAGCGCCAACGATGCTTTTATCCGTGCCATTGTTTCGAAAAACAATGTGTATGAACAGGAAGGTTTTACAGTAACTTTCCGATTATATACCACGCTGAATATTACCGATTTAGGCCGGATTGAATTCCCCGAGTTCGAAGGATTTATGGTGGAAGAAGTTCCCATTGCATCCAATCAGCAATTGCAAATGGAGCGATACAACGGGCGGAACTACTACACGGCCGATTTAAAAAAGACACTGTTGTTTCCCCAGCGTTCGGGCAAAATTACCATTCCGTCGGGGCGGTTGGAAATGGTGTTTTCGGTTCCTTCCGGAAAAAGAGTCAGCACTTTCTTTGGTACGCAGGAAGTAATGGCTGATGTAAAAAAAGCATTGGTTACCAATCCGTTGAACATTAATGTAAAGGCTTTGCCGGCTGGAAAACCGCTCAGTTATTCCAACGCCGTTGGGATGTTTACTTTTAGTCCGACAATCAGCACGCAACAAACCCGTGCCAATGAACCGATTACCGTTTCGGTAAAAATATCGGGAACCGGAAATCTGAAGCTTATTCAGAATCCGGAAGTGAAATTTCCCACTAATTTCGAGGTTTACGATCCAACGGTAAACAATAATTTTCAGGTTACAACAAACGGACTGACCGGTTCGCGAACGATAGAATATCTTGCTATCCCGCGCTACGAAGGCAATTACAACATTCCGCCCATTGAGTTCTCGTATTTCGATTTAAACAGCAATTCATACAAAACCGTCAAGTCGCCCGAATATACGCTGCAAATAGCCAAAGGCGATCCGAGTAAAGCAACGACAAGTAGTTATGTTAATCAGCAGAATGTACGTGTTGAGCAGGATATTCGTTTTTTGAAAACCGGAGAACCGCAATATTACTATAAAAACAGTTTCTTCGTCGGCTCGCCGGTATATTGGCTGTGGTACTTGATTCCACTTATCTTGTTGATTGTTTTTTACCTGTTCAATCGTAAAATTGCCAAAGAAAACGCCAACGTGGCACTGATGCGAACCAAAAAAGCCAATAAAATGGCTATCAAGAGGTTGAAAGTGGCGGAAAAGTTCCTGAAAGTACACAACAAAGAGAAGTTTTACGACGAGGTACTGCGTGCGCTCTGGGGCTACTTTAGCGATAAACTGTTGATTCCTGTGGCTGATCTTACGAAAGACAATATCGAAAAAGAGTTGTCCGATTACGGAATCGGCAATGAATTAATCGGTAGGTTTATGCAAATTCTCGACACGTGTGAGTTTGCTCGCTACGCTCCTGCTGAAAGTGATGCTGCCATGGACAAGTTGTACAACGAAACCGTTGACGCCATTGGCGAAATGGAGAGCAAATTGAAAAGAAAGTAATGGGCGGCATCGCAAGATAAATTTCACTGAAATGACAATACCGCTTCGTGGCGATAAATAATTTGAGCGTCATCACTTTATCGTGAAGCATATTGTCGAGAACGAAGCGAATATTATCAATAAAATTTGACTTATTATGAGAAGATTCAAATACATATCCATTCTTGTTTTGTTTTGTTATGCTACTTTGTCTTTCGCACAAAGCACCGTTGAATTGGCTTCGGAAGCCTATCGTGCCGAAGATTACGTGAAAAGCATTCAGCTTTACGAACAGGTGGTGGCACAAAACGTGTCGGAAGGAAAAGAGTCGGCAGAAATTTATTATAATCTGGGAAATGCCTATTTCAGAAACGGTGAAACGGCCAAAGCCATTTTGAACTACGAAAGGGCACTGCTGCTCAATCCCGGCGACAGTGATATCCGCCACAACCTTCGTTTTGCGCGTACACGCATAGAAGATAAAATTGACACATCCGATAGTTTTTTCCTGACAAACTGGGTAAACGGCTTCAAAAATCTGTTTAACTCCAACACATGGGCGAACATCGCCATTGCACTTTTTATCGCGTTTCTGACTTGCATCGCAGTATTTCTTTTCGTCAGAAGAATGTGGATTAGGAAAACCGTATTCTACACGGGAATTGTTATTTTTGTTCTTGTGTTTGTGGCCAACGCGTGTGCATTCAGTCAGAAAAACAGCCGCATCAATCGAAACACTGGAATAGTTATGGCAGCATCGGCATCAATAATGACATCGCCCGATGCCAACAGCCAAGAACTTTTCCGATTACACGAAGGAACCAAAGTGAAACTCAACAAAACCGACGGAAACTGGATTGAAATAGAAATTGCCAACGGTAGCGTGGGCTGGACATCGAAAGAAAATGTTGAAATTATTTGAATAATTAAGAGTCAAGATAGATAGACTAAAGATAATAATCAATTATATAGATACATCCATTGCCGAAACAGAAAATTGGACACAGAGAGTGCTCTTGTAGTAAAGAAAGTGAAAATAATAACTCGCCGCTTATACAAAAGCACACTATAGAACAATCTAACGCAAAAGTCTTGATTCTAATGTCTTGGTTCTAAAATTATAAACAAATGAAAGAAGTCGTAGAAAATTTATTACCGCTTGAAAGAGACTTGTTTTTTGCTTTAAACGGGAGTAATTCAGTACTGTTGGACAACATTTTTTGGACTTTTACCGGCAGGTACGTTTGGATTTTATTGTGGCTGTTCTTGGTGGTGATGTTTTTCTTCAAAATGCCACGAAGAGAGGGCATTTTAGCATCGGTTTTCTTTATTCTGGTTATCGTGGTATGTGACCAAGTTTCCTCCGGACTATTCAAACCTTTTTTTGAGCGATTTCGTCCCACCAATCATCCCGATTTCAAGGATTTGGTGGATATGGTAAATGGTTATCGAGGTGGTGGTTTCAGCTTTATATCGGGGCACGCCACCAATAGTTTCGGGCTTGCAGTATTCTTATCACTTATTTTCAGAAACCGATGGGTTACCGTTCCCGCCCTGATATGGGCAGCCCTGAACAGCTATTCGAGAATCTACCTCGGCGTACATTTTATTTCGGACATAGTTGGCGGAATTATTGTAGGCTCATTGATCGGGTGGCTTATGTACATCCTTTATTCATGGATTCGCGGTCGGTTCTATCAAGTTTCGTATTACTACAAGAGAAATCTCTCTCCATATTCTGCCCAACACGGACAATTTGTCGGTATAGTCATATCGGCATATATAGTTTTAATCATAATTTTTAGTTCTTTTTTGTCAACTTTACCGCATTGAAGTTTGTTAAGAAGATAAAAGCAGCATTTTCGTAATTTTTCAATGAAAATAATTGGTGTTATCTGAAATATTGTGTAAGTTTAGGGCATAATTTACTAACAAGATTTATGAATCATAAAAAATTAAAAAGCCATGGCAAGAACTCTCACTTTTAACGAATTAAGAGCATTGAAAGACAAACTCCCCGACGGTAGTATCCACCGGATAGCTGAAGAACTGGGACTAAAACCGGATACCGTAAGAAACTATTTTGGTGGATACAATTACAGAGAAGGCAAAAGCATCGGCGTTCACATCGAACCCGGGCCCGATGGAGGTATAGTTGTTTTAGATGACTCTACAATATTCGATAAAGCGCTATCAATATTGGGACTTGAAGATTATCCTGTTTACCAGACGGTACCTATTGATGAAGAGGATAGTATTTAAGTTATTCTGAGAGACAAAACCCAATATTTGATGAAATTGAAGGCAAGTATTGGGTTTTTTCTTTCGATTGTAGAAAAATTATTTTAACGATAAGAACATGGAAAAAGACGATAAAAAACCAGACAATACCGAACAAAAATTAGTAACTGTTGCGATTCATTCATACGAGAAAGCGGTGATCCTGAAGTCAATACTCGAATCGGAAGGTATTCCGGCCGTTATTCACGGAGTAAGTATAATTCAGCCGTCTGTTCCCGGGAACGTTCGTGTTAGAATAAACGAAAGCGACTTACCGAAGGCACTTACGATTATCGAACAGGTAGATTTTACATCCCACGTTGAGTCGATGGAAGATCTTGATAAAGTAAAAATAAAAAACGAAGTGTTAGTTCCTGTCGATTTTTCGAACTATACGATGAAAACCTGTGAGTTCGGATTTAACCTCGCTTTCGATATAGGTTGTGATGTGAAGCTCATTCACTCGTTCTATACACCATACTATCCCATGGTCATACCCTTCGGGGATTCTTTTTCTGTTCAACCTTCCGATAGGGATCTCTACAAAGACATCAAAAATAAGGTGGAAACGCAGATGGAGGAGTTGCTGAAGAACATCAACCAGCGAATTGCTGATAAGGAGTTTCCCAATGTGAAATTCACTCATATGTTGATAGAAGGACTTCCCGAAGAAGAAATCATCTCCTACTCCAGGAAGCATCGTCCGCGTGCTATCGTAATGGGCACCCGAGGCAGCAATGCTAAAGACCTCGATTTGATTGGTAGTGTTACAGCCGAAGTAATCGATGGTTGTAGAACACCGATTTTCGCTATTCCCGAAAACTCCAAAGACCAGGATATTTCTCAGATGAAGAACATTCTTTTCCTAACCAACTTCAGGGAACGTGAATTTAAGGCTTTCGATGTTATGATGAACTTTATAAAACCTTATTCTATAAAGATTTTCCTGACTCACATGGCCAAGAAGGAAGATGTTTGGGATGAGATTAAACTTTCGGGAACTCAAAAATACTTAGAGGAGCAATATCCCGATCTCAATATTGATTATAAAGTAATTGACCGCGACAAGCAATTAGAAGTTGTACTTGAAGAGTTCGTGAAGGAATATAAAATTGATATGATTGCCATGTCAAGCTCGCGAAGAGGATTGTTTGCCCGTATTTTCAATCCGGGCATCGCGCGCAGAATGCTCTTCCACTCCGATACACCGCTGTTGGTGATTAAAGGATTGTAATGAAGAATTTTTTAATTAAAAAAAGCCCGAACAGATTGAAATGTTCGGACTTTTTTTTGAGGTACCTGGCG
>CAZKZB010000035.1:0-32674 GCA_964557135.1 uncultured Petrimonas sp. | reverse complement strand
ATAAAGATATTCAATATGCAGCCTGAAATATTAAATAATTACCGTCGGGTTAATAGATTCAGAAATGAAAAATTGAATAAGGAATTTAAAATGCACAAACCGCATCCTTCAAATATTCTGAAAATGTATCAATTGAATGACATTAAACTATTACTTTTAGAATGTAATTTGATTAAAATCTGAGCAATATGAAAAAAGTAAATATCGACACATTGGAGTATAAAGGGTATTCCGGAACGGTAGAATTCAGCATCCCCGATAAATGTTTTCACGGACGCGTTTTGGGTATTACCCATTTTTTCTCATACGAAGGGAACACTTTTGAAGATTTGGAAAATGATTTTAAGGAATGCATCGACGATTATCTTTTTGATTGCGAACAAGAAGGTGTTCAGCCTCAAAAACCGTTTAGTGGGACATTGAATATTCGCATTGGCACCGAATTGCACAAAAACATTGCCATACAAGCCAAAAAACGGGGCGAGAGTTTAAACAGTTTTATTAAAGAAACATTGCAGAAAGCGATGTTGTAAAACGGGTTTTATTATGATTGACAAACAAATTCTAAATCAAAGAGCCGCACTTGATGAAATTTTCAAGAAACATAAAATCGAAAAAGCTTACGTTTTTGGCTCTGTGCTAAATGATAATTTTAACAACGAGAGCGATATTGATTTTTTGATTCAGTTTGAAAAGAATTTATCTCCCAGTGAAAAAGGTACTCTTTGGTGGGACTTGCACGACTCCCTGCGCGAACTTTTTAACCGAGAAATCGACCTTTTGACAGAAAATTCGCTGAAAAACCCCTACTTTATTGAAGAAGTAAACCAAACTAAAACGTTGATTTATGGATAATAGAGTTAAAAAATTGCTTTTCGATATTCTTACTTCCATAAATAATATTGAAAGTTATTTAGGTGAAAAAAAGGAGTTCGATTTTTATTCGGAGAGTCAAATGTTGCAACATGCCGTGGAACGGAATATCGAAATAATTGGTGAAGCTGTAAACAAATTGCTCAAAGCTCATCCCGAAATACGGATTACAAATTCACGACGTATTGTGGATGCGCGGAACAAAATAATTCACGGTTACGATGAGATTGAAAATGTACAAATCTGGGGAATTGTAATTAATCATCTGCCTACTCTTAAAAATGAGGTAGAAAGATTGCTTAGTAAATAACTTTTGTGCATTGCGCCTAAACCATTTTCTCACACTTTCCTAAAAAACGAAGTTTTCGAAAACGCGTGCTGAAAAAATACCGGACCCTCAAATTCCGTTTTTTGCCAGCGCGATGCGTCGTTTAGTTCGGGGAAACCGGCGAGGTAATATTTTCGGTCGGAGTTGTCCACAACCAAATAACCGCCTTTTTTGAGGTGCGGAATTGCCCGCTTGATGCAGCAATTTCGTGTCCGTCCGTCCACAATAACCATATCGAAATGATTGGCGGGAAACGTGTCGATGGCTTTTACATATTTTTCGTACGAAAGCCCGACGGATTGCGCGTCCGTTGAAATAAAATCGGTTGCGTTTTGGTATTTTCTCTCCTGCCAATCGGCAACTTTTTCGCCCGGAATTTCCCTGTAATCCACATTGTTAACCGATAATTCTTGTAGTTTTTCGCGCAGAAAGCTCATCCACTGTTGGTTGTGTTCCACACTAGTAACGTGTTGGCAATGTCGGGCGAAAAAGAGCGTGGAACCGCCCGAACCCCACTCAAAAACCACCATTTCGGGAGTGCAGATTTTCGAGAGAAAATCGATGGCGTCATACGTCATCCACGGCACTTGCAACGAAAGAGTGCTCTCGCCCGAATGTTTATCGGCATACCACCGGCGAAACTGTTTTATGTGCGATAACGTTTTGTTGCTCAGTGCATATTGCACAGCGAATTTCAGATATAGAAGTGTATCTCTCATCGGAGTTTTTTTCTTTTAGAATGGAACCAGTTTTCAATCTCTTTCAACATTTCGAGCTTAAGAAGTTTACACGAAAAAATATATAAAACAGCCGTAAGTGTCAGAAAAAGTGCGATATACAGAATGTTATTCTCTATTTTGCCAACAACCAAAAACGATATACCCGCGCACACAGCAGACAACAGCAGGTATGGCGCAATATCTTTCAGCAAATCGACCAGTGAATATCGGATAAGCTTTCCCGATAAAACGGCGGAAATAAGCAGCGTAACCGCCATATAAATTATCCAACTTACGGCTAACGCCTTGATTCCGTGCGGAAACATGACGGCGATAAGCGCGATGAGCAGAATGCCTTTCACAATTTCAAGTCCCAAAAAGTATCGGGAACTCTCTTTGGCGATAAACAACTCGTTGAAAATAAAGATAAAAGGCGAAATCATCCCCGCAAACGTCAGAATCTGAAAATAGGGAACGGCGGGCAGCCACTTCTCTCTGAACAGGAGAAAAAACATCGGTTCGGCAACGGCAATCATCATAAATCCAATGGGAAACGACACAAAAGCGATCGACTTCATCGTTTTGCTCATCACCCGTTTCAGCCGTTCGGTCTGTTCGTTAATTTCCGACAAAATCAGCATTGCCACGGAGCGAAAAGTGTTTGACAGCGTGAGAAACGGAATGTCTTGATACTTTTTTGCCTGATTGAAAAACGCCACTTGGCTCATCGGATAAAACGCCGCGATAAGACTCGGGTAAATGTTGTTGACGGTGGTGGAAATCATCCCCGAAAAAAGCAGTTTGTGGCTGAACGCGAAAAAAGCAGAGAGACTCACTCGGCTGAATCCGGTTTTTGGTCGCCACGGTGAATAAATCCAAATAAAAACCGTCCGAAACAGCGCGTACAAAACAATTTGCGCCACCAACGCCCATACGCCGCATCCGAAAACAGCCATCAGCACGGCAATTACATCGGCGAGAAACAGCGCCGCCATATTCACTTTGGTTACTCCCTTAAAATCGGCTTTTTTGATGAGCAGTGTTTGATGAATCAGCCCGAAAGCGTTAAGGATAAGCGATAAAAAAAGTATGCGCGCAACACCCACAATGGCGGGCGCGTGAAAAAGCGTTCCCAGCGCCGGAGCGGTAAAAAAGAAGAGCAGGTAGAGGGCGATTCCCAGCGAAATATTGAAATAAAAAACGGTGGAATAGTCGCTTTCGGTCAGGTTTTTGCGGTTGAGCAACGCGCGCCCGAAACCGCTGTCGATAAGTATGGACGAGAACGCGATAAAAACCGCCAGCGAACCAATTAACCCGTAATCGTCTGTGGAAACGATATTCATCAGGATGAGCATACTCGCGAAATTGAGAATCTGCTGCCCGAATTTATCGAAAAAGCTCCAAAAAAGCGACGATACGGTTTTTGTTTTCAGTTCGGAATGAGCCATGTGGCGGATTGTTTTTGCAAAAGTACGTAATTTTTCAGACAAAAGAACCGAAGAGTCAAGGTTTAAACACGTTCCTTTGTTCATCATCCATCGAAAAAATGTATCTTTGGCATAAATTTCCACGTCCTAATGACATTCTCCGAAGAGATAAAACAGCATGCCCTCGCGCTCGGTTTCGATGCGTGCGGTATTTGTCGTGCCGATAACAGCGGCGAGGAAGCCCGTTATTTACAGTGGATTTCGGAAAATTGCCACGCCGATATGGGTTATTTGGAGCGAAATATCGATAAGCGGATTGACCCGCGTTTGTTGGTTGATGGCGCCAAATCCGTTATTTCCGTCGCGCTCAACTATTATCCGCACGAAAAACTGCCCGAAAACGTTCCTCAATTCGCCTATTACGCTTATGGCGAAGATTATCACGATGTTGTGCGCGGAAAACTGCATCGGTTGCACGATTTCATAAAACTTCGTTTTCCTGATGCTTCGGGACGCGCATTTTCCGATTCCGCGCCTGTGTTGGAACGCTCTTGGGCGGCGCAGGCCGGATTGGGTTTTATCGGTAAAAACACGTTGTTGATTATTCCTCGAAAAGGTTCCTATTTCTTTCTCGGCGAGTTGATTATCGATTTGGAATTGGATTACGATTCGCCTATCAACCTAAACTGCGGAAATTGCCGCCGATGTTTGGACGCCTGTCCCACGGGCGCGCTCGAAAAACCGCATTGGCTCAACGCCCGCAAATGCATATCGTATCAAACCATTGAGAACAAAGGCGATATTTCGTCCGAAATTGCTCCTCTGCTGAATAATAACGTTTACGGATGCGATATTTGCCAAAAAGTGTGTCCGTGGAACCGCTATGCGCGCCCGCACAACACGCCGGAGTTTACCCCTTCCCCCGAATTTCTTTCGCTCGATTTTGAGAAGCTGAAAGAGATGAACGAAGAAACCTATCGCCAAATTTTCCGAAAATCGGCGGTGAAAAGGGCAAAATTGGCGGGATTGAAAAGAAATATTGAGGCGTTGAAAGGACAGTTTTAGCGACCAGAAAATTGACCCAAGAACTCATTGGGAGTATAAATGCTTACTTGGGCCGATTCGAAATCTTTTTTATTTCGAGTAATAATTGCATTCACATCATTCATTTCAGCAGATGAAACCTGAATCGCATCTTCAAAGTCTTTGAAATTTGCGATAAGAGCATTTTCAATAATACTTTTGTCTATTCCTAATACATCTACAATTTCTATGATGTTGCTAATGAATTGAATGGCAATTGCGTGTCCTTTCTCTTTTTTAGAGATGTAGTAAATGTCGGTAATGGTTGACGCTGTGATGCTTGCAGATATTATGTTGTGATCAATTAGATTGAAGAGCTGCATTGCGCTTTCAAAATACGGGTCTCTTTTCAAAGCAACATCAAGAATAATATTAGTATCGAAAAGAACTTTTTTCATTGGTATTTCTCGCTAAGGTATGCAAATTTAGCATCTTCCGTATCAGAATTTTTTAAAAACCCTGCCCATTTACGGACAAACTCGGCGGCATTTGTCTTTTTAGCTTTTCTGTTTCGAGATTTGGGCATAATGATGATATCTACTTCCTGATTATAGAGTGAAGAGTGTGGAGGAAGCTGAATAGTGCCACTCTTGGATATTTTGGTTGTAAATTTTAAAACGCCCATATTTTAAACTGCTTATAAAACAAAGTTATACAATCTTTTTCAATTATTCGCAATAAATCGCTATTTTTGTACCACAAATTATGCAAGAACAAGATTCATTCGATATACGAAATCAAGAGGGTTTTCAAGACACCGAACGCGAGTTTGAAACCGCATTGCGTCCTATTTCTTTTGGCGCGTTCAGCGGACAGGAGAAGATTGTGGAAAACCTGAAAATATTTGTCAGCGCGGCGCGTATGCGCGGCGAATCGCTCGACCACGTGCTGCTGCACGGCCCGCCCGGATTGGGAAAAACCACCCTTTCCAACATCATTGCCAACGAGCTGAGCGTGGGTTTTAAAGTAACATCGGGTCCGGTGCTGGATAAACCCGGCGATTTAGCGGGCATTCTCACCTCGCTGGAACCCAACGATGTGCTGTTTATCGACGAAATTCACCGCCTTTCTCCCATTGTTGAGGAATATCTGTACAGTGCTATGGAAGATTATCGCATTGATATAATGATTGATAAAGGTCCCAGCGCGCGTTCCATTCAAATCGATTTGAATCCGTTTACGCTCATTGGCGCCACCACCCGAAGCGGACTGCTCACAAGTCCGTTGCGCGCCCGTTTCGGCATAAATCTTCATTTGGAATATTACGACGCCGATACCCTGACGGGAATTATTCTCCGTTCCGCCAATATCCTGGACGTACCGTGCGCGCATAACGCCGCGCAGGAAATTGCTTCGCGCAGCCGAGGTACGCCGCGTATCGCCAACGCGTTGTTGCGTCGTGTGCGAGATTTCGCGCAGGTAAAAGGTTCGGGGAAGATAGACAAAGCCATTTCGGCGTACGCTCTCGAAGCGCTCAATATCGACCGTTACGGTCTGGACGAAATAGACAATAAAATCCTGCTCACCATTATCGACAAATTCAAAGGCGGCCCGGTGGGCATTACCACCATTGCCACCGCCGTGGGCGATGACGCGGGAACCATCGAGGAGGTCTACGAGCCGTTTCTCATCAAAGAAGGATTTCTAAAACGCACCCCGCGCGGACGCGAAGCCACCGAACTGGCCTATCGGCATTTGGGGCGGAAAAGAGTAGATGAGCAAGGGTTTCTGTTTTGATAAAGCGCCAACCCATATAGGCTATAAGGCCAAAAGACGGCGGGCTGCAAGTGAAAACTTGCAGCCCGCCGTCTTTTAGCTTGTATCTTGGCTTTTTTCTAAAACGAACTGTAAATAATATCCAGTTTCAGTTTTTCCGGTTTATTCTCCAACATGGCAGCCGACGGTTTCATTTGATTATATATAGCCGTAGGCGTTGTGGTTGGCTGAGAATAATAAGAGCCGCCCGAAGTGCTAAATGTAATATCTACCGGCACCAAATAATAGATGAGGTCAAAAGCCTCTTTCTTTTGTCGTTTGTAATAGTTTATCATCGCCGCGATATTTCCGAAGTTGTAGGAATAGGTCTCTTTGTTGAAAGAGGCATAAAAGCTGGTTACGTTATCATGCATTTTCCTGTTTTCGAAAAACCCTTTCAAAGAATCTTTATTGACCAAAAGTAAATGATCGGGCGGACTTAGCTTAACTTTTTCATCCTGATTGGCTTCGGGAAGTGCATAAACCATAAATCGTGCCTGATTCAGTGAGCGCGTTGTCAGATCAGAGTAAATCTTTGAAATGGGAAAAGTGATTTCCGTATTCACTCCGGCAGGACTTTTTATGAAAGTACCGTTGTCATTAGGCGCCAGCAGTTGTTCGTTATTGTTTTGGATATAATTGATTTGCGTTACTTCGGGGGTAATGTTCAAACGAAACTCTGAAGTACGAATCGTATCTGTTTTTTGAGAAGAGCCTTTTGGGTCGAGATACTTGTAAAACACATTCAACGATGTCAGATTTACGTTCAAAACAGTACTGTTCCCGAAGTTTGTTGTAATGTAGAGGCCGGGGAAAAATTTTCTGAAAGTATCGGTGTTTTTCAACGCCCCGTGATCGGGTTTCTTATATTCATCCAAAAACGATTGCCCGATTGATGTCGGTAATTTCGTGAATATTTCGTAAATTCTGACCGTTTGAGTGGTAGTACCCGAATAATAGGTTTCGGTTCGGTATGTATTGTTTCTGCCCGTAAACATTTGAGTGCCAAGAGGAGCAGACATATCCGCCCTTGTCTTGGGATCAAAGTTTGTGTAGTCCTGATTTTTAGGCAATTCTTTATTTACCTTATACACAGCAAGCCTCATGGGCGCCAAAGAATCGCCGATGATGGATGAATACGAAACTGTGAGTCGAACGGAATCGATTATGGCTCCATCTTTGAATGCCTGGTTTTCGGAATTATAAAACTCGCCCACGTACTCAGAGCGGACGGTGCCGAAAACCGGATCGATATATTCTCCTAAGATCGGATATTTGGTTCTCGAGAAAACGGAATCGACTTGTACGGTACGCGATGATAATTCAAGCGTGTCGGTACCTACCGAAACCCTGTCGTTTTCCGGTTGTATGGTGAATCCGATTTTATCCAACGTATCAACGCAGGAGACGAAAACCGTGACAATGGCGATGAATAGTAGTTTGTATAAGGTTTGAAGTTTCATTCGTTTCAAAAAATTAGGAGGACAAATATCTGAAAAAAATATCTGAAAAAAAAGCCCTTAACGGGCTTTCTTGTTTTTTTTAATGATAATTGTCAATCGAGACAACAAAAATGTTTGTCGGATAATTTTTTTTAAGAGAATTTAGG
Organism: uncultured Petrimonas sp.; assembly: GCA_964557135.1. Taxonomy (GTDB): domain Bacteria; phylum Bacteroidota; class Bacteroidia; order Bacteroidales; family Dysgonomonadaceae; genus Petrimonas. Next base: position 24,880 of record CAZKZB010000035.1, on the reverse strand, counting down.
CATCAATTTTATCGCAGAATTCTTCGATTTTTCCTACGCTCTCCTCGAAGTCGGAAATATAACCCAAGTAGGGAATCTTTTTATCTTTGATGTATTTATCTAACTCTTTGTGAATGCTTTCACTTCCCTGAACGATGCCGTCGGAATAATCGATAGCTAATTTTGTGAGGTTCACAAAATCCATTTTTCCCCGATTTTTCACGTACTCAATCTCCTTGTCGCCGATGGTGTCGAAACGAAGTTTTTCTGAAAAACTTTCATTGAAAGGTTTTTCGAAGTTTTCGTCGTAAACAGAATAAATAACTTTCGCGTTTTTTAGGCACGGGTCGTCTTTGTAACCTTTCTTGATGTAGATAGGTGCCAACGCAGTAAACCAGCCATGACAGTGAATAATGTCGGGAACCCAGCGAAGTTTTTTAATGGTTTCCAATACGCCTCGGATAAAAAAGATACTCCGCTCATCGTTGTCATCGTATTCCACGCCGTTTTCGTCAACTAACGTTTCGCGATTTTGAAAAAAATCGTCGTTATCGATAAAATAGACCTGCATACGTGCCGATTGAATGGAGGCAACTTTAATGATTAGCGAATGGTCCGAATCGTCGATAATCAGATTCATTCCGGATAAACGGATAACTTCGTGTAATTGGTTCCTACGTTCGTTGATATTCCCGAACTTGGGCATAAACGTTCTAATTTCGTGGCCCTTATCCTGAATGGCTTGAGGTAAATATCTCGATATATGCGAAATTTGTGTTTCCGGCAAATAAGGGGAAATTTCCTGCGTAATGTACAGAATTTTTTTTTGACTCATTTAATTAATTTTCTTCAAATTCGTTACAAAGATAATAAAAAAAATCCGCATAACCGCAAAATATTTTCGTGTCTTTTTTATTTGCATCAGATTTTCAGTTGTTTACGATAATGGTAAGCCCGATATTTAGAGTAAATGAATTGGAGTATCACTTTTTTTATCCGTAAAATTTTCGTTGCTTTGCAGACTGAAAATTTGTACCCAATAAAATCACAGATTTATTCGGTTTTCAGTCAATTTCGGATATTGAATTTAGACAGAAATTGTTGTGTATTCCAATAAACATGTTGTAAAAATAAGTTTGCCAATTCTGCTCAGTCTGATGACGCAGAATATAATTCAGGTGATAGATACTGCTTTTCTCGGCCGTGTGGGAGAGGTGGAATTGGGTGCATCGGCGCTTGCGGGAATAATCTACATTGCTATTTATACAATCGGGTTTGGATTCAGTATGGGGGCGCAAATCCTGATTGGAAGACGAAATGGTGAACAAAATTTTGACAAAATAGGCGAGATAGTTGTTCAGGGAATTTTGTTTCTGCTTATACCGGCTATTTTGTTGATTGCGGTTTTCAAGCTCGGATTTACCGACTCACTGATGGTTTTGTTTGAATCGGATAACGTAAGCGAAGCTGTTTCCGAGTATCTCGACTGGCGTGTTTTCGGGTTTGTTTTTGCTTTTGCGAACAGCACGTTCAGGGCATTTTACATTGGTATTGCCCGCACCAGAGTGTTGACAATAAATTCGCTGGTCATGGCTGTGGTGAACGTAGTTCTCGATTACGGGCTGATTTTCGGAAACTTCGGCCTGCCCGAAATGGGAATCGCAGGCGCTGCTCTTGCATCGGTTATTGCCGAAGCGGCGTCAACGTTGTTTTTCATTGTTTACACCCGGAAAACGGTTGATACGGTGAAATACGGATTCAGGAAAGTCTCCTTTAGGTGGTCGGTAGTGAAAAAAGTGCTGGATATTTCCATTTATATGATGCTTCAGTATTTGCTCTCCATCATAACATGGTTAATGTTTTTTGTGTTTATCGAAAACTACTTGGGCGAACGTCCTTTGGCTGTAACTAATATCGTGCGGAGTTTATATACCATTGTCACCATTCCTTCACACGCGTTGGGTTCGGCTGTAAACACCATGGTAAGCAATACCATCGGCGCTGCAAGGCAAAACGAGGTGCTGAATCTTATAAAGCGAGTTGCCTTTATCAGCTTTTTCTCTATGCTGATAATAATTCTTATTGTAGCGGTTGCGCCACGGCTGATAATTCATATTTACACCAACGACGCTTCTCTTATCAACGATACGGTAACACCGCTTTACGTGTTGTTGACTTCGCTCCCTTTATATGCCGTAGGCACGGTTCTGTTTAGTGCGGTTTCGGGAACCGGAAATACTCAAAGGGCTTTGTTTTTTGAAATAATTACGCTTTCGGGATATATTTTTTACACCTGGTTCATCATTGTCTATCTTCGCCTCTCCGTTAATTGGGCGTGGACTACTGAGCACGTTTACTGGGGACAGTTGTTGATTTTCTCACTTTTTTATTTGAGAAGCAAAAAGTGGGTGAATAAAAAGATATAGCGATTTACGGCTTTGGATTTGGAGATTGAGCATAGATCCTCAAATTGAAAATCACAAATTATGTTTATCTTTACCGATTGAAAAACGAACGATATGAAACGAAAATTTCTTCTTTTTATCACCGTTATTTTTTGCACTTCTGTTTATGCGCAAGAGTATGGATGGAAAGTGAGTTTGGAGTATTTCTTCGATAATACTGAATACGAAAAATTTTCTTTTATCGATTCCGAAACCATGAACGGAATTTGGCTTAATCCGATGGGAAACATTGTTTGGAACAACAAACATTCCCTGAATGCGGGTGTAAACTTGTTGAAAATTCCGGGGATGGACAACGCTATCGATAAAGTGGACGTTACCGTGTATTATCAATACGATTCGCCCAATATTTTATTTCGAGCAGGTTCTTTCCCGCGTAGCGAAGTATTGAGAAATTACAACAACTTTTTTTTCAAGGATTCGGTCAATAATTTTATTCCCTTGATGCAGGGCGTATTTTGGCAAATCGGTCGCGGCAGGAATTTTTTTAATGCTTGGTTCGACAGAACGGGATATGCAACCCCCACTAAGCGTGAACATTTTTTCGTGGGACTTTCGGGAAAAATAGCGAAAGGATTATTTTTTGCCGATTTTCAATCGTATATGTTTCATTACTCCAATACTAGGCCTGCTACGCTGGGCGAAGGCGTAAGCGAAAACCTGCAGATGCAGGCAATGGTCGGGCTTGAGTACGAAAAAGAAGACGGGTTTAAAGGATTAATTGCTGCGGGAACTTTGCTGGGATACGAACGCGACCGCCGTTTCGAACAAGACCTCTATAAACCTGTGGGTTTTGTTGCCCGAGCAGATGCCGAATATTGGGGAATAGGCACTCGAAATACGCTTTATAAAGGCGATGTACGCCATCGATTGGGTGATACTTTTGGTGGTGATTTGTATTGGGGAACACAGTTTCTTCGTTCCAAGTTTTATACCGAGAGCGAGTGGTATATTCGTTTAATAGAATCCAATCGGGTAAAAGTTCGTTTCAATTGCAACCTTCATTTTGCCGAAGGCGAGATGTTGTTTCAACAGATGCTGACCGTTTCGGCATCGATAGATAATTTTTCATTAAAAAGCGACAGGAAAACTTTTTTTCCGTGGATGAAGGTATTTCATTAGCAGGAGCAAAGAACCAAGATAAAAGACAATTCAATGAAAGATTTATTTTCCGACCATAATACTCAGCCGAACAACTCCTCTTCAGGAGATTTGGTGGTTATTGAAAACCTCCGTAAACAACTGCACCAACACAACCACAACTACTACGTGTTGTCGCAGCCTGTGATTTCCGATTTCGAGTTCGATAAACTGATGCGCGAACTCACAGATTTGGAAGCGCGGCACCCCGAATTTTACGACCCGAACTCGCCCTCCGTGCGCGTGGGAAGCGACATCAACAAAAACTTCACGCAAGTGCAGCACCGCTACCCCATGCTTTCGCTGCAAAACACCTATTCCGAGGGCGAAGTAACCGATTTCTACAACAGGGCTAAGCGTACGCTGAACAGCGATTTTGAGATTGTGTGCGAATTGAAGTTCGACGGTACGTCCATCTCGCTCGTTTACGAAAAGGGTAGGTTGTCGCAGGCAATTACGCGCGGCGACGGCAAGCAGGGCGACGATGTTACCGCCAACGTGCGCACCATCCGAAACATTCCGCTGGTGTTGCAGGGCGAAAATATCCCCGAATACCTCGAAGTGCGCGGCGAAATTCTGCTGCCATGGAACGTGTTCGACCAACTCAATCGGGAGCGCGAAGCGCAGGAAGAACCGCTGTTTGCCAATCCGCGCAACGCCGCTTCGGGAACGCTCAAAATGCAGGATTCCAAGGTGGTTGCTTCGCGCCGATTGGAAGCGCGTATGTATTACCTGCTCGGCGAAAACCTGCCGTCGGACAGTCATTTTGAGAACATGCAACTAGCGCGCGGCTGGGGTTTGCCCGTGGATAAATCGGTAAAACGATGCGCCGCGCTGCCGGAAGTTTTCGATTTCCTGAAATATTGGGACGCGGAGCGTAAAAACCTGCCCGTCGCCACCGACGGTGTGGTATTGAAAGTGGATTCGCTGGCGCAGCAGCGCAACCTTGGTGCCACCTCTAAGTTTCCCCGATGGGCAATTGCCTACAAATTCAACGCCGAACAGGCGATTACCCGTCTCCTGTCGGTCTCGTATCAAGTGGGTCGCACGGGCGCTGTTACGCCCGTTGCTAATCTCGACGCGGTTTTACTCTCCGGCACCACCGTGAGGCGGGCGTCGCTCTACAACGAAGACGCCATTGCCGCCCTCGATTTGCACATTGGCGATATGGTTTACGTGGAAAAAGGCGGCGAAATTATTCCCAAAATCACCGGCGTGGACAAAGAAGCCCGTATCCTGTTGGGCGAAAAAGTGAGCTTTGCCACGCGATGTCCCGATTGCGGTACGCCCCTCGTTCGCAACGAAGATGAAGCCGTGCACTATTGCCCCAATTCCGACGGATGTCCGCCGCAGATAAAAGGGCGCATCGAGCATTTCGTTACGCGCAAAGCGATGAATATCACCATCGGACCCGAAAATATCGCTACGCTTTACGATAAAGGACTGATAAAAGACGCCGCCGATTTATACGCGCTCAAATTCGAAGACTTGTCAACGCTAGAACGTTGGGGCGAAACAAGCGCCAACAACCTGCTGCAAAGCATCGAAGGAAGTAAATCGGTTCCCTACGAAAGGGTTTTGTTTGCCCTCGGCATTCGGTTTGTGGGCGAAACCGTGGCGCAAAAGCTGGCGTCGGCGTTTCACGATATCGATATGCTGGCAGCCGCAACGCTTGAACAGCTTACATCGGTTGACGAAATTGGCGACCGCATCGCGCAAAGCGTAAAATCGTATTTCGAAAATGAGCAGTACGTGAATTTCGTGCAACGACTTCGCGCCCACGGGCTTCAATTCGCGTTGAGCGAAGAAACATTGGCTTCGCGAACCGATAAACTTGCCGGGCTGACCATCGTTATCAGTGGCACATTCCTGTTGCATTCGCGCGACGAGTACAAAGCCATGATTCTGCAAAACGGCGGAAAAAACAGCGGCTCGGTATCGAAAAACACATCCTATGTGCTTGCCGGCGACAATATGGGACCCGCCAAATTGGAAAAAGCTAGAAAACTGGGTGTGAAAATCATCGATGAAAAAGCGTTTTTGGAAATGCTAAAACCTTAGCATTTTGAACAAACAGAAATTAATGTTGTTATATAAGAGAAGTTTAAAATTATAAAAAAGAAAAGCTATGAAAATCAAAAACTTAACAAAAATCGCATTTGTAAGTGCTTTGGCCGTTACCTTTGCACTGACTTCATGCACCAATCAAAAAAAATCGGAATCTGAGCCTGTAAAGGAGCAGGTTGAAGAGGTAATTGAGAAAGTTGAAAAAGAAGTAAAAGACTTTACTGCTTACACGTATGCCGAAAAAGACAAAGCGCTGGCAGACGCCAATGCTGAAATCGACAAATTAAACAAGAAAATTGATGAGTTGAAGGCCGATGTGAAAAGTAAATCCGATGAACTTTCTGCTGATGCCAAAAAGAAATACGAAGAATCTATCGCGGCTTTGGAAAAAGAAAGAGACGAGTTTAAAGTGGAAGTCGATAAAATTCAGAACAGTACCGAAGAAAACTGGGAGCAACTGAAAAAAGACGTAAACAAAACCTACAACAAAGTGGAAAACAGCGTTGAAAAAGGTTGGGAAAACTTTAAAGAAGGTGTTAGCGAAGCTGCATCCAACGTAAAAGAAGGCGCTGAAAAAGCTGTCAAAGATTTGAAAGATGCGGTGAAATAGTAAAAACCGGTTTTTAGAAAAATAGAAAAAGGGGCGCATCGCCCCTTTTTTTATTCTGATACAGTATTGTACTCTTCAATAATCTTCACAATTTCCTCCCAAGGCAGTAGCTTTCCTTTGCCGAAATCGCCGCAGGCAAGTTCTCCCTCGGCCGTTTCATACACATTGTAGCCGTGTTTTTTAAGTTTAGCGATATTGTCCTGAACAATAGGGTTTTCGTACATATAGGTGTTCATTGCCGGGAAAATAAGTATCGGGCATCGGGCTGCCATAACGGTGGTGGTAAGCATGTCGTCGGCAATTCCCGAAGCAATTTTACCGATAATATTCGCCGTGGCCGGAGCAATTACAAACAGGTCGGCCGCTTTGGCCAAATCGATGTGTTTGGTGTCCCACTCCCGCACAGGGTCAAACATGTCGGTAATAACCGGATTGTGCGTCATGGTTTTAAACGTGAGCGGCGTAACAAATTCCTGAGCCGATTTTGTCATTATCACCTCTACGTTGTATCCGTCTTTTTTTAGTTGGTTTACCACCTCTACCGCTTTGTAACAGGCAATTCCGCCGGAAACGCCTACAACGATATTGACCCCTGAATCCCCTAAAGGGGACTTTGCTGACTGTGAGTGATTGTTAGTTGTATCGATATTCATTTTTTTTAGCTCTGTTTTATAAATTACAGTTTTTTAGTCTCTCCTTTCGGGGAGATTTAGAGGGGTCTCATCTCCCTAACAATAGCTTCCGCAATTTCTTTTTTCCCTACCGGACGAGCAACAATATTGCCGCGTTTGAGTAAAATTCCGCTATGGTTATTTTCCTCAATGCGATTCAGTTGATTGGCAAAAACCATATCGCATCCGTTTTTTTCGGCCAGTTGATTGGCTACGTCAATCAGCTCGTTTTCCGATACGTCTCTCAGTAGTTTGAACCCCACTAAAAATGTGTTCGGATTGTTTTGCTTTATTATCGGAATTACTTTTTTCGTGCGTTTTAGTCCCATCACCAAGTTTTCGTCCGACGATATTTTTTCGTTAACGCTGTATCGGCTCATCGGCTTTTCGAGAACCTCACGCACGGCTATTTCGTCGGCGCCGTCGTGAGTTCGCCAACTGCTTATTTCGCGCGCCAGCTCATAAACATTTGCGGCGTACGAAAAAGTGAAGTCGGAAATGGCCATGGAGTGAATGAAATAATCGATTTTATTTTCTTTCGTTATTTCGTTTACGGCACGGTAAACACTTTCGGCGTCAGAAACGGGGATAAAATTCACAAAAGGACGTTCATGTTCGTCAAGCTCTTCGCGATACGCCGTTTCGGTAAGAATATAATGCACCTGAAAATCGGAGCGAAAATGACGCAAAACCGCTTTCAGACATTCCCATCCTAATTTTCCGGTGCTGACGTTGGTCAATTTCCGCACGCCATCAATGTTTTCCGATGTTCCGCCGGCTGTAATCGCGATATTTACCATAGTGTTAAATCCTTTCCTGAATTCGGTTGTTTTCGTCCATAATAAAAACATCGGGTTTATGTTCTTTCGCCTCTTCGGGCGACATGGAAACATAAGCCATAATGATTATTTTATCGCCCGGCTGTACCAATCGGGCTGCCGCACCGTTAAGACATATAATTCCGCTGTTTGCTTCGCCTTCAATTACATAGGTTTCAAATCGTGCGCCATTGTTGTTGTTTACCACGCTTACTTTTTCCCAAACTAATATTCCGCTTTGTTCAAGCAACGATTTATCGATGGTGATGCTGCCCGTGTAATTGAGGTTGGCTTCCGTAACGGTTGCCTTGTGGAGTTTTGTTTTTAGTAATGTTAATTGCATCTATTTTTCCAGAATTATGTTGTCTATTAGTCTTGTTTTGCCAAACCTCACGGCAACTGCCGCAAGCGCTTTGCTTTTTATGGTTTCAATCGTTTTTAACGACGGATATTCATACACGCTCACGTAGTCGATATCGGCAAGCGGCATTTCGTTTATCTTATTGCTGATGAGTTTGGTTAGCTCTGCTACATTGTTTTCTCCATTTTCAAAAGCAATTTTCCCCTCGGATAACGCTTTGTTCAGAATTACTGCCTGCGCGCGTTCTTCTGCCGATAGGTAGGTGTTGCGCGAACTCATGGCCAGACCGTCTTTTTCCCTAACAATGGGACAGACAACCAGTTCGATGTTCATGTGTAAATCCGCCACCATTTTCAGCAATACGGCAACTTGTTGCGCGTCTTTTTGTCCGAAATAGGCTTTTTGCGCTTCCACAATGTTGAAAAGCATAGCTACTACGGTTGTAACTCCTTTGAAGTGCGACGGACGCGATTTTCCGCAGAGAACGCGGGTGATGTCGCCTTCTACTTCCACAAATGTAGAACTTCCGTGCGGATACATCTCTTCTACCGAAGGATGAAAAATAACATCGGCGCCGGCCGCGGTGGCAAGCTGTTCGTCGCGGGCAATATCGCGCGGATACGATTCGAAGTCTTCGTTGGGTGCGAACTGCGTGGGATTTACAAAATCGCTTACCACAACAATATCGTTTTCTGACTTAGCTTTGCGGATAAGCGACAGATGTCCTTCGTGCAGAAAACCCATGGTGGGAACCAAACCGATGGTTTTACCCGATTGGCGGTGACTGTCGAGGTGTTTTCTCAACTCGTTGATGGTTGTAATTATCATAAAAATCAGTTGTGAACTTTAAACGTTGAACTTTAATACAGCTTCTCCAAAATTTCCGAATCCATATCAAACGTATGTTTATCTGTGGGGAAGTTACCTTCTTTCAATTCTGAAATGTAGTTTTGAATGGCCGATGTGATTTCTGTATTCAGTTTCGCGTATTGCTTTACGAATTTGGGAACAAAATCGCTGAACATGCCCAGCATATCGTTGACCACGAGAACTTGCCCGTCGCACTCTTTTCCCGCGCCGATACCGATTGTGGGGATATTTACGGATTCTGTAATCAGTTGCGCCAATTTGGCGGGAATGCATTCGAGTACGATGGCAAAAACTCCGGCTTTTTCCAGTAATCGCGCGTCTTCTAATATCTTCTTTGCGCTTTGCGCGTCTTTTCCCTGCACTTTAAATCCTCCGAAAGCGTTTACCGACTGCGGTGTTAAGCCAATGTGTCCCATTACCGGAATTTGCGCGCCAACAATGGCTCTGATTGTCTCTTCGAAAAGCGCGCCGCCTTCAACTTTTACGGCTTCGGCGCCACCTTCTTTAATTAGTCTGCCCGCGTTTCGCACGGCCTCTTCTTTCGATATGTGATACGACAGGAAAGGCATATCGGCAATTACCAGCGCGCGTTTCACTCCTCGCGCAACCACTTTGGTGTGGTAAATCATTTCGTTCACGGTAACCGGAAGCGTGGAGTCGTGTCCCTGAAAAACCATTCCCAGCGAATCGCCTACCAAAATGGAATCGATTCCGGCTTCGTCCACCATTTTGGCCATCGAATAATCGTAAGCGGTGAGCATACTGATTTTTTGCTTGTTATCTTTTGCTTCCTGAAACGATTTTACGGTGAATTTTTGTGTCATATTTTTTTTGTTACGGGTTACGTGTTACGTGTTACGTGTTACGTGTTACGTGTTACGTGTTGCGGGTTACAGTACGTAAAATATCGACTGCCGCACTTAACCTTAAACTTTAAACTTTAAACGTTGAACTTCTTCCCAACATCTTCATTGTCTCCCTTCCCAACAGCGTGTACAACTCCGTCATCTCCGGCATGAAAGCATTGAGGCTTTTCATGTGCATTTTGATTGTATTTTCGTCGTTTCGTTTAATGGGGCCGGTGAGTGCTTCTTTACAATTTTTATTTTTCAGATTATCGATGACGCTTTCCAATAGCGGAGCGGTGGCTTTTTGAACATCGTTTTTCGGAATGCCCGTTTTTTCAAAAATTTCATACGAGGCATTCAATAACGTTACCAAATAGTTGGAAAGAACGCAGGCTGCCGTGTGGTATAGCGCTTTTTTATCGGAATCGATATAGATAACCCGGTTTCCGCAAGCACGGAACAAATCTGTCAATTGGTGATTCTCCTCGTCCGTTTTTTCAATCGTAAACCAAACGTCTTTTAATTTTTCTTGCGCCGAAATTGGATCGGAAAATGCCAACAGTGGATGCGCGCATGCCGTTTGATAGCCTGTCTCTTTTAAAGGAGCTAAAACATCGCGCGAAAGTGCGCCGCTGGCGTGCAAAACTAATTTGTCTTTTTTTTGAGAGACCGAAAGGTCGGAAATTTGCCGAGCAACGCGCTCTATTTGGTCATCGGGAGTTGTAATCCAGATTATCTGACTTGCGTTCAGTAACTCCTCGATGGACGAATACGCGCGGGAATTGGTGAGTTGTGCCGCTTTTTCGGCGCTTTTGAAGTTTAGGCTATAGTAGCCCTGTATTTCAAAACCTTTGTGTTTGAAATACAATCCCAAAGCGGTTGAAACATTCCCGGCACCTATAAAAGCAATCTTTGTTACCAATCTTGTGCGCAATTTTGAGCGACAAAGGTACAAATAATATGGGAGACGAAAGCTTAGCTTTTAGTTATTTATGAAAAAGAGACGATATAAAAATCGCCTCTTCTGAATTTTTAAATGAAATTATTGACTATCGTCTTCCATAATTTTACCCAAACGAACAATTCGGTTGTGTTACCACTTCAAAAAAGTCGTTTCCTTTATCGTCCACCAGAATGAAAGCCGGGAAATCTTCCACTTCGATTTTCCAGATGGCTTCCATACCCAATTCAGGGTATTCAACGCATTCGAGACTCTTGATGCTATTTTGCGCGAGAATTGCAGCCGGGCCGCCGATGCTTCCCAGGTAAAATCCGCCGTACTTTTTGCAGGCATCGGTAACCTGTTGACTGCGATTGCCTTTGGCCAACATAATCATGCTGCCTCCGTGCGATTGAAACAGGTCGACGTAAGAGTCCATGCGTCCCGCGGTGGTCGGTCCCATGGAGCCCGACGCGTATCCTTCGGGTGTTTTTGCCGGTCCGGCGTAGTAAATCGGATGGTCTTTAACGTATTGCGGAAGTCCTTCGCCGCGGTCGATACGCTCTTTCAGCTTGGCGTGAGCAATGTCGCGCCCAACAATAATGGTCCCGTTAAGCGATAATCGGGTAGAAACCGGATATTTCGATAATTCTTCCAAAATTTCTTTCATCGGGCGGTTGAGGTCGATTTTTACGCCGCCGCCTTCACCAGCCTGACGCATCGATTCGGGGATAAGGCGCGTTGGATTGTCTTCCATTTTTTCAATCCAAATACCTTCTTTGTTGATTTTGGCTTTGATGTTGCGGTCGGCAGAGCACGAAACGCCCATTCCCACCGGACACGAAGCTCCGTGGCGCGGTAGGCGGATAACGCGTACATCGTGCGTGAAATATTTCCCGCCGAATTGTGCGCCTAAGCCCAATTTTTCGGAGGCTTTTTTCAGTTTTTCTTCCATTTCGATATCGCGAAAAGCGCGGCCGAACTCGTTGCCCTCGGTGGGCAGGTTGTCGTAGTATTTTGTCGATGCCAGTTTTACGGTTTTCAAGTTGGCTTCGGCCGATGTGCCGCCAATAACAAACGCCAAGTGATAGGGTGGGCAGGCGGCTGTTCCCAGCGATTTCATTTTTTCGGTCAAAAACGCTTCCAGTTTTTCGGGAGTGAGCAACGCTTTGGTCTCCTGATACAGATAGGTTTTGTTGGCCGAACCGCCGCCTTTGGCAACACACAGGAAATTGTATTCGTTTCCCTGAACGGCGTACAAATCGATTTGCGCGGGCAGGTTGCAGCCGGTATTCACTTCGTCGTACATATTGAGCGGGGCGTTTTGCGAATAGCGGAGGTTCTCGTTCACAAACGTGTTGTAAACACCCTGTGAGAGCGCTTCCTCATCGTTTCCGTCTGTCCACACTTGCTGTCCTTTTTTGCCCATGATGATTGCCGTTCCGGTGTCCTGACAGAAAGGAAGAATACCTTTTGCCGATATTTCGGAGTTGCGCAAAAAAGTGAGTGCTACGTATTTATCGTTGTCGCTTGCTTCGGGATCGGTAAGGATTTTCGCCACTTGTTCCTGATGTTCGGGGCGGAGTAAAAACTCTACATCGCGAAAAGCGTGTTGTGCCAGCAGCGTAAGCGCTTCCGGTTCAACTTTCAGAATTTCTTTTCCTTCGAATTGAGAAACCGATACATGTTCTTTGGTCAGTAAATAATATTCCGTGGTGTCTTTCGACATCGGGAAAGGGTCTTGATAATGAAATGGTTTTGTTGCCATAATATACTATTTTGTAAATGATTTCGATTTTATGCAAAAATACAAAGAAAAACTGATTTTATTACAGTTAACGGCTCAAACAATATTTTCATACCCAATTCATTTGTGCTATTTATACCCGTTATAAATAAACTGCTTAAAATCTTCGGTTTTTAGCCAAAAAATGTGTTCCTTTGTATCCTGAAAGAGAGATTTAGCCGTTTATGCGATTATCAGAATTAAAGACCGGAGACAAAGCATTCATAATTAAAGTAAATGGTTCGGGAGCGTTTCGAAAGCGCATTCTCGAAATGGGATTCGTGCGCGGGCAAGAAGTTAAATCGATATTAAATGCTCCGTTGAAAGACCCCATCAAGTACGGAATTATGGAGTACGAGGTTTCGTTGCGGCGGAGCGAAGCGGTAATGATAGAAATATCGAAACTGAAGGAAGATGTTGATTACGACTCAACTAACAGCGATTTTAACGATATTGATGATGAAAATACCGATACGGATGTTTTTGAACAGTCGATAAACAACGGAAATCTTCACAAAGACGGCAATCCTAAAGTCATTCGTGTGGCGCTGGTGGGAAATCCCAACGCCGGAAAGACCTCCATCTTCAACTTGGCATCGGGAGCGCATGAACACGTAGGAAATTACAGCGGTGTTACCGTAGGCGCCAAAGAAGGAACGCTCAAACACAACGGTTACAGGTTTATTCTGACCGATCTCCCCGGCACTTATTCGCTATCGGCTTATTCTCCGGAGGAACTATTTGTAAGAAAATATATTTTTGAAGAAAAGCCCGATGTTATCATCAACGTGGTGGCTGCATCGGCTTTGGAGCGAAACCTTTACCTGACTACCGAACTTATTGAGTTGGAAAAGCCGATGGTGGTGGCGCTTAATATGTACGACGAACTCGAAAAGAGCAAACGTACTTTCAACCATCAGTCTCTATCCGAAATGTTGAATGTTCCCATTATTCCCACTGTTGGAAAAAAAGGGTTTGGTATTCCTCAGTTGCTTGAAAATATAATTCAGATTCACGAATCAAATAATAACTCGCACAACGTAAAAGTCCCCTATGGCCGGGTATTGGAGAAATCTATCGGTATCATGTCCAGAGACTTGTCTGTCAACGGTTTCTCTCAATTAAATATGCCGAAGCGATACATTAGTATCAAATTGTTGGAGGGTGACAAAGAAGTGGAAACGGCAATCGCTAAGCACGAAAAGTGCAAAGAACTGCTTGCACGGCGGAACAAAGAACGCGATTATATTGAAAAACTGTTGAAAGAAGATCCCGAATCAGCTTTTACCAACGCGCGATACGGTTTTATTGCCGGCGCGTTGAAAGAAACGTTGAGCGAAAAAACGAAATTCGAAGATAAAACCACTGCACTCGATTCTATTCTGACTAATAAGTATGTAGCACTTCCGCTTTTCTTTTTCTTCCTGTGGATTATGTTCGAAGCCACGTTCCGTCTCGGAGCTTATCCCATGGAATGGATTGAGTGGATTGTGGCCGAACTGGGTAATTTAATCCGCGGAAATATGGCGGAGGGCCCGCTAAAAGACCTACTGGTCGATGGAGTTATCGGCGGAGTAGGGGGCGTAATCGTCTTTCTCCCCAATATCGTGATTCTGTATGCATTTATCGCGTTTATGGAAGACTCGGGATACATGGCGCGAGCAGCATTTATAATGGATAAGCTGATGCACAATATCGGCTTACACGGCAAATCGTTTATCCCGCTTATCATGGGCTTCGGGTGCAACGTGCCCGCCGTAATGTCAACCCGAACCATCGAAAGCCGAAGCAGCCGAATGATTACGATGCTTATTGTGCCGTTTATGTCGTGCAGTGCGCGTTTGCCGGTGTATATTCTGTTTGTGAGCGCGTTTTTCCCCCGAAACGGCAGTTTTGTTATGCTTGGCTTGTATGGCGTGGGAATTTTAGTCGCTATTCTGACGGCCATTTTGCTCCGCAAGCGATTTTTTACCAAAGAAGACACGCCGTTTGTAATGGAATTGCCGCCATACCGGATGCCTACGTTTAAATCGGTAATTATTCACATGTGGGAGCGCGCCAAGCAATACCTGCTGAAAATGGGCGGGCCTATTCTTATCGCGTCCATAATCATTTGGTTTTTGGGGTATTTTCCGCAAAACAACGAACTGGATGCGCAATTTGACGCGCAGGTGGCTCAGCTCGAAAATATTTCATTGCCGCAGGCAGAAAAAGAGAGTCGGATAGTAGAAATTGAGCATGCGAGAAATACCGAACATCAGGTGAATTCGTACATCGGAAAAATCGGGCATTTCATGGAGCCTGTGATGCGTCCGCTCGGTTTCGATTGGAAAATTTCGGTGAGCTTATTGTCTGGAATGGCGGCAAAGGAAATTGTAATCAGCACAATGGGAGTACTCTACACGGGAGATAGCGAAGACCAGCAGTCGTTGCAGACTCGGTTGTTATCGGAAAAATGTTCCGATGGAACAGTTGTTTTCTCCCCGTTGGTTGTTGTCGGTTTTCTGCTGTTTATTCTCATTTATTTCCCCTGTATCGCTACCATTGTGGCCATAAAAGAGGAATCGCATTCGTGGAAATGGGCGCTTTTTAGTGTGTTTTATTCCACCGGATTGGCGTGGTTAGTGGCGTTTTTGGTGTATCAGGTAGGTAGTTTTATCGGGTAAATTCACTTCTATTAACAAACTTTTTTAACAGTCTCCTTGTTTCAATTATATGGATATACAGCTGTTTATAGTAATAATTATCGGCATTGTCGTTGGAATTATTTTGCTCAATTCTATTTATAAATTCTTTTTTACGAAAAAAGACAGGCCTTTCTGCAACGGTTGTTCGGGATGCGATATCTCGGAAAACTTTCTCGCCAAAACGAAATAATGGCCTGTAGTAGAGCTGTTTATTTACGACTGCAATTACTAATCACTTTATAAAACAAAGAGATAATATGAGTATTTTACAAAAAATTGAGCAATTGGGAAACGAGAAAAGTAATCTCTGCGTAACCATTTCGATGAACACACATCGCGCTGAAACTAAGATACGAAAAAATGGCGGGAATAACCCGTCATTTTTTCGTTTCACAAACATCTGACAAACTAAATCGTTAACTTTTACAGATAGAAACATGAAAGATGGTAGCAAAGAACTTTTACGGGTTTTAACGTTGAAAGACGCCGTAGGCGTCGGGTTAGGCGCGATAATAGGTGCCGGTATTTTTGTCGTAACGGGAGTTGCAGCGGGGGTATCAGGGCCGGCTTTTATTGTCGGATTGATTATCGCAGGTGTTATCGCATCTTTTAACGGGCTAAGCTCTGCTCAACTGGCTTCGGTTTATCCCCATTCCGGCGGAACCTACGAGTATGGATACAGGTTGTTGAACTCCGCTTTCGGTTTTTCGGCAGGATGGATGTTTCTACTCAGCAAATTATCTGCGGCCGGCGTTGTAGCTATCGGCTTCGGGAGTTAT
Source organism: uncultured Petrimonas sp. (assembly GCA_964557135.1). Classification (GTDB taxonomy): domain Bacteria; phylum Bacteroidota; class Bacteroidia; order Bacteroidales; family Dysgonomonadaceae; genus Petrimonas. Next base: position 8,859 of record CAZKZB010000035.1, on the reverse strand, counting down.
TTTCATCAATTAGTGCCGGTAGCGTCACCCATGACAATATCCATAATCGCGGTATTGTTTCTCACCATTGCTAACTATTTCGGAATTAAAAAAGCAGGAATGCTAAACCTTATCATTGTGAGTATTACGTTACTCTCGCTTATTTATCTGGTTTTTAGCGGAATTCCTGCGATTTCGGTCAAAAATTTTGAGCCGTTCGCGCCATTTGGAATTTCAGGAATTGCCGAGGCATCAGCGTTATTGTTTTTTGCTTTTACAGGCTATGCAAGAATTGCAACGCTGGCCGAAGAAGTTCGCCGCCCCGAAAAAACAATTCCCCGTGCCGTTATTATTACTATAATTACGGCGATTATACTCTATGTAGCTGTTTCTGTTGTTGCAACAGGCGTAATCGGTACAGAAAGAATGGCCGGCAGCAGGTCTCCTTTACAAGTGGTAGCCGAGGCTCTAACTGCTCCGGGCATAAATACCGTCATAACAATAGGAGCTTCAACAGCCATGTTGGGGGTATTGTTGAGCCAGATCTTAGGTATAAGCCGAATGGTGTTGGCTATGGGGAGACGAAATGACCTGCCATCCTTTTTTCAGGCCATTCACCGAAAATACAAAGTTCCGCATATCGGGATAATTGTCACGGGTATTATTATTTTGCTGTTAGCAGTAATCGGGAACTTCGATTTTGTGTTGAGAGCGGCTTCGTTTACCATTCTTTTGTATTACAGCATAACAAACATCGCTGCTTTAAAACAGCCTCGGAACGAACAAATCTACGGAAAAGCAATTCCGGTTTTGGGGCTTATCGGTTGTATTTTGATGTCAGTTTCTTTGCCGTTAAATGTAATACTAACGGGCATCGGTTTGCTTGTTGCGGGTTTTGTGTTGCGATTATTTTTTAGGAAATTAAATCAGAGTTAATTGTTCGGTTTGAAGATATAAACCGTTAGCTTGTAGTTGTATATAGTTGATTTCATCGGAGTAATTGTTTCTACAGCCATGGTTGCCGGATTTGTCGTTTTTGTGAAGAAATCAGGTTTGTGCGGCGACTACATACGTGTAACTTTGAACCCGAAAATTTGCACAAAAAATATGAAAGGAATTATTATTCTATTTGTCGGGATACTGCTGAGTGTTGGGGTTTCGGCACAGGAAAGTAACCCCAATTTCGATAAAAATTTAGCCGCGGAATTGGGAGCTGACGACTACGGGATGAAAACATACGTTTTTGTTTTGCTGAAGACCGGAGAAAATAAATCGACCGATGAGTCGCTGAGGAACGAGTCGTTTTCTGCCCATTTTTCGAATATGCGGAAGGTTGCTAAGGAAGGGAAACTTGCCTTAGCCGGTCCCATGCTCAAGAACGAAAACAATTATCGAGGAATATTCATTTTTAACGTCTCCACCATCGAAGAGGCACAAGAATGCGTGAAAAACGATTTGGCCATCCAAAACGGTTTTCTACAACCGGAATTCTATCTCTGGTACGGTTCGGCGGCACTGCCCCGGTACTTACCGCTTGATGATAAGATTTGGACGAAAAAACCATAAAGACTCGTCTATTAAATCAATCTATTTCAAGATATTATTCAGCACCTCCAGGTTGCTTGCAGAAGTAGCTTTTTTCCCTTCGGGAGTATACAACTCTTCTATTCGTTGGGCATAGGCCGAATAAACTTTGTGTTTTACGACTTTCATCGTAGAATTTACCATGCCGTTCTTTTCGGAAAAAGGTTCTTCGATAATCGCTAAGCCGGAAGGAATCCATCGGTAAGGGAACATACCGTCGTGTTTGCCGCCTTTCAGGTATTCCGATATTTCTTTTTCGATGAGTAAAGCTGCCTCAGTTGGGTTCAAAGTAAGCTTTTTTAATTCGACGGGATTCACTACGATAAGAGCCGTAGTATAAGGCCGTTGGTTGTTGTACAACACAATTTGGTCGATAAACGGCGATTTGGCCATAATGGATTCCTCAATCCCTTCGGGAGAGAACTTTTCACCATCATCGCTTATCAGCAGCGACTTCGTGCGTCCCAGCACAAACAAATAACCGTCGCTATCGATATATCCCATATCGCCCGTTCTGAGCCAGCCGTCCACGATGGTTTCGGCAGTAGCTTCCGGATTTTTCCAATATCCTTTCATCACATTTCCGCCCCGGATAATGATTTCACCTCTTTCGCCCGTTGCGACCTCCTTCAAGTTATCATCCACTATTTTTATATCCATGTGCGGAACAGGCTTTCCCGATGAGCCAAGCTTGTGCGCATGCGGACTATTGGCGGAAATTATGGGTGTAGCTTCCGACAAACCGTAGCCCTGATACATGGGAATGCCGATGGCATAAAAGAAGCGCTGCAATTCAATATCAAGCAACGCACCGCCACCGATAAAATATTCCATGCTGCTGGCGAACGATTCACGAATTTTCGAGAAAATAATTTTATCGTACAACACCAACAGCGGCTTTACCCAAAAACGACCGCCGGAGCCTTTATTGAAACCTTCTTTATTGTATGCATAAGCGGTTTTAAGCGCTCTTTTGAACAAGTTGTTGGTGAATTTTCCTTTCTTTTCGATTCCGGCTTCGATGTTTTTCCTGAAGTTGGAAGCTAATGCGGGAACGCTCATCAGTAAATGCGGGTTAATCGCTTTCAGGCTTTTGGGAACGTTCCGAAGAACCTCCATAGGCGTTTTCCCCATGGCTACCGATGCCAACGATGCACCGCATTTCATAAACGCGTAAATACCGGCGGTATGTCCAAAGGAGTGATCCCACGGCAAAATGAGCAATTGACGGAAGTAAGAAGGTATTCCGTCTAAAAGTTCTACCGCTTGTTCCGAGTTGCACACGTAATTGCCGTGCGACAGCATAATACCTTTCGGATTTGCCGTTGTTCCCGAAGTATATGAAATGTTGGCTAACGATTCTGAGGTTACAGCCTTCATGCGCTCTTCAAGTATCGACGGATTCTCGGAAATTAACGTTTCCCCTTCTTCGATAATGGTATCGAACAGCAACTCATTTTCCTGTAACGCCTCTTCCGGATCGAGCAAAATATAGTGTTTTACGGTGGCAAAAGCGCTTTTCATCGGACGGATTTTAGCGATTTGCTGATCCGATGCCATTATGACGCAGCATTCGGAGTGATTTACACGAAAGCCGATGTCGTGCTCCGTTTCTAATTTCACTGAAAGCGGAACGCAGATGGCGCCCGCGTGAAGAACACCTAATTCTCCAATCACCCAGTTGTTTTTTCCTTCGGAAAGAAGGGCGACACGATCGCCTGCCCGGATTCCCAAAGCGATTAATCCGGCGGCAAACAGTTTAGCTTTTTCCTGAACTTCTTTGTAGGTGAGTGAAGTATAGTTCACTCCGGTGCGCGCTTCGTAAAGAAACGGTCGATCGCCGTATTTCTCCACGGCTTCGTTTAAAAAGGATAATATTGTCTTGCCCATCGATATTTTGAATTATTTACGATTTACGATTTGGAATTTGAGATTTAATTCATTATGAATATCCGCATTTTTGCCTAATGGCTTGAATTGAAAATCGGCGGAGCCAAATGCCATATTTTCATAACCGTAAGTCGCCGCTTTGCTATGACTTACGGTGAAGTCTACAGAAATCATATCCGCCTGTAAGGCGGTACTTGTGAAATCGTTTATGTGCCGCCACTCCGGGCGGAGCCTTGGGAGAGATATTCCTTCCCGCAGGCGAATAAATCGCCTACGGTTATGAAAATGTCGCCCATTCCCCGCACAGCGGGATCTGCGACGGGCGATTAGGTAACGAAACGGATATTCATTTAATTCATTACCGTAATCTGTCAGCAAAGCGATTTGTTTTCTGTCAGCGTAGCGGTCTAAAAGTATTTGATGATTATTCAATCCACTTCAACCATTTTGGGCCGTCGCTCCAACCCGATTCCACTATCGTTTCGATAAATTGCATGCCGCGAACGCCGTCATAAACATTCGGGAAGTCTAACATTTCGGATGTCGGCTCCTCACCTTTCTTTTTAGCCATCACGGTAAGCGTGAAATTGCGGTAAATATTGGCAAAAGCTTCGATAAATCCTTCGGGATGACCACCCGGAGTGCGTATGTTCCACTGTGCTTTTTGACCTAAATACGAATGATTTCCGCCGATATGGATTACCTCTTCGGGCTTGTTTCCTCTTCTCAGGAAAAGCTGATTGGGGTGCTCCTGAAACCATTGCATTCCGCCTTTTTCGCCATAAACACGAATGTTTACATTGTTGGCTTCGCCCACGGCAATCTGACTGGCCGACAGCAAGGCTTTCACCCCTTGCTCCATCCGCATCATGGCAGTTCCGTCGTCGTCAATGGGGCGACCTTCAACAAATGTGTTCAGTTCCGCGCATAGTTCTTTCACTTTTAATCCGGTTACATATTCGCACAAATGCCAGGCATGGGTTCCGATATCGCCCATACAGCCGGCTTTTCCCGAATATTTCGGATCGGTACGCCAACCCGCGTTGTTTCCTTCCTGCAGTTCAATACGCTCGGCTAACCATCCTTGCGGATATTCCACGTAAACCCGGCGCAGTTTGCCCAACTCTCCCGCGGCAATTCTCGCTTTCATCTCTTTTATGGCCGGATATCCGGAATAGACGTGGGTCAAGGCTAGTACCAAACCCGTTTCCTCCACTTTTTTCTGAAGAGTTTTGGCTTCATCAAGAGAGAATGTCATGGGTTTATCCAATACCACGTGAATGCCTCTCTCTAAGGCCATCATGGCGGGTTCGAAATGATATTTATTGGGTGTTACGATTACCACGAAATCCATTCTTTCCTCTTCGGGGAGATTCATTTCTTTCTCGAACATTTCCTGATACGTACTGTAAATACGGTTCTCAGGTACGAAATAAAGCCGCCCCGATTCTTTCGATACCTCGGGATTCGAACTGAAACAGCCGCATACTAATTCTATCATGTTTTCCATTAACGCGGCACGAAGGTGGATAGCTCCGATAAAACCGGTAATACCGCCTCCCACCATTCCCATTTTTAATCGTTTGTTTTTCATTTGTTTATTTTTTTAGAACCAAGAGCCAAGACATCAGAATCGAGACTCTTGTGTTGGATTATTCAAAGTTTGAGGTTAGACGAAAGGGAGTCCGTAAAATTCCGGTCTTCTGCCATCCGTCATCCGACCCGGTATTTATTATTTTGCAAAGAAAGCATCGAAAGCGTGTCCCGAAAGTTGGAAATCCAACCGTTTGGTGAATTCGCACGACTCGCGCGCACCGTGTTCGCGATCCATGGCGCTGTCTTCCCATTCAATGGAGAGTGGTCCCTGATATCCGATGGCGTTAAGCGCACGAATGATTTCTTCGAAATTTATTTTGCCGCGCCCCACACTGCGGAAGTTCCAGTAGCGGCGCGGGTCACCGAAAGGAACGTGTCCTCCGAAAACACCCACTTGTTTGGGAGTGTCGCTCCAATAAGCGTCTTTCATGTGAACGTGGAAAATCCTGTCCGAAAACTGATAAATAAAATCCACGTAATCCACACCTTGATATCCAAAGTGGCTGGGATCGTAATTGAACCCGAAAGCGGGATGATAATCCAGCACTTCCAATGCCCGACGGGCAGAAAACGTATCGAAAGCGATTTCGGTGGGATGTACTTCCAATGCAAAACGAACGCCCAACTTCTGAAACTCGTCCATGATGGGAGTGAAACGGCGGGCAAAATCTTTGTACCCCTCTTCAATGGTCGATTCGGGAACGGGCGGGAAAGAATACAGCAGATGCCAAATCGAACTGCCGGTGAAGCCGACAACGGTATCCACTCCCAACGCTTTAGCGGCTTTTGCCGTGCGAATCAATTCCTCGGCAGCACGCTGGCGGACTCCTTCCGGGTCACCGTCCCCCCAAATGTAATCGGGAAGGATTCCTTTGTGTCTTTCGTCAATTTTGTCGCAAACGGCCTGCCCCACCAAATGAGAGGAAATGGTTCGCAACTGCATCCCGTATTTTTCCAACAGATCTTTGATGCCTTTGTAGTATGCCGGATCGGTCCGGCGTACGTCTAAATGGTCGGGGAGCCCCAACTCAAGGCCGTCGTAGCCGAATTCTTTCGCTTTCATGCACACCTCTTCTAATGATAAATCGCCCCATTGCAAGGAATAAAGTGTTACTAATCGTGCCATTTTGATATGTTTTTTAAGTAATTGAGTAGATTCTGAAGAAAAAAGGATGCCGGATTCGATTGATCTTACACAAAACTACATCATTTTTTATAAAAAAGCAAGAATAAAGAATGTCGTTTATTAAAATTATCTTGGTACAGTTTTTGTACCTTTGCAACCCGATATGAATTTAAGAAAAGCTATCCGCCAAAACAATACAAATGACCCTCATTTATTAGGACGAGGCGACATCAAAAAACTTCTCGCGCAATACTCTTTACCCGCTATTATCGGTATGGTTGTCACATCGCTATACCATATAGTGGACAGTATTTTTATTGGGCACGGTATTGGCGCGGTAGCGCTTTCGGGAATGGCAGTGACTTTCCCGATTATGAACATACTGGTTGCCTTTTCCACGCTTATCGGTGTGGGAGGCGCCACGCTCACTTCCATTAGGTTGGGAGAGAAAGATGAGGAAAACGCGAAAAGCATACTCGGCCATGTTGCCATAGTAAACACGGTGAACGGCAGCGTACTTGCGGCTGCATCACTTATTTTTCTGGAACCCATACTAAAATTGTTTGGAGCCAGCGAAACACTCTTGCCATACGCGAGCGATTTTCTATCGGTTTATATGATAGGACTTCCTATCGGTTTTGTCTTTATCGGATTGAACAACATTATGCGCGTTACCGGATATCCCCAAAAGGCAATGCTGTCTTCGTTTCTCACCGTTGCCGTAAATGTGATACTTGCGCCAATTTTCATCTTCGTTCTCGATTGGGGAATGAAAGGCGTTGCCTTGGCTACGGTTCTTTCTCAATTAGTGGGACTGATTTGGGTATTGATTCACTTTTTCAACAAAGGCAGTCTGATTCATTTCGAGAGAAAAGGATTTAAATTATCCTCAAAAACGGTGCTTAATATGATGGCAATCGGCGTTTCTCCGTTCCTGATGAACCTCACCTCCAGCCTTGTTGTCTCGATTATCAACTTCGGATTGATGGAACACGGTGGCGATCTGGCCATCGGTGCTTACGGGATTATCAACCGTTTTCTCTTCTTGTTCGGGATGATTGTAATTGGTTTAACGATGGGCATGCAGCCGATTGTGGGATACAATTACGGAGCTAAACAAATCGATCGTTCGTTCCGAGCGCTGAAGTACACGATTATTGTCAGCGTTTTGATTATGACTTTCGGACTGCTAATTTCGCAACTCTTTCCGGGAATAATTATGGGCATGTTTACGAGCGATGCGGAGCTTTTAGGCATTTCCATCCGCGGACTGAGAATAACTACCGTGCTGTTCCCCGTTATTGCCGTACAGATGGTTATCAGCAATTTCTTTCAATCGGTGGGAAAAGCGAAAATTGCCGTTTTCTTATCGCTAACCCGACAACTTATCTTTCTGATTCCTTTTCTTTTGTTGCTTCCCCGACATTTTGGCTTAGATGGTGTTTTCATGAGCATGCCCGCTGCCGATTCAATTGCGTTTGTTGTGACAGTTCTGACGTTCGCTTATCAATATGAGAGGATGAGGAGGCAGGAGAAGATTACTATTTTCTGATTAATAAAACGCTGCAATCCGTCTTTTTCGATGTTCTTTCGCTTGAAAGGTGATATGATTAATCTACGTCTTTACGATTACTATCAAAATGTTTTTTCATACGCTAAAATGTATTATTTTTGCGTTTATAATTGATTTATGTTTAGTGCACTATGAAGAATGCAATTTTGTTGATTTTTACTTTAGCTTCGTTGAGTGGATTCTCTCAAGAAACTGATTATTTTAGAAAAATCGATAGTTTAAATAGTATCATTACTAAAAATGATGAGCAAATTAAACTATTACACCAAAAGAATGATGCATTAAGAAATGAAATTAAAATAATTCATCAAGAAATTGACTCTGTAAGAATTAAGGATACAAATTCTACTGTATTACAAACTACACATCCCACTGTATTTTATAGTGATCTAAATTTAAGTAAACGATTAGATAATATTCCTAGTAATACTAAAGTTGGTTTATTAGAGGACTTAGGGGATAGGCTGAAGATATTTTACAATAATAAAACTGGGTACACCAGACCATACGGATATGTAACGGAAAGTGAGGCTTTTAGAAAAAGACACACATTGCAAATAAAAGAAAGAGAATTATCTGAGGCACAAAAAAACATTCTTGAAAAATACGGTAGTCATTTTGGCAGTTTAATTAATGATAATAGAGTTGTAATCGGTATGACAAAAGAAATGGTTACTGCAAGTATTGGATATCCTCAAGATATAAATAGAAGTGTGGGTAGCTGGGGTGTCCACGAGCAATGGGTTTACAGTAAACGTGGCATATATGTTTATTTCGAAAATGAAAAAGTTACCAGTTTTCAAGATTAATCAATTCTTATAAAGTTGATCTCTTAATTATACTTTTTGGTTTTAATGTAAAAGGGTGCCAAGTTTTATTAGATATGAAAAAATCCCGAACTGACATCTTTGTTTTATTTATAACTCAATTAGAAGAATTGAAGAGATTTATATGTTTAAGATTCACTCAGGATCGCAAAGCGCACATAGTCAGCATTTTAGTTGGTGTTTTTAAGAGATGCAAAAACTCCCTCAAAATCAGTTTTGAAGGAGTTTCGTGCGGTCGAAGGGACTCGAACCCCCACGCCTCTCGGCACTAGATCCTAAGTCTA
>CAZKZB010000034.1:0-34320 GCA_964557135.1 uncultured Petrimonas sp. | reverse complement strand
ATCGCTAAACTTTACTTTCTCCCTTGCAAAGTCATTTGACTATATCTTTGGGGAGAGATTTAGAGAGGGGTATGAACGAAAAAACGCTCGAAAAGCTAAAAATCCTTGCCGATGCCGCAAAATACGATGTGTCTTGCGCTTCGAGTGGAGTGTCGCGCGGCGCCAAGAAAAACAGTCTTGGCACGGCGGCGGGGTGGGGCATTTGCCACAGCTTCACGGCCGACGGACGGTGCGTTTCGTTGTTCAAAATTCTGCTCACCAATCACTGCATTTACGATTGTGCCTATTGCAGCAACCGCCGAAGTAACGATGTGCCGCGCACAGCTTTCATCGCAGACGAATTGGCGGAACTTACCCTCGAATTTTACCGCAGAAACTATATCGAAGGGCTTTTTCTGAGTTCGGGCGTGATGCGCAACCCCGATTATACGATGGAACAGATGATTCGTGTGGTAAAACTGTTGCGTGAAACGTATCGTTTTAACGGTTACATCCACATGAAAAGTATTCCCGGAGCAAGTCAGGAATTGGTTTCGCAAGCGGGATTGTATGCCGATCGAATGAGTGTAAACCTCGAAATTCCGTCGGAACAAAACCTGAAACTACTTGCGCCCGAAAAAGATTACGAAAGCGTTTTTGCCCCTATGCGCGCCATTCAGCAAGGCATGTTGGAGAGTGCCGAAGACCGCCGGAAATTTCGTTCCGCGCCCCAATTTGTTCCCGCGGGGCAAAGCACGCAGCTCATTATTGGCGCCTCGCCCGACACGGATAAGCAAATTCTCACGTTGGCGTCGGCGTTGTACAAGCGTCCGTCGTTTAAGCGCGTCTACTACTCCGGATATATCCCGATAAACAAAAACGATAATCGCCTGCCCGTGATTGCCAAACCGCCGCTGGTGCGCGAAAACCGCCTCTATCAAGCCGATTGGCTGATGCGTTTTTACGATTTCAAAGCCAGTGAAATTGTGAACGACACGCATCCCGACCTCGATTTGGATATCGACCCCAAAATGGGATGGGCGTTGCGAAATCCGTCGTTTTTCCCCGTAGATGTGAATGCCGCGCCCTACGAAATGATTCTTCGTGTACCGGGAATCGGCGTGAAATCGGCAAAGTTGATTGTCGCTTCGCGTAGATACGGTCGATTAAACTCGGTGCAGTTGAAAAAAATGGGTGTTGTGATGAAACGCGCGCAATATTTTATCGTGTGTCGCGAATTGCCGATGCAAACCGTAAACGAACTCATGCCGCAATACGTTCGCCGTCAAGTTTCGCAAAAGCAACGAAAACAGGCGGCGGATGCGTTGCAGTATGAAATTCCGTTTGAAGAGTGAAGTTTAATGTTCAAAGTTTAATGTTTATAGCGATGTTATCTTGTCCCGAATGGGACTAAACATAAATAATCCCGTACGAAGTTCGGGGAAAGTGAATACACTCAAAAGCCAGCCCCGAAGCGGGCTGAACAAATATCTTGTTAGTTTTTATTTTTTAATGTGATTGCAAATCGCATCACCCGATGATTATTTTTACCTACGATAAAACCTTCGACGGACTTCTTTCCTGCGTCTTTTTCGCTTACGAGCAAAAGAGTTTCCCCGATATGATTCTGTCCGAATCCGACCAAAAACCGCTCTTCGTTGATGAGCAGTACCACGTGGTTACCGAAAAAGAAAAATCGCTACGCGTATGGATGGCATTGGAGAAAAAACTGTCGAAAATTGCCCGAAACATGATGCTGAGCGTTTGGCTGGCGGAGTTGCCCGAAACCGAAATGTTGCTTTTCCGCTACATCCGAAAAAATATTGACCACCCGCAAGGCATTGAGATGAATTTTGGCGACGACGATGTGCTTCGCGTCAAGGAAGTTGCCCAAAAAGTGGCAAAAGAAGCGGAGCAACTCCGACAATTTATACGGTTTCAGGAAACGGCAGACGGCGTCTATTTCGCTCCCGTTTCGCCCCTATACAACGTATTGTCGCTCATTATCCCTCATTTTCAATCGAGATACGCCAATCAGCCGTGGATAATTTACGACACCAACCGCAATATCGGGCTTTTTTACGATACGCGCAGCGTGAGTGAAATTTCGTTTTCGCGAAAAGACCTCTCGGAGCTGAAAATCGGAAAACTAAGCGACGAGAAATTATCGGACGATGAAGCTTTCTTTCAGAAAATGTGGCGCGAATACTTCCAAAGCACAACCATCAAAGAGCGCATCAATCCAAAACTTCAGCGGCAGCACATGCCGCGCCGATACTGGAAATACCTGACCGAAATGCAATAAAAAAAGCATCCGCCGATTGAAAACCGACAGATGCTTTTTTCAGTCCGTAAAGTCCCCTTTAGGGGATTTTGGGGTTTTAATTTTTCTTCAACAAATCGCGAATTTCGGTCAATAACGTCTCCTCTTTTGTTGGTTCTGGAGCAGGGACGGGCTCTTCTTCTTTTTTGCGTTTCATTTTATTCATGGCTTTGATTACCATGAAAATAGAAATACCGATGATCAAGAAGTCGATTACTGCCTGAATAAAACTTCCGTAATTCCACGTAATAGCGGGAACTTCGGCTCCGGCTGCATCAATGGCGGCTTGTTTCAGCACCACTTTCATGTTTGAGAAATCGGTGTTACCCATCAGCGTGGCGATGGGCGGCATCAAAATGTCGTTTACAAACGAGGTAACGATTTTTCCGAAAGCGCCACCGATAACAATGCCGACAGCCATATCAACTACGCTGCCACGCAATAAAAACTCTTTAAGTTCTGACTTAAATGACATAATTTTCTTTTTTTAGAGATTAGAAATTATCTTGATTAGTATATTATATGCTTAATTTACAATAACATTACACCTCTTGTCAAGTTAATTGTAAAAAAGCGGATAGTGAATTTTACTTTGTGCCGCCTTCTGTCTTTGAGCCTTTGTGGCTATTAATTTTTGCCACCAAGGCATCAAGACGCAAAGTCTCACGAAACGGCATATCATTCTTAACTTAGACTATATCATTTTATTCAGAATAAACTCGATTAGTTCTTCACTGTTTTATGCAAAGAAAACAAAAAAAATGTAAATCACCTTGCAAAAAAGAGAAAAAAATCATTTCAGCAGAAAATTTCCGCAATCATGCATCGGGCAGAGCCGCCACCATTGGTTTCAATGGTCTTCAGTTCGGGCGAAAGGATTTTATTGTACGTCGAAATTATCGTTTCCTGTTGCGTAGTCAGCGACTTTCGGGCTGCTGCAGACATTATCATCAGTGGATTGCCGTTTCGACTCTTCAATTCCATCATGTTTCCGGCAAAATTTTCCACTTGGTCGAGTGAGATTTCAACGATAACCTTTCCGGTTGCGGTTAATCTCGACGCCACTTTCTCACGTTCTTTCTCATCTTTTATCGATTCCAGACATACGATTGCTACCTGGGTTCCCACTTCCATCATCACGTTAGTGTGGTAGATGAGATTACCGTTTTTGTCGATAGCATCGAAAACTACCGCATCAAAGTTCATTTGCGAACAAAAATCGCGCAACACTTTTTCCGACGAACGCGGCGAACGGCAGCAGTAAGCAATGCGTTTATCGCGATCGAAAATCATACTTCCCGTGCCTTCAAGAAACTCACCTTTTTGCTCCCACGATGTGAGATCGATAAGCTTGGTGTGATTCATTTTTCGGCGCAGAAAATCTATCACATTCGGTTTCCTTTCCTGACGACGGTTTTCAGCAAACATCGGATAAAGAACCAGTTCCCCTGAAATGTGGGAAGAAAACCAATTGTTTGGGAAGACGGAGTCGGGTGTCCAGGGTTCTTCCGTGTCCTGTATCACAATCACATCCACATCATTACTTCGGAGTAAACTCACAAAGGCATCAAACTCGTCCAGCGCTTTCTCCGCCACTTTTTCTTGTTCTGTTTTTTGTTGGAAATAGTTGTTCTGAGCCGTTTCTTCGTTAAATGCAAATCGAGCCGGACGAACCATCAATATTTTTGAAGTTGTTTGCATAATGTTTTGAGGTTAGGGCTAAGAGCATAGGACTAAGGAAAGAAAAACTCTTTGTCTAACGCCCTATGCTCAACGCATTTTATTCCAATGTTTTGATTGATTTTTTAATAATTTTGATGGCTTCGAAAAGTTCCTCTTCGGTAATAACCAACGGAGGAGCAAAACGAATGATATGTTGATGTGTGGGTTTTGCCAACAAACCATTTTCTGCCATTTCGATACAAACATCCCAAGCCTCTTTACCGTTGTGCGGTTCAATAACCACGGCGTTGAGCAACCCTTTCCCGCGAACGGCTTTAACGAATGGACTGTCGATTTTTTTCATTTCCTCGCGGAAAATCTTCCCCAATCGTTCGGCACGTTCGGCTAATTTTTCGTCTTGAACCACTTCTAATGCAGCCTTTGCCACTTGGCAAGCCAACGGAAATCCGCCGAAAGTAGAACCGTGCTGTCCCGGACGGATGGTCATCATAATTTCATTGTCGGCAAGCACGCAGGAAACCGGCATCACACCGCCCGAAATGGCTTTGCCCAGAATTACGATGTCGGGGCGGATGTCTTCGTGGTCGCACGCCAGCAGTCTGCCTGTACGGGCAATTCCGGTTTGTACTTCATCTGCAACAAAAAGTACGTTATGTTTTTTACACAGATCGTAGCAAGCTTTCAGGTAGCCATCGTCGGGAACAAAAACACCTGCTTCGCCTTGGATGGGTTCTACCAAAAATCCGGCTACTTTATCGCCTTTTTCTTCCAATAACTTTTTCAGCGCGTCCACATTGTTGTATGGAATTATTTCAATTCCAGGCGTGTACGGACCGTAGCTTTTGCGCGCTTCGGGGTCGGTAGAAATAGAAACTATGGTAATTGTGCGACCGTGGAAGTTACCTTCGCAAGCAATAATGAGCGCTTCGTTTTCGGGAATGCCTTTTACTTCGTAACCCCATTTGCGAGCCAGTTTCAAACCCGTTTCAACGGCTTCGGCGCCGGTGTTCATCGGCAGCATTTTATCGTATCCAAAGTAGTTGTGGATAAACTCTTCGTAAGGCCCCAGGCAATCGTTATAGAAAGCACGAGACGTCAGGCATAGGGTTTCAGCCTGCTGGGTCAACGCTTTTACGATTTTCGGATGGCAATGGCCTTGGTTTACTGCAGAATAAGCCGAAAGGAAGTCGAAGTACTTTTTGTCATCAACATCCCATACATACACGCCCATCCCCTTGGATAAAACAACGGGTAGGGGATGATAATTGTGAGCTCCGTATTTATCTTCCTGATTGATAAATCGTTGAGCATTTTCAGTAATTAACATAAATAAAGATTTAAAAGTTAGTATAGTGGTTTATAATTATTTTATGATTTACGATCCGTTGCTGTACAGACAAGTTTTATAATTTGCTGAAAGGCAAGCAACTTGTATTTTATTTTTTTGTCAAGACTACGTTTCGGAACAGAATCTCTTTCCCTTCACTCTGCAATCCGATATTGCCTTCTTTAACCAAACCGGTTCCGGTGTTTTGATGTACATCGTTTACATATACGTTTACCACTCCATCCTGAACGGTAATTTTTACTTTATTCCATTCACCGGTCGGATTTTCGCTCGACGGCTGTTTCTTTTGAATGACCGGAAACTTCGGACGTTCCGTTACGTCTTCGGGAAGAGTGTATTCCTTCATATCGGAACCGGCAAGTAGTACGAAATCACCTGCCTTACCTGCCGCTAACTGACATTCGATACCTTTCGGAAACGGATTGCTAGGGTCTTCTATCAGTATGAAAATCCCACTGTTAGTTGCTTCTACAGCCCACTTATATTCAAGCTCGAGGGTGTAGTTGGTGTACTTTTCCTTGGTGTATATATAGCCTAACGGCTCTCCCTTGATGGAAATCAAGCCATCTTTTACCCTGAACACCTGATCTCCGGGAACCGCGTCGTTTTCAACTACAAAATTCCAGTTCGACAAATCTTTTCCGTTGAAAATTTTGCCGTTACCTTGCGAGCAACCGGAAGCGAAAATAACAAAAACAGTAAATACAGATAGAATTGTTTTTCTCATTTGCTGTATAGTTAAATGTATTTTTAACAAAGTTAAGCATTATTGATGAGAAAAAGGATAAATCTTGACAAGAAATTCAGTTTTTGGATGAAATCGAACGGTGTTGTTTCTTTACGTTTTATTAATAATGATTGCTGATGCCGGATATAGTCCTAAAAAAGCAAAAAATGATTGTTATATAGGCAATAAATGCATATTTTTGTTCAAATTTCCGCTAACAAAACGTTGAGCAAAAAATGAAAAAAGCGCACATTCTCTGGGCTGATGACGAAATTGACTTACTGAAACCTTATATTCTGTTTTTGGAAGAAAAAGGATACGGTGTGGATTCGGTAAACAATGGGCGCGACGCTGTTGAGAAATGCCGGGAGTCGTTCCACGATATCATTTTTTTAGATGAACATATGCCCGGGTTATCCGGCTTGGAGGCACTTTCGGAAATTAGTGCTCTTCGCCCTACCGTTCCGGTGATAATGATTACCAAAAGTGAGGATGAGGGAATTATGGAAAAAGCAATCGGAAGAAAAATTACCGATTACCTGATAAAACCGGTGAACCCCAACCAGATTTTGATGACCATCAAGAAAAATCTGGAAAAAAACGAAATCATCAGCGAGACAAACACGATGAATTATCGCGAGGAGTTTAGCCGGTTGAGTAACGAAATAAACAACTGCCGTACGGCAGAGGATTGGGCGCAGTTGTATAAAAAACTCCTCTTTTGGGAAGTCGAGTTTGCTCAATCGCGACATCCGATGCATGAAATGTTGCAAATGCAAAAAGCGGAAGCAAATGGCGAGTTTGGCAAATTCGTGAAACGGAATTATGAAAAGTGGTTGCAGGCAGCCGAATCACGTCCGCTGTTAAGTTACGAGGTAATTAAAAACCGGGTTTTTCCGGTGTTGGATAAGGGAGAAAAACTGTTTTTCATCCTTGTCGATAACTTTCGGTTCGACCAATGGCAAGCAGTCAAAGACTTGGTTTCGGAATATTTCACCTATGCCGAAGATGCTTACTTCAGTATTTTGCCTACGGCAACGCAATACGCGCGTAATGCCGTTTTTTCCGGTTTGCTGCCGCTGCAAATTGCCCGCGATTATCCGCAACTGTGGGTAGATGAAAATGAAGACGACGGAAAAAACTTATCGGAAGAGGCGCTAATCCGAATGCAACTCGAGAATTGCAGACGAAAAGAACGATTTTCGTATCACAAGATAAATACGAACGCCGAAGGCGAAAAGTTGCTCCTCAGTTTTTCGGAATTAGAGTACAATGACTTGAATGTATTGGTGTTTAATTTTATCGATATGCTTTCGCATGCGAGAACCGAATCGAAAATGATTCGCGAACTGGCTCCCGATGAATCCGCTTACCGTTCTCTCACACGTTCGTGGTTTTTACACTCGCCGCTGTTTGCACTGCTGAAGAGGATATCTGGAAAAGGCTACAAGGTCATTTTTACTTCCGATCATGGAACAATACGTGTGCGCAATGCACAAAGAGTAATAAGCGAAAAAAACACGAACACTAATTTGCGATACAAACTCGGAAAAAACCTGTCGTACGACCCCAAAAAGGTGTTCGATATCGTTCATCCCGAAAACATTGGGCTACCGTCACCTAACATCAGTACGCGATATATTTTCGCGCTCGGTGACGATTTTTTTGTATATCCGAACAATTACAATCACTATGTTACGTATTACGAAAACACGTTTCAGCATGGCGGAATTTCAATGGAGGAAATGATTGTGCCGATAGTGACGCTGCAAGCGAAACATACGTAGAGACGTAATGCATTGCGTCTCGATTCATAGGAAAAGAAGTAAAACGATATGAAGCTATATATCAACAATTTATCTGAAATCCCCTCGGTAGCCCGGCAATTTATTTCGCAAATGTCAGGCAACACCGTTTTCGCATTCTACGGCGCCATGGGTGCCGGTAAAACCACATTCATCAAAGCTGTTTGTGAAGAGTTGGGTGTGCGGGAAAATATTACCAGCCCCACGTTTGCGATTATCAACGAATACAAAGACGGAACGGGAGACTCCATCTATCACTTCGATTTTTATCGTATCAATAAACCCGAAGAAGCGTTCGATTTTGGATACGAAGATTATTTTTACAGCGGAAATCTTTGTTTTATCGAGTGGCCTGAATTGGTGGAGCAACTTCTTCCCGACAACGTCGTAAAAGTTTACATTTCTGAAACTGAGAACGGTTCACGCGAAATCGTAATAAAAAGCCTCGATTAAACGAATCGAGCATTGAATCATCTAACAGTTAGTTCAGCAAAAAGAATAACAATATAAATGAAAAAAATAATCTTATCCGTTTGCATTTTTCTTTCCGCACTTTCGGTTTCTTCGCAAGTGAACACCGACAGGGTGATGATGATTGGGAAGAACGCGCTTTATTTTGAAGATTATGTTCTGGCTATACAGTACTTTAATCAGGTGATCGGCGCGAAGCCATATCTGGCTGACCCATACTATTTCAGGGCGATGGCAAAATTTATGCTCGATGATTTTAAGGGCGCCGAAGAAGATGCAAACCTTTGTATTGAGAAAAATCCTTACTATACGGCAGCCTATCAGCTTCGTGGGGCGGCGCGCCAAAATCAGGATAAGTTTGAACTGGCTGCTGCAGACTACCTGCGGAGCTTAGAGTTTTTCCCCGAAGACCGGCTCACGTTGGTGAATATGGCTATCGTGAATGTGGAAATGAAGCACTACGAAGTGGCTGAAAAGTTTTTCGAAGCGTTGATACGTCGTTTTCCCGATTATGTTCCCGGATATCTCACCCGCGGACAAATGAATCTGGAACGTAACGATACTGTGAAGGCACTCGAGGATTACGATAAAGCCATTGAAATTGACCCATATACGGCACAATCTTTTTCTGCCCGCGGATTATTGCAGTTTCAACTGAAAAATTACAACAAAGCTCTTGCCGATTTAGACGAGGCCATAAGGCTTGACCCTTATTTTACCGGAAACTACATCAATCGCGGGTTAGTGAAATATAATCTGAACGATTTGCGTGGAGCCATGGCCGATTACGATCGAGTAATTGAAGCGGATGCAAATAACCTGATTGCCCGTTTTAATCGTGGATTGCTGCGCGCGCAGGTTGCCGATAATAACCGTGCTATCAGGGATTTCGACAAAGTAATAGAAATGGAGCCCGAAAACACGATGGCTTATATAAATCGGGCGATGCTGCACGCCGAAATCGGAGACAACACGAATGCCATTCGAGACTTGAACGTTGTGCTTGACAAACATCCCGATTTTTTTACAGGATATTATATGCGTGCCGAAATGAAGCGTCAGCTAAACGATTTGCGCGGTGCTGAGCGTGATTTCCTGACAGCACGAAACGAAGAAACCAAAGCCAAAAAACGAGCCACCTCGGATGCGGCAGATGGGAGAAAACTGGCAGCAGAATCGAAGGATACGCGCGAGGAAACGGATAAGGATATCGATAAATTTAACCTTCTGGTGGTTGCCGACAAGGAAGCATCGGAAAAAAGCCAAAGTAAATATCAGCGGGAATCGCGCGGACGGGTACAGGATTTGAATACAAAAGTGACGTTGGAGCCTAAATTCGTGTTAACCTATTACGATAAAGGTTTTGAAGTGAACCGGCCGGTATATTTTTCAGAATCGATGGAGAAAGCCAATCAGGCGTTGAACCTGAACTGGAAACTCAAAGCGGTCAACAACGAATCGGCACTGAACGAATTGCAAGTACAAACACACTTCCGTTCTATTGATAATTTTTCCCGATTATTGGTGCAAAATCCAAACGATGCTAAGCTGTATTTTGGGCGCGGAATGGACTTTATGTTGGTTCAGGATTATGAAAATGCACTGAAAGATATCAATAAGGCGATAGATTTACGCCCCGATTTTCTGCAATCGTATTTCGTGCGGGCGGTAATCATGTCTAAGCAGTTGGAACTTGATCCGTTACTTCCTCCCGAAACGGTTGCGCAAGAATATCCAACAGGCGTAAATCCTGCCGACAGGTTAAAAGATTTACCGCAAATTCCCAAGACTAAAATCCCCGAAGTTTCCACAAAGTCGTTCAAGTACGATGCTATTTTAAAGGATTACGAAACCATTATTCGTCTCGACCCCAATTTTATTTTCGCCTATTACAACATGGCCGAGATTTACAGTCTTGAAAAAGACTATCGCGCGGCGATAGACAGCTACAGCAAAGCAATAAAAATTGAGCCGCAATTTGCCGAAGCGTACTTTAATCGAGGACTCACGCGATTATCGATTGGTGAAACCGCTATCGGATTAGACGATCTTCGTAAAGCCGGTGAATTGGGCGTAGTGGAGTCGTATAGCATCATAAAGCGGATGCAGTAACGGATGTAACGAATTTTAATTCGCTTGAAAAATCAAAAAAGCCGAGAACGAAAGTTCCCGGCTTTTTTCAATACATCGAGTTAAAGATTTATTTCGCAAAAGCGTGTCTGTAACCTTGTACATCGTTCCAGTGTCCGCGTGTGAAATCGGGGATAACTACCGGAGCCGAGTTGTTTTCGAGCGACAAAGCGGTAAGCGGAGCCAGGCAGCACCATTCTGCCAAGTCGTACACGTCCATGTCGAGCGGAAGTCCGTTTTGCAGACAGTAAACCAAACGATAGTCCATAATGAAGTCCATTCCGCCGTGGCCGCCTACTTTCTTAGCGGTTTCTTCGAGTTCGATATGAATGGGGTGCTTGTATTTCTCCATCAATGCTTTTTTTACATCGTCAGATACATAAGAGTGTGCCGATAAATTTTCGTGATTGGGCACGCTTCCGGCTTCAACGGCATCGGCTTTCAGGGCATAACCCGAAATCGGATATTTGTTGGCAAAACCGTTTGTTCCTTGTACCATGTACATACGGCTGTATGGACGCGGAGAAGCAACATCGTGCTGAATATGAATGGTTTTGCCTTTCTCTGTTTTGATAAAGGTCATGGTGTGCTGTCCGTTTTTGAAATCTGTAACTTCTTCACCGCGCTTTTCTTTCAAATAAGCGGGGATACTAACCGGTTTGCTGTCCATAGCAACTAAGTAGTTCATCTTGTCGCCCCGATGGATATCAAGAGCTTGGCAGGCAGGCCCCATTCCGTGCGTGGCATACACATCACCACGATGCTTTATGTTGTATTGTAAACGCCAGTCGCTTTCGTATGCGCCCCAGAAATCTTCAAGTTGGTGAATATAAGCGCCTTCGGCGTAAAGTATTTCACCCAAAACACCCTGCTGAGCCATGTTGAGAGTGGTAAGTTCAAAGAAGTCATACACACAGTTTTCGAGTTGCATGCAGTGTTTTTGCGTGCGCTCGGCGGTGTTGATAACGTCCCAAATTTCTTCCATTGTCATGGCGGCGGGAACCTCGCAAGCTACGTGTTTGCCTTGCTCCATGGCGTAAATCATCATGGGTGCGTGACGTTTCCAGTCGGTAGCGATGTAAACCAAGTCAATGTCATCGCGTTGACAAAGCTCTTTCCAAGCCTCTTCGGCTCCGCTGTACTCAGCGGCGCGGGGTAAACCGGCGTTGTCGAGAATTTTTTGCGTTTTTTCAACCCTGTCGGGATGTAGATCGCAAAGCGCAACAATCTTTGTTCCCGGAATATGGGTGAAACGTTGAACGGCTCCCGGGCCGCGCATGCCTAATCCGATAAATCCGACCCTTACAGTATCTATTTTCGGAGTAGTTAAGCCTAACACGTGATTTTGTCCGGCCGGACGATCGGGAACTTCGGTTTGAAGCGGTTGATACGGCTCGTTTGATTTTCCTTTTTGTGCTCTGGAGTTGCACGAAGCAAAAATAATTGCCGCAATAAAAAATAAATAAAGTTTTACTTTCATTTTCTTAGATGTTTTTTGATTTATGTAATATGTTGTGAAATTAGCGCTGAAAACTTTGTAATCTATGTCGTAGAGTAGTGAGATAAACCAAACAGTTTCAACGTACTTGTCGTGAAATTCTCTTGTGCAAAGATAATAATTTTGTGCGAATTTCAGATGTTTGCGTTTATTTACTTGCTATGTGGTGTATCAGCAGTTACTGTTACTCCATAGATTCATCCCTGTGCGTAAACGAACTCCATAATTTTGCATTTTCAACTAAAATAATCTAATACACCTCCACCTCCGACAATACAGGGCATGCTTTCGAATCTGAAATCGCAACACGGATTTTTTCGGTTTCTGTCGGAGTTATTTTTACAATACGTTTGTAGCCGATTGTAGTGCCGTCCGACACTTTTTCCCAATTGTTGTCTTTCCGTATTTCCACCGAAAATGCTTTCACGCGCTGCCCCAGCGCGATATGTTCTTGCAACGTAACGTAGGAAACGGTTTGGGGTGTGTCGAAGCTGATTTCGATGCTTCCGGTCAGCGTATCGTCGTCGGTTGTCCAGTAGGAGTCTTTGTTGCCGTCGATTAGGTTTTCGGGAGCAAATTTTTTCGATTTTCCTCTGTAACTATCAGCGTTTACCGTGGCATTTTTAGCGAGATTTTCGCTAAATGCCTCGTCCATAAGTTTTTTGAAACCGAGAAGCGACTCTACATCGTTTTCGTGAATCAATCCTCGTCTGTCGGGCGGCAGGTTTAGCAACAGATTTGAGCCTCTTCCAACTGATGTCAGATAGATGTTGAACAGATGTTCGGGCGTTTTTACCAATGAATCCTCAGCGGTGTGATAAAACCATCCGGGGCGAGAAGATACGTCCACTTCGGCCGGAATCCAATGCGTTCCATCGATGGAACCTGTCAGCAGCAAAGGGCTAATTCCTGCTTTTCCCGCATACAGCGTGTCAGGCGTAATGGTGTTCCAGTTGGTTTCACCGGCATATCCCGATTCGTTGCCCACCCAGCGGATATCGGGCCCCGCGTCGCTGAAAATTACGATTCCCGGCTGTAGCTCACGCACCATTTTCAAAGTGGTAGGCCAATCATAATACGTTTGTCGGTCGATTTTTCGCGTTTCGCGTTTCCCTCCGTAAAAACCGTCTCCTCCATTGGCACCATCGAACCACATTTCGAAAACAGACCCATAATTAGTGAGCAACTCTTTCAGTTGATTTCGATAATAGGTGATGTATTCGGGATTTCCGTAATCTTTGTGGTTTCTGTCCCAAGGGGAAAGATAAATTCCGAATTTCAGGCCGTATTTTTTGCAGGCATCACTCACTTCTTTCACAATGTCACCGTTTCCGTTTTTATACGGACTGTTTTTTATCGAATGTTCCGTATATTCCGACGGCCACAAGCAAAAACCGTCGTGATGTTTACATGTGAGAATAATGCCTTTGAATCCGGTCTCCTTGAGTGTCGAAGCCCATTGATTGGCGTCAAATTCGGTGGGATTGAAAATTGATGGACTTTCGTCGCCGTAGCCCCATTCTAAATCAGTAAAAGTGTTGGTCGTGAAATGAATAAACGCGTTCAACTCCATTTCTTGCCAAGCAAGTTGATTTCCCGAAGGTATAGGATGGAGTGGGTCGGGTGGAGCAATATTTGCTTGCTGTTTACACGCGACAGACGTTACTAAAAAGAAAATAAAAACAACGATTTTTTTGGAACTTAAATTTTTCATTTTTTTTGAGTTTAAAAGCAGGAAAACAATCATTCATAAAAGTTCCCGGCATAATTAATATTTTTAATCCAAATTCTTCCTTCTATTTGTCCGCACGCCATAAATACAAATCACCATAAAGCAGATAAAAGGAAGCGCAAACGACGCGTTTACGGCCGGCAAGCGGGCAACGGTTCCCAAGTCGATTATCGCGCCTTGCAGCGGAGGCATGAGAGCGCCGCCCACAATTGCCATTACTAATCCGGCAGCTCCCAACGTGGAGTCGTCACCCAATCCTTTGAGCGCGATTCCGTAAATGGTGGGAAACATCAACGACATGAAAATCGATGTGGCAACCAGGCAATACAAACCTGTTGTTCCACCGACAAAAATAACTCCCAGCGTGGTTGTCATTGCGCCAATGGCGAATAGGGTCAACATGAGCGAAGGTTTCAGATACTTCATTAAATAGGTGCTGATAAAGCGGCTCGACAAGAATAAACCCATGGCCAGAATATTCCAGCGCTGAGCGACAGCTTTCGGAATTCCGATGTTTTCGGCATAATGGATAATAAAAGTCCAGCACATAATTTGCGCCGCCACGTAAAAGAACTGAGTCAGAACACCTTCACGATAATTTTGATTCCGGAATAATCGTTTGGCTGAATCACTTGTGCGAATGTTTTTTGCATCCGACGATTGCGTTTTGGGCATTTTAGTGAGCGCGATAATAATGAATATCAAAAGCACAACGCAGCCTATTATGACATACGGATTTCTGATAATGCCCAAGTCGTGTGTGCGGATAACTGCTTTTTCGGCTTCGCTCAACGTTGAAAAAACAAGATTACCGGCCGCGTCCCGTTTTTCCGAGTCGAGGGAGGTGAGCACGTAGTTTGAGGCGATAAACATGCCCATCAATGAACCCAACGGGTTGAAAGACTGAGCGAAATTCAATCGTCGTGTCGAAGTGGCTTCATCGCCCATGGAAATAATGTAGGGATTGGCCGTAGTTTCTAAAAAAGCCAGACCAAAAGTCAAAATGTAGAGCGATAGTAAGAAAAAGGTAAATTGCTCGAATTGTGCTGCCGGAATAAACAAAAATGCTCCCACGGCGTAGAGTGCCAATCCCAACAGGATGCCTTTTTTGTAACTGTATCTTCTGACGAAAAGCGCTGCCGGAATAGCCATTGTGCCGTAACCGCCGTAAAAGGCAAATTGCACCAACGCGGCTTTAGAAACCGGCAGTTCCATGATGGTTTGAAAAGCCGCCACCATGGGATTGGTTACATCGTTGGCAAATCCCCATAGAGCGAAAAGGGCGGTTATGAGAATGAAAGGAATCAGGTATTTTCTTTCAACTATCGGTAATTTAGGTTTTGACGAATCATTTTTCATTATTTTTCATATTTCGAGTTATAAGGCGCAAGCACTGTGTCCGCCCGTTGGCTGATTGCGTTTTTTGGCTATTTTACCACTCCTTTCTTCAGGATTATATTCGCGTACAGTGCTTCTTCGCCAGTGGCAATCACGGCAAACGATTTTTTTGCCCTTTCGTAAAAAGCGAACCTTTCAAGGCTGCCAATTTTGTGGGTTTCGCCGGAATTGTTGAGAATATTTTTGTACTCTTCCCAAATCTCAGGTTTGTAATTGTCACCCGGAACTACTTCCATCAGAAAAACCTGATGTTCGGCATACGTATCCAAAGGGAAAAGTTGAAGAATAGCTTTCAGTAAATCGGTACCAGACAGTCCATCTGCCCGAATAACGTTTTGCGAAACCGTGCAGCTTGGAAAATTGGCATCTCCCAGAACAATTTCGTCCCCGTGCCCCATTTCCATGAGTGTTTTCACGAGTTGAGGCGATAGTATTTTAGGGATATTTTTGAGCATGATTATTGCGGGTTACGGGCTTGTCCGCCGTGGCGGATTACGAGTTGCGGGTATTAACCATAACCCCTTGAATTTTAAATTGAAGTGAAGCGGAAATCCCGCAAGGGACGTTAAACCTCAAACCTCAAACGTTAAACTTTGAACGTTATTTATAAATCGGGCCAAAATTGGCGCAAGCACGATAATCGGCTCCCTCTTTATCCATTCCTAACGCGTTCCAAACCGCCGGACGGAATATTTCGTTCTCATCCACGTTGTGCATACACACCGGAATGCGAAGGATAGAAGCTAAAGTGATTAAATCCTGACCGATATGGCCGTAGCTGATGGCGCCGTGATTCGCACCCCAGTTGTTCATCACCGAGTACACGTCTTTGAAAGCGGGCTTGTCGGTTAATCTGGGAACAAACCAAGTGGTAGGCCAGGTTTGGTCGGTGCGCTCGTTGAGTGTTTTGTGTATTTCGGGGTCAATCTCTACCGTCCATCCTTCGGCAATCTGCAGAACGGGTCCTACACCGCTAACCAGGTTCAGGCGCGACATGGTAACAGGCATTCCGCCTTCCGATAAGAAGTTGGATGAGAAACCGCCTCCGCGGAAATAATCGCGGTTTGCGGGACACCAATTTGTGGCAGCTAAGCACTGTTCCACCTCTTTTTGTTCGATTTCCCAAAACGGTTTCATGGCCGGTTTGCCGTCCTTCCGTTGTTTACCGGTGGCATCAAGCGTGGTTGCTCCGGAATTGATGAGGTGGATAATTCCGTTTTCAGCTTTTCCGGTCAGTTCCTTTCCGGTAACGCGTTTCACCGCCGCGGGACTCCAATAGGTGCGTACGTCGGAAAATATTTGTGAAGTATTGGAAAGTAGGTGTCCGAAGAGCATCGAAACGCCGTTAAGCGCATCGTTTTCGGTGGCAACGGTATATGCTTCTCGAATTCCGTTCCAATCGAAAGAAGAACACAGTATGGCTTCCGAAAAATCGCCGTTGGGTTTGTAATCGGTCCATTGGCGTTGTCCCTGAAAACCCGCCGCAATGGCATTGTGTCCGATAGCTTCTTCTTTGAAACCCATGTCTTTGAGTTTTTCGTTTCCGGTCATTAAATCGCGGATAATGAGCGTCATTTTCACCACAAATTCCCAGTCTGCGTCTTTTTCGGAGCGTGTTTTGGCTTTTTCAGGACGGTTAAGGTCGGGAGCTTCGTTAGCGATGCAGTATTTTTTTGTCCACTCCATGGCTTTGGCATACTCCTCCTTGTCGTAAATTCCTTCTTCCATGCGGCGAAGAATTTCGATAGACTCCACTTGCTCGTTTCGCATCCCGAGGTATTTCTGAAAGAAGTTCGGATCGACAATGGAACCGGCAATTCCCATGGAAACGCTTCCTATGGACAGATACGATTTGCCTCGCATCGTAGCAACTGCCTGAGCGGCACGTGCAAAACGCAGCAGCTTTTCCGCCACGTCTTCGGGGATAGTGTTGTCGTCTAAGTCTTGCACATCGCGGCCGTAAATACCAAACGCGGGTAATCCTTTTTGTGCGTGAGCCGCCAAAACGGCTGCTAAATAAACGGCTCCCGGACGTTCGGTTCCGTTAAAGCCCCAAACCGCTTTGGGGTAATAGGGATTCATGTCCATGGTTTCAGAACCGTAGCACCAGCACGAAGTAACGGTAATGGTGGAGCCAACCCCTTCTCGCTCGAACTGAGCGGCGCAGGCAGCGCTTTCTCCCACTCGGCCGATGGTTGTGTCGGCAATAACGCACTCAACAGGACTTCCGTCGCCGTTTTTCAGATTTGTACTTATGAGTTTGGCAACTGCTTGTGCCAGATTCATTGTTTTTTCTTCGAGGCTTTCCCTAACACCTCCCTGACGCCCGTCGATAGTGGGGCGGATGCCGATTTTTGGATATTTTTTCATGTTTTTATTGTTTGATGATTAATTTCTACAATTTGCCTGTGTGTTATGAACAGTGCTGAAGATAAGCGAAAAAATTTAATAGGAATTTCTTTTGATGATTTTCGTAGGAAGGTAGCAGGCTACGTGCTTACCGCTTGTCACGAAATCGGCAGCCAAGTCGCCCATTTTTTCCCAATCTATGCTGATGGTTGCAATTCCGCCTTCAATCACTTCATAAAAAGGATTATTGTTGTAACCGATTACGCCAAAATCTTTGCCAACTTTTAATTTATCGGTTTTGCTTCTTTTTATAACTTCAACCATATCGGTTTGCTTTATAATAATATACAGCGTGTCTTTAAGTACGGGTGTTTTAGATGTGAAAGAGTCGATGATTTCGAACTCGAAGTTGTTATCGAAGCAGAATTTAGTGAAATATTCTTTGCTGCTTTGCGGATGTTTGTGTTTTTTATCGAACAGGAAAACGATTCTTTTGTATTTCTTGAAATCTTCTTTTTCTTCGTTCAGCGCATCGTAAAATCCTTGGTCAAAATCCTGACAAACGTACGA
Organism: uncultured Petrimonas sp.; assembly: GCA_964557135.1. Classification (GTDB taxonomy): domain Bacteria; phylum Bacteroidota; class Bacteroidia; order Bacteroidales; family Dysgonomonadaceae; genus Petrimonas. The sequence continues at coordinate 16,307 of CAZKZB010000034.1, read as the reverse complement.
TAATCCTTCTTTGTTGAACTTTCCGAAATCGAGCAACAGCAATTTCTCAGGATCGATTTTAGACAACGATTCCGCAAGCATCTCGTTGCTGTAATTCATAATCAGGTACTTATTGTACATTCCGTATGATTCCTGCACGATGTTATTGAACAAATGTTCGTTGTATTGATGAAACCAGAGGTCGATTTTATAACCCGTCGGCAACCTCGATACTAACGTGTTGTATAGGACGTCTTTGAAAAGCGTATATTCATCGAGGATAAGCAGTACGTTTTTTACCTGATAACTCACGAAATAGTTTTTTCCATGAACTGACTCTATTAATCCGCGTGTCTTTAGTTCATTGAAAGCCTTGAAAACGGTGTCGCGCGATATTTTGTACTGCTTGCTTATCGTGTTGATTGACGGCAGCTTATCGCCGGGCATCAATTCCTTCACCGATATGGCACGCTGAATGTAATCTGCTAACTGTTTTACTTTCGTGTTTTTGTGATTGAATTCTAATTTCATGACAAGCAAGTGTGCTGATCTGTTCTGATTGCAAAGATATCCCTTATTTGTTTATTTTAAGTTTTTGTATATATGTTTTATAACATACGGCTGTAAAAAATTTGTATTAGTGTTTTATTGGATATCTATTACCACTTTTTCTCCCGCTTTCATATCGAGAGATACAAAACCGTCGCTAATCGGCAGTTCTTTGCCTTTGAGTAAAAGCGAAGTAGCGTTTACAGGAGTTTTTATCTTGAAAGTATTGGAAACATCGGCTTTAATGGTGAATGTAGCAACTTTTTTGTTTGTCCATGTGGCATCAATCTCGGCTCCGCCACGAACCCGTAGTCCTTTAAAGTTGCCCGTGTGCCAGGCGTCGGGGAGGGCGGGCAGTAAATCGATATAACCATCCTGACTTTGTATCAGCATTTCAGCAATACCGGATGTGCCGCCAAAATTGCCATCGATTTGGAAAGGCGGGTGGGCACAGAAAAGATTGGGATAAGTCCCTCCGCCGTGTCTGTTGTAAGAGGTGGCATGGATATCTATTGATGGCTGCAGTAGGCTTTTAAGCAGCTTGTAAGCGCGATTTCCGTCGTGAAGCCTTGCCCAGAAATTCACTTTCCACGCGCGAGACCATCCGGTTCCCCCGTCACCTCGCCGCTCAAGTGTTTCTCGTGCCGCAGCTGCTAGTTCGGGAGTTGTGTTGGGCGAAATTTGGTTAGCCGGATACAATCCGTACAAATGTGAGACGTGACGGTGTTGCGGTTCAACTTCTTCGTAATCTTGCAACCATTCCATGAGATAGCCTTTTTCACTGATTTGCATCGGCGGAAGTTTAGGCAACGTTTCTTTGATTTTTGCAACTGTTTCGTCTTCAATACCTAAAATTAACGAAGCCGATAGCACATTATTGAAGAGTTCGGTCATGATTTGCGTGTCCATTGTAGGTCCCATACAAACAAAAGCAGTTTGATTGCTTCCGGGCTGGCGAAAGCCATTTTCCGGTGACGAAGAGGGTGCGGTAACTAACCAGCCGTTTGAGGGTTCTTCGATAAGTGTGGAAAGGAAAAAATCGGCAGCGCCTTTCAAGGTGGGATAAACGGATGCCAAATAATCTTTGTCCTGAGTAAAAGCATAGTGTTCCCAGAGATGTTCGCACAGCCAAGCCCCGCCGGTAACGGTTGCGCCCCACGATGCGTGTTCGCCAGGGGCGGTGAACTTCCACGGGTTGCTCATCATGTGCGCGGTCCAGCCATCGGCTCCGTAATAAGTTTTGGCCGTTGCTGTTCCCGATGGCACCAGCGATTTGGTGAAATCGATAAGCGGTTTATGTAATTCCGACAGGTTGCAGACTTCGGCAGGCCAATAGTTCATTTGAACATTGATATTCAGGTGGTAATCGCCGTTCCAAGGCGTTTGAACGGTGTTTGCCCACAATCCCTGCAGGTTGAGTGGCAGAGTTTCTTCGTTGGTCCCGCAAATCATCAGGTATCTGCCGAACTGAAAATAGAGTGCAGCAAAAGCGGGATCGTCGTTTTGTTGAAAATCATTCAATCTTTTGTCGGTCGCATCAACTGTGTTTTGATTTCCTAAGTTCAGCTCCACACGATTGAATTTTTCCTGATATTTTTGAGTATGCCGCTTTTTAAGCGTTGAAAAAGAAAGTTTTTCTGCTTCAGCGAGCAAATTATCTACGATTGAAACGTGGTTATTGTCTAACATATCGGTAGAAGACGAAACCAAAATCAGGGCTTCATCGGCATCTTGCAGCAAAATTTTATTATCTTCAGAAGCAATCTTTCCGCCTTTGTTGACGATTTTCACTTTGGTCAGAAACTTTACACCGTTGGTTCCGTTGTAGCCGTCGTTCAACTGACCCTCCATAATTAAAACATTGCCTGTCACCGAAATATCCGCTCTTTCGGGACGGCTCATTTCCAACGCTAAGGAAACGGATTTTTTCCGGTTAGCCGAAATGCGGATCGCCAGGACATTATCTGCATGCGAAGCTAAGTACTCCTTGGTTATTTGTAAATCCCCTTTCGAAAATGTGGTTGTCGCTGTGGCATCCGATAAATTCAGCACACGGGTATAATCTCTTTCATTTTCGTCAGATGGGAATATTTGGTGAATAAACAAATCGCCCAGCATCTGAAAACTACCGTAGGGCGCATCTTTCCCATTTCCCCGTCCCGATCCTTCGCCTTTACACTTAAAGTGTTCGTACATGATGTTTTGCGCTTCCACGTTCTTGCCCTCGAGCAACAATTGACGAATTTGCGGCAGGTAATTTTTGGCATCGGGATTAAGTGCATCTTCTTCGCTCCCCGACCACATCGTGATATCATTCAGTACAATGTGTTCAGTGGCGACGCCACCGTCGGGCATCATTCCGATTCGTCCGTTACCAAGCGGAAATGTTTTTTCCCAGATATCGGCAGGCGTGTGGAACTTCAATTGCAAATCGGCATTTCTCGATGAAGAAACGTGGTCGCTTCCACAACTGATAATGGCAAGAGCAATTATAAAAATAGAGCGAAATTTAACTTTCATGACTATATAATTTTGTTGGAAATTACAAAAATAAGCATTTATTTTCAAAAACAACACCAACAAAAAAACCGGTAAGGCTCTTCACAGAGTCTTACCGGCCATGGAAAATCAAAAAGTCATATAAGAAATAGAACTAATTAAGTTATGGTTATTTTTAATAGTATTCGTTTGACGATACCACCGGAATGGGTGTTTCCGCAAATGTGTTTTGCAACGCGGCTTGATTATATTTGTAAATCACCGTGTATCTCTTTTCTTCGTCCCAATCAGTAGCTTTAATGTTTAAAACGATTGAATCTGCCGAATTTACCCTAAACGGTTTTAAATCGAAACAAACAAACCCCTCATAAAGCCTCGTGTTGGTGCTTCCGAAAGAATTATGCCTGAACTCAAGTTCGACGGTGTTCGGGGATTCCGTCATCGACTCGTTCACCGTGTTTGTTACCAAATTGATTGCGTGTGGTCGCACTCCTCCATGGTTGAACATAAAATCTACGTTTAAATAATCGCCTCCCGTCCAGATGGCATTTATTTTCACGGGGTCGTTACCGATACTGTCTTTGTTTTCCTCGGAAAGTGTAATCGCTTTTTTGGTCAGAATATTCCAGATATCGTTCAATTTTACAAAATGATTGTATCCGTCGCGTTCTCCCGATAGCGTGGTGTAATTCACAAACACGCGTTGTTTATCTTTTGGTCTGTATTTAACATCGGCAGCGGCCGGCCAAAGCTGTTTGCCGTTGTCGAGTAATAGAGAATAGACGTCTTCGCCTTCGGGGATAACCGTGGCGATATCGATGCGGAACGCACCCAACGAGTGTTCGTCCTTTTTGTTGCACGAAACCACAACAAGCAGGATAAAAGCGAAACTTAACTTCCAAACAGTACTTTTCATAAAAATTTTGATGCTTCTATATTATAAGATGCAAAAAGTGAAAAAACGCTGCATGGAAATCGAACAATTTTCGATCTTTAACTTTTCTTAATGATTCGGGAAGAGCTTTTTAATTAGGTCTTTGCGATTAATTCGCTTTAATTCAGCAATTAACGCGTTTTTATTCTTTTTGTCGTACCAGAAGAAAAACTGTCGCTGAGCGGTTTTTTGCGACGCGCTTTTAGCTGTATAAACCCGTTCGAGTGTGTAGGGATGGTATCCGGTGTAGTAAATTTCGGTTGCTAACGTCATGGGAGAAGGGGTGAAGTCCTGAATTTGTTCGAGTTTGAAATTCAGGTTTTTTGTGATGGCGGCGAGTTCAGCCATATCTTCTTCGGTGCAGCCCGGATGCGATGAGATGAAATAGGGAATGAGTTGCTGGTTGAGGTTGTGTTTTTTGTTCTCGTTATCGAAAATCTTTTTGAATTGATGGAATTGACTGAACGATGGCTTGCGCATTACGTTGAGTGTACGGTCGGATGTATGTTCGGGCGCTACTTTCAGCCTGCCCGAAACGTGATTTTTTATCAGTTCGGTAGTGTATTCTTCGGCGGCTTTGTTGACGGCTTCGTCTTTTACCCGATGCAGCAGCATATCGTAGCGCACGCCGCTGCCGACGAACGATTTTTTGATGCCCGGCAGCGCGTCCACCGAACGGTAAATATCCAACAGCGCCGAGTGGTCGAGGTTGAAATTGGGACACACTTTGGGATGGATGCACGACGGGCGTTTGCATTTTGCGCAAACCGTTAAATCTTTGCCTTGCATCTTGTACATGTTAGCCGATGGCCCGCCCAAATCACTCAAATAGCCTTTAAAATCTGGCATTTCGGTGATTTTTCGCACTTCGTTGAGGATAGATTCTTTGGAACGCGATGCGATAAATTTGCCCTGATGCGCCGAGATGGTACAAAAGGCGCATCCGCCAAAGCATCCGCGATGCAGATTGACCGAAAATTTAATCATTTCGTACGCCGAAATGTGTTTGTTCTTGTATTTGGGGTGCGGCAGCCGGGTGTAGGGAAATTCGAACGAAGCGTCTATTTCCTTTTCGGTCATGGGAGGGTAGGGCGGATTCACTACCAGCGTTTTGTTGTCCACATCCTGCAAAATACGCGCGGCGTGCAGCAAATTGGACTGCTCTTCCACCACGCGGAAGTTTTTCGCCTGTTTTATTTTGTCTTTCAGGCATTCTTGGTGAGAGAAAAGACGCACTTCGTCGTTGAACGGATTTTCGGGAACGTCGGTTTTTTCGGTCAGAAACGCCGTTTGCGGCACATCGCGAATTTCGGTAAAGGTTTTTCCGCTTTGCAACTCTTTTACAATTTGCGTGAGCGGTAATTCGCCCATGCCGTAAACCAACAGATCGGCACCGGTATCGGCAAGAATAGTGTTGTGCAGCGAATCGTCCCAATAATCGTAGTGCGAAACGCGTCGCAGCGAAGCTTCCACGCCTCCGATAACGAGTGGGATATCCGGATAAAGTTCTTTCAGAATCTTGGAATATACCGTAACGGCTCGGTCGGGGCGCATATCGGCGCGTCCGTCGGGGGTGTAAGCGTCGTTGGAACGCAAGCGTTTGTTGGCGGTGTAATGATTTATCATGGAGTCCATTACGCCGGCGGTTACGGCAAAAAACATTCGTGGCTCGCCCAGTTTTTTAAAATCACGCAAATCGTCTCGCCAATTCGGTTGCGGTACAATTGCCACGCGCAGTCCTAGACTTTCCAACAACCTGCCGATAACCGCCGTTCCAAACGAGGGATGATCGATGTAAGCGTCTCCCGAAAAGAGAATGACGTCTACATAATCCCATCCACGCAAATCCATTTCTTTTTTCGTGGTGGGGAGGAAATCGGTGAGGTTATAGGTGAGCATAAGTTTGCAAGATTTTTTTATTGTTTGGCTTTGCTGTCACGGTTGACGGCTTAGCCAAATGGACATTAATCTATCGTAAATGATGTATCCTTTTTCTGATTTATATACTACTTCGTTCTTTAATAGCTTAGATAGAGCCGTGTTTACGCTGCTTGCGGCCTTCAAATTGTATTTTGAAATGAATTTTCCGGCATTTATTTCCGCTACGCGACCTTCGGCGGCTATGGCTTTCAACAATTTTACCGCTGTGGGTGTGTATGCCGAAATTAGGTTCTGGTACGCATACTCGTATTCCGCAATGAGTCTGTCGATAGCTTCAAATAGTTGTTCATTTCGCACAATATTTTCACCGTAGCCATATAGCCGGTTTAGTGTTGCTTGTATATACCAGGTGTAACCGTCGAACATGCTGTATAACTCCTCGAAAACTGATTGATTAAATGTCAGCCCTTTATCTTTGAAAAAAGTGTTGGCAAAAGTGTAATAGTCCGATTTATCTATTGCATCGATGCTCATCAACTGTGTGCTTTGATAAAAAGGACGCTTTGCTGATAGGAAAAGTTCCTGCATCAGGTGTTGCTTGCTTCCCGAAAAAATAAAACGCACATTGGGAACATGTTGTATATAGGAGCGAAGAAGTGCCTCTACTCTTTTTTCCTTATACTCGGCTATTTGCTGAAACTCATCGATGGCGATAACGCATTGTTTATCACCCGTTCTTAGGTATGTAAACACCTCTTTTAGTGTCGCTTCTTCTTTTCCGGGATCAATATCTATGCTGAACTCGGGATTCCCTGTTATCGGGTCGAAACGTACAGTTGGACGACAGCTTTTGATGATTGTTCCGATTTTCGTAAATAGACGTTTAATGTCGGAATCAAGTGATCCTAAAACTGTTTCGGCAAAAACTCGTGTAAACTCATTTAAGTTAGACGTCGGAAAGATATCCATATATATTGTTGTCCCAAGTTTTTTTTTCAAAAACTCGTGGAATACGTGATGGATGAGTCCGGTCTTGCCAATTCTGCGGGGTGCAATAAGTGTTAAGTTGCGGTTATTCTGCAGCGCGTCCAATATTTGTCCGGTTTCATTTTCCCGATTGCAAAAGTATAAAGGACTGTGATATCCGAATACCAAAAATGGATTTTGTAAAGGTTTCATAGCGTTACGTAAAAAGCGTTACGCGAATTACGCAATAAAAAATGAGAAATACAAATATTTTTCGTTTGGAGATTGTCAACCGGATTGCTCGGTTGCTGCATAGGCGTTTTTTATTTCTTTTCTTCCATCTTCTGTTCGGTCAGTTTTTTCGCTCTTTCCACCGCAAAATGAATATTCGAACAAATATTTTCTCTACCCACAATATCCGGAATGTTCGATCTTTCGAGGCTGGCGCACACATCATCACTCACGCCCGAGAGAATAATCTGAATTTTTTCTTTCCGCGAGTTTTCGCACAACGCTTCTAAGTTATTTAGCCCTGTAGCATCGATAAACGGAACCTTTCGCATTCGGATAATGCGGATGTTGGGACGTTCGCCGATTTCGCGCATGATATCATCGAACTTATTGGCAACGCCAAAGAAAAACGGACCGTCAATTTCATACACTTCCACACCTTTCGGCAAATGCAGTATCTCGTCTTGCAGGTTGCCTGAGTGCGATTCTATCTCTTTTGAAATATCTACTTTTCCGGTAGTAACCGAAACTTGCGTGCTTTCGGTCATGCGTTTCAGGAATAAGAAAACAGCAAGCAACAACCCTACTTCAATGGCGATGGTAAGGTCGAAAATAACCGTAAGCAGAAAAGTGGTCAATAGCACGGCTAATGTCGATTTCGATTGTTTTGCCAGTGAGCGGAATGTGCGCCATTCGCTCATGTTGTACGCTACCACCACGAGCACACCGGCGAGGCAAGCCATGGGGATGTGCTTGGTTAAATCGCCCAAAAAGAGCAAGATAAGCAGTAAAACTACAGCATGAATAAGGCCGGCAACGGGCGTTCGTCCGCCGTTGTTGATGTTGGTCATGGTGCGGGCAATGGCTCCCGTTGCGGGAATCCCGCCGAAAAACGGAGTCACGATATTGGCAACGCCCTGGGCTAAAAGTTCCGAATTGGAGTTGTGGCGTTTACCGATTACGCCATCGGCTACCGTGGCCGAGAGAAGCGATTCAATAGCGCCCAACATGGCAATGGTAAATGCCGAAGGGAAGAGAATTCGCACACTTTCTAAACTGAACCCGATAGGCGCTACTTGAGGCAATTGGCTGTTAATCTGAAATCTGTCGCCGATAGTTTCAATGGAAGTAACTCCCAAAAATTGTTTGATTAGAAAAACAACAACCGTCATCACCACAATGGCGATAAGCGAGCCGGGAATTTTTTTCGATATCCTTGGCGTAAGAAAAATAATGGCCACGCTGACAATACCCACTCCGGCTGCCCACCAATTTACTGTGCTTAAATGCTGAAAGTAAACCACCCATTTAGCAAAAAAATCGGACGGAACTTTGTCGATATTTAACCCGAAAAGGTCTTTAATCTGCGTGGAAAAAATGGTGAGCGCAATGCCACTCGTGAATCCAACCACTATAGGGTAGGGGATGAACTTTATGACCGTCCCGAGTTTGAGAACACCCATTAAGACCAGCATAATACCGGCAATAACGGTGGCAATAGCCAATCCGGTAACACCGAATTGCTCTACAATACCGTAAACGATAACGATAAAAGCCCCGGTTGGTCCGCCAATTTGGACACTGCTGCCACCGAGAAGCGAAATAATGAATCCGGCGATAATGGCGGTAACAATTCCTTTTTCGGGAGTAACACCGGAGGAGATACCAAAAGCGATAGCTAACGGTAATGCCACTATTCCTACAATAAGCCCCGCCATGGCGTCGGCTACAAATTTCTCTCGGTTGTAGTTTTTGAGAGATTCAAAAAGCTTGGGTTGAAAATCTTTCAGAAAATTTAATCGCATGTCAATTTCATAAAATCGACCGCAAAATTAGCAATTAAAACTGTAAGAATGAAATTGTTTGGTGATGAAAATCAAAAAACGCCCTGTTCTACAAGCACGCAGGCGCGTTCGGTCAATCGGTCATCGCCGTAGGGGTTGTATCTTTTTTTTAGGCTGTTGCCAAACAAACTGGCAAAAAAGTTATAGGCTATCGCTTTTCCGCTACCCATAAAGGCATCCACAATATGATAAGAAGAGGAGTTGGTTTCTCTGTCTACCAATTTTATCAAAAGTTGCCCTTGCGAACGGGTGAGTTTTTTCATCTTAGGCGTATAAACGTCTTTTAGATGGCCTTCCATTTTGTTCAGATGCTGTTGCCTTGCTTTGTCGTCGGGCAAAGTCTCCATATATTCGTATGTTTCGGTAATAATTACTGCGATTTCCTTGGCGTACGGCAACGTTTTTTTTACATCGCGTATTAATTTCGAATATTGTGCTTGTTGTTTTTTGTTGGCAAAGCGAAGCGGTGAATATTTTATGAAATCGTGCAAACTCATGCAGGCTACCGTGTCACCGTCAATAACTACCGCGGGGTACACGTTTGGCAATAAATATATAGTGTTTCTTTGATTTGCCGGCGTAGTATTGTCAGCAATCAAGTCCTGCGCTTTTGCATTGAAACCAAAAGTTACAGCCAGAAATAGGAATATTTGAGCAATTCTTTTCATAAATTCAGAGGCAAAAATAATACTATTGTTTTATTCGAGTACTTAAAATCACGTTAAGTGTAGTTAATTAATAATCATATTTATAGATTGTTAAGTGAATAATTTTGAAAAAAAATCCCAAAATGAGCTTTTTCAGCAAAAAAGGACGATGTTTTTATTTGATTTACTTCAATTTAGATTACCTTTGAATAACTTAAAAATAAAAAGTCATGGTTTATTATCATTTGGGTGAGTTAATCCACAATCAGGCGCAGAAATATAAAAACAGAACTTCGTTAAAGTTTTTATTATCAGACGGAAAATGGACGCATATCTCCTGGGAAGAGTTTTCAGATAAGATTATGAAAACTGCCCAAGCGATGGCAGAAATGAAGATTAAACCCGAAGACAAAATCGGAATTTATTCTCAGAATATGGCGAAATACCTCATTACGGATTTTGCCGCATACGCCAACCGAGCTGTAATGGTGCCGATGTACGCCACTTCGTCACCGTCGCAGGTAGAATATATTGTAAACGATGCACAGGTAAAAGTAATTTTTGTGGGCGAACAATTCCAGTACAACAATGCCTATAAAGTGCAACAAGAAAGTGCCGTTTTGAAGCAGCTTATCGTTTTCGACCGAAATGTGGTGCTGAAACCCGAAGATAAGACCTCGGTATATTTCGACGACTTTATTACCACCGGCGATAATTCCGAATCGCTGGCATTAGTCAATGCCCGGTTGCGACAGCTTAAGGGCTCCGATTTGGCCGCCATTATTTATACGTCGGGAACAACGAGTGAGCCGAAAGGTGTGATGCTGACGCACGATAACTTTATACAAGCTTTTAAAATCCACGATATACGCCTGACCCAATGTTCCGATAAAGATTTATCGATGTGTTTTCTGCCTTTGACGCATATCTTCGAAAAGGCGTGGACATATTACTGTTTGCACAAAGGAATGACGATTGCCATAAACCGCGATCCGACAAAAATACAGCAAACCATCAAACAAATACGTCCGACGCTGATGAGTAACGTTCCCCGGTTTTGGGAAAAGGTTTACGATGGAATTCAAGAGAGAATCGAAACTTCGAGCGGAATACTCAAATGGCTTTTCCACGATAGCGTCAAAACGGGGCGAAGACACAATTTGGAGTATCGAAACAACGGTAAAAATGCTCCGGTGGGCAACGCTATTAAGTTCTTCCTTTATAAATTCACCATCTTCTATTTAATCAAAAAAGTGGTGGGTATCGACAGGGGAAACTTTTTTCCGGTGGCAGGCGCACCGTTATCGGATAAAATTAATGAGTTTATGCAGTCCATTGACGTCCATTTGCTTTACGGATACGGACTTTCCGAAACAACAGCCACGGTTAGTTGTTTTCCCGAAAAAGGTTTTGTTATTGGAACCGTCGGAAAAATTATGCCGGAGGTGGAAGTGAAAATTGGAGAAAACAACGAGATTTTAGTGCTGGGCAAAACCGTGATGAAAGGATATTACAACAAACCGGAAGAAACTGCCGCAGTGTTTACTGATGATGGTTTTTTCAAAACGGGAGATGCCGGGAAACTCACCGAAAACAACGAAATTGTTCTCACCGAAAGGATAAAAGACCTGTATAAAACCTCCAACGGGAAATACATTGCTCCTCAAATGATTGAGACGCGCATGACCGAAGATAAATTCATCGACCAGATTGCCGTCATTGGCGATGAACGTAAATTTGTGAGCGCATTGATTGTTCCGAATTTCGAAATATTGGAAAAGTACGCTCAAGAGCATAAAATAGAGTACAAGTCAATTGAAGATTTAGTGAAAAACAAAGATGTTTACGATTTTGTATTCGGCAGAATTGAACTTCTGCAGGCACAATTCACTTCGTACGAAAAAATAAAGAGAATAGCCCTCCTTGCGCATCCTTTCACGATGGAATCTGGCGAACTTACAAACACGTTGAAGCTAAAAAGAAAAATTGTTCTTCAACGCTATGCCGATATTATCGACAAAATATATAGCGATTAACAGCCCGGTACAAGGAAATCCGAAATCTAAAATCTGAAATCCAAATTTAAATTGCTATCTTTGCACCGTTTTTTAAAAGTCAAAAAATGGAATACAATTTCGGAGAAATAGAAAAGCGGTGGCAACAATATTGGGTTGACCATCAAACGTATAAAGTTACAGAAGATACCTCTAAACCCAAATTTTACGTGCTTGACATGTTTCCGTATCCTTCGGGAGCCGGTTTGCATGTCGGCCATCCTCTTGGATACATCGCCTCCGATATTTATTCGCGCTATAAACGCCTGCAGGGCTTCAATGTGCTTCATCCTATGGGGTATGACGCATACGGCCTTCCGGCAGAGCAATATGCCATTCAAACCGGGCAACATCCGGCGGTTACTACCAAAAATAACATTGCTCGTTATCGCGAGCAATTAGATAAAATAGGCTTTTCTTACGATTGGAGCCGCGAGGTGCAAACCTGTGATCCTGAATATTATAAGTGGACTCAGTGGGCATTTATCAAAATGTTTCACTCCTATTACTGCAATCAGGCGAAACAGGCACGCTCTATCGATGAACTTGTTCAAGTTTTTTCACAACAAGGAACCGCAGGATTGGACTTAGCTTGCACGGAAGAGTTGAATTTTTCAGCCGAAGAGTGGAACGAAAAATCGGAAAAAGAACAGCAGGAAATTCTAATGAATTACCGTATCGCCTATCTGGGAGATACCATGGTAAACTGGTGCCCTCAATTAGGAACGGTTTTGGCTAACGACGAGGTGAGCGAAGGTCTTTCCATTCGCGGGGGCTATCCCGTTGAGCAGAAAAAAATGCGGCAATGGTGCCTTCGTGTGTCGGCATACGCGCAGCGTTTACTGGATGGGTTGGATAGTCTGGATTGGACGGATTCGCTGAAAGAAACGCAAAAAAACTGGATTGGAAGGAGCGAGGGAGCAGTGATGAACCTCCCCCTAGCCCCCTCCAAAGGAGAGGGGACGCACTCCGATGATGAACTTCCCGGTTATTATACAGTAGAAAAAAAGGATTGGCATTTGTTGCAGCAACACGCAAAAGAGAATCGACAATCTCCCACAATTCCTGAAAACAATCTTTGGAATCAACTTAAAGCGAAAAAGTTGGGATATAGATTCAGGAGACAACATCCGATTGAAACATTTATTCCCGATTTCGTTTGCCTACAAAAACGATTGATTGTTGAGGTTGATGGAGATTATCATCTTTCAGAAGAACAAAAGGCTGCTGATGAATATCGCGATAGCATCCTCTCCAAAATAGGTTACACCATTCTTCGCTTCACAAACGAAGAAGTATTGGAAGACATAGAGTCCGTTCTGTATAAAATCACTAAAAAGCTCGAAGCATTACCGGATAATGTTTCGGAAGAAAGTACATCAGACTCCTTCTCACCCTCCTTTGGAGGGGGCAGGGGGGAGGTAATATCCGTCTTTACCACCCGCCCCGATACTATTTTCGGTGTAACCTTTATGGTTCTCGCCCCCGAAAGCGAGTTGGTGGATATCCTTGTTACGGATGAACAACGCCAAGCGGTTGAAGAGTATATCGCAAAAACAAAGAAACGAACGGAACGCGAGCGCATTGCCGATAAATCTGTCAGCGGAGTGTTTTCGGGCGCCTATGCTACGCATCCATTTAGCGGAGAGCCACTGCCCATCTGGATTTCCGATTATGTGTTGGCCGGATACGGCACGGGCGCCATCATGGCCGTTCCTGCGCACGATAGTCGCGACTACGCTTTCGCAAAACATTTCGATTTGCCGATAGTTCCTTTGATTGAAGGTTGCGATGTTTCGGAAGAAAGTTTCGATGCTAAAGAGGGTATTATGATAAACTCCGATTTTCTGAATGGATTGACCGTAAAAGAAGCCATCGCGAAAGCCATTGACAAAGTGGAAGAAAACGAACTCGGATATCGGAAAGTGAATTTTCGCTTGCGCGATGCCATTTTCTCGCGTCAGCGCTATTGGGGCGAACCGTTTCCGGTTTATTACAAAGACGGAATGCCTTATACTATCGATGAAAGCGAACTTCCGCTCGAACTTCCCGAAGTGGATAAATATTTGCCTACCGAATCGGGTGAGCCGCCACTCGGTCGGGCGAAAAATTGGTTTTACCTCCCCCCAACCCCCTCCGAGGGAGGGGGAGCGAGCTCCAACAATGCTGAATCGCAGTATTCTCTCTCCCCTTTGGGGAGGGCTGGGGAGGGGTACCCATTGGAATTAAGTACCATGCCCGGATTTGCCGGCTCTTCGGCATACTATCTCCGATACATGGATCCACGAAATGGCGACGCGCTTGTTTCGCCTCAAGCTAACCAATATTGGCGCAATGTCGATTTATATATCGGCGGAACGGAACACGCCACGGGGCACTTGATTTATAGCCGTTTCTGGAATAAATTCCTGTTCGATCTCGGCGTTTCGTGCGAACCGGAACCGTTTAAAAAGCTCGTAAATCAGGGAATGATTCAAGGTAGGAGCAATTTTGTATATCGGATAAAAGAAACCAATACGTTTGTTTCGCTGAACCTTAAGGAACAGTACGATGTGACGCCTATCCATGTGGATGTCAATATTGTACACAATGATATTTTGGATGTAGAAGCTTTCCGAAATTGGAATCCCGAATATAAAACCGCCGAATTTATCCTTGAAGACGGGAAATATATTTGCGGATGGGCCATCGAAAAAATGTCGAAATCGATGTACAACGTGGTCAATCCCGATGATATCGTAGAAAACTACGGAGCCGATACGCTGCGCCTGTATGAGATGTTTTTGGGGCCGTTGGAACTTTCTAAACCATGGGATACTAACGGAATAGATGGAGTGCACCGTTTCTTGCGGAGGTTATGGAACCTGTTTCACGTCAACGGAGAGTTCTCAGTTTCGGATGAGAATCCCACGAAAGATGAGTTGAAATCGTTGCACAAGCTCATTAAAAAAGTAGCGTTTGATATCGAAAACTTCTCGTTCAACACATCGGTCTCAGCGTTTATGATTTGTATAAACGAACTGTCGCAATTGAAGTGTAATAAGACATCCATTCTTAGCGATGTACTCATTTGCCTTGCTCCGTTTGCGCCGCATATAACCGAAGAGTTGTGGCATAAGTTAGGAAACAAACAAACCATTTGTGATGCTCGATTCCCCGAGTTAAATGAAGAATACTTGAAAGAAGACGCGTTTCCTTACGCTATTTCCTTTAACGGAAAATCGCGGTTTGTATTGGAATTTCCTGCCGATGCTTCAAACGAAGAAATTGAAAAGACTGTGCTGGAACACCCCAATTCACAAAAGTGGATTGACGGCAAAACGCCGAAAAAAGTTATTATTGTTCCCAAGAAAATTGTGAATATAGTTATTTGATTTTTAAGTTACCGGAACATAGTTATTTGCAAAATTTCTGATTAATATCAAAAAAATACAACATCTATGAATCTGCCTACAAAAAAGTACCTTAAAGCATTTGAATGGCGCGATTATATCGTAGTGATAATCGGCTTGATAATATACGCCATAGGTCTTACCGGTTTTCTGATTCCCAATAAAATTGTAACGGGTGGTTTGGCCGGTATTTCGCTGTTAATCAATTATTCATCGGGAGTTCCGGTTTGGGTTTCCATTTTAATTATCAACAGTGTTTTATTGGTTTTCGCTTGGTTTATTCTGGGGCGAAAGTTTGTATTCAACACCCTTTTCGGCTCGTTTGGTCTGACATTTATCATCGGTATCGCCGAAAAATACATTACACACTCGCTGCTGCCAAATTCCGATCCGCTTATGGCGAGTATTATCGGAGCGATATGTTGCGGAGCCGGACTCGGAATGGTTTATTCAATGAATACTACTACGGGCGGAACCGATATCGTAGGCGCCATCATCACCAAATATCGATACGTAAGTATGGGGCGCGGTTTGATGTTTGTGGATATTGTGATTATCCTCAGTTCGTGGTTCTTGTTTCAAAGCCTTGAAAAAATTATTTACGGACTTATCGTTATTGCTGTGTTGTATTATGTGGTAGATATGGTTATCAGCGGTGCCCGGCAATCGGTACAGTTTTTTATTTTCTCTAACAAGTATGAGGAAATTGCGTCGCACATCAACTCCGAACTGCATCGCGGATGCACGGTTATTGATGGAGTGGGCTGGTTCTCCCAACAACCGCAAAAAGTACTGATTGTGCTTACCCGAAAGACTGAATCCACTTCCATTTTCCGATTGGTGAAAAAAATAGATAAAGATGCCTTTATATCGCAGAGCAATGTGGTTGGTGTTTACGGAAAAGGGTTCGACCAGATAAAATGAGTTTTTCAGCAGAGAGAACCGTAAATTCTTAGTTTGATAAGCTATAAGACATTAAAAAAAGTTGCATATCAGTTTTATTCTCCTGTTTTGTTGGAAAATAAACGCTGTATGCAACCTTTCCGCTTATGAAAAGAAATTTATTTTATTTACTTGATTTATAGAGTTTCTCTTTTTTAAGTTAAATAGATGATTTGCAGGGCTTTTCCCCCATTATCTGCTAACTATCGACAATCAAATGTGTTGTGTTCAACGAATCAATTTTTACTTTGTTGTAGAGATTGCGCACGTCGAATGATGCTAATGGCCTGCTGTTAAAACTGGTCAATATCTTGCCACTGAATGCCGGTGTCAGTAAGTAGGGTCTGCTGAAAAAAGTTTCACGCTACAAAACCTAAACAAGGTTTTGC
>CAZKZB010000033.1:0-34957 GCA_964557135.1 uncultured Petrimonas sp. | reverse complement strand
GGGAGCTGAAAAGTTCATCAACATCAAGTGCCGAAAAAGCGGACTTCGTCCCAAATTATCGGTTATCGTGGTTACGATTCAAGGATTGAAAATGCACGGAGGAACACCCGAAAGCATGATTCGCAAACCCGATTTGGAAGGCTTGAAAAAAGGCTTGCTCAACTTAGATAAACACTTGGATAACTTGGCTAATTTCGGTCAAACGGTTGTAGTGGCATTCAACAAATACCATTTCGATACGCAAGAAGAAATTGACACCGTTCGTCGTTTCTGCGAAGAAAAAGGCGTGTCGTTCGCCGTTAACGAAGCCTTTACTGATGGCGGCGAAGGAGCAGTTGAATTGGCAAAAGCGGTTGTTAAGGCTGTCGAGGAAAAACCGTCGAAAGAACTTGTGTTCACCTATGAGGAAGACGACAGCGTAGAAACAAAAATCACCAAAATCGCGACTTCCATTTACGGCGCGCGCGATGTGGTACTCGGTGAAAAAGCCATCAAAAAACTGAAACTCATCGTGGGAACTCCGCTCGAAAAAATGCCCGTGTGTATTGCCAAAACGCAATACTCCTTTTCAGCCGATCCAAAAGAATATGGCGTAGCCAAAAACTTCCGGTTGAAAATCAACGATTTGGTAATTAATCAAGGTTCGGAGTTTATCGTGGCTATCGCCGGTGAAATGATGCGTATGCCCGGACTTCCCGCCGATCCGCAAGCCAAACGAATTGATATTGTGGATGGAAAAATGGAAGGGTTGAGTTAATAGCGCCTCCCGTCTTTTGAGATTATCAATATCATGACGGAGCGTGACATTGCAGGATGGGGATTCCGATTCTTGGGGTCTCCGTCTTTTTTCTATTTTTACAACTGCAAACTCTTTGGTTAACAGTTTTGTTTTTGTAAATTTGTTGAACTTGTAATCTATAAATGCCTATGCTCGGATCAATTCTTGGCGATATCATCGGCTCCACGTACGAATTCGCTAATACAAAAAACTATAATTTCGATTTATTCCCTCCGGGAAGCGATTATACAGACGACAGCATCTTGACCGTTGCAGTGGCGGATGCTATCCTCAGAAATATCGATTATGGGGAAAATATTCAAACTTGGGCGCGCAAATATCCGCGTCCGAAGGGCGCTTACGGAGGCTCGTTCTCACGATGGATACATGAGGATAACCCCAAACCATATAACAGCTATGGCAATGGATCAGCTATGCGTGTGAGTTCGGTAGGCTGGTTGTTCGATACGGAGGCAGACGTTTTGGCTGAAGCTAAAAAAAGCGCCGAATGTACACACAATCATCCCGAAGGAATCAAAGGAGCGCAAGCAACTGCTATGGCTGTGTTTTTCGCCCGAAAAGGAAAAGATAAAGCCTTTATCAGAAGCTATATCGAACAAAATTTCGGTTACGACTTGAACAGGAGCGTAGATGAAATACGAGAGAATTATTCATTCAACGAAAGTTGTCAGAAAACGGTACCCGAATCGATTATTTGTTTTCTGGAAAGCACTTCCTTTGAAGACGCTATTCGCAAAGGTATTTTCATTGGTGGCGACAGCGACACTATCGGTGCAATAGTTGGCGGAATAGCTGAAGCATTTTACGGAATATCTCTGAATCTGCAGGAAAAAGCGATAAGTTATTTACCCGAAGATATGCGAATTGTTGTTCAGGAATTTCAGGATAGATTAGCGGAAAAATCGATTGATTTGGAACCCGATAGGAAAGAGCTTTATTTCCTTTATAGTCAGTTGAAAAGTGAGTTTTCGGAGCTGTTCGCGCTAAAAAGCAAAATGCTTCATCACGATGAATCCGTACTCACGGCTCTTTACCTCGAAAAAGTAGGAGCTAAGCTTTACGAAATTTATCGGTTGAAAGTAGAACTCTCTAGGTTGAAACTTCGTGTTTCGCTTATGCAGGCGTATGTAAATCGGAACGAATACCCCGATTTAGACGAAATAGAGAAGACAGTTCTTACCGAATTTTTATCTTATCAGCAAAAAATAGAAGAAGACGCGCAGCGACTGGCTGCTGCCAAAGAACTCTTGAAAGGAAGTTTTCTGTCTGAAGAAGAGTCGAAGCAAATCAAGGAGATTTATTACAGTATTGTAAAAAGGCTGCATCCGGACATTAATCCCGGCTATTCGGATGAAATGAAAGAGTTGTTTATCAAAGCCCAACTGGCTTATGAACTTTCTGATTTGTCGATGCTGAAAGAGATTTTTTTAATGCTTAATGTGCGTGATTATCATTCAGGTGTAATAACCTATGATTTGGAACAAATGGTATCTCGTTTACAAGAAAACGTGAATAAATTGAAACAACAAATCGACCAGCTGAATGAGCGTTTTCCGTTTATCCACAAAGAAAACTTGTTTGATAAGGAATGGATAAGGGCGCAACAAGAGAGTGCCGATACAGAGATTAAGTCGCTGAAACCGGAAATAGAAAAGTATAATCGCTATATTGTTTTATTGCAGGAATGGAAACCGGAATAGCCAAATTATCGCCTGAATTGCTATCACTCATCGGAACGGGTGGAGTGAAGGCAATTGCGCCGTTTACCCGCGAAATATTTTTACTCGATATCACAGTGGCGGGTACTTCTTTTTGTGAGCAAATGGATGAATTGGAACCTGAGTTAATTCCCGATACTGTTCTTAAAATGATTCGTCATCCCAAAAACGAATACGATGAACTTGCTATTGGGATTTACTATCGCGAAATTCGTATTGGTTGGGTCCCGCAAGACCTGAACGAAGTAATCTCACGACTGATGGACGCGGGAAAAGCATTTTTTTGCCGAATTACATCCACTCATCGAAAAAATAGATGGGTGAAAATCGACGCTAAAATTTACATGGTGGAATAATGTGCGGAATTATCACTTATTTCTGCGATACTTTTAAATATCGTTGTTTTTCGCGATATTTGTAATAAAATCAATCAATGAACAACCTAAAACTATCTATACTCGATTTGGCAAAATTTACCGAAGAAACCAAGACGGCTTCCGAGGTGCTGAATCAGTCCACTGAAATGGCCAAGCTGGCCGATAAACTGGGCTATACCCGTTACTGGTTTGCGGAACATCACAATACATCGATGATTATGAGCATGTTCCCCGAAATTATGGTGGCGCATGTAGCCTCGCAAACCGATAGAATTCGGGTAGGAACGGGTGGAGTGATGTTGCCTAATCACAGTGCGTTTAACGTTGCCGAGCGATTTGCCATGCTTGAGGCGCTTCATCCCGGCAGAATAGATTTGGGCATCGGCCGTGCGCCGGGAACCGACGGAAGAACCGCGTTTGCGTTGCGTCGAACGTGGGACGCTATTAAACACGACATCTTTCCCGATCAGTTAACGGAACTTCTTGGGTTTCTCGGCCATAATTTGCCCGAAAAGCATCCGTTTGTCAACATAAAAGCATCGCCCGACGCTGCACTGACTCCCGAAATCTATATGCTCGGCTCAAGTACCGGCGGCGTACAATTCGCCATTGAAAAGGGTTTACCTTTTGTTTTCGCCGCGCAAATAAATGCCGAGTTGGCAGTTCCGGTTTTAAAAATGTATCGTCAGCGTTTCAGGCCTTCGGTATATTTGCAAGAACCCAAAAGCATGTTGTCGATTATGGTTTTTACGGCCGAAACCGATGAAGAAGCCTATTATCAGGCTGCTCCCGCCATTTTGCATTGGACGTTGCTAACTACCGGAAAAACCATCGTGAATCCCACATTTGAAGAAGCCCTTTCCTACAAGTACTCCCTTCAGGAAGAGGCTGTTAAAGAACGTATCATGCAGAAATTTGTAATCGGAACACCCGATAAGGTTGCCGAAGAACTTTCGCGATGGGCCAATGAAACGATGGTGGACGAAATTATTATCTTCGATTTGTATTCGCAGATGGAAGGACGCCGAAAAGGATATAGCTTGTTGGCGAGGGAGTTAGGGTTGGGTTAGTTTGCCGATGATATAGAAAAAAAGATAACTATTTCGAAAAACCACTAATATTTAAACGTATTGATAATAAATTATTACCTTTGCGTAAAAAATAGGTTATTGATATAAAAATAGAGTATGAAGAGAATATACAGCTTGATTACCGGAACGGGAAGTTTTGTTCCTTCCAAAGTTGTTAAAAATGATGACTTTTTGGATTATAGTTTTCTGGAATCTACAGGTGAAAAAATTGACAAAGAGAATCGAGAAATTGTAGATAAATTCGAAGAAATAACTACCATTTCTGAACGAAGGTATGCCGAAGATTATCAACTAACATCTGACTTGGCACTTATTGCCGCAGAACAAGCAATAGAATCTGCCGGAATAAACAAGGAGGAGCTCGACTATTTGATTTTGGCGCACAATTTTGGAGAAACCAAACCAAACGATACCCGAATTGATATTCTACCGACACTTGCGGCACGTGTAAAAGCAAAACTTGGTATCCAAAGCCCCAATGCTGTCGCATACGATGTCTTATATGGCTGTCCGGGGTGGGTGCAAGCGCTTATTCAGGCGGATTATTATATTCGCTCGGGCGATGCTAAAAAGGTACTGGTTATCGGAGCCGATGTTTTATCGAGAGTTTCCGACCCTTACGATCGCGACAGCATGATTTATGCCGACGGCGCAGGCGCTGCCATTGTAGAAGGCGTGGAGAGTGAAACTCCGATAGGAATTCTGGGACACAACTCGCGAAGCGACGCCATTGAATACGCCAACTTGCTCCACATGGGATATTCGTATAACAAGGAGTTGGCCGAGAAGAAAGATTTGTACCTGAAAATGAGTGGCCGTAGGTTGTACCAATATGCCTTGGAAAATGTTCCCAAGACCATAAAAATGACGTTGGATAAATTGGAATTACACGTAAGCGACGTGAAAAAAATATTGATTCACCAGGCAAACGGGAAAATGGACGACGCTATTCTGAAGAGACTTTTCAAGCTTTACAACATCAAAGATATTCCGGAATCGGTAATGCCCATGACGATATCGTGGCTGGGAAATTCATCGGTTGCCACTGTTCCCACGTTGCTCGATATGGTAATAAAGGGAAAAATGTATGGACATGAAATTTCTTCCGGCGATAATTTAGTGCTCGCGTCGGTAGGGGCGGGCATGAATATCAACAGCGTCATTTACCGGATGCCCTAAAATGAAAAAAGAGGATTGAAAAATCCTCTTTTTTTGTGTTTAACTGTCGTTTTTTAATTGTACAGTGCAAATTCTTCTTTACTGTAAGCCATATTCTTCATTGCTGCAAAAAGAAAGTAAGGAATAACCAAGAGGATAATTACCCAAATAATGTTATTCACGAGAGTTCCTTTTTTCATGTTGTTTACAAAGAGATACCCCAAGAAGCCCTCAATTACCAATAGTAACCCAATTAAAAGGTTGGTGTTGTTTGTTGTTCCGCTAAAAAAAGGGATGGCTAAAACCAGCACGCCAATAATCATTACTATTACGCCTGAATACTTTGCTAATTCTTTCATGTGTGTTTTATTATATTATGTTTTTGATTTCGTAACGCAAATAAACACAAAATTCCACAAATAATAAAATTATTTAGTGTAAAAAATTGAATGTACTGCCAAAAACTTCACCGAAGTTGAAAAACTACCCCATTTTATACTCAAAAAATATCAAAAAATGATTATTTTTGCTCCATCGTTTAATTCTGTACTGTGTTATGAGGTTATTAAAAAAAGTATTGATGTTTTTGTACCAATGGCTCATTTTTGTGCCTGTTTTCGTTTTGTTTACCATTTTAACGGCGCTAACGGTAATGCTCTTTGCGCCCATTTTCGGTAGCCGTTACTGGGGATATGTTCCGCCGAGGTGGTGGTCGAGGTCAACCTGCTGGCTGGCTTTGTGCCGAATCAAAAGCCGAGGTCACGAAAACCTTGACTCTAAACAATCGTATATTTTTGTAGCCAATCATCAGGGCGCTTTCGATATTTTTTTGACGTATGGTTTTTTGAGTCAAAATATTAAGTGGGTTCAAAAAGCCAGTTTACGGAAAATTCCGTTGGTAGGCTTTGCGTCGGAAAAGGCCGGCCATGTTTTTGTGGATAACTCGAGTCCCACAGCACGTGCCAATACGATAAAAGAGGCTAAAACCAAGATAATCGATGGCGTTTCCATTATGCTTTTTCCGGAAGGTGCCAGATCGCGAACCGGAAAGCTGGGGCGTTTTAAACGCGGCGCTTATCAAATTGCTTACGACCTTAAACTGCCCATTGTTCCGTTAACGCTCAACGGACCTTTCGATGTGTTAAAACGCGGCTCCATGCGTTTAAACCCGTCAAAATTGGAGTTGATTATTCACAAACCCATACCTACCGAAAATTTAAACGAAACCGATATTCCCGCATTAATCGATACATCGAGGGAAATTATACACTCTGCGTTGTGGGATAGGTTTAAAGACGAAAATTGAACTTTACAAATTGGAAGTTATACCCATAAAATGGAAATGTTTTTCTCGATGTTTTCAGCACTCTTTTGTTCTTAGCTACATTATAAAAAGAAAATGGTTGTCTCACGACAACCAATCTCCATTGTTAACCTTAAATCTAATACCATGAAAAACACAATGCAAATATAAGGTGCTTTTTATTTATAACCAAAACAAATGGTGGAAAAGTGACTGCACTTAACTTTATTTAATCTTACATGGTTTGTACAATCGAGTGCATAGCTAAATTGTTTACACAATTTTGCATTAACGAGGTCGGATAGGGATTAATCGTATATTTTTTTGGCAAAGAAGTTAAGTAAACGCCAGTTGAAACGGTACCAACGTCTTGTTGCTTTAGGTTTTCCGCCGAATTGAAGCAGAAAACGGGGTTTTCCGGCATTAATATTCAGGTATCCCGAATCCATAAAATCAAAATAATCATATCCCTCTTTTTCAGCCATTTCCATGGCCGAGTAAATGGTGAAAACGGTAGGATAATAGAGCTTGTAACTTTTTTCTTTTCCCCAAAAATAAAGGACGTAAACCGTTTTCTGCTCAAACCCGAGGATAATGCCGCCAATAATTTTTTCGTTATAGCGAGAAATCAATATTTTACCTTTGCCATCGGCAACATAATTGTTGAAAAAGTTTTCGAAGTATTGATAAGGCGGAAATTTGTTGCTGATTTTCCAGTTTCGAGACTTGTCGATTAATCGATAGATTTCGGGCAGCTTTTCGTAAGAAGTAACCTCTTCAAGGACTACACCTTTTCGTTTGGCTTTATTTACCTGATTTCTTCGGGTTGACGATAGCTGCTCCCATATTTTTCGTTTTCGTTGCAACGAATTTCGAACGTTAATCCACTTTATGGAGTAAAAACCGTTTTCACGGAAACCTTTGTACCCGAAAACGGCATCGCCGAGGTTGCGGTATTCAATAAAGTAAACTTTGTTCTCAACCTCTTTCACCAACGAAGAAATAAGCAAATCAAAAATTTCAATTTTATTGATATCTTCGACAAAGAAACTTGGTTGTTGCGATATGTAGCATCTTTTGAAGAGCGACGAGCCGTACAAAAAGCGGTTTACGCGCATAATAAGCGCAAACATGGAGGCGATAGGTTTGTTGTCTCGAAAAACAATAAACATCAGTGGTTTATAATACGAGATATTTTTGTTCCAGTCGAAAGACGTAACGAAATGGAAGAATTTTACGTCGTTCAAGGGTGGGAGCTCTTCTTTGTTATAATATGTTTTAACTTGATATTCCATAATACGCGACTCACGCAAAAATAGGAAAAATCTTTGATTAAAGCATATTTTAAAGCCAATTTTGAACTGAAATTTTTTTAAATCTCTTTGACGATAATTTTTGCAGAATAATTTTGTTGTCGGGTCTTCTTTTTGTGCTCAGGATAGGGCGTAAGCTCAAGCAACTTGATGTAGTAATTGTTGAGGGTTGTGTCGCTGTTTAGCATCGGATGTGTGTCGAGCGTAAATTCCGATTGAATTGCCTTTTGCAGGTTATTAAAGTTGATTTTAACCGTGGCGTTGCCTTCCCAAATGCACCGCACACCTTTTGGGCAACGCGAATCGGCCAGAACAGAATCCAGTATAGCAATAAACCGATTGGTTGAATCGTACAATGGAATTCCTCTTTGCAGTGTTATTGTGTCACCTTCGACTCGGTTTTTCTTCAACACACTTCGAGAAGTGCTGCAGGAAGTGAAAAAATTACTCAGTAAAATAATGAGAAATATAATTAATATGCTTGTCTTATTCATTTTAAATCAATTTATTGTAGTTGTAATGTGAAGTGATTATTTATGTGAATGAAGTTTTGACAACCTATCTAAAACTCCAAAGGCGATGGGGCAGGTTGAAGCATTTTTGACCGTTAAATCGTAAATCTGATAGAATTTTTTTCTATTGGTATGCGGATATTCCCGACAAGCTTTAGGGCGATTGTCATAAACAGCACAATAATTATCATCTCCCAAAAACGGACAAGGCATCGACTGAAAAACGAAATCACCGTCTTCGTCTTTTCTTAAGTACTTCGCTATGAAATCGGAAGGTTTTATTTTGAGCGATTTTGACAACGTGTCAATGTCTTTTTCTAAAATCATCGGGCCAAGCGAGCGACAGCAATTTCCGCAATCCAAGCAATTTATTTCTGAAGAAACATCGTTGTGTAATTGTTCAATTTCCTTATCCATCTTCATCAACCGCTGTTTGTTCTTGTTAAAAAACTTTTTCCACTCCGGGGTTTTTAAAGCGGTTTCTTCGTGCAATTTCGAAATATCTTGCATCAATATTAATTTTTTTACAAATGTACTTCGTTTTTTAAAGGAAACAATAAAAAAGTAAGTAAATCACCTGTTATTTTATTAACTTTGTGGCTTAAAATCAAAGCAAAAAATAGTGTTTATGGCAAAAAAAATTCTTGTTACAGGCGGAACCGGCTATATCGGTTCACACACGGTTGTTGAGCTGCAACAGGCAGGTTATGAGGTGATTATTGTCGATAATTTATCGAATTCAAACGCAGATGTGATTCAGGGAATCGCGAAAATTACCGGAAAACGTCCTGTTTTTGAAGAACTCGATTGTGTTGACTTACCGGCACTTAAATCGTTGTTCGAAAGGCATCCGGGAATTGATGGTATCATCCATTTTGCTGCCAGCAAAGCAGTAGGAGAATCGGTTCAAAAGCCACTGATGTACTATCGGAACAATCTGGTTTCGTTGATAAACTTGCTGGAACTGATGCCGCAATTTAATGTAAAAGGTATCGTGTTTTCTTCGTCCTGTACGGTTTACGGTGAACCCGACAACAACCCGATTGATGAAAGTGCGCCCATTAAACCGGCCGAATCTCCTTACGGAAACACCAAGCAGATAAACGAAGAAATTATTTTAGATTTTATTCACTCCGGCGCGTCTATTAAGAGCATTATTTTGCGCTATTTTAACCCGATTGGCGCGCATCCGTCGGCAGAAATCGGTGAATTACCTATCGGAGTGCCGCAAAACCTGGTGCCGTACATTACTCAAACCGGAATCGGCATTCGCGAGCAATTGAGCGTTTTCGGAGACGATTACAACACGCCTGACGGCTCGTGCATTCGCGATTTTATCAACGTGGTAGATTTGGCCAAAGCGCACGTGGTTGCCATTGAACGGATGCTCACTGATAAATCGGAAGAAAAAGTGGAAATTTTCAACTTGGGTACCGGGAACGGAGTTTCGGTGCTGGAATTGATTGATGTTTTCGAAAAAGTCGCAGGTAAACCGTTGAATTATAAAATTGTAGGTCGTCGCGAAGGCGATATCGAACAGATATGGGCTAATCCCGACAGAGCCAATAACGTACTGGGCTGGAAAGCCAAAGAAACTGTGGAAGATACCATGACATCGGCTTGGAAATGGCAACAGAAACTGCGTGAAAGAGGAGTGATGTGATTTTATTTACGATCCGCCAAAAGGCGGAGAAGTTTTACGATTTACGAATTAAAGAAAGCCTGAGGCATTTGTGTTTCGGGCTTTTTTACTCCCGCATATAGAGAGCTTGATACGTAATTCTACTTATTTTGTTTGTAAAAGGTGAAATATGAGGCGGATTCATTTCTTCTGTAGTTTTGTCTTTCGACAACAGCAGCGAATTCACGTTCATATCGTATTGATAAGCATCTTTAGCACGATTTTTTACACTTATTTTGAGGTTATTGTTGTTGGTATTCCACTTTCCCGATAATGTTTCTATAATATCGCCAACAATATAATCGGTTTGTAATTTACCGCTCCCGTTTATCATAAGCCTGTAATAAGGAATGTTGTTGTATGCATCGCGAACGGAGAATTGCTCTCCTTTTTTCAGCGGAACTTTTGGCATTGTTAAATCTAAATAAACTTCAATCGATTCGTCCTGAAATGCTGCTGTTCCTTCCGTTTTATAGATTCCGTCTTTGATATTAAATGTATTTTCT
The DNA here is from genome assembly GCA_964557135.1 of uncultured Petrimonas sp. Lineage (GTDB taxonomy): Bacteria > Bacteroidota > Bacteroidia > Bacteroidales > Dysgonomonadaceae > Petrimonas. The sequence continues at coordinate 24,499 of CAZKZB010000033.1, read as the reverse complement.
TTTTCTAACAAATACTCCGTGTTCTGATATCTGACCACTAATATCGGACCCATAAAAGTAAAAAGTAATTCCTGAGAAGCAAAGTGGTTTTGTCCCGTTGAGCTATCGAAATAGTAATTGAACAGAGACGGGTTAAACTCTTTGTTATCGATCTTTATAATCCCCTGCCAAGACGATCCATATACATCTACAAATGTGAAATCCTCAGCGGCAGTAATTATATACTTCGATTCAGCTAATTTCCAATTTCCGATAAGGGATGAATCGATTTTTTCGCACGATGTCAAGATAAGCGAAGCGAGCAAAAACAAAGACACTATTTTTTTCATGAGATTATTGTTTTTTATTTCATTATAGTCGTATGGAATTGAATAAAGCTAAATCGCCGACTTCCACCGAAAATCTTAGCCGGAGACAACTCGCAATGTCAATTACTCAAGATGTAACTGATTAGTATGCTCGTTTCGCATTGGGCAAATTGTAGCGTTTATATTAGATAGATGAAAAAAGAAGGAGAAACGTTGCACTCTCTGTGTTAAAAAAACAAAAAATCCGAAATTGATAAACAGTTTCGGATTTTAATATCGATTTTTTCAGAAGTAATATTCCACAATAAGATAAAACCTGTGATTGTTATCCGGCCGTTTTTCTATTTCTATCTTATCCTCGCGTGTTAGCCATCCAATAGCCGTGTATACCTCCATTTCCGTTAAACCGGATTTCTCCATAAGTTGTGGAACAGTCCATTTCTTGCTGTTGTTCAATAAGTTCCAAATAATGCCGGCGTTTGTCCCAATTGCTTTTTTGTCCATCTCATTACGTATTAAGGATACAACAATTATAGCGCGCGTTACTGTATTTTCTTCATTCGAAAATATACATACAAAGAGTAATCTCTTGAAATTAAAACATTGACACGCTTCAAAAGTTCAACAAAATAAGGTTTTTGTAATTGAAAAGTAAAGTTATGAGACGAGCATAACTGTCAGATAGATGTAAACTGCGGGGATAGCAATCAGAAGGCTGTCTATACGATCGAGAATGCCGCCGTGTCCGGGAATAAGGCTACCCGAATCTTTTACTTCGTATGTGCGTTTAATGAGCGATTCGAACAAGTCGCCTAATGTGCCGAAAAGCGCCGTTACGATACTGAATCCTATCCAGAAAGCCAACGAATAATCGGCGAAAAATTTAGAAAGAACAATAGCGGACAAGATTGAAAATGCAATTCCTCCGATAAATCCCTCTACAGTCTTTTTGGGAGAGATTCTTTCAACGAATTTATGCTTTCCAAAGAGCGAACCCACTACAAAAGCCGCCGTATCGTTCACCCATATAAAAATAAAAATGGCCAGCACAAAAGCGAAATAATACTCGCTTGAAAGCGTCTGATACTGATACGAAATAAGCATCAGTATGGAAAGCGGCACGGTAATGTATATTTGTCCGAAAACGGAATATATGATAGCATGAAGAATATCTTTTCGATTGATAAAAATGGCCGAAGCGAAAAGAATAAGCAGATAAGTAATAGCGGTTACGGGTAACGCAATTGAGCAAATATCCTCCAGATAAAGATAAGCCGAAAAAAAGATAAGCAGTCCGGTGGCGATATTGAAGACTTTACTGATGGCATGCGATGTGTTTTTTTCGGACATCCGATAAAACTCGAAAAGGCCGATAACCAAAAAGGCTCCGAAAACTGCGATAAAAGAGTGTTTTCCTCCCAGAATACCAATCAAAATAACGGCAATATAAATTATTCCCGCTACTATCCGAGTAAGCAAATTTTTAGAGTTCAATTTATCTTATTTTTCGTTGTTTTCCGGTTCGGTTTCCGTGGCTTCTTCCTCTGTGTCGGCTTCCACTTGTTGGAAGTCTATGTCGTTTTCAATGAGTATGTTATACCAACTCAGTATTTTCTTTATATCGGAAGCGTAAACTTTATCGGTATCGTAGTTGGGAAGCACTTCGCCAAAGTATGCAAAGAATTCTTTGTTGGGCGATTTGGAACCGAGGGTGGTTTTTCCGCCGTTTTCCTTTTCTTTGATTTTTTGAAAAACCTCGCGCAACGGAATATCATCTTCGGTTGTGTAGATAGAAACATCGCTAAGTGCAACCACTTTTTCGGTTAAATAAACAGGAATTCTTTTTCCATCGGGAAGCGACTCCACAATATTCAAATTTTTGCCGGTAGAAATCAGTTTGTACAAGCCCGGTTTTCCGGAAACAGATAATATTTTCGTTAGCATACTTACTTTTTTTAGTTCAAAATAGTTTGCAAAAATACGCAGTCTCCGTCAAATATACAACACAACGACCAAATGTTTTTTCTTTGCAACGGTTATGTCGGTAAAAATATGTAATTTAGCATTTGAAAAATTTTATTTAAGAGAATCCGTCAAAAAGTTATTCAGATGAACAGAAAAATTATTTTCGCACTCATATTGGCCGTTTTAATTGGGGCGTGCACCAACAACAAAAAAACGCAAAAACAAAAAGAAGATATGGAAACTAACGATAATACAACGGTAACCCCAAGCGACATGTTTCTGCTTGTGGGAACATATACTTCCGATGAAGGCAGCAAGGGAATTTATGTGTACAAACTCAATACGGAAACCGGAGAAGCCGATTCGTTGAGTATGACGGAAGTAATTAATCCTTCGTACATGGTGTTGAGCGCCGATGAAAAATTTGTTTATTCGGTGGGAGAGAACGGCGAAGGAAATAGTGCCGCACATGCGTTTGCATTCGATAAAAAGAAGGGTGCGCTTAACCTATTGAACTCGAGCAATACCGAAAGTTCCGGCCCATGTTATATTGAAATAGACAGGGCGGGAAAAAACGTTCTCACAGCAAATTACGGCGGAGGGAGTATCTCGTTGTTTCAGGTGAAAGACGATGGAACATTATCGCAGGCCAACATGGTGATAAATTTCGAAGGTTCCGGCCCCGATACTATCCGACAGAAAAAACCGCACCTGCACAGCATCCGCTTTTCTCCCGATGAAAGATTTCTGTTTGCATCCGATTTGGGAACAGATAAGATTTACCGATACAACGCCATTGGTTCGGTTTTCGAAGGCCAACCGGTGCTGTCACAGGCAAGCCTGAAAGAATTTTTAACACCGGCAGGTTCCGGACCGCGTCATTTCGATTTTCATCCCGATGGTAGGTATTTTTACGTGCTGGGTGAACTGTCGGGCGATGTTGTTGTATACGAATATGACGAGGTCGATTTAAAAGAAAAACAGGTAATTGCTACCGACTCGGTGGAAGGCTCACGCGGAAGTGCCGATATTCATGTTTCGCCGGACGGAAAATTCCTATACGCGTCTAATCGGCTGAAAGACGACGGCATAGCCATTTTTTCGATTCATCCCGACGACGGAACGCTCACCAAAGTAGGATATCAGCCAACGGGAAGGCATCCGCGTAATTTTGTGATTTCACCCAACGGAAAGTTGTTGCTTGTGGCTAATCGCGACGACAATAAAATTCAGGTGTTTGCTATCGACAGCCAAACAGGGTTATTAACCGATACCGGTCAGGATATTCCCATCAGTAAACCGGTCTGTCTGAAATTTGCATCGATGTAGAGAATCATGCTGAACAGCAAAAACGCCGATCTGACACAGACCGGCGTTTTCTTGGTTATGAAAAAAAAGAATCGTTGTAACCTAAATTTGTTTACAATCTTCTACCTTGTCTATTACTGTCTTGTCGCGATTGACGGAGCGAGTTTAGTTTTTCCATTTTTTCTTTTCCGATAATCGCCTCCAACTCAGCCTGATTTTCTTTCATTTCTTTCTCGCGAAGCGAACGCATTTCTTCGCGTGCTTTTTCGCGGTTGGTGTTTGCTTTTTCGCGTTGCTCCCTGAATTTTTCAATTTGCTCTTTGCGTTTTGCATCTTGTTTTTCGTACAAAGCCTCAACTTTAGCCTTTTGTTCGGCAGTTAAATCTAATTGTTTGGCCATCCAATCGGCACGTTCTTTGGCCGACATTCTCATCTCTTGACGTGCGCGGTTGCTGTCGCGGTTTTGTCGTTGTCCTTGTCTGTTTTGAGCCGAAACCGACATGCCAACCATCAGCATAACTGCTACCATTAACATTGCATACTTTTTCATACTTCAATTTTTTTAGTGTTTATAATTCCGTTTATTTATAATTGTCTTCGTTATGACAACCAAAGATAATGAAATGTTTAATGAAAAAGCAAGCGATTAACTATTATTAATTCGGTATAACTGCCGATTAATCAGCTGTTTATGTCTTTATTTAAGGGATTGGTACAAAATAATAGAACGTTCGTCGATAAAATAGCGGAGTTTGTCTATTCTTGGAAAACGGCATCTGTTTTAAGGTTTTTTTAGAAAATAATTTTATCTTTGTCGAAATTAAATAGACGATTATTATGGAGAAAAAATACGGTTACTATATGACGAAGTCAGAAAAAGTTCTTCTTGTCATAGTTTTTTTGCTCATTGCGGCCGGAATCGTGTGGATGATTTCGCAGCATAAATATTACCTGTTTTTGGCATTCTTAGGGCCTTTAATTACTTTCTTCACTTATCCTTTTTCTTACAGATTAACGACAGACAATATGCTGGATGTTCGAAATTTGCTTGGGAACTTAACTAAACCGGTTTCCGTAAATCAAATTACTCGTGTAACTCAAAAATCAAAAAACGAAGCTATTCTTGTTTATAATCGTGACGGATTGCGTGGCGATAGAATCTTGCGCTTGTCTGAAACCGATATGAAGGATTTTGTTGATGAATTGAAGAAACGCAATCCAATAATAGAATTTTCACTAATATAGTATTTCAATTTCTATGAAAAAAATAATCTCCCTTTCTGTTCTGTTGTTTATTTTAACGGCAGTAAGTGCGCAAAAATCCGGCAATCCTGTTTTTCCCGGTTGGTACGCCGATCCCGAAGCGGTGATTTTCGGTGATAAGTACTGGATTTATCCCACTTTTTCAGCGCCTTATAATCAACAGGTGTTCATGGACGCGTTCTCATCTCCCGATTTGGTGAACTGGACAAAACACGGCAACATTATTGATACCACTGCCGTGAAATGGGCATGGCGAACCATGTGGGCGCCTGCCATTAAGGAAAAAGACGGCAAGTATTATTTGTTTTTTGCAGCCAACGATATTCAAAACAATGAAAGTCCGGGCGGCATCGGAATCGGAGTGTCGGAACGTCCCGAAGGCCCGTTTCGCGATTACTTGGGAAAACCGTTAATCGATAAGTTTCATAACGGTGCGCAACCTATCGACCAGTTTGTGTTCAAAGACGTTGACGGCAGTTATTATATGTATTACGGCGGATGGAGGCACTGCAATGTCGTAAAACTCAATGAGGATTTTACCGGATTTATTCCTTTTGACGATGGTACGGTTTTCAAAGAAATCACTCCCGAAAACTACGTAGAGGGCTCGGTAATGTTTATCCGTAACGGCAAGTATTATTTTATGTGGTCGGAAGGAGGATGGACAGGCCCTGATTATAAAGTGGCCTACGCGATAGCCGATTCTCCGCTTGGGCCGTTTGAACGGATTGGCGTTGTTTTGGAACAAGATGGAAGAATTGCCAATGGCGCGGGACATAACTCGGTTATCAACGTGCCCGGTACGGATGAGTGGTATATTGTTTACCACCGTCGCCCGCTGACTGAGACAGATGGGAATTCGCGAATGACCTGCATCGAGAAAATGTTTTTTGATGAAGACGGAAAAATTGTACCGATTGTAATGACGAACGAAGGAGTTGATGCAAGACCGCTCGTGGAATAGAAAAATGTCAGCTTGATCGTAAGTGCAAGATAATCAATATAGATGCAAGGCGAGATATTTATTTCCACACCTCAATCAAGCCGCCTTGTGTACCCAATAACGGGTCTGAGCCGGGAATGGGAACTTTTGCGATATTTTCATCCACCCGCGGGCGATCGCTTTTTTCACCTCGGAACAAATCGGGAGATTTTCCATCGGGGTAAGCACCCACCACCGTAAAATCGTCGCTGTGCGATAAACATTTGTGTCCCACGCCGGGTGGGATAATGATTACATCGCCGGGCTTTACGTCAAAAACTTTTCCTTTTTCGCCGCCCAATAACAGTTTTGCCGTACCGCTGAAAACCCCGAGCACTTCTGCCGTGTTGCTGTGGTAATGATGAAAAGGATATACACCCCATCGCCAACCGTTGTACCAATTGTTTCTCGTAAACGTTTTCTCTAACCATTCGGCTGCCGAGTTTCCGGTTCCGCTAAAAACGTTACGATAGAGTAGGAGCGGCAGCTTGTTGTTGGGAATTGTGCCATCGTCTTTGAAATAGTATAATTCGGATTGAGTATTTTGAGCGTTCATTGGAAGTAGAAAAAATAGCGAAACGATGATAAGTAAATGCCTGATATTCATACGCCAGATATAAATCTTTGAAGCAAAGATAAAAAATAATCGGCAATAAACATCCATCCGAAATTATTTGATTCTCTTGCTATCGGATATTTTCTCTTTATACAGTTGCACACGCGACTTACTTTGAGTTACGATATAAACCCCCGTGAAAACCAGAACAGTGGAGATAATTTTGTCCCATCCAAAGCTATCCATCCCGATAATAATTGCCACAAACGAAGCAACAATGGGCTGCAAGTAGTTGTACATGCTTACTGTGGTTGGACGCACGGTCTTTTGTCCGATGGGAACGAGCATATATGTGAAAAAAGTGGCCAACGCTACCACATAACTTATACGTAAAAAAACGCTCGTGTTGAAAGATGCAAAATCAGTCGTTACCAAAGCTTTATGACTCATCGGATAAGTGAGTAGAGTCGCAAACAAAAACATCCACTTCATGGCGGTAATGGGTGAATAACGCGTAATTAAGTTTTTGAAAAGCGTAAGATAAAGTCCGAAAGATAAGACCGAAAACAGAATGAAGATGTTTCCGCTGAGATTTCCCCCTTCACCGCTTTGTGCGGACCCCAAAATGAGGATCAATGCGCCCGAAGCCCCCATCAGCACTCCGATAGCCTTTTTCCACGTAACCGGTTCCTTTAGAATGATTGCAGCCAATAACATAGTAACAATAGGCAACAGGGTAATAACAAGAGAAGCATCGATGGGAGACGTTTTTGATAAGCCAAAGATAAAAGAACCCTGATTCAGTACTATAGCAAACACGGCGGCAAAGAAAAAAAGCAAGATGTCTTTTTTAGGTACAACTTCTTTCTTGACGAAAAGTGATGCAGTCCAAAATAAAACCGCAGCCCCGATCATTCTTAAAAATGTCATGACAAACGGGTCGAGAATATCGGGTATGATAGTTCGGGTGATAGGAGTGTTTAAACCAAAAATTATATTGGCTATAAAAAGCGCAAGATGCCCTTGCCGTTTGGTATGCTCCGCCATTTAAACTGCCCCTTCTCCTGATGTTTTTTTTCTTTTTCTTATAAAATAGCGGGCTGCGAAATAAATAACAGCTACAATTAATACAGCGAGAATAATATAGCTCAATTCGTGACTGTATTTATTGATTAAATCGGCCTGCCCATGCGCGAGGTATCCAACCAAAGCCAACACGGTATTCCAGATACCGGCACCCAGAAGTGTGTAGATAGTGAAAGGCATCAGGCTCATTTTAGACAATCCGGCCGGTAACGAGATTAGCTGGCGTATTCCCGGAATCAATCGTCCGATAAACGTGGATATCTTGCCGTGTTTGTTGAAGTAACTTTCTGCTTTTTGTACTTTCTCGCTGTTCAGGAGCAGTAATTTCCCGAATTTACTGTCTGCTATTTTGTATAAGACCGGACGTCCTAACCAAAGCGCCAAAAAATAATTGATGTAAGCTCCGATTAGGGCTCCCAACGTACCGAAAAGCACTACAAGGAAAATATTTAACTTGCTGTCGGGTTTGCTGGCGATATAAGCTGCCGGCGGTATAACTACTTCCGACGGAAACGGTATAAATGAACTTTCGACGGTCATCAAGGCAGTAATGCTCCCGTAGTTCATATTTTTCTCGTACCAGTTTTCTACTTTTTGTATCCAAGTGCCGGAAGAATCGGACTGAACGGCAGGATTGTCGATGGCTTGTGCCAACAATGTTTCGGGCACGATAAAAGCAAATACTAATGATATGGTTAGAAATAATTTTTTCATCAAAGAACTATTTGATTTTTCAAGAAGCAAAAATACAACATTTTCGGGAAATAGATATAAGAAAGCAGACAGCAGAACACAGATATTAGAATACAGACATTAAAACAGTCTGATCTCTTATCGCTATATTATAACGACTAATTTTTTAATTATGAATATCAGCATTTTTGCCTAATGGCTTGGAAAGCCTTATTTTCATAACCGTAAGTCATAGCAAAGCGGCGACTTACGGTGAAGTCTACAGAAATCATATCCGCCTGTAAGGCGGTACTTGTGAAATCGTTTATGTGCCGCCACTCCGGGCGGAGCCTTGGGAGAGATATTCCTTCCCGCAGGCGAATAAATCGCCTACGGTTATGAAAATGTCGCCCATTCCCCGCACAGCGGGATCTACGATGGGCGATTAGGTAACGAAACGGATATTCGTTTTTTTTCATTCATAATTTGTAGTTTAAAATTTATAATATTTTACATTAATCTCCTTGTACTTCATTCATATTGAGAGGAACAACAATTTTCAAAGGTTTATTGTCGCGAATGATATCGAATATCAGAGTATCCTGCTGAAAAATTCTTTCTTTCATTTCCGCTGTCATTTTCTTGAGGTTGGTTCCATTCACAGCAATTATTTCATCTTTAACCCGTAGTCCTGCATTAAAATAAGTATTCCCCTCATAATTTGCTACTTTATTTACAATAAATTTCCCATTTTTATCTAAAAGAGAAGAAAAATGAAATCTTTTAAGAGTGGGATTTACAACACGTTGATAATTATCTATAGCTTGAAAACCAATTTGACGGTTTTTCAAATCAAAAAAAACATTGAATCGTTTTAAAAAGTTAAGACCAATTAAATAATTACAAACTATGCTCATCGGATAATCAAACGTATATATACGCAATGAATCCACGGAATAGCCATCAAATATTTCTGCAGTTACATTATGATATCGGTGATAACTTCTCCCATATTCAGTCCAAACCGCATCTTTTTTTTGATTAAAAACATCCAACTCTTTAGAATTATGCAATAGAGCGATATCCCAAGGCATTCCTGTATCAATCATATAAATATTTTCTAATGACAGGGTATCTCCATCAGTAAATTGTATTTCCAATGGTAATCGTACATTAAATGGATAATGTGGATCTTTTTCCATTTGAGCAATAAAGCAATCTTCCGGCATTTTGAAATCTGAGGCAGGATGAATTTCCAAGTAATTATGTTCAAAATTGAGTTCCCAAACATGTATGGAGTCGTTTTGCGGTATGTTGAACATTCCTTCCGCATCATTTGTATTATAATATCCTTTCCAGTTGTAAACTTGCATATAAGTATATGAAAGATCGACATTCCCAATTTTGATATTGGGTGATGTTTTATAAAGATTTATTGGAACACTCATGTTTGACCATGATGAACCTCCTTGTATCTTTTTATCAAAAACAAGGTTTGCCGTAATATCAGAGTTATCTGCACAAAAAGCAGAATCCAATAATAAAGTGCCTAAAAATGCGCCTGTATCAAATGCCAAATCTGCTTTAGTATTATTATTAAGTTGAATGGGTAATACAATCTTACGATCAAGTTTATTTATTGAAAAATCAATTCTATTTGGATTCTCGTCTTTTAAATTTTGTTGACACCCGTAAGTATATACTACAACTACACAGTAAAAAAAATAACTTAATATATTACGTTTCATATCAGCTTTACATAAAGATGTTTTCTTATAAGATACAATATGTAATGTGTAGAAAATGTATTTTCTTCACATTACTTTTACACAAAATTATTTTCAATAGAGTTTTTTTTATTGAATGAGTCTTATCCACAGAAAGCCTCTAGGGGCGGTACTATCTGTCCACAATTACTATCTGTCCACAATTATTATCTGCAAACAGGGACCATCAACGAGCATAGGATTACAAGAGCTGTATCCACCGTAACCTGGTTACTGGGGCATTTCATATGGATCATCACAATTACACGGATGACTTCCAGGATCGGAAGTATATCCGTTGGCATCATTCGCACTGCTGTTGCTACTGGTTACTTGAACCTCCGGATTCTCCTGCATAATTGCAACCACATTGGCAGCAACCTGGAGTGCCTCCACCAAGAATACGTAACATTTCCCTTTCGTTCAAATCAGCATCAGACAATTGGTTTAATTTCAGTTTGTTTAATTTCATATTGATATTTAGTTTAGATGAATAATACTGTATATCTTTCAATATTACAATTATCAACAATTTAAGGAACATCGACAAAATGTGATTTTTTTCTCTTTAAATCGTATTCCGATCTTTGTTGTAACGGGCGACTGCCGCAAGATAAGAGAAGAAAGGCAGACGCCTTATGACGCCAAGTTGTTTTACCCAGTCGAATAATGGTGGGAGTACGAAATATTATGTGAGAAATATTTTTCATAAATAATAATTATTCATAGGGGTGCATTAGTCCCCTTGCACTTCATTTTTATCAATCTGTACCACAATTTCAATTGGCTTACCATTACGGATTATCGTAAATACCAGTGTGTCCTTTTTATGTAATTTTTGAATTTCATTAGGCGTTATCTTGTTAAAAGGCTTGTTATTCACGGATAATATTTCATCATCTTTTTTTAATCCAGCAGTTTTATAGTAATTTTTCGCATAATCTGCAATCTCCTTTACTACAGTTCTATCATCATGTGTTTGATATACAGAGAAATGAAATCTTCTTGCTAAGGGATCAATTATTCTCTGGAAGTTATTTATTGGCTGTAGCCCAATTAATTGGGCTTTTAAATCAAAATATACATTAAAGCGTTTGAGAAAATTCTGACCAATAAGATAATTTTCTCTAATACTGTTGGGATAATTAAAAGTATATATACGAAGTGAGTCTATATAGAAATTATCAAACAGAGTAGCTGAAACCGTGTAATATCGATGATAGCTATTCAAATATCCTGTCCAAACAGCATCCTTTTGTTCATTAAAGAAATCTTGTTCAGGCGCTCGATGCATTAGTGCAATATCCCAAGGCATTCCCGTATCTATGCAATATTTGCGATTTATTGTTAATGTATCACCGCTGGCAGCAACAATTTTCATAGGTAACTCTATACTAAACGGGCAAGCTCCGTCATCAGATAAAATCAAAGGTGCAACAAAACAATCATCTGGTATAGTAAACTTTTCAGCTTCATGTATAGTCAAATAATTATTTTCGAAGTTAAGTTCCCATACATTTATGGTGTCATTTCTTGGAATATTGAACATTCCTTTTGAATCATCTGTATTAAAGTACCACTTCCAATTATATGTCTGTATAAGAGTATAATTTAAATATGAATTACCTAGTTTTACTTTACTAGAGTTTTTATAAAAATATTTGGGAATGCTGATTCCTGACCATGAGGAGCCTCCGTATAAGACCGTGTCGAGCGAAGCATTGTGCTTGACACGTGGATATTGTGCACAGAACGTAGAATCTAAAATTAAAGTACCTAGACTAGCTCCAGAGTCAAACGCTAAATCAACCGTTATACTATCATTAATTATTATAGGTAAAACAATTTTTCGGTCCATGGGATTTATTGTAAAATATACCTCCTTTGAAGAAACCTGTCCACATGATTGACATATACTTATAATAAGTAAAAACAATACAATAAAATAGGCAAATAAAATTTTTTTCTGCATAAAATATATTTCTATATAAAGAGGAAAACTAAAATAGCAGTTTATAGTATTTTCTTAAGTAAATATACAAATTTAGTTTTTCTCTTCTTACACAAAATCTTTCAATTTTTACTGTAGAATTTTATAACCAACAAGAATTACCTTGATTCGGACAAAGAGAACTTTGAGGCATAGGATCACAAGAGCTGTAGCCACCGTAACCTGGCGCCTGAGGCATCTCATATGGATCACAATTACACGGATGACTTCCAGGATCGGAAGTATATCCGTTGGCATCATTCGCACTGCTGTTGCTACTGGTTACTTGAACCTCCGGATTCTCCTGCATAATTGCAACCACATTGGCAGCAACCTGGAGTGCCTCCACCAAGAATACGTAACATTTCCCTTTCGTTCAAATCAGCATCAGACAATTGGTTTAATTTCAGTTTGTTTAATTTCATATTGATATTTAGTTTAGATGAATAATACTGTATATCTTTCAATATTACAATTATCAACAATTTAAGGAACATCGACAAAATGTGATTTTTTTCTCTTTAAATCGTATTCCGATCTTTGTTGTAACGGGCGACTGCCGCAAGATAAGAGAAGAAAGGCAGACGCCTTATGACGCCAAGTTGTTTTACCCAGTCGAATAATGGTGGGAGTACGAAATATTATGTGAGAAATATTTTTCATAAATAATAATTATTCATAGGGGTGCATTAGTCCCCTTGCACTTCATTTTTATCAACTTGTACCACAATTTCGAGCGGCTTTCCATTACGAATTATCGCATATACCAGCGTGTCCTGCTTGTGGAAATTATGAATTTCATTCGGCGTTATTTCTTTAAATAACTTTTCATTTACAGCTATAATCTCGTCACCTTCTTCTAAACCGGCAGTTTTATAATAATTTTTCTCATAATCAGCAACCTCTCTAACAATAATCCTACCATCCTTAAACCGATAAGTTGAAAAATGGAACCGTCTAAAACCGGGGTTGATAAGCCTTTGGAATTTTTCAACCGGCTGCAACCCAATCTGTTTGTTTTTCATGTCGAAAAACACGTTGAATCGTCTCAGGAAATTCAGACCGATAAGGTAATCGCTTCTGACAGAATTCTGGCGATCGAACGTATAAATACGTAGCGAATCCAAGACAAAATCATCAAACAATGTTGCATTCACAATATTATACTTGTAATATGTATGGTAACTGTCGATACCCACCCAGGTTGCATCTTCTTTTTTATTGAAGAAATCCATCTCTTTTGCATTATGTGTTAATGCTATGTCATATGGCATACCCGTATCAACGGTATATATCCGATCTAAAGACATTGTGCCGCTATTGGAAAAGTTTACGATAAAAGGAAGTTGTATCTGAATCGGGTAAGGAAGATTCTCAATCATTTCAATGATGAAACAATTATTCGGCATATCAAACCCCTTATAGGGATGTATTTCTAGATAGTTGTGTTCAAAATTTAACTCCCACACATTGGTTGTATCATTAATAGGAATAGTGAACATGCCGTCCATTTCATAGTTGTGCATGTGGTTTTTCCAGTCGATAATCTTTGTATTGTCATAATTCAACTGGGTATTGCCAATTGTTACTTTTGGAGCATCGTTGAAGATCAAAGAAGATATTGATGTATTTGCCCAAGCTGAACCTCCTCCAGAAATAACCCCATCAAAAGAAATATTTCTAGCTATTTCCGGATGTTTGTTGCAAAATATAGAGTCCAGACTGAGCCTATAAGCTTTTATGCCACTGTCAAATACAAGTTTGGCAGATATACTGTCGTTCAGCCGAACCGGTACCATTATTTTCTGATCATGGGGATTAATTGTAAAATACGCACGATTGGGGTTGGCTGGAGAAACTTCAGTTGTGTTTTGATGAGAGCAACCCAAACTTACACCGATCAAAATACAACTAAAAGTACGGTATAATAAATATCTTATTTTCATCTTTAAAAGGAAAAACTTCCCTAAGTTTACATAAATCTCGGGAAGTATAAACTAAATCAATTAGGGATAGCAAGAAATATTTGTTCCTTCACCTGGATAACATGATAAATGCGTTCCACACGACCAATTATTTTGAGAGATCGGATCATCACAACACGGATGACTTCCCGGGTCGGAAGTATATCCATTCGCATCATTCGCACTGCTACTTGATCCTCCGGATTCTCCTGCATAATTGCAACCAGATTGGCAGCAACCGGGAGTGCCTCCACCAAGAATACGTACCATCTCCCTTTCGTTCAAATCAGCATCAGACAATTGGTTTAATTTCAGTTTGTTTAATTTCATATTGATATTTAGTTTAGATGAATAATACTGTATATCTTTCAATATTACAATTATCAACAATTTAAGGAACATCGACAAAATGTGATTTTTTTCTCTTTAAATCGTATTCCGATCTTTGTTGTAACGGGCGACTGCCGCAAGATAAGAGAAGAAAGGCAGACACCTTATGACACCAAGTTGTTTTTACCCAATTGAAAAATGGTGAGAATAAGAAACATTATAGGAGATATGTTATTCATAGTTATTACTACTGTGTAGGCAAAAAGTATTACTAACTATCTATTTTATATGCATTTGTGAAAGATTTTATTGAGGTAGAATTTGAATCTTTGTATCCACTTTCGGATGAGTATAGTGTGACTACAACGCTCTTATTCTCTCAGCTATATATTACAGACAAATGTATATATTATTCATCTTAAATCAGCAAAGCAGTCTGTTGTCTTAATAGTACGTATGTACAATATCTATAACCGCAGATTTTGCCATATCGGCTGGATTGGTTCCCGGTTCACCTTCCGGAATTTCCAATTGCAGTCCGGCAAAGTGTTTTTTCCAATAAGCCTCCGTTTCTCCGGTTTCCTTGTTTTTAAATGTCATGGCAACCGCCGGAAAAATTGGATTTTGCAATGAATCTAAATAGGTAAAGCGAACGAGTTCGGAGCAATAATACGCGTCGTTTCCTTCTTCGTAAGCGTAGTCATAAGATCTTCCCAACTGATCGCCTGCTTTTTCTACAGCAAATGGTATAATGTATTGATATTCAGGTTTGACTCTCCCAACGGCAATCAGCGGCTTCCCTTTTATCTTTTCGGCATTTTGCATAAACTCGTAAAGAAGGGTTTGAATAATTCCATCGGAAGGAGTGGCTTCTATCACATATACATCTTTTTTATCTGAGAACTTTACGATTCCGACATGAGAAAACTGAATCTCATCCTTTTTCGAAGTACTTTTTTTAATGGCATCAGTTTGTTCTGATTTACTTTTACCTACAATAAACAGTAAATCTCCGTCTTGTAGTCCTTCGTAGTTACTGGTGTTGCATGCTTGTAAAATAGCAAGTATGCACAAAGAAAGTGTGAAAGTAAGTTTCTTTAGAATCATTTTGTTATCGAATTATGATGCAAAGATAAACCAATGTCACTTTTGCACAAAACCTAAATAAGCGGTGATAGCAAAAAAAATGCAAAATCTTAATGGATATTACAATGTATTAGTCAGATACATAGTTATTTATCTTTAATATCGATAAAAATTATTTTGTTTAGTTTTTGCAAAAAAATTACTTCGTTAATAGTGTAACGTAGCATATATATTAATTTTTCACATAGTAAAATTCAAAAAATAAAACATCAACGTTATTTCCCGGAAAACAGATAACTTTATCGACCTAAAAGATAATATTGGAATTTACGCCCGTCACAGATCCTGCTATGCAGGGAATGGGCGACACCTGCTCGTCCGAGTGGACGGCATTTTCATAACGGTAGGCGATTTATTCGCATGCGGTAAAAACACTTTCCATATCTCCGCCCGAAGTGGCGGTACTTAATTCGGTTTTAAACTGTACCGCCACTTCGGACGGAGGAATTTGTGTCGATTTACACCGTAAGCTAATCCCGATTGATATCGGGATTGCATACGGTTATGAAAATGTTGCCTTTCAGGCAAGCTTGATTAGTTATTTTTTTAATTTTACATAGCATTAAAAAAGCAATAATCCCCGAACAAACACAAAAAGAAAGTGTTACAAGTGTGTGTTTGACAAAAAACAAGCCGTCTTGGTTTCACAACCTGAACGGCTCAATAATTAAGGTGTCATATTGAATGACCATAGGCAAAAGTAAAGAAATATTTTCAAATTCGGGAAATATTTCTTTTTTAGTTTGAATCTTAACAATTTTGTAACAAAAAAGTAATAGTTTTGTAACATAAGAATAGTAATTTTGTCTGCGAAACCGCTGATAATTAAATATTAGGCAATTAACAAACTATGGAAGCAAGAATTTTGGTTGTTGATGATGAAAAAGATATTTGCGATATTCTTCAATTTAATTTAGAACACGAAGGATATGAAGTAAACGTGGCCAATTCGGCAGAAGAAGCGCTTTCGCTCCTTACGGATAAACACGACCTTATTATTCTCGACGTTATGATGGGTGGAATGTCCGGATTCACGATGGCCGAGCGACTGAGAAAAGACGACAACAACATTCCCATTATTTTTCTAACCGCGAAGAATACTGAAAACGATATGTTGACCGGTTTTTCCGCCGGAGGAGACGATTACGTGTCTAAGCCGTTTTCGGTAAAAGAACTCCTTGCCAGAGTAAAGTCTGTGCTTAAGAGAACCAACTCGAACAAAAAATCCTCCCAAACACTATTGCAGCACGAAGGTTTGGTGGTGGATATTCTTAATAATCGGGTTACAATAAATGACGTTGAGATTTCCCTTACAAAAAAAGAATTCGAAATTCTTTCATTATTGCTGCAAACTTCGCCCAATCTTTATACGCGAAGCGAAATTTTAAACCAAGTTTGGGGCGACAATGAATTTGTTCTCGACAGAACGGTTGATGTACACATAACCCGACTTCGTAAAAAATTAGGTGAGTATTCTTCATTAATCGTAAACCGATCGGGATTCGGATATTACCTAAACTTAGACTCCAAGCCCGTAGAATGAATTTCAGGTTATCATACCGAAAAAAAATTTTATTATACTTTTCCGTAATTATTGCCATTTTTACGGTAGGAATTATATTGTTTGAACAGCAACAAATCCGATTCGAACGTACCCGAAGCTTGGAAAATATGCTCAACGACAACGCCGATTTTATCAATCGATACATTGAAGGGCAGAATATCGAGTTGGCCGGTGGTATGGCGCAATTAGATAAATTAATCACTTTTTTTTCCGAAAACCTGCGGTTAACGGTTATAGACAATAAAGGCGAAGTGATGTATGATAATTTGCTGAATGAGAAGACGATGACTAACCATATCGACCGTCCAGAAATTCAAAAAGCAATTCATTTCGGCAGCGGCTCTCATATTCGAATGTCAGACAGCAACCAAATTCGGTATTTGTACTATGGCAAAAGTTACAAGGGAGGATATTTCATTCGTGTTGCGTTGCCTTATGAGGTGGAAGTGCGGCCTTTTATCAACTCCAGAAACAGTTTTATGTATTTCATCATCTTCTTTTTTATTGTTTCCGTGTTGATGATGTTTTACTTTGCCAATAAATTCTCTCAATCGATTAAAGAACTGAAAGAATTTGCCATAAACCTGAAAAATGAAAAACCGGTCAAAACGGCGTTCGAATTTCCCGACGATGAAGTAGGAGAAGTGAGTGCCGAGATTGTAGAAAATTACAACCTGTTGAAAGAGAATCGAAAAAAGTTGGCTTTAGAGCGAGAAAAACTTATTCAACATTTTCAATATTCGGAAGAAGGTATTGCTATTTTTTCCGAAGATAGAAAGAAAATTTACAGCAATTCGCACTTCTTGCAATTGCTCAACATTATCGTGGACGAACCTGTGTTGGAAGACGAATGTCTGTTTTCCGATCCTAACTTTGAAGACATTGTCGCCTTTCTCGATTCGAGGGACAGAACTGAAAATGTATTCTCTACTCGTATTGAAAAAAGCGGGAAACAATTTAACATACGAGTAATTGTTTTCGAGGATAAAAATTTCGAGATTTATATCAGCGATATAACAAAAGCCGAGAAACGACGTTTGTTGAAACAAGAAATGACCAACAATATCGCTCACGAACTGCGAACACCGGTTACCAGCATTCGCGGTTACTTAGAAACAATTCTCAGTCTCGATTCAAAAGACGCGGAGCGTCAACAAACTTTTATCGATCGCGCCTATGCTCAGACCATCCGATTATCGGAATTAATTCAGGATATCAGCATGCTGACCAAGATTGAAGAAGCAGCCGATAGGTTTGTAAAAGAACCTGTTTACATAAAGTCGCTTCTCGATGAACTACAATCGGATTTATCTAAAATATTCGACGAAAAAAACATCAATTTCAATATCGATGTGGCTGACAGTGTGGTTATTTATGGCAGCCGCACGCTACTATATTCCATTTTCCGAAATCTTGTCGAAAACTCCGTTGCGTACGCGGGTGAATCTATTCAAATTGTGATTCGATGCTACATGGAAACAAACGATGCCGTGTATTTCGAGTTTCACGATAATGGGGTAGGGGTGGACGAAAAACACTTAGTGAAAATTTTTGAGCGGTTCTATAGGGTAAACGAAGGTAGAACTCGTGACACCGGCGGGTCCGGCTTGGGGTTGTCGATTGTTAAAAACGCCGTGCTGTTTCACAAAGGAAATATCGTAGCCAAAAATCGTCCCGAGGGAGGGTTGCTTTTTCTCATTACTTTCCCTAAAAACAAAGCCTAAGGCCAACATTTTTTCTAAAAAACACAAACTTCCGTTTTTTTCTTTACACGGTTGCGTGCAAAGGGAAAAGCAAATAATTTATGAGATTTATAAAACTACTGTTCTGTCTCGTACATCACGATAGCGGCTGAAATATAACTTGCCTTAGAGAACGCACCTCTTACAAAACTTATTTTACCGAAAAAGTAACACCTAAAAGTTAAATAAACCAAACGTTTTTGCTATTTAAACCAATTCTAAATAACTTTGTGTGAAAATCACAGAATTAAGATTTCAATCTACTTATTCTATCCTCAAAAAAAGAATGTAATATGTTAAACAATTATCATTCGAAAATGTTATTGTTAGTGAATTACGACGATGACTTTGATTTAAAATCACAACTAAATATATTATGGCAAAATCTAAAAAAGCAGACAAGAAATTAGAAATACCCAAGGAGAAGTTGCTCCATATGCACAAGCTTATGTGCGATATCCGTAATTTCGACGAAAAGGTAAATTATATGGTTAAAAGAGGCCAAGTGCCCGGCATGACGCACTTTTCGGTAGGAGAAGAAGCGGCCAACGTGGGTGCTATTGCCGCTATTTCGGAAGGCGATTTAATTACCTCCAATCATCGTGGACACGGGCAAACCATCGCCATGGAAATCGACCTCAACGAAATGATGGCGGAAATTATGGGAAAAGCTACCGGAACCTGTAAGGGAAAGGGCGGCTCCATGCACATTGCCGATTTGGACAAAGGAAATCTTGGCGCTAACGGAATTGTGGGCGGTGGAATGGGAATGGCCATTGGCGCTGCTCTCACGCAGAAAATGAAAAATACCGGGAAGATTGTGATGTGTTGTTTCGGCGATGGAGCCTGTAACGAAGGCACTTTCCACGAAACGCTGAATATGGCATCGATATGGAAACTTCCCGTAATTTTCTATTCCATCAATAACTTATACGGAATCAGTACGCCTATTTCAAGTGTTATCAACGTAGATTACAACTATCAGCGTGCTTGTGCCTACGGCATTCCCGGCCACTTCATCGAAGACGGAAACGACTTACTGGCAGTTTACGAGAAATTTGTGGAACTGGTAGATTACGTTCGCTCAGGCAACGGGCCGGTTTTGGTTGAGTCGCTTACATATCGATGGCATGGACACTCTACGTCCGATCCCGGAAAATATCGCACCAAAGCCGAAGTGGATGAGTGGAAGAAAAAAGATCCGATTGTTGCCTACAAAAAGTATCTGATCGAAAATAACATAGCCACCGAAGAAGAGTTGGACGAAATAGACCGTAAATCGATGGAAGCGGTGGAGGAATCGGTGAAATTCGCGTTGGAAAGCCCCGAGCCAACATTGGAGTCGGCATTTGAAGATATTTTTGCAGATTAATTGGCAATGAGCTTTGGGCACTGAGCATTGAATTGTATTAAATAATCAACGCTCAAAAAGACAATATTCAAGGTTATCTACTAAAAACAAAAAATACAATATAGACAATATATTATAATGAGTAACGAAACAAAACAAGTAGCCGAAAAGTCTCCTTCAGGGGATTTAGGGGTTAAAGTAATGTCTGTAAGAGACGCCATCATTATGGCAATGTCCGAGGAAATGCGCCGTGACGAAAACGTGTTTCTCATGGGCGAAGATGTGGGTATTTTCGGTGGCGACTTCGGCACATCGGTAGGAATGCTTCAGGAATTTGGCAAAGAACGCGTTCGCGACACGCCCATTTCCGAAAACGCCATTTCCGGCTGTGCTATCGGCGCCGCGATGACCGGTTTGCGCCCGATTGTGGACGTAACTTTTATGGATTTCATCGTATATATGATGGACAATATAGTGAATCAAGCAGCAAAAACCCGATACATGTTCGGCGGAAAAGGACAAGTACCTGTTGTCTTCCGCTGCGCGGCAGGATCGGGTGTGGGCGCCGCTGCACAGCACTCGCAGTCGCTCGAAGCATGGTTTACTCACATTCCGGGACTTAAAGTGGTAGCTCCGGGAACACCTGCCGATGTTAAAGGAATACTTAAATCCGCTATCAGGGACAATAACACCGTTATTTTCCTTGAATATAAAGCGCAATTCAACATGAAAGGAGAAGTCCCTCTCGATCCGGAATTTACCATTCCGTTGGGCAAAGCCGAACTGAAACGAGAAGGGAAAGACGTAACTGTTGTTACGTATGGCAGAATGCTCGAACGCGTATTGCAAGCGGCCGACGAAGTGCGGGAAGCCGAAGGCGTAAGCGTTGAAGTGGTTGATTTGAGAACATTGATGCCGCTTGACAAAGAGGCCATTCTGAACTCGGTGAAGAAAACCGGTCGTGTGTTGTTGGTTAACGACGCGCACAAAACCGGTGGATTCATCGGTGAAATTGCTGCCATGATAGCCGAAAGCGATGCCTTCGATTACCTCGACGGCCGCATTCTGCGACTGGCAGCAGAAGACGTTCCCGTTCCTTACAACGCTAAACTCGAAGCGGCCATGCTGCCCAACGTTGAAAGGATTAAAAAATATATTCTTAAATTAGTCAACAAACGATGAAATGTAGTAATTCAGTGGATATTCAATAGATATTCAGTTGATATTCCATTGTTTTGTTGAATTGTTCAACGCCACGACGAGTATCACGAACGAAGAGAGTAAATTACAATTGAATTACAACCGAATTACAATCGCACAGAATGGAAGAAAGACAACTTATAAGAGCAACTCCTGCGGCAAGGGCATTGGCGAAACGTATGGGACTGATTCTCGCGAACATAGCGGGAAGCGGATTCAAAGGACGCATTCATAAAGACGATGTGGCCGAATGGAATTTCGAAGGCAAAACCCACGTGTCGCCCCTTGCGCGCAGAATTGCAGAGGAACACAATATCGATTTAAAAGGCATATCAGGCTCGGGACACAACAGCAAAATCATGAAAGACGATGTGCTGTTGCTTATTTCCGATCCTGTACTCAAAGCACGTCTGACGCGCGATGATTTTGCCGAAGCAACTGCTGCTCCTAAAATGGCGGTAGGCGGTGGCGTAACCAAACAGGTGAAGGTTCCGGCAGACGCTCCCAAAGTGGCTCCGGCTGCGCCGGTGGGCGATACCGAAACGGTGCCCATGAGCATGATGCGCAAGGTGATTGCCAAACGCATGTCGGAAAGTTATTTCGGTATCCCGTCATTTATTCAGACGTGGGAAATCGATATGACCGAAATGCTGGCGTTGCGTAAAAATCTGATGGAACCGATAAAGGAGAAGACCGACAAAAAACTCACCGTTACCGACCTGATTTCGTTTGCCGTCGTGAAAACGTTGATGAAGCACAAATACATCAACGCGAGTTTAAACAACGATGCTACCGAAATGACTTTTCACAACTACGTGAATCTGGGAATGGCGGTAGGATTGGATGAGGGCTTGTTGGTTCCGGTGGTGAAAAATGCCGATAAAATGTCGCTCAGCGAACTTGTGGTGGCGTTGAAAGATGTTACCGAACGCACGTTCTCGAAGAAGTTGCTACCCGACGAACAAACCGGAAGTACATTTACCATCAGCAACTTGGGAATGTATCCGGTGGATGAGTTCACGGCAATTATCAATCAGCCCAACGCGGCAATTCTGAGCGTTGCATCCACGAAAGAGAAAATGGTGGTTGTTAACGGTGAAGCGGTTATCCGCCCGATAATGAAAGTCAGCCTCACGAGCGACCACCGCATTATCGACGGACTTACCGCCGCGAAATTCATGACGGATTTGAAGGCGCTGATGGAAAATCCGCTATCATTATTAATCTAAAATAAAGTTTAAAGTTCAGGGTTTACAGTTCAAAGTTTGAGGCTGCAAAGAAATCATATCTTTATCTCGTAACTCGCAACTCGCAACCCGTAACCCCCAAAAATATGGCTCACGAAATTATAATGCCCAAAGCCGGTATCGACATGACCGAAGGGCAAATTGTAAGATGGTTAAAAAAAGAGGGAGATCCGGTCACCGAAGGTGAAATTATCCTTGAAATCATGACCGACAAAACCAGCATGGAAATCGAGGCGGAAGCATCGGGCGTGCTGTTGAAAATTCTGCGTCATGACGGAGACACCGTTTCGGTAACGGAAATTATCGGTTATATCGGCCAAGAAGGCGAAGAAATTGTTCCGCCTAAACCCGTAGAGGACAAACCGGTTGAGGAGGAAGACCCGTACGCTAAGTCGCACACCCGATTGGAAGACTCGTACAACGTTATCGTTATCGGAGGAGGTCCGGCCGGATATGTGGCTGCCATTCGCGCATCGCAGCACGGCGCAAAAGTTGCCATTGTTGAAAAAGGCGAATTTGGCGGAACTTGTCTCAACCTCGGATGTATTCCCACGAAAGCTTATCTGAAAAGCGGTGAAATTATCGCCGGCGTTGAAATGGCTGCCGGACGCGGTATCGTTTTCGAAAATCCGTCGTTTAAAGTGGATATGCCCAAAGTGGTAGCGCACAAAAATAAAGTGGTTAAAAAGCTCACTTCGGGAGTGGAAGCGCTGTTGCGAAGCAATAACGTGGATATTTTCAAAGGCGTAGGAAAAATCAATAAGCACAAAGATGTGGTGGTGGACGATTCTACCATCCTGAAAGGCGACAAAATAATTCTTGCCGGCGGCTCCAAGGTTTCGCGCATCAATATTCCGGGTGTCGATAATCCGAATGTCCTTACCAGTGACGATTTGCTGGCGTTGGAAGTTCTTCCCGAGTCGCTCGTAGTGATTGGCGGCGGCGTTATCGGAATTGAAATGGCGCAGGCGTTTGGTTCGCTCGGTACCAAAATTACCGTTATTGAAATGATGGACAGAATTATCCCGTCCATCGATTCGGAAGCTTCCGAACTGATGACCAAACTGCTGAAAAAGAGTGGAGTGAAAGTACTTACCTCCACTAAAATTCTTGAAATAAAAGATAAAAAAGGCAAAGTGGAAGTGCTTACCGACAACGGCGATTCCATTGTTGCCGACAAAGCGCTTATTTCCATCGGTCGTTTGCCCGATATGGAGGGTATCGGCGATATCGAGTTTGAGATGGAGCGTGGCAGAATAAAGGTGGATAAATACATGGAAACCAGCGTGAAAGGAATTTACGCGCCGGGCGATGTGAACGCCATAAAAATGTTGGCTCACGTAGCTTTCAGAATGGGCGAAGTAGCCGCCGATAACGCGGTAAAAGGCAATCATCGCGATGTGAAACTGCATTCGGCACCGTCGGTGGTTTACACGCATCCCGAGGTGGCCATGGTAGGACTTACCGAAGAGCAGGCACGTGAAAAATATGATATCCGCATCGGACGTTTCGATTTTGCTGCCAACGGCCGCGCTATGGCATCGGATGATAACGTAGGATTCGTGAAAGTTATCGCGGATAGTCGTTACGGTGAAATTTTGGGCGTTCATATCGTTGGGCCTGCCGCTGCCGAAATCATCAACCAGGCATCGCTGATTATGGAAATGGAAATCACCGTGGACGAAGTGGTGAAAACCATTTACGGGCATCCCACTTATTCCGAAGCGCTTTTCGAAGCGTGTGCCGATGTGTTGGGCGAAGCGGTGCATATTGTAAAGAAACAGAAATAATAGGGTAGGGTAATGCGCAAAAAATAAAACAGTATATTGAAGAAAAATAGCCCGCGACTCTCCCCTTAAAATAATGGGAGTACCCCGCTTGGCGGGGGGTGGGGTTATGAGTGATTGCTTTGATTTTAAAATCGTAACCCCTCCGTCCCGGTACTCGGGACTCGTCCCCTGACCTCTCCCTAAATCCCTCTCCACAAGAGAGGGACTTGCGGGTAGCGGCCAATTACCCTTAGCCCGCAGTCCTTCCCCTTGTAGATATAGTCAAATGA
>CAZKZB010000032.1:0-35464 GCA_964557135.1 uncultured Petrimonas sp. | reverse complement strand
TCTCATCGCCCGAAACCACGATACCTTTCAGGTACTGAAAAAACGCGTAGCGTTCTATAGCCACAGGAATGGTCTCGGCCGACCAGTTGGTCAAACCGTAGGTGTTGTATTTTTCGCTCAGCGGTTTTACCAATCGGGTGTTTTGGGCGATTTCGCCGCCCAGCATTTCGGGCCATCGGCCGTAAAACATCGCGATTTCCTCTTTGTATTCTGGAAATTCCTGCTGCTTTTCCGCCGTAGCAAGGGATAACGGATGGCCGGCATCTTGCTGCACGTTCCAATCGGTGGTGCAGATATTTCTAAGAAAATAATCCATTTCTTCCTTCGTATCAAAGACCTTGGAGTATAAATATTCGGGGTTCCAGTCGATAAGCACTCCGCCAAAATCGAAAACGATGTTTTTAATTTGTTTCATTCTGTCTTATATTTTTAAAGATGTGAGACAAAGATAGTTTTTTTCTTTAATTTCTTAAGTTTTGTCGCAATACAAAACCAAACTCCTAAAATTTCGGATTATTTGTTAAAGCACCGGTTTTCAAGCCATTTCTCTCGATAATTATTGTATTTTTGCGATTTAAAAGAAAATACTTTATACAAAAAGTCGATATTGATGTATAAAAAAATTGCATTGCTGTTACTTCTTTCCACCATCGTCGTGTCGTGCGGCACAAGAAAATCGGCAGTGACCTCCTCGAGAAAACTTACAGGCACGCAACAAGATATTATCGATTACGGGATGAAATACCTCAACAAGCCGTATCGATATGCCGGAAAAGGTCCGAACGCGTTCGATTGTTCCGGCTTTACTTCATTCGTATTCAAAGAGTTTGGAGTTAAATTAAGTACAAGTTCGGCGGGACAAGACCGGCAAGTACCTCATATTCGCAGAAAAGAGGATTTACAAGTCGGCGATTTGGTGTTTTTCGAAGGGCGAGCGCATAACGGCAGAGTCGGACACGTTGGAATTGTAAAAGAACTGCTCCCGAACGGAGAATTCCGGTTTCTGCACGCCTCCACCAGCAACGGAGTTATCGTATCGCGCTCCACCGAGCCGTACTACGCTTCGCGTTACCTTCGTGGCGGACGGGTTTTGGCAGAAAATCAACTCTTAGCAGCAAAAAATAAAACTCCCGAGAAAAGCCCGGCGCAAACAAAAACGAACGACAAGCGTAAAAACGCTTTCACAACTGCAAAAGCCAAAAAACCGACGTTGATAAATCCTCCCAAAAAGCAGACGGAGAAAGAAACGAAGGTTACGTTGGTGCAAAACATCAATCTTCCCGAACCGGAAGATATTAAAAACGACACGCTGATAATCCACTCCCGTCCCGCGGATATTCCCCTGCCCGATTCTACAAAAAGAGACAAAGAAAACGATGAAACCGTCGAGCAATTAACCACACAGGCGATAATTCGCTCAGATACCATCGCGGTTCCTAAACCCGTTGAAACCAAAACAGCTGACGGCGATTCCATTTCTCATCACGTTAAACCCGGCGAGACGCTCTACTCTATTTCGCGCCGATACAACTGCACCGTGGAGCAGCTTCGGCAATGGAATCCGCAGTTGGGCAATGTGTTGAAATCGGGTGAGAAATTGGTTATCAAGCAAAAAGATTAATGACCAAACCGAAAAGCATTCCTAAATAAAACCAAAATAATCCGTTGCTTTCGAACAAATCACGGTTCAATCTGTTTGGATTTTACACACAAAGCAACGACCGTTTGAAAAAACAACGCCGCATATCCGCATTTATTCTCGCTATTTTTCTCGCAAGCGTAGCGTTGGGCGAATTGTATCCGTGGTTAATAACAACGGGTGGCAACACAGCAATTGCTTTTCAAAAAAGCTGCCAACGAAAAGGCGTTGCTGATGAAAACCGGTCGTCCGAAGCGTTTTTTGCTCAAAATAGTTCTGATACATCGGCAGGCAAAGCGATTGCATCGGTTTCGTGCGCGCCGATATTTCATCAATTACAACCTCCATCAAACATCGTGCTTAATTCATCACACATCGATTTTGTTGAGAAACCCATTATCGGCGAATGTCCACACCTCAAACTTTTAGAAAAGCCTCCGAGGTCATAAATCTGATAACCGGACTTTTATTTACAAATCAGATTTATAAACCATTTTCTACATTAAAAAAATGACACTTAAAACAATAATTACTATTGCTTTGGCTATTTTTATCGGAAATGCCAAGGCTGTGGCATCAAATAAAAAAACATCGGGAATGAAAAATAAAACAACCATCACTATTCTGCAAACGTCTGACATTCACGGACAATTAGACACACACGAAGAACTCTTCGTGGAAAACGGAAAAGTGGTTTTC
Organism: uncultured Petrimonas sp.; assembly: GCA_964557135.1. Taxonomy (GTDB): domain Bacteria; phylum Bacteroidota; class Bacteroidia; order Bacteroidales; family Dysgonomonadaceae; genus Petrimonas. The sequence goes on along the minus strand of CAZKZB010000032.1, from coordinate 33,126 downwards.
AAACAACGAGGCGGAATGGCGCGCATCAAAACCCTTTTCGACAAGGAACGAACTGCCAATCCGGGCAAAACCTTTATTGTGGACGCCGGCGACCTGATTCAGGGAAGCGGTTACGCTGCCGCGTCGGAAGGGCAGATTTTCTCGGAAATTGTGCAGAAAATGAACTACGATTTAATACTTCCCGGAAACTGGGAAGTGGTGTACGGCAAGGAGCGAATGATGGAAGTGCTGGGCAAATACAACACGCCCGTTATCGCGCAAAACATGCGTCACGAATCGAGTGGCGAATACCTGTTTCCGCCGTACCGGATTACTGAAATCGACGGAATTAAACTTGCGTTTATTGGCGTAAACGACCCCGATATTCCGTTTCGCCAAGCGCCAAGCTACAGCAAAGGAATTCAATTTAACGGATTGGACGACAGCCTGAAAGAGATGATAGAAAAAGTAAAATCAGAAGAAAATCCGAATCTCATCTTTTTAGTTACGCACATCGGTATTTTCAAACAGGTGGATTTAGCGAGCAATCCCTTCAGCCGTGATGTGGATTACATCTTGGGAGCCGATACGCACGAACGCATCCGCAAACCAATTGAAGGCAAATTTGCCAAAGTTACCGAGCCGGGAGCTTTCGGGTCGTTTGTAGGAAAACTCACCCTGCATTTCGAAGACGGAAAATTGATTTCCGATGAATACGAACTGCTGGAGGTTGACCCTAATATTTATCCGGAAGACAAAGAACTTCAATCGGTTATCGACAGGCTGAAAAAGCCTTATGAAGCCGAGTTGGAAAAAGTAGTGGGCTACACTTCGGAGCCGCTTTACCGATACCTGACGGTGGAAAACGCGATGGACAACATGATTACCGACGCGATGCGCTGGAAAACCGGAGTGGATATTTCGCTATCCAACGGATTTCGTTTCGGCAACCCCATCGTGCCACGCAACGGTAAACCGGCACCCATAAACCGAAACGACATTTGGAATATGCTGCCCATCGACGATTTCGTGAAAACGGGCAAAGTTACCGGAAAGCAAATAAAAGAGTGGCTGGAAAAAGAGGCTCACAACGTATTTGCAAAAAATCCTACCGAACGGTTCGGTGGGTGGTTTGTCCGTTTTTCGGGAATGGAAGTTCGGTTAAACAGCTCAAATGAGCGTGGAAACCGCATCGAGTCTATCACTGTGCAGGGAAAACCCATCGATTACAACAAATCGTACACCATTTCGGCATGTTTGCGCGAAGGCGACCCCGATGATATGCTTTGCCGAATTCCGAATGTAAAAGATGTAAAAACAATGGATTACACCATGCACGAAGTGTTGATTGAGTATTTAGGCAAGTTCTCGCCCGTGGCTCCGAAAATCGATGGCAGGGCATTGGCAACCGATTTGGGCGAATTTACATTCTCAACCCTGCCGGAAACGGATTATGAGTTTAGATGAAGTTTAGTTCACGAGTTGACAAGTTAAGGAGAGAGCTACAGACGTCAAGGTCTTGGCTCTAAAATATCGGTTCCAAAATTACAAACAAATGAAAACAACACTAAAAATCGCATTTATTTCAAGCATTCTCTTTCTGGCATCTTGCACGCAACCGCAAGAAGGATCGCAACAGAAATCGACAGCAGAGACGAGTCAAACCCACAACGATGTAACGAACTACATCGTCCTCACGAGCAATATTCAGCAAATTCGTTCCATTTCGCAGGGAGCGCAAATGCTGAAAGCCGAAAATCCCGACGCTTACGGTAAAACCGAAGTGGTGGTATGCGGAAAAACCGTATCCGAAATCACCAATAACGAGGTTATGGCTCCCATTCTGAAAGCCATCTCCGAAGGGAATTTGGACGTAAAAATCTGCGGATTTTCCATCAACGAACATAACGTGGATACCAACCTTATTCCCGCACCGCTAACCATCGTGGAAAACGGAATTTGGTATAATTTCAAAAAACAGGCGGAAGGTTTTCGCAGCTTGGGCTTGTAAAAATATTCGCACTAAAAACCGGCGTCGCTTTGCGGCGGCAAATGTTTTTTGTAATTTTGCACCCTCAAAAAGATTGTTGAGAGATAGATGCAGATTGACAGAAATTAATTGCGGACTGTCCGTTTTTCAATCTCATTCAATCTCATTCAATCTCATTCAGTCTCATTCAATCTCATTCAATCTCAAAAAATATGATAACAGCAGACCAACTTAAAGACGTGTTGGAGCGCGAGCAAGCGCTGAGGGGGTATCTTTGACATCGATGCAAAGAACATCCAACTCGAAGAAGAAGAACTAAAAACACAAGCGCCCGACTTTTGGAGCGACAGCAAAACCGCCGAAGCTCAGATGAAAGTGGTGCGTGAACTCAAATTCTGGATAAACGCTTACAACGAAGTAAAAGCCGCTGCCGATGAACTTCAACTGGCGTTCGATTTCGTGAAAGAGGGCATTGTTTCGGAAGACGAAGTGGACGCTAACTACGCCCACGCACTGAAACTTATCGAAGATTTGGAACTGAAAAATATGCTCCGTCGCGAGGAAGACCAATTGGGTGCGGTACTGAAAATCAACGCCGGAGCGGGCGGAACCGAAAGTCAGAATTGGGCGTCGATGCTTTTCCGAATGTATCAGCGTTGGTGCGAAGACAAAGGTTACAAAACCGCCGTTACCAACTGGCAAGACGGTGACGACGCGGGCATAAAAACCGCCACCCTGCAAGTGGAAGGCGATTTGGCATACGGTTTTCTGAAAAGCGAAAACGGCGTGCATCGGCTTGTGCGCGTATCGCCCTACAACGCGCAAGGCAAGCGAATGACATCGTTCGCGTCGGTTTTTGTGGTGCCGTTGGTGGACGACAGCATCGAAATTGAGGTAAATCCGGCCAACCTAAGCTGGGACACTTTCCGCTCATCGGGCGCGGGCGGACAAAACGTAAACAAGGTGGAAACCGGTGTACGCCTGCACTATATGTACAAAGACCCCGATACAGGCGCCGAACAGGAAATCGTTATCGAAAATACCGAAAGCCGTTCGCAGCAAGGGAACAGGGAAAATGCGCTGCGATTGCTCCGCTCACAACTGTACGAAATAGAACTGGAAAAACGCCGCGCCGCGCAAGCCCAAATCGAGGCGGGAAAGAAAAAAATTGAATGGGGCTCGCAAATCCGCAGCTACGTTTTCGACGACCGCCGCGTGAAAGACCATCGCACCAACCACCAAACATCGGACGTGCCGGGCGTAATGGACGGCGATTTAGACGATTTTATCAAGGCGTATCTGATGGAGTTTGGAGGAGAAGCGTAGTAGGGCGACGAGGTGAAATGGAGACAAGGAGACTAAGAGAAAAGGCGACAGGGAGAAGTGAATTTCCTGTCGTTTTTTTGTTGGATTTTTTTTCGATAAAACTTTCGCATTTTTGTCACAACACTTCCAATATTCTAAAAAACCACATCATAATAATGAGACACACTTTTTTAATCCTTTTCTTGTTTGTTATCAGCATCGGAACAAGCCAAGCACAAACGTACAAACTAAATAGGCAAATCTATTACTCCAAAGAGTATATTGCTCAACCCGGAGATCCTTATAATCCAACACTTGCAGGTGTTTCATCGGCTGTTGTTCCGGGTTTAGGACAAATGCTGAGCGGTGAGCCTGGTAGAGGATTTGCATTTTTAGGCGGAACGTGCTTAGGTGTAGGCATGTACTTTGGAGGACTCCATTTAATGCATAACAACGCCACGAATAACGGCGAAGCAAACCAAGGAAAAAATTACGGGATGGCTGGAAGCCTTTTGGTTAGCATAGGAGCTATAGGGGTAGTTTCCACATACATTTGGTCTATTTTCGATGCTGTAAAAGTTGCTAAAATAAACAATATGTATTTCCAAGACCGAAATGGTAATTTAAGCAAAGTGACCCTCGAAATAAATCCGCTTTTGGATACAAATACCCATTTGGGGCAAATCAGGACTGCTGCCGGTGTTTCGCTGCGAATCACTTTTTAAGGCTCGTTGGATGATTTATTGCATCGTTTTACTTAGTAAAATTCGAAAAATAAAACATCAAAGTTATTTCCCGGAAAACAGATAACTTTACCGACCTGAAAGATAATATTGGAATTTCCGCCCGTCACAGATCCCGCTATGCAGGGAATGGACGACACCTGCTCGTCCGAATGGAAGGCATTTTCTCCCGATAATTATCGGGACGTAGGCGATTTATTCGCCTGCCAGCGGATTACATACGGTTATGAAAATGTTGCCTTTCAGGCAAGTTTGATTAGTTATTTTTTTTGAGCCACTTTGATAAATCGCTACCCATGTTCACACTCTTTATCGGATTTTCGCTTTTCACCCAAGTAAATCCGGTCTCAACCGTTTTGTTCGCTCGTGTGCCTGTTCCAGCCGCCACTCGGCAATTTTACGCTCGTGTCCGGAAAGCAGCACATCGGGAACGCGCCAGCCTTTGTAGTCAGACGGACGAGTATAAACAGGCGGCGCCAGCAAGTTGTCCTGAAACGAATCGGACAGCGCCGACTGCTCGTCGCCAATAACTCCGGGAATTACCCGCACAACGGCATCGGCGATGATGGCGGCAGCCAATTCTCCGCCGGTAAGTACGAAATCGCCAACTGAAATCTCGCGTGTAATCAAGTGCTCACGCACCCGATAATCCACCCCTTTGTAATGTCCGCAAAGGATAATAATGTTTTTCAGTAAAGAGAGTTTGTTGGCTGTTTTTTGTGTAAACTGTTCGCCGTCGGGCGTGGTAAAAATCACTTCATCGTAATCGCGTTGCGATTTCAGGTGCGAAATGCAACGGTCGATGGGTTCAATCTGCAACACCATTCCCGCTTCGCCGCCAAAGGGATAATCGTCCACACGGCGATGCTTATCCAATGTATAATCGCGTAGGTTATGCAGCACAATCTCTGCCAATCCTTTATCCTGCGCCCTTTTGAGTATGGAGGTATGTACCGCGCCCTCAATCATTTCGGGCAAAACGGTAATAATATCTAATCGCATAAAAAAAGTATCTTTGAGTAAAATTCCTTCAAAGATACTATTTTTTAAAGACACACGCTAGGTGTGAATAATTTATATTGTTTCGGGCGACGAATGCATCAACTTCCTCCGCCGGTGCTAACGGTTCCGCCTCCGGTTTGGCCTTGCTGGCCGTTACCTTGTATCACATCTTCGTTTGAAATGGTGCGTTGCACTTTACGAACGGACGATTTCAAATCGCCAAAACGATAAGTCAGACTTAAGCGGAAATTACGCATCGGGTTTAAGAAACTATTCGTTTGCATAAATCCTTCGCCACGGGTGGTAGATTTAAACTCACGAAACTTATTGAACGGTGTAGTGGCGCTCAATGAAATGTCTAACTTCTTGTTGAACAAGCTCTTCATCGCGCTGAACGAATAGAAATAAAACGCGGACTGCGTGGTTTGCAACTGAACTCTACCCATAAACATGCCGCCGTTGAAAGAAAACCGCAAATCGTGCGGCAATGTGTAAGTAAGTCCGGTAAACATCCGTCCGGAGAATCCGCTGTTGCTCAAGTTAGCATTCTCTGTGCTTTGAAGATTTACGTAGCTTACAGAGCCATTAAAGTTCATTCGGATGGCAGGTATGGGCATCCAACTCATAAAACCGTCTAAGCCCACCGAGCTGTTGCGTCCGATATTGTCAAACGTATTATGCGTTACTCCTTCTTTACCGTTATATTCGTCAATAAATATTTTAGAGGTAATAGAGTTTTGCGTAAACGAATAGCTTAGCGTAAGATTATAGTTCAGCCTTTGCGAAAACGAACCGTAATTCACATTGATATTGTGCGTTTTTTCGGCTGTCAGATCGGGATTACCGTAACTGATGTTATCGGGATTGGCATTGTTGACATAGGGATTCAGATAGCGAATTCCCGGACGCGAAATACGCATATTGTAACCCCAACGCAAGGTTTGAGTCATTCCCAATTGATACGAAAAAGCGGCAGAAGGAACCAAATCAAAAAAGTTCGACGGAACAACATCATCGTTTTGTGCGGTCATAAAATGAATTTTCTGATTGGTATTCTCGCCACGCAATCCTAACTTTACTCCCACTTTTCCCATTTTAACGGTATATCCGAGGTATCCCGATGCAATGCGCTGCTCGTGATCCAAATCGTTTTTACGCGCTACGTCCTCTTTCCAACCATTGACCGCTGGATCGAAAAACGTATTGTCGCCACGGCTGGTGTTATCTCTGAAAATATACTTAAAACCGGCTTCAATGCTGTGTTTTTCCGAAATTGGGTTCACATAATCCACTTGTCCGGTATGTTCCACACCACCCGCATCGTTGATGCTTTTCATGCGATATCCGTCGGGGTAATAAAAATCGGTACCGGTTACGTTTTCGTAAGCGCTTTCAAACTCACTGTTGTTTGGACTTTGCTCAAAACGGTAGGATAGCGTAAGCAACTCCCCTTTTTTCTTAAAACTGCGCTGATAGTCGGTGGTAACCGTCAACGATCCAAACTGATTCATCGAGTTGCTGCTCATGTCATACGCATAGTTTCTCACGCCTTTAGACAGCGCGTGTTGATCCATGTTGGAGTAAAACTTTCCACCAAATTGCCCTACAGATAAGTTGAACAAATTCAACGTATCCGGTTCATAACTAAGTTGCGTATTGTAAAACAAGCCACCGCCATTACTGTTCTGTGTACCCTTTTGAGTAAGCAAATTGGGAGAGGCGGGCGCCATTTCTTCACGCGTGGCAGTCAGCTCTCCATTCGGACTGTTATGATGAAAATAGGCTCCGTTTCCGGTAAAACCGAATTTCCCGTATTTCAGCGAAAGAAAGCCATTCCCACCATAGCCTCCCATTGTGTCTCCGTTGGCTCCCACTGAACCGGAATAGCCCTCATCCACCCGTTTGTCGGTTATGATATTTATAATTCCGCCCACACCTTCGGCATCGTACCTGGCACCCGGATCGGTAATCACTTCCACATCCTTAATGCTATTCGCGGGCATACTTTTAAGTACTTGCGAGGGGTTGCTCGAAATCATATTCGACGGCTTTCCGTTCATGTATATCTTAAAGTTCGACGAACCTTTCAACTGAATATTATCTTCACCGTCAACCGTTACCAAAGGCACTTTGCGAAGCAAATCCAGCACATTCGATGTGGAGGATTCGGGGTCGTCTTTGGCGCTGTAGGTGAGTTTATCTATTTCTACCTTTACGAGCGGACGCTGCGCCGTTACGCTAATTTCCTGCAATTCGGTAGAACTTTCTTGTAGTTCAATATTTCCCAAATCCAATTGCGATTCTCCACTCTTGACCTCCACATTGCGGTTGAGGCTGTTCATCCCCACGAACTGAAAAGTAAAGATATAGTTTCCGGCCGGTAACGCGGTGGTAAAATTTCCGCTGTCATCGGTAGCGAATTTTCGGATAGACTGCCCTGCTTTGGCCGCGTTGGCTACCGAAATAGTAGCGTACGGAAGCGGATCTTTGTCACTTCCATCAACAAGCCGCCCTTTAACGGTAGTGTTTTGGGTAAATGCAACGGTACCCAGTAGGCAAAAAACGATAGAGAGGAGGAGATGTTTCATTGGGTTTCTGTTTTTGAAAATATCCGGCAAATGTAAGCAAATAATCCATCTGATTTATCTGCGCACATCGCCAGTTACGATAATTTAGTATAATGTTTGATTTTTTGATAGTTTTTTCGCATTATTAAACAACAAAATCAGCTTTTTGTTTGATTAGACGCAACAACCCCCGGATTTATTACCAAAAAAGGTGTTAATTATACATAAACGACGCAAGAAGCGATTTTTTTGATACTTTTGTGGTCTAAAAAGCCGCTATGCTCAACATTATTCTCATTATATTATCGGGGGTTGCTGTGGGATATTTCGTCAGAAAAATTCCGCAGGTGAATTACGTCGGAAGTATTATCAGTGTGATCATTATGCTGCTGCTTTTTTTCCTGGGTGTATCGGTCGGCGCTAACGAACAGGTTGTGAGCAACTTCAGCTCCATCGGCCTCGACGCGTTAATAATCACGCTGGGCGGAGTAATCGCAACAATCATCTGCGCCTGGATAGTATATTCAATATTTTTCAAGAGAAAGGGCAAGAAGCCATGAAGCAATCGCTTATTTATCTTTTGCTCTTTGCGCTGGGCGTTGTTCTTGCCGTGTTTGGCCAAATTCCGGAGTTCTTGCTCGCCGACGATATTTCTAAATGGATTCTGTACGGATTGCTGTTTTTTGTAGGCATCCAAATTGGGTCGAGTAAAAACATGTTTGCTGCCGTAAAACGATTCGGGTTCAAAATAGCGTTGGTTCCCGTTGCTACAACTGTTGGGACTTTCGCGGGAGTGGCGCTGGTAAGTGTTTTGCTACCCGAAAGAAGCCTGAGCGATTGCTTGAGCGTGGGCGCCGGTTTTGCCTATTACTCGCTTTCGAGTATTCTTATTTCGGAATTTCGCGGCGCGGAACTGGGTACGGTTGCTCTGCTGGCAAACATAATGCGCGAATTTATTGTGTTGGTTTTCACGCCGTGGATGGTGAAGTATTTCGGGAAACTCGCGCCGATATGCGCCGGAGGAGCCACAACCATGGATACTACTCTTCCTATAATTACCAAATATTCCGGTTCAGACTACGTGGTTGTCGCGCTTTTTCACGGAATGATTATCGATTTTTCCGTACCTTTGTGGGTTAGTTTTTTTCTGAGCATCGGGTGACGGAAGTTCAATGACGGAAGACCGATGACGGGTGACGGAAAACCGTTTTCAGAAAATATATTTAATGAATATCCGTATTTTTACCTAATGGCTTGGAGAGCCATATTTTCATAACCGTAAGTCAGAGCAAAGCGGCGACTTGCGGTAAGAGTACACACTTCACACTCCGCCTGTAAGGCGGTACTTGTAAAATCGCTTATGTGCCGCCACTCCGGGCGGAGCCTTAGGAGAGATATTCTTTACCGCAGGCGAATAAATCGCCTACGGTTATGAAAATGCCGCCCATACGGGCGATTAGGTAACGAAACGGATATTCATTATATTTTTTCGATTCAAATTTATATTTGCATATAGACAACTGTAGATGAAAGCATTTTTTGTAACTATTCTTGCCCTTTATCTGGGCGCAACTATTTATACGGCCATCCGGGCTTACCAGCTTATTCCTGCCAACTTATGGATTAGAGCGGCCGTGATGGGCGTTTTTGTATTAGGATTTGTGAGCCTGATTGTCTTTTTCCGATACGGTGAATCGATGTCCGTTGGCATGGCGGGATTCTTTTATCGGTTCGGCACCTCGTGGATGATTGCATTTCTGTATATCTTTCTGTTGATTATTTGTATCGATATTTTTCGCGCGGTCAACTACTTTGCTCACTTTGTGGATAAAGAAACCGTTCGCGGAATTTTTCGTCAAAATGCCTTAACTTCAGTTATCGGTTTTGGGATTGTCGCATTAATTCTTTTCGTCGGAAATTTACAGTATCATAACAAGAAACGTTCGCATGTGACTATAAAATCGGACAAAGTGGAGAATTCCATCAGAATTGTGGGTATCAGCGATTTGCACTTGGGATATTCCATTTCGAAGAAAGAGCTGGCGAAATGGGTGAGTTTAATCAATGCCGAGAAACCCGATTTGGTAATTATCGGGGGCGACTTAATAGACAACCAACTGCGACCGGTAACGGTGCATTCGCTCGATGAAGAACTGCGCAACATTCACGCGCCAATGGGCGTTTATGCCTGCACGGGAAACCACGAATATATTTCGGGAATTAAAAACTGCGTCGATTTTTATCGTCAATCCAACATTACGCTGCTTCGCGATTCGGTTGCGACGGTGAACGGATTAACCATTATCGGACGAGAAGACCAATCGTACAAAAACCGAAAACCGCTGTCGGACTTAACAAAAAATATCGATTCGCAATCCTTCACCATCCTGCTCAATCATCAACCTTACAATTTGGATGAAACCGTACGCGAAAATATCGATTTTCAATTTTCGGGACATACGCACCGCGGACAGGTTTTTCCGCTTTCGCTCATCACCGACAGGATGTTTGAGATAGCCCAAGGCTACTTGCAGAAAGGCAATTCGCACATTTACGTTTCGTCGGGATTGGGTATTTGGGGCGGAAAATTTCGTATAGGCACCCGCTCAGAATACTTGGTGTTGGATTTAGTGAATTGACGGATGACGGGTGCTTAAGATTTGTAGTTTGTCATGATTCAAAACGAAAGAGCGACTTATTTTTTCAACATCCCGCAACTAAACTTCCTCGAAATTTACAAAGCGCCTTTTGTGGGTGCTTTTTTGTTATTTTCAATTCAAAACTTTTCCGATTAACGGTTAAAATTGAGTTATATTAATCGTTGAATTACACATTTTACTACAATTTAATGTTAAATCGAAAAATACGCTTTCATTTTGATATTAATTAGCTAAACAAAGAGCTGATTTTGGGGTCTAATTTGTACATTTGAAACGAATTCGAAACCTTTAAAAGTAATGTTATGAAACGGTTGAAAACTTTAAAAGAAACCAATCTCTTTTTCGCAATGGGGATGGTGATGGCATTGTCCATTTTACTTGTGGCATTTGAATGGAGCGGCACTCGTCAGGCTCCCAAAGTTTTCTCTTCCGAAATATCCATATCGGAAGAATTAGACATTGATTTGACGAGAAGAACCCCCGAACCTCCCAAACCGAAGATTGAGCCGCCGCAGGTGGTGGCGCCCGATGAGATTGTAGCCGTTGACGATCCGGTGGAGCATCAGGAATTTTTTTCTACGGAAGACCAACCGGAAGCGCCAACAATAACGGTAACAGCGCCTGCTGCTCCCCGATTTGTGGAAGAACCGGTAGAGTCTGTAGTTGATTTTGCTGAAATTTCTCCGGCTTTTGTCGGCGGACAGGCAGCTTTAATGAAATTTCTAAGCGAAAATATGCGGTATCCGCAAGTGGATGTCGAAATGGGAAACGAAGGCAGGGTTATTTGTACCTTCGTGGTTGAAAAGGACGGAAGCATTACAGATATTAAAGTAGTGCGCGGAGTTTCACCGTCTATAGACAAGGAAGCCGTGCGGGTAATTTCTGAAATGCCCAACTGGAAGCCCGGTTTTCAGAACGGAAGAACCGTGCGGGTGAAATTCACGCTGCCGGTGCACTTTAAAATCACCAAATAGTCCGACAATGAAATGGTATTTTCGGACAACTTTGATTAATTTAACAAGAAAATGGCATTTTTTGAGAATTTTATCGGCAAATAACTGCAGTATATAAAAAAATTATCTATTTTTGCATTCCAAGTCGTATGCATATTCAGTCAGTAAAACAAATAAAAAAGAGGAATTAAGATGAATAATGAAGTAAAAAAAGCCGCCAAAGCGAATATAGAAACGCAGAAGCTGACTGCTATCCTGATGGGAGTAGTTGTGGCAGTTTCACTGTTGTTCTTCGCTTTCGAATGGTCTTCTGAAACCAAAAAACTGGACGAGAGTATCATTGTTCAGGACGTTTTGGCCGAAGAAGAAATTGAAATCACTCGTCGCGATCCGACTCCTCCTCCTCCCCCACCACCACCCGCTCCGGAAACTCCGGAAATCATCCAGGTAGTGGAAGAGAAAGTGGAAACGAGAATCGAGATCAACACCGAAGATGATGCAAGTAAGAGACAAATGGAAGCCTACGTTCCGCCTCCACCACCAAAACCAAAAGTAGAGGAAGTAACCGAAGAAATTTTTGTTGTGGTTGAAGAACAACCCGAATTCCCGGGTGGAAATGCAGCAATGATGAAGTTCTTAAGCGACAACATCAAGTATCCGGTTATTGCCCAAGAGAACGGCATTCAAGGACGTGTTATCACGAATTTCGTGGTTGAGAGAGACGGAAGCATTACCGACGTACAAGTAGTTCGCGGTGTTGACCCATCGCTCGATAAAGAAGCTATTCGCGTTATCCAATCCATGCCAAGATGGAAAGCCGGAAGACAACGCGGTTCTGCAGTACGTGTGCGCTTTACACTTCCTGTTGTATTCCGTTTGCAACAATAAATTAGTCAGATACTATTTTTTGAGATATCAAAAGCTGCTTTTTTTAACCAAAAGGCAGCTTTTGTAGTAAATTATATTTTCGTAAACTTTATGTTATATAGCGTCGATTCTTTAAGCGAAAAAATTGAGGAAGCCATTCGGGATATTTCTTTCGATTTAAAACCAAAAAGTCTATTTGAACCAATAAGTTACTCCCTTTCGGTGGGAGGCAAAAGAGTGCGCCCGCTGCTCATGTTGATGGCCACCAATTTATTCGGCGGACAAATAGACAAATCGTTGAAACCTGCCATCGGTATCGAGATATTCCACAATTTCACCCTTTTGCACGATGATTTGATGGACAAATCGGATATGCGCAGAGGAATGCCGACGGTGCACAAAAAATGGGATGCCAACGTGGCCATTCTATCCGGAGATGCCATGCTGATAGAATCGTATAAATATGTAGCATCTGTTCCCTTAGCAATATTGCCCGAAATTATCGAACTCTTTTCTAAAACTGCCATGGAAGTATGCCAAGGGCAGCAATTGGATATGGATTTCGAGAAAAGCGAAAATGTTACCGAAGCAGAATACATAGAAATGATAATGCTGAAAACAGCGGTACTATTAGCTTGTTCGCTAAAAATGGGAGCTTTAATTGCCAACGCTTCTGCACGCGACGCAGAGTTGCTGTATAACTATGGAATAAATATTGGACTGGCTTTTCAACTGAAAGACGACTTATTGGATGTTTATGGTGACTCTAAAACTTTCGGTAAAAACATCGGCGAAGATATTGTAAGCAATAAAAAAACATACCTGTTGATAAAAGCGCTCAAAACGTCCAACGAAAAGCAACACGCGGAATTATTGAAGTGGATTTCCGCCGAAAAATTCGATAAAAACGAAAAAATCGAATCCGTTAAAAATATCTACAATGAATTAAATTTGAAGTCAATATCAGAAAATCTCATCGAAAAGTATTATCTTGCAGCTTTAGATTGCCTTTCGTCAATAAATATAGCTAATGAAAGGAAAAAAGAACTTATCTTACTCTCTGAGAACCTGATGTACCGAGAGAAATGATTTTTTAACATGCCCTATCGTAGATTGCCCAATACAGATTTATCCCGCATCAAAGCGTTAAAAACAGCTATCGAGAAAGCATCGAATATCGATTTTCAAGACGTAGCCATATCCATGAGGACGCTTTCGGATGCCAAAAAAGTAGTGGATAAATTTGAACGGCTTTGCATCAGATATCAGCAAACTTTCGATACCCAGGTAAAAGCAAACATAGCCTTTCAAAGCAAGGTGAAAAACGCGAGAATGTATATTTCCCATTTTATTCAAGTACTCTATATGAGCGTTACGCGCGCCGAAATAAAATCGGAAAACCTGGAACTTTACGGCTTACAAGATTTAAATTTAATAGTCCCCGATTTAACGTCAAACGATCAGTTGCTACAATGGGGGCAGAAAATTATTAACGGCGAAAAGAAACGAATTTCACAAGGTGGAGTACCTATATATAATCCCGGGATTGCCAAAGTGAATGTTATGTACGTTCTGTTTAAAGAGAGTTATCAGACTCAGCAAATCCATCAAAAGGCCACCAACAGAGTGCTGAAAGAGGTATCGGACTATAGAAGTGAAGTAGATAGTGTCATTTTTGATATTTGGGAAGAGGTGGAAAAATTCAATGCCGAACTTCCGCCAAATGAGCGTATAGACAAAAATCGGGAATACGGGTTAATCTACTACTACCGCAAAGGAGAAATGATTGAATGAAGATAGTAGATACGCACGCCCACTTGTATTTGGGAGATTTTGACGACGATATTGATGACGTGGTTACAAGGGCAAAATCCATAGGGGTTGAAAAGGTCTTGTTGCCGAATATAGATGAAACGTCCGTTGCAAGTCTAAAACAAACCGTTAATATGTACCCGTCGTTTTTTATTCCTATGATGGGGCTGCATCCCACAAGCGTGTCGGAGAATTGGGAAAAGCAATTAGAAGTTATTCGCAACGAGTTAAACGGCTCAAAATATATAGCTGTAGGCGAGATAGGTATCGATCTTTATTGGGATAAGAGTTCAAAACAAAGACAAGTAGCTGCTTTTGAGAGACAACTCGAGTGGAGTATCGAAAAGCAACTGCCGGTAGCGATACATTCGAGAAATGCAATACCGGAGGTAATACAATCGATAAAAAACGTGGGAGAAAAGAACGTTTTTGGTGTTTTTCACAGTTTCGGAGGAAGCGTAAATGAATTGGAAGAAATTTTGAGACTCGAAAATTTTCACATCGGGATAAACGGAGTTGTTACTTTTAAAAAATCGGGATTAGCCGAAACGTTAGTAAACTGTAATTTAGAAAAGATAGTTATAGAAACCGATTCTCCTTATCTTGCTCCGGTACCCTATCGGGGAAAGCGCAACGAATCGGGGTATTTATCGGAAATAGTAAAGAAACTTTCAGAGATCTACGGTAAAACGGAGGAAGAAATTTGCGAAACAACTACAAAAAATGCTTACCGATTGTTTAATATCGCTTCTTATGATTAAGAATATGAGGCATTTTTTCACCTAAAAGCGCTTTTTTAGAAATAATTTGCACCTGAAGTAGTATTTAATCGATAAATTCTGTAATTTTGTGAAGGAAAAGAGGGGGTAAGTAATTTTTTTTTTGTAATTTGCGCCCGTTTTCTAAAGTTGTCTCCTTTTATTTGGAGAGATGCTCGAGTGGTTGAAGAGGCACGCCTGGAAAGCGTGTATACGCCAAAAGTGTATCGCGGGTTCGAATCCCGCTCTCTCCGCATCATAAATTACTTATTTTGAACTCGATAGGAAACAAAACAAAATAAAATATCAAACAAATAAAACAAAAAAATTAATTCATTAATCCAAAAAAAATTGAACACACAATGAAAAAGTTATTTGCAATTTTAGCAATCTTCGGCCTTATGTCTGTAGGATTGCCGACAATTCTTTCCGCTCAAGATGCTCCCGCTGCACCGGCAGTAGAAGAAACAGCTCCAGCAGCAGTATCGGTTACCGAAACTGATGGAGGTGGATTCCACCAAGCACTTAAGACAAAATTTATTGAGGGTAATGCCGGCTTTATGTCTTTGGTAGCCATCTGTTTGATTTTGGGCTTGGCTTTCTCTTTGGAAAGAATTATTTACCTGAGTTTGGCAGATGTTAATCCAAAATCATTATTAAACGGTGTTGGAGAAGCGCTCGACAGAGGTGATGTTGACGCTGCAAAAGACATTGCCCGCAACACACGCGGCCCAATCGCCTCAATCGCGTATCAGGGACTGCTTCGCTTAGACCAAGGACCCGATGCCGTAGAACGTGCAATCGTATCTTACGGTGGTGTACAAAGCGGTTTGTTGGAAAAGAACCTGTCATGGATCACTCTCTTTATCGCTCTTGCTCCGTCTCTCGGATTTTTGGGAACTGTTATCGGTATGGTTCAAGCGTTTGACGATATTCAACGTGCAGGTGATATGAGCCCGACAATTGTTGCCGGCGGTATGAAGGTAGCTTTGATTACAACCGTAGGCGGTCTTATTGTAGCTCTTATCCTTCAAATTTTCTACAACTACATCCTTTCCAAATTGGAAAACATCCTGAACAAAATGGAAGATGCGTCTATCACTCTTCTTGACCAAGTAGTGAAATACAACGTTAAATACAAAAAATTATAATTAATATGGCTGTAACTAAAATACGTAAAACCTCCAGCTTAATATTTCTGGTTGCGATTATTATAACGCTGGCAGTAATAGCTCTATTTTTGTTTGGAGGACAAGTAGCGCCCGAACAAAAAATTGTTCCCGATATGTCTCAGCCTGTATTTACTGACATGATGTTGTATTGGGCTTACATCTTATTGGGAATAACGGTTGTTTCGTTGTTGCTTTTTGCTCTTTTCGGTTTTTTCAACAGTTTGAAAACAAATCCAAAGACCGCGATAAGAGGATTGATGTTGTTTGTTGGCTTAGTGGCACTGTTAGGTATCACTTACGCTGTTGGTAGCGAAGAATTATTGAATATCCCCGGTTACGACGGCAAAGACAATAATCCGGCAACACTAAAAATGACAGATATGTGGATATACAGCATGTACGTGATGCTTGCACTTAGCATTGCTGCCATGATAATATCCCCATTATTGAGTAGAAGAAAATAAACAGTTAATTCCTCAATAAAAATTCATTGAGGATTAAAAAGAAAATTTATGGCAAGAAAAAAAAGAAAACTCCCGGCGCTGAATGCGAGTTCAATGGCGGATATTTCGTTTCTTTTGCTTACTTTCTTCCTGCTTGTTTCGAGTATGGATACCGATAGTGGGTTGGCAAGACGTTTGCCGCCACCGCCTCAAGATGAAGACAATCAACAAACAGTTGATGTTCAACGACGAAATCTGTTGGTTGTGCTGGTAAACTCAAACGACGAAACAATGGTTACTTCGCAGGCAGAAACTGATTGGTATCAAAACGATGCAGAACTGTTGGGCAGGGGAAACAAGATGAGTTTAAAAGATAAGGTAAAAGAATTTGCATTGAATTCAAATAACAATCCTCTATTACCTGAATTATTTGAAGAAGATTTTGGCGCACCCATTGGCGTAGTGCCGGTAACAAGAGACCGCGTTATATCTCTTCAAAATGATGCCACAACCAGTTACAAAACCTATATCAAGGTTCAAAACGAGTTGGTAAGAGCTTTCAACGAATTACGTCAGGAAGGTGCGAGGAAATACTTCAATGCAGATTACGAAAATCTGAATGAGGACCAAAAGAAACAAATAGAAGATCTGTATCCACAGAGAATCTCTGAAGCTGAACCTAAAAACTTTATGGGAGGAAAATAAACATGGGAAAATTTAGTAAAAGCGGTGGCCGTGAAATGCCAGCATTGAATACAGCTTCAATGCCCGACTTGGTTTTCGCCATCTTATTCTTCTTTATGGTTACAACCACTATGCGCTCCGAAGAGTTGATGGTAAGGCTAAAACTACCTACAGCTTCTGAAGTACAAAAGTTAGAAAAAAAATCACTGGTAACGTACATTAACATCGGGCCTGCTATGGACCCCAAATACGGAACAGGTACTCAGATGCAGTTGAATGATAAGTTTGCGGAAGTAGAAGACATTCAGGATTACATCGCACAAGAAAAAGCAAGTATGAACGAAGCCGACCAGCAATTGATGACAGTCTCTATCAAAGCTGATGAACAAACGCGAATGCGTTACATCAGTGATGTTAAGCAGGCACTAAGAAAAGCATATGCTTTGAAAATCAGTTACTCGGCACGAGACTATGAGAATTAAGCTAAACGCTTCGACTATAGAAAAACCGAATCACGCTCGTGGTTCGGTTTTTTTGTTTAGTTATAACAAAAAGTTTTTTAGGGTCAAACTTCTGGCATACCGGCTTTCACCCAGTCCATCACATTAGCCGGCGGACGTTTTGCCATTAACTCACGTTTCATGAAATCCATGTATGGTGCAACATGACTGAAGAATTTGTAATAGCCTTTGCAGAGGTAATTTAATCCGGGATTACCGTATTTATCGTTGATAAAACGATTTTTGGGGCATTCTCCGTAACAGGCAAACAAGAAATCGCATTCGCGGCACTGTCTTGGCAGTTTATCAAACTTATCGTTTCCGAATTTGAGTTGTTCTTCCGAATACATCATCGAGGCAAGCGGCTTGGCGTAGATATTCCCCAGTCGATATTCAGGAAAAACAAAGTGATCGCACGAGTAAACATCACCGTTGAACTCCATAACACCGGCGTGCCCGCAGGTTTTAGCCATAGTACAAAGTCCGGGTTGCTCGCCCACCCAATTGGCAAGCGTAGAATCGAAAATCTGAACAAAAACTTTTCCTACATCTTCCTTTATCCACTCATCAAAAACGGCACAAAGAAAACTTCCCCACTTTTCGGGCGAAACGCTGAATGGCATAAACTCAACTTCATCTTCCTTTTGTTCTGCCGTGGCCAACTTGAGCGGCGATTTTGTTTTTCGTATCCGCTCCACGATAGGAGTAAATTGGATAAACTGAGCGTCTATTTGCCTAAAGAATCGATAAAAATCCAGAGGGAAATCGGCATTGTAATCATTCACTACCGCCATGCAGTTATATTCCACACCGTGTTTTTTGAGGAGTTCAATACCGCGCATCACTTTGTGAAACGACGGACGCCCCATTTTATCACGTCGGTATTCATCGTGAAACTCCTGCGGACCATCAATGGATATTCCCACCAAAAAATTGTTTTCTTTGAAAAACCTGCACCATTCATCGTTAAGCAACGTGCCATTGGTTTGAATGGAATTATCTATTTGCCTTCCGGCGGCGTATTTCTTCTGCAATTCAACCGCTTTTTTGTAAAAACTCAACGGGCGCATCAATGTTTCACCACCGTGCCACGTAAACATCACTTGCGGCATGGTTTGCGATTCAATATATTCTTTGATGAACTTTTCGAGCAGTTCCTCGCTCATCACGTGATTTTTCTTCTGCGTATATAAATTTGCCTTTTCGAGATAATAGCAGTAATCGCAATCGAGATTACAGCGCGAGCCTATAGGCTTGAGCATCACGTATAACGGTTTGGCAAATGGCGCAAATGTTGACATATCGATTTTATTTATGGCACAAATATAAACAAATTGTGCGGTTAAAGAGTTTAGTGGTTGAATATTAACATTTTTAATCAACCTGATAGAGAATGAGAAAAAATAGAAATCTTTTACACACGGGATTACTTATCCTTAGAATTGGTATTGGTATAACGATATTTTTCCACGGATTACCAAAAATCATGGGCGGGCCCGAGAGATGGGAGATGTTAGGAGGCACCATGTCGAACTTAGGAATTAACTTTGCACCCATGTTTTGGGGCTTTATGGCGGCTTTCGCCGAAACAGTAGGCGGGATTTTGTTCGCACTGGGGCTGTTTTTCCGTCCTGCCGCCTTTTTGCTTGTGGGTACAATGATTGTAGCGTTAGCTATGCACTTTTCGCAAGGCGACGATTTTATGAAATACGGCCACGCGCTCGATCTCTTAATCGTATTTGTAGCGGCTTTATTTACCGGGCCCGGAAAATATTCGCTTGATGCTAAATTCATCCCGAGGATAGCGTAGGTGAAAGAAATTAGAAATTAGGATGTAAGGACAACTATTGTTCCAAATGGAGATCCCTTGTTTAGTCAAATTGACGAAACAAGGGATTTTTTATACTTAAAAGATCCTTCAGTCCTTTTGTCATTCCGATTGTAGGAGGAATCTATGTTATCCTGAAACGTCTTTTATCTTTGTTCTTGGCTCTTTAATCTAAATAAAAAAAGGGTAAGCTTACTATATCGCGCCGCTACAACCAAATACCCTTGCTTCGGTCAAGACCTGGGGGATTCAATGGGAGCTGGCCGTATAGGACTTACCCGACTGCAAAGATACGGATTTTTTTTTATTTTCAAAACAGTTAATTGATTTTCTCAAATAAAAGGCTTTTGCTATCTTTGTAGTTACTAAAATAAAAAGTTATGAACATTGTTGAAAGATTTATCAAGTACGCGAAAATAGACACGCAGTCTGACGAGAACAACTCTCAAACACCCAGTACACAAAAACAATTTAACTTGGCAAAAGAAGTTGAGCGAGAAATGATTGAAATGGGACTAACAGACGTTTCTCTCGATAACAACTGCTACCTGATGGCAACCTTACCGTCTAATACGGACAAAGTAGTGCCCACCATCGGGTTTATAGCACATTTTGACACCAGCCCCGATATGAGCGGAGAAAACGTAAATCCGCGAATTGTGAAAAACTACGACGGAGAAGACATTGTGCTTAACGAAGATCAGAATATTGTTTCGTCGCCCAACGATTTCCCCGAATTATTGAAGTTCGTTGGTGAAGACATTATCGTAACCGATGGAACAACGTTGCTTGGTGCCGACGATAAAGCGGGAATTGCCGAAATTATGACGGCTATGGAATACCTGATCGCGCATCCCGAAATCAAACACGGAAAAATCCGTATTGCATTTACCCCCGACGAAGAGATAGGTCGAGGCGCAGATAAGTTTGATGTACAAAAATTCGGTGCCGAGTGGGCTTACACGATGGATGGCAGTGAAATAGGCGAGTTGGAATACGAAAATTTCAACGCTGCGTCGGCAAAAATATCCATTCAGGGAAGAAATGTTCATCCCGGTTATGCTAAAAACAAGATGATTAATGCCTTGCACGTTGCCAACGAACTGGTGCAAATGCTTCCGGTTAACGAACGCCCCGAATACACGGAAAAATATGAGGGTTTTTTCCACCTGATTGCCATTAACGGAACGGTTGACGAGGCTTCTGTATCATATATCATCCGCGACCACGACAGAGAGATTTTCGAAAAAAGAAAAAAACAGATGGAACAAGCTGTTGCCTTCCTAAACGCCCGTTACGATAACAGGCTAAAACTTGAAATGCGCGACCAGTATTACAACATGCGCGAAAAAGTAGAACCCGTGAAGCACGTGGTAGATTATGCTTTCAAGGCAATGGAAGAAGTGGGTATTACACCTATCGTGAAACCGATTCGCGGAGGAACAGACGGTGCACGGTTATCATTTATGGGTCTGCCCTGTCCGAATATTTTTGCCGGAGGCATGAATTTCCACGGACGGCACGAGTTTGTACCCATCAGAGCAATGGAAAAGGCCACGCAAGTAATCGTAAAGATTGCGGAATTGGTGGCGGAATAGTTCTGGTTTTGAGTTTTGACTTCTGAACTATGAGTTGAGAGTCAAGAACTTAAAAATATTGATTCTCTGTTCTAAAGTCAATCAATCTAATCATCAATAATCAACAGTCTAAAAAAAATAATATGAAAAAAACACCTTTTACAGACACACACATCGCGCTGGGCGCGAAAATGCATGAATTTGCCGGCTACAATATGCCTATCGAGTATTCCGGAATAATAGACGAGCACCAAACCGTTGTAAATGGCGTAGGCGTTTTCGATGTTTCGCATATGGGCGAGTTTTGGGTAAAAGGCCCGAAAGCGCTCGAATTTGTTCAGAAAGTTACTACCAACGATGCATCAAAACTGGAAGTTGGAAAAATACAATACACTTGCTTCCCGAACGAAGAAGGCGGTATAAAAGATGATTTTCTGCTCTACCACTACGAACCCGAAAAATACTTGATGGTGGTAAACGCCGGAAACATGGCCAAAGACTGGGAATGGTGTCAAAAAAACAACACCATGGGAGCCGAACTGGAGGATGCATCTGCTCACACCGCTTTGCTTGCCGTACAAGGGCCAAAAGCCAAAGACACGTTGCAGAAAATCACCGATACCAACTTGTCTGAAATCCCTTACTACACGTTCGTTACCGGAAAAATGGGCGGTGTTGACAATGTAATTATCTCAAACACAGGGTACACTGGAGCCGGCGGCTTCGAACTTTATTTTTATCCCGAACACGGAAAGAAAATTTGGGATGCCATTTTCGAAGCCGGTGCCGAATTCGGAATTAAACCTGTTGGATTGGGCGCGCGCGACACACTGCGGCTTGAAATGGGGTTCTGCCTCTACGGCAACGATTTAGACGAAACAACCTCTCCGTTAGAAGCCGGGTTAGGCTGGATCACGAAGTTTACCGATGGTAACGATTTTATCGCGAGAGAGGTGTTGGAAAAACAGAAAGCCGAAGGTGTTTCACGCAAACTTTGTGGTTTTACGTTGTTGGACAAGGGAATTCCACGTCATGGATATGAGATTGTAAATGCAGATGACGAGGTAATTGGAACAGTAACATCGGGAACCATCTCGCCCATGCTGAAAGTGGGTATCGGGTTGGGCTATGTGAAACCTGACTATGCAAAAGCAGGAACCGAAATTTTCATCAAAGTGCGTAACCGAAACCTGAAAGCCGAAGTAACTAAGCTCCCGTTTAGAAAGTAATTTTTTCACCATGAGATAGAGACGGTGCGTGCACCGTCTCTACTTGTTTACTGAACTTTATGAGTAAGACCAAAATAGCCACCAACTTATTCTTTATACTCGGATTGATTATTCTGGGTTTTATGGTATATAGGATTGGCTTAGACGTTATTTGGAATAACGTAAAACTGACCAGTTGGTGGTTTTTTGCCATCATCGGTGTTTGGGGCGTTGTATACCTTATCAATGCCATTGCATTTCACACCATAATCCGCGATGGCAGTTCCGAGGCAAAATCCATTGGTTTTCTCAGAACACTCAAGTTAACTATTAGTGGATATGCCATTAACCTCATCACGCCTTTCGGCTTGCTGGGCGGGGAACCTTATAAAATTATCGAACTGAAACCTACATTGGGTATCCAAAAAGCCACTTCCACGGTGTTGTTATACATGATGATGCACTTTGTGTCACACTTTATTTTCTGGATGATCTCCATTCCATTACTCTTCATTATTGTGCCCAACGTGGCTTTTTCCGTTAGAATCATCTTGGCAATAGCCGCTGTTGCATCGCTTTTGTTGCTTTGGTGGTCGTTTACTGTTTATTCTAAAGGATTTGTGAGCAAAGCTCTTTCTATCGCGGGAAAATTGCCTTTTGCCGGGAAAAGAGTGAGAGCCTATAAACAAAAACACATCGAGAAGATAATGCAGATGGATTTTCTCATCGCCGATTTGTACAAAAACCGGAAAAAAGATTTTGTCGCATCGCTTTCGATGGAACTTCTGGCACGATTTGTCTTATGTACGGAAATCATATTCATGATGTATGCGATTCAATTTCCGGTTACTTTCTCACAAAGCGTTATTGTTGAGTCTATTCAGTCGATGATAGGAAATTTATTCTTTTTTATGCCGATGCAGTTGGGCGCCCGTGAAGGCGGATTTATCCTTGTTTTTGGCATTCTGTCACTTCCTGCCGCACACGCAGTTTACGTGAGCCTGTGCATCCGCATTCGTGAACTTTTCTGGACGTTGTTTGGATTGGGATTGATAAAAGTAGGAAAAACAAAATAGTATTGCTAATATCCTTTTTTTTATTTACTTTGCACCAAAATTTAATGAACACATTATTATGAAAGCAAAATACATTAAGTTTACAGCCATTTTAGGTCTGATTTGCATACTTGCGTTTGCCGGTTGCCAAAAGGACGATTTATTGTCTGTTGACACCAACGAAATTCTTTTATCGACAGACGTAGAACAAGCCACATTCAATATTCGTGCCGAAGGCAAATGGAGCATCACATCCACAGCAAGCCACCCAATAACCGAGCCTGATTTCTATAAAAACTGGTTCGAACTAAGTTCATACGGCGGAGGATCAAGCGACGTTGCCAATTTCCCCGTTACGGTTTCGCTGGTAAACGATGCCATACCCACAGAAGACAAAAGTGGGGCGCTGGTTGTAAAGAATGGCAAAAAAGAAATACTCATACTCGTTAAGTTTAAGAAATAATATCTCGCAAGTCTTTATTCCTTGCTCTTTGCTCATTGCTCATTGCTCTTTCATCTATTTCCTCACACATAAATCATCTTCTTCGTCATTCCCCCATCGATAGTAAAGTTTTGTCCGGTAATAAATCCGTTTGCCGAATCGAGCAGGAACATAACCATTTGAGCAATATCGAAACCGTTTCCCACTCGCCCTGCCGGATGTTGTTCGTGGTCGGCTTGCGATAGCTGAGCCTGCTGCGCCATCGATTTTTTCTTCACCGCCGAAACATCTATCCACCCCGGGCTGACGCTGTTTACCCGAACATCGGGAGCCAAACTCATCGCCAGAGCGTGCGTAAGTGAATAAACTCCGCCTTTGCTTGCCGAGTACGATTCGGTATTGGGTTCGGATTGAAACGCGCGGGTAGAGCACATATTCACGATGCTTCCTTTGGATTCGATTAAATGCCGTGCACAGAATTTCGAGCAGAGGAACGTACCCGTGAGGTTGGTGCCTATGGCGCGGTTCCAATCCTCGATGGTGAGCTCCGACATGGGTTTAAACACACTGTAAGCCGCGTTGTTTACCAGTCCGTAGATGGAATCGAATTTCTTTAAAGACGCCCTAACCGATGAGCGCACACTCACTCCGCTCGATACGTCGGTGATAAAAAAGGCGCATCTTTTTTTGTCGAATTGAGGTTTTAGTTCTTCCATGGCTTCGCTGTCGATATCAAAAATCGACACCCGATATCCTACTTTCAGCAGCGATTGTGCTACGATTCGTCCGATACCTTGCGCACCACCGGTAACAATTACGTGTTTCATAAGCCTGCAAGTTTTGATGATTTCTCAAAAATAATGATTTTTCCTCAGATTAAGGCGAATGTGGATAAAAAAAGAGAACACAATCGGCTTTGTATAAAACTTCGTTAACTTTGCAAAAAATTGTCCGTTATGAAAGTTATCTTCGTCGCATTTTCTCTCTTGCTACTGTCTTTCAATCTGTTTTCACAACATATTGTATTGCATGTAAAAGACAGTGTCAATGGAGAACCCGTACCTTTTGCCGCCGTGTTATTCTCTGATTTCGATTTTGGGATTTATGCCGACGAAAACGGTAAAGCCATCATTCCCGATACCATCCGTAAAATCAGAATTTCTCAAATCGCTTATCACACCAAAGACATTGTTTTAGCATCGAAAAAATCGGGCGAAACGGTTTTTCTATCGCCAAACGTAAATCAACTGCCTACCGTAACCGTTACAAATGTTCCGTATAAAAGAAAAGAAATAGGGACTTTAAAAAAGAAAGGTAGTAATGGTATTATTGCAACGCCAAATACAAACTTCGCCCTGTTTATTCCGTATGACAGCGTTTGGAACTCGCAACCGTATATCACAGCCATTGTCTCATACTTAAACGATATGATTTTAAACAACAAGGAATACCCGTCTGCCAGATGCAACATCTGTTTCGATTTGCGGTTGCCCGATAAAGATGGTGTACCAAGCGACATATCGTTGCTCGACAAACGCGTTATCAATAATTCCACCAAAATTTATAAAGGCAAAGAAACGGTAAAACTCAAAGAGCCGATACTTTTTCCCAAAGAAGGCGTTTTTATTGTTATCGACTTTATTACGCCCAACAACCCCAATCCACGCCTGCTCATCAGCCCTACCTTGTATGTTACCGGAGCATTGCGTTCATCTCAAACTTGGAGTCGTACCATGACAAATAATTTTCAATGGAAGAAAATGGATGAGAATGACCCCGCGTGGAGCAGTACCATAAGACAATTTTACGGAGATAACGGCATGATGAATCTGCGTGCGGGATTGCAAATAGCCTACTAAAATTTCTCGCAAAGAAATCGCGATAGCAAAATTCTGCCTATCTTTGTCTTACAAAACAACAACCGACAATGAATATTCAACATCTTTTGGGCATGACACTCGCCGAAATGCAACAAGCCATTTCGGAACTGGGTTTACCGAAGTTTACCGCCAAGCAGATTACCGACTGGGTTTACGTGAAACGCGTGAAATCCATCGACGAAATGACAAATATCTCACTCAAAAACAGAGATATCCTGAAATCCCACTTCGATGTAGGACGCGTACCACCCATAGACATAAAAACATCGGTTGACGGCACGCAAAAGATGTTGTTTCCGGTAAAAAACGGTAAATATATAGAATCGGTCAACATTCCCGAAGACGACCGGTTGACCATTTGTGTTTCGTCTCAAGTGGGTTGTAAAATGGATTGCAGTTTCTGCATGACCGGGAAAATGGGCTTTTTGGGTAGCCTGACACCGAATGAAATCCTCAATCAGGTATATTCGGTTCCCAATGCGGAAAATCTTACCAATTTAGTTTTTATGGGAATGGGCGAGCCGTTGAACAATTTCGACAACGTGATGAAATCTATCGAAATTCTTACAGCGGATTACGGTCTTGCATGGAGTCCCAAACGCATCACGCTCTCCACTATCGGTGTAATTCCGAACTTGAAAAGATTCCTCGATGAAAGTAAATGTCATCTGGCCGTAAGCCTTCACAGCCCATTATCGGTGCAACGCGAAACGCTGATGCCGATAGAAAAAACCTTTAAAGCCGCTGATATAATTGAAATGCTGCGCGAATACGATTGGAGCCACCAGCGACGATTGTCGTTTGAGTATATTATGTTCGATGGTGTGAACGATTCGCAAATATATGCCCGTGAACTAAGCAAGCTTTTATCGGGATTGGATTGCCGTGTAAACCTCATCCGTTTCCACAAAATTCCCGGAAGCGAACTCGCCCCTTCCACCGAAGAAACGATGATTAAATTTCGCGATTTCCTTACCGCCAAAGGTTTTACCTGTACCATCCGAGCATCGCGGGGTGAAGATATTTTTGCCGCATGCGGCATGTTGTCAACAGCAAAATCGTAAAGAAGTAGCATGCTACGTTTCCCCATCTTTCATCCAACATCGATCATCCATCGTCTTAACAACTACATCCAAATTATAAATTATCATAAATCGAAACGATTAGTTTCATTTACAATCAAATAATTGTAATTTTGTTAAAAATAAATCCTAAAGAAAATATTATGAGACTGATTAATTTACTTCTGTTGCCGATGTTGGCAATACTCATACTTACTTCGTGCGACGGCATGGGTTTACTATCGGCTTCTTCCATGTCGAACGAAGTTGTGGTAATTATGGATGAAGACCTGTGGGAAAGTGAGACCGGACGTGCGTTATTCGACGTGCTGAACTCACCTGCAAAAGGGTTGCCGCAGTTCGAACCGAATTTCAGAATACTACAACTCACACCGGAAAATTTCACCAGCACTTTTAAGGTTGCTCGAAATATCGTTATGCCTGAAATATCAAATATTTACAGTGTTGCAAAACTTTCTTCCGAAATTGATAAATATGCATCGGGACAGGTAATTTTGACCGTCAGAGCTCCGGACACCACGGCATTTATTAATTTTCTGAAAGAAAATAAAGAAAGTATCGTGGACTACATCCTGAACAAAGAAATGGAACGCAGCGCTCAGTGGCTAATCAAAGATTCCGGAACGCCTCAATCCAGAATTCAGCAATTATTCGGTATTAACATTCACTATCCCAAAGGACTATCCAACATTACCGAGCATCCCAATTTCTATTGGGCAACCAATAGTGCGGGACGCGGCAGAAAAGACATTGTTATTTATCAATTTCCTTATACTTCCGAAACCGTTTTCGAGAAAGATTCGCTCATCGCTATCCGAGACCGCATAATGGGAGAATACATTACCGGCTCTTTCGACTCGCACATGACCACCGCTACACGCGCCTATAATCCCGATTACAGAAAGATGGAGTTTAACGGCCTTTTCAGGGCTGAACTGCGCGGATTATGGGAAATGACCAGCGATATGATGGGTGGCCCATTTGTTTCGCATGCTTTCGTGAATGAAAACACGAATATGGTAGTAGTGGTAGATGTGTTTATTTTCGCTCCGGAAACCGATAAGCGAAACCTTATCCGAAACATGGAAGCCTCTCTTTACACCATAAATGTTCCTAAATCGGAATAAAACGTCAAATATCAAATTGAAGCAAAGCAGAAATCCCGCCGCGCGGGACATCAAACGTCTAACATCAAACGTCAAACATATACATGTCAGAACAAATAAAAGTAGGAATCACACACGGTGATGTCAACGGTGTAGGATACGAGATATTATTAAAAACCTTTGCCGATGAACGCCTGCAAGAGCTTTTTGTACCGGTGATTTACGGTTCATCCAAATCGGCATCTTATCACCGAAAGGTACTTGACTACAGCCCTATCAGTTTTCATGTCGTAAACCATGCAGAAGAATGCAGTATCGGGAAAGTAAACTTGCTCAACTGTGTTAAGGAAGAAGTAAAAATAACATTGGGTGCTGCAACCGCCGAAGCAGGAGAGTCGGCCTTTATTGCTCTCGATAGTGCAACAAGAGACTTGGTTGCAAAAAAAATAGACGTTCTGGTTACGCTACCCATCAACAAAGACACGATACAAAACGAAAATTTCCATTTTCCGGGACACACCGAATACTTGCAAGACCAATTTGCGGACAACAGCAAGGCGTTGATGATTTTAGCCAACGATTCTTTACGGATTGCACTGGTAACAACGCACATTCCCATAGCGGAAGTTTCAAGGAAAATATCGAAAGAGCTAATTAATGAAAAACTTGCCACGTTAAATTCTTCCCTTAAACGTGATTTTCGCATCGAAACGCCTCGCATTGCGGTGTTGGGGTTAAATCCGCACGCGGGTGAAAACGGATTACTGGGAAAAGAGGAGTTGGAGATAATTGTGCCGGCCGTTAAAGAGTCTCAGGATGCCGGAATATTGTGCGCCGGTCCTTTTGCAGCCGACGGATTTTTCGGTACAGGAAAATACCGAGAGTTCGACGCTATCTTAGCCATGTATCACGACCAGGGATTGATTCCGTTTAAAACCATCGCGATGGATTCGGGCGTGAATTTCACTGCCGGATTGCCCATTGTGCGCACCTCGCCCGACCATGGCACCGCTTACGATATTGTTGGGAAAAACTTGGCATCGGAGGAATCGTTCCGACAAGCCATTTACATGGCAATCGACATTTTCAACAACCGCCGCGCATACGATGAAGCGCGGGAAAACCCGTTGCGCAAAATGTTCTTCGACCGCGGAAAAGACGATGTAAAATTAGATTTGACGAAAGAGGAAGAAGAGGAAAATGTTTAATCCTTCGCGATAATGACTGTAAAATAAGGATGACGCGAAATCCGAATCAGCGGAAGAATAGGAAAACGAGAGTAAATACGGATTCGTTATCCGCTGATAACAAGACGGTTACAAGTCACTAAAAAGTCTTTTTCAGTAAATCAATCCTCTCATATAAGCAATTCTAAGCGCTTGCGTCCTGCCATTTGCGTGAAGTTTTTGATAAATGTTTATACAATGTTTTTTTACGGTATTAGCACTAATAAATAACTGATCACCAATGGCTTTATAATCGTATCCTTGACTGAGCAGTTCTAAAATTTCTCTTTCACGTTGAGAGAGATTGAAAGCGTCGCTTTCCGTTTTTTTCGTTTTCGGTGATACCTCCGATTGCACCATCTGCAAAATCTTATAAGCTATACTGGGCGAGATAGGCCCGGCGCCCGTTTCATACAGATTAGTCAACATATTAATCAGCGATTCCCTACTTTCTTCTTTTAGCAGATAACCACAAGCGCCCGCTTTGATAGCGCTAAAAATTTTATCTTCATCATCGAAAACACTAAGCACCACAAATTTCACTTCGGGGTATAAAGCCGATGCAATGCCTATAGCGGCGATACCGTCCATATTGGGCATTTCAACATCCATCAACACAATTTGCGGCAATTCGTTACCTTGACGTTCTTTCATTTGCCGCATAAAATCCTCTCCATCAACACACTGCATTATCACAGAAAACGCCGTACCGATACCGGAAAGTTTTTCGAAAACGATTCGTCGATTTGTTGGTTTGTCATCTACTATAGCTATTCGAATCATTTTAGCTTTTTTACTGATTGAGTATCTAAAACAAACATCCCGTTCCGTTTGTGTCTAAGCATCACGGCAATATTGCTTTTATCTGTACTTTTTCTTACAAAAGAATAGAAAACTATCCATCTTGTCAATACTCCGTTTGGATAGTTTTTTAGCTTTGCTTATTGAGTATCTTTTCACACATTTTTAATTTCCAACTTCAAACTTATTTCCGTTCCTTCTCCTTCTCTTGAATTAATTTCCAACTCTAAATCCGACTCCCGAGCCCGTTGACGCACATTTTCCAACCCATAACAATGAGAGCTATCAACTAACTCACTGTCGAAACCAATGCCGTTGTCTATTATTGACAATTTCCATTGTCCTGAGTCGTATGAACTCTCCACCACAATCATTTCAGCTTTGCTATGCTTCACAGCATTGTTTACGGACTCCTGAATTATCATAAGAATATTTAATCCGCGAGAAGATGATAACATCTTATTTTCGGGAACAGTACCCCGATTGAGAAATTGGATATGCGGATAGGTTCGCGACATTTGACTGAGAAAATTCAGAATGCGCATCCACAAATGTCGTGTATCCGTTTGAGCGGATTTAAGCGCCCACAGTGTTTCACGCAGGATAAACAGCATTTCTTTTGCCGTATCATTAAGGTTATGAGAGAGCTCCTCCGATTTTTCGGGATTAGCTTTCAATGTTTCGCTGGTGTATAATATGGCATTTGCCTGAACTCCCAAGTTATCGTGAAGTTCGGCAGCGATTCTCTTCCGTTCATTCTCCTCGGCTTCGGCCACACGCGCTTTATTCAGATTTTGATTGCGGCGTATCAACAAAAGAAATATTACAATAGCGACAAGCAATGCCGCGGCGCTGGCGAAAGCGATAAATCCCCTACGCACCAAATTGATGCGTTGAGCAAGAATAGTTTTCTCCTTTTGCTGCACCTCATACACGGTTTGCATTTCTGCCAGCGCATTCTCCGTATTCCAGTGATACAACGAGTCTTTAGCTGTAATAATATTCTTAAGCATATCGGTGTGAGCGCTTTTGTCTCCCAATATTTCATAACATTCAGCCAATTTCTCGTAATAATGGAGGCGATTAGTAATGTTATTGGTATATGTCTCTCCACTGAATTCATATATACTGCCTGTTTTCACCGCATTTTCGCAAAGTTCGATGGCTTTTCTAACCTGATTGGTTTGAATATAAAAATCGGCCATCATCAATTTATCGTTCACATACTGTTCTTGTGCCCCCGTGGCGCTGCGATATTCTATCATTTCTTGCAATGCTTCTTCAGCGATTGTTATTTTACCCGTTTCTAAGGCTATGGTAGAATAAACTCCCAGGGCTGTGCTTATTACATGCACATTCCCCGAAGTTTTGCTCAAAGGAATGGCTTTTTGAATGTAAAACAAAGCCGAATCGTTATTTTGTGTACGGTTGTAAAGCATAGCCAGATTGGTGTAACACGATGCGGGAAGCAACGGGCGAGGTGTATGCGTGGTGTATCTCAATCCGCGCCGGATCCACTTCAAGGCTTCACCGTAATCTTCTCGGGCAAGCGCAATGGAGCCAATAGTGTTACTATTGATTCCCGATACAAAATACTCCTGATAGGTGTCACTTTCTTCCACTAACTTATACAAAACACCCAATGCCGCCGTGTAATTGTTTTGTCCCCCATAAACCAGTGCCTTAAGCCGTTTCAAGTCAAAATATACCGTTCGCATTTCCGATTTTTCCGGGTTGCAGTATTCCAATGCCGCTTCAGCCGTGTGAATACAACTGTCTGACCAGCCCCATCGAAAATAGTCCTGCGCCAATAATAACGCGCTTTTTGCTTTTAACACCGGATCAGACAGGTTTTCGGCTAATGCCTTTGCCTCGTAGGCATATTTGTCTAACGAGTCGCGATGAATATTGATGTATTGCTCTGTCAAATCCGTTATCGCACGCAAGCGCGCGGTGCTCTCTTTGGTACGGTTTATCTTCGAGAACAAGGAGTCGGATAATGTTTGCGGCAGTGCGTAAACAAAACAAAAAAGAAAGAAAACAAGTAAATATAAGCGCTGCATTTTAAGGTTTTTCAGCAAAATAAAAGATGCAAAAAACAAAAATAATATAAAAACTGAGATTCCACAGCATCGTGATGATTATTAATGATAATCATCAACTAAAAAAATAACAATTCTAAAAACTATCCAAATGGAGTATTGACTTTGGAAGTTTCAATTCCGACTTTTGTATCAGGTTTAACTTTTAAAACAGTTGTCAAGTAAAATTTCTATCAACCCTATAAAATTATTTCACAATGAAAACAATTTCAAAAATCAACATTTTCCTTTTATTGGCGATTCTATTCTTCGCTTGTGCAAAAGATGATACACCCAATTCGGAACAACCCGAAGTGAAACAAAACG
Organism: uncultured Petrimonas sp.; assembly: GCA_964557135.1. Lineage (GTDB taxonomy): Bacteria > Bacteroidota > Bacteroidia > Bacteroidales > Dysgonomonadaceae > Petrimonas. The sequence continues at coordinate 1,078 of CAZKZB010000032.1, read as the reverse complement.
ACATTGCCGTTATCGATACAAAAGTGGCTACTTTTCTGTCCACTTACAACGCTCCTGGAGCCTCTATCGCTATTTCGAAAGACGGCAAATTAGTTTATAGCAAAGCATACGGTAACGCCGATGTTTCCGCCAATCAAAAGGTAACGGTTGACGATCGCTTCCGCGTTGCCAGTGTAAGTAAAGTAATTACGGCCGTTTCGGTTATGAAGTTAATAGAGCAGGGCAAAATAGGAATCGATGATAAGGTTTTTGGTACAGGAGCTATTTTAGGAACAACATACGGCACAACTGCGAGTTACAGCGCCAACGTAAAAGCCATCACCGTAAGGCATTTACTGCAACACACCGCCGGATGGCGAAATATATGGCCCGGCGACCCTGCTTTTCAACAACCCTCTTTAAACCAATCGCAATTGATTGGCTGGGCAATCAATAATGTTCCGGTAAGCTTAGTTCCCGGAACAAGATACCAATACAGCAATTTAGGATACATTGTGCTGGGAAGAATCATAGAGAAAGTAAGCGGAAAATCATACGAAAAGTTTATCCAACAAGATATACTTGAGCCGTTAGGAGCCCGGCATATTCAAGTTGCCGGAATTACCGAAGCCGAGAGAAAACCCAACGAAGTGAAATACTACGGTCAAGGAGGCGACATCAGTTACGTATATACCGATCCTTGGCCAAGAATGGATGCGGCCGGCGGTCTCATTGCAACACCCACGGATTTAGTTCGTTTGCTTTGCGCTATCGACGGTTTTTCCACCAAACCCGATATTCTGAATGCTGCTTCCCTAAAAACAATGACAACCCCTACGTTGAACGGAACATATAACGGTTGCGGTTTATTTTACGACAAAGACGACGCTTTAGGCGAGCAATGGTACCACTTTGGCACTCTGCCCGGATGTCAATCATTAGTATTGCGAACCAGTAAAGGTTTTAACATCGCTTTCACAACCAATACACGCTACACCAACGGTTCAGCATCTCTAAACGCGATTGCAACACTTGCATCACAGATACTTAGGGTCTGCTGAAAAATATATAATTTCTTTATAATCAATAAAATAATTAA
>CAZKZB010000031.1:0-35524 GCA_964557135.1 uncultured Petrimonas sp. | reverse complement strand
TGACACTGTAAATGACACTGTAAATGACACTGTAAATGACACTGTAAATGACACTCTATTTTCGCTCATTGAGCAGAATAACAAAATAACGGCTGTCGAAATTGGCGAACAGTTGAAAATTAGTTTAAATAACCTAAGTTCCGGATAAAAGCAACAATCTGAATAAGGTAATAAGGTTATTTTCAGCGTTTTTAACGATGCTACTAAGGTAAGACTTCAAAATAAGGTTTAAAAAATTCGTCTCACCAACCTTATTTTTATTCAAACGACCTTAATAGCGGTATAAATGAATGAAGCTAAAACCTTATTCCCTTATTTATCAAATCAATTAAATATCGATAATCCAAAATAAAAAACGCTGAAAAGAGAATGGAAAAATATGAAAAAAGAATACATCGTAGAATTATTCAAAAAATTTGAAGACGCCTGTTACGATTACGAGGGTGTGGAGTGTTGGAGCGCGAGAGAACTGCAATCTATTTTAGGATATGCGCAATGGCGGAATTTTAAAAACGTAATTGACAAAGCCGAGAAATCGTGCGAACAGGCAGGAGAAAACGTCAAAAACCATTTTGCTGAATTCAGCAAGATGGTAGAAATAAGCTGAGGCGCACAAAAGAGCCTTCAAAATATTGAAAGAAGTAAAAAATATTCAAGATAATAGAGATTATCTTGATTAGTTTATTATATGCTTAATTTACAATAACATTACACCTGAAAGGTGTTATTTTCATTATCCGCCGGCTGGCGGACGACGACCTACGGTAGAAGTATCCCCACCTCAACCCGACCCGAAGTGGTCGAACTTTTATGTGCAGCCTTTCAGGCGGACGATTCAGGGGTTATTTCTTCCGTAAGCTGCTCCACCTGTCGGCGGATTGCATACGGTTATGAAAATATTACCCTTCGGGTAAAACTCTAAACATCAAATATATAACATTTTATTCAGGATAAACTCTAAAAAGAAAAAGAAATAAAACGACCATCGAAAGTCAATTCCCCCAAATATGAAAAATAGCTGCATTTTAATTGTCGACGATAATAAAAGCGTTCTCAGCGCGCTCGAACTCTTGCTGCAACCCTTGTGCAAGGAGGTGATAACGGCGTCCAACCCCAACAAAATTCCCTTTTTGTTAGACACAAAACATTTCGACACGATTCTTTTAGATATGAATTTTTCCGCCGGCATCAATACCGGAAACGAAGGACTGTATTGGCTGAAACGCATTCTCGAACACGACCCCAGCAACTCCGTGATTATGATTACCGCCTACGGCGATGTGGAACTGGCGGTGCGTGCCGTGAAAGAAGGAGCCGTTGATTTTGTGTTGAAACCGTGGGAAAACAGCAAATTGCTCACCACCATAAACACAGCCATTCAGTTGCAAAACTCGCGAAAAGAGGTTAAATCGCTCAAAGAAAAGGAGCAGAATCTGAAAGCGGCGGTGCGAAAAGAGCGTCCGGTTATTATCGGTAAATCCCCAAAATTCAGGGAGATTCTCGATATTGTGGCAAAAGTGGCGAAAACCGATGCCAATGTGCTGATTACGGGCGAAAACGGAACCGGAAAAGAGGTCATCGCTCGCGAATTGCACTCGCAATCGTTGCGGGCAAACGAAGTGATGGTGGGCGTGGATATGGGTTCGTTATCGGAAACGCTGTTCGAAAGCGAACTGTTTGGTCACGTAAAAGGCTCGTTTACCGACGCCAAAGAAGACCGTGTGGGAAAATTCGAAATTGCCAAAGGCAGCACGCTTTTTATGGACGAAATCGCCAATTTATCGATGCCGCTTCAAGCAAAACTGCTGGCAGCGTTGCAAAATAGGGAAATAGTGAAAGTGGGGTCGAATAAAAAAATCCCCATCGATATTCGGTTGGTATGCGCCACCAACAGCAACCTGCCTGCATTGGTAAAAGAGGGGCGGTTCAGGGAAGACTTGCTGTATCGCATCAATACCATTCAGATAGAAATTCCGCCTTTGCGCGAGCGCGTACCCGATATTCCGCTACTTGCCGATTTTTTCCTCGATATTTATTGCACGAAATACAAAAAAACGGCGCTGAAATTAAGTCCCGAGGTAATTGAAAAAATGAAACAATACGCCTGGCCGGGCAATGTGCGCGAATTGCAGCACACCATAGAAAAAGCCGTTATTTTGAGCGATGGCGACACGCTTACGCCCGGCAATTTCTTCTTTTCCGAAAACAGCCCCGCCAAAACCGTTGCGCGCACATTGGAAGAGATGGAGCGACAAATGATTGAGGAAAGCATCAAGCAAAACGACGGAAATTTAAGCGCCGTAGCCTCGCTGTTGGGGGTTACGCGACAAACGCTGTACAACAAAATAAAAAAATACGGACTATAAATTTATTTCGGATTTGGGATTTGGGATTTGGGATTTTAGATTGAACTTCCGCACAGCCAAACATTCTCTGCACCCGTAACTCGTAACCCGAAACCCGTAACCCGAAACTCGCAACCCGTAACCCGCACACACTATGTACTACCGCAACTCCTATTTTCGATTAAGCATCTATCTCTTTTTGCTGATTCTGCTTTCGGGCGCGCTGTTTTTGCTTCTCCAAGCATCATCGTGGTACGCCCTGCTGCCCGCAATGGGCGTGGTTTGGATGATATTCGCCATCGTCCGCATCTTCAATCTTATTCCCGAAAAAATCGCCTACTTTTTCAACGCCATCGAAAACGAAGATTCCACCCTGCTTTTCTCCGAAGAGACCAAACACAAGCCCACAAAGGAGATGAACAAAAGTCTGAATCGGGTAAACAGGCTTGTGCAGGAAGTGAAGCTAAAAAACAGGGAACAGGAGCAGTATTACAGTATGCTTTTGGAACAGGCGGCCACGGGAATTGTGGTGATAAACGATTTTGGGAATATTCTCCAAGCCAACTCATCGGCCAAAAAGCTGCTCAATTATAGGGAATTAGCTCACGTTGAACAACTTAAACGCGTGGATATGAATCTGCACCAAGCTTTTCTCCGATTGAAAGAAAGCACGCATCAGTTTGTAAAAGTTGCTCATAAAGAAGGCGTTACTCAACTATCGTTGCAATCCACCACGTTTAGAAGTCAGGAAGAAACGCTTCGGGTGATTTCCGTTCACGACATCAGCAACGAGCTGGACGCGAAAGAGTTGGAGTCTTGGCAAAAACTCATTCGGGTACTCACGCACGAAATTATGAATTCCATTACTCCCATCACGTCGCTCAGCGAAACGTTGTTGAAATACTACATTCCGCGCGAAAAAGCGGTGGACGAAAAAACCGTTTCCAACACCGTGAAAGGGCTTGAAGTTATCAACGAGCGAGGCGTGGGGTTAATCAGATTCGTGGAGTCGTACCGCAAATTAACCCGACTCTCGTCGCCCATTCTGAAACCGATTGCGTTGAAAAACTTTATCGAACATTTGTTGTTGTTGCTGGAAAACGAACCCGATTTTCATCGAATTAGCTTCCGCGTAGAGTTTGAGTCGCCCGATATGTGTGTGGATGCCGACGAAACGCAGCTGTCGCAAGTGTTTATCAACCTTATCAAAAACGCGATGCAGGCGGTGGAAAATGTACCGGAACCTCAAATCTCTGTTTCGGTGCGCCAAACAGAGGACGGACATTGCGAAATAAAGATTGCGGATAACGGCTCCGGCATCTCTCCGGAAGTGATGGAGCATATTTTCATTCCCTTTTTCACCACCAAAGAGAACGGTTCGGGAATCGGGTTAAGTTTGTCGCGCCAGATTATAAAAAATCACGGCGGAGGTATCGATGTGATCTCTTCGCCGGGAAATACGGTGTTTACACTGAGTTTGTGATGGGGTGGAGAAATACTCGAAGTTGTAATAAACAAAATCCCCGATAATCAGATATTTCTGGAATTAATAAGTCAGATGCTTCGATAAAAATTCCCCAAAATCTAATATCCACTGTTTTCAGCATTGGACACCGTAAAATCACTAAATCGTTTTCATATTTCACTGATTAATAATGTGGTAGCTTGGTTGTTCCTCGGAAGTGCGGAAGACAGGAAATATGTCGTAAAGATAAACTTATTTTGCTTATGTAATTACAATCTTAATTCTTTTGCTCTTGACTGTCAGATTTAGTTGAGATTAGTTCAGTTTCAAAAATCTGGCATAATTTAAAATACACTACCACTTTACGATTTATCTCTCACCGGTCTAATTGCTAATTTAGAACCATTCTTAAGTCTGCCACCATTGTAAAAATAACTGGCTGCATTAAAATAGAAAACATAACCATAATTGCCAAAATCATCTTTAAATGTTTCCCCAACCCAATAGTAGCCGTTTTCTAATTCACTTTTTTTTGAAGACAAAAACCTATAACCTGTTGGTGGCAAAAAAATACTATTATTGTTTTTACCTGTTATCCTCATTCCTGTAACTCCATTAACAGTGACTCTTCTCCATGTACAATTAAATATCAATTCTTTTTGTTCTTGCTCATTGGGAAGACGCCATGAACTCCCCCATTTTGCACGTGCAATATCGTATATTGTCCCACAAATATTGTCAACATCAGGAGCTTCATAATCGTATCCGCCACTGTTATCAGGGTCTCCCCAATAGTAAAGTTCACCGGGATCGGTTTCTGATGACGCACCCATATTAAAGGATGCCCACTTAACGCTTAGCCCCAAGTCAATAGCTTTTAAAGGAGGAACCTCTCCTAGAGGGAATACTATCTCTGAACCATCTTTCAGTACAATTCTAACATCATTATCTGAAACTTCAATCGAATCAAAAAAGGACACACCATCTTCTCCAAATGCTTTAAAAGCGTTACCAGAAATATCAGTGAGTGTAACAAAACTATATCCATTGTCATAGCTTATAATCCAATAACCATCTGAATCAACTTTTATCAGTGGCGTAACACCATCTGTGCCAGAAGCGGGTATCAAACTACCATTTTTATCCAGAAGCCATTCAGTAGTATTTTCAGTAGTTTTAACCCAATAATATCTCCCATTATAATACCTAATTCCGATTAGAGGTGCATCCTTTCCATCTTTTCCATCTGCCCCATGTGAAATAACCACAGTCGAGCCATCAGAAAATCTAAGAGAGTAGCCATTACTGCTTGTAACATCTACCTTAGTGACAAATAATCTTTGTTGAAGAGCTTCAGCTAAAGATTCAACAGAGATTATTTCATAATTCATTACTTCTAAAATCTCTTCAATTGAGGCAACTCTGTAATCTAATGAACTTAACTTTTCCATTATATCACTATCATCATACTTGTTGCAACCATTAAGAAAAATGGAGAATATGACTATAATGAAAAACGACTCAAATCTTTTCATGATTATAATTAATATAAACTAATAACCTCTTACAGGTCTGATAGCCATTTTAACTATATTGGCATTATAAGAATAGTTAAGAGAAGGATAAGAGTTATTGATATACAGTGTATATCCCATTCTTTCACTATCTGACAAGTAAGATTCTCCTATCCAATAATAGCCACTTTTAGTATTTATGATTTTTGTTTGTCCGATTGGACCATCTGCAGGCATACCCATACCAGTATTCGGTAAAAATATGCTATTTCCGCTATCACCTGATACTCTCACACCCTCGACTCCATTTACTGTGACTTTTTCCCAAATACATTTAGTTACTAACTCTCTCATTTCATTCATGTTTGGTATTCTCCATGACTCTCCCCAGTTAGCTCGAATAATATCATTTTCGCCTCCACTAATATAATATTGATTAGGTGCATTATAGTAAGGCACAACACCTTTATCATTTACATCACCCCATAGATATAATCCTCCTGGATCTGACGATGAATCAGCTCCATAATTAATAGATGACCACTTCACGCTCAACCCAAGATCTATGCCCTTATAGGGCATTTGCTCACCAATAGGAATTATTATTTCGGTACCATCAGCCAATACAATTCTTAGCTCGTCTTCTGATATATTTACAGATTGAAACATTGAATCACCATCCTTCCCTGATGCTTTCAAGAACTTCCCATACTCATCAATAATTCTTGAGTAACTCTGACCATTATTATAACTAACAATCCAAAATCCATCGGAGTCTATTTTCAAAAGTGGTGTAACAGCGTCAGCGCCAGATGTAGGGACTAAATTTCCATTGTCATCAGTTAGCCAGGATGTTACACCATTAATAGTTTGTGTCCAATAGTATTTTCCATTATATAGTAGTACATTGAGAACGGGAGCATCTGTTCCATTAGAACCATCTGCTCCATCTTTTATTGATAATTTTGAGCCATCAGAAAAAGTTATTGAATAACCATCATCTTGTTCAGTGATTTCTGAGACATAACGTCTATTTTCAAGGGTTTTATATAGCGTGCTTAAAGAAATTATATTAGCATTAATTGATTTAAGTTGATTTTCAATAGCTGTAATCCTCATATCTAGGCTATTAATCTTATCCCAAACTTCACCATCATTATATTTGCTACAATTACTATTCAGCAGAGATAATATCATTATAATAAATAATAATTTCAATACTTTCATGTTATTCAAATATTTAAGTTTAATAATTTAGCTGTCAAGATATTTCCACAAAGTTTTTCATTTATTAGTTAAATAACTGTCTCGCTATTTAACATAAATCCCCATAACAATAGGATTTTTAAAGTTTAAAGTTATCTAAAAATGTGTTTTTTATTTATAATAAGAACATAACTTGCATTCTCCCAGTAAATTTGAAGTATTATGCAGCTTCAATATAAAGTTTACCACAGCAAATATAGTCAATTTATCTTAAAAACACTTTCTTCAGGATATCTTTCTTTTTAAAACCCTTAAAAAGGCAATTGTTTAGTCATAGCAATTAGCAAGAAAATTTTATAAGCTCTCACTCCTTTCACAATTCCATTTTAAGTAGTATGCAAATCATCAGTATCAGAAAGAATATAAGTAAAGATAGATGTTGTGCAATTATAACAATGGAAAACATGATCTTCACAACACCAGATGACTGAACACCAGACAAGTAGCCCAGCCGAGAATCGCCCCCGGATCTAAAGTTTAGGAAACTTCTATTCTATCCGTGGAGCTGCCTGCCGAAACTTCAATACAAAAGTAATGTTTTTTTGGGTATTCGCAAACTTCGGAGATACTTTACACGAAACGTCTAATACCTATCATTTACCTCCTAAAACTATTCCACCTTAAAAAAAAGAGCCTTTATCTGAACAAGCATTTGCATTTACTTCAACTGTGTAAAGAACAATTAGTACGACCTGTTGTATGTCGATATTTTTTTACATTCTCATTTTTTTAGTACTTTTGCGCTGAATTTTATGACTCAGTACAATGACAGCATTTATGATAACATTTCGTGTTAACTAATTCTTCGGCTACTGTGTCCGAATCTTGGCGGATAGGTCGTTTGAACGGGAGGTGGAACTACGTTCATAGAATCCTTCTCACCGTCTTCTTTCTCTATAGAAGAGGATTTAAGAGAGAGGTTTACGAGGGCAGGGCATGGGTTGATGATGGATTCAACATTATTTATCACGAACGAAGTTCACTGTCTTCTCCGCTTTACGGTGAAATTATCCCGTAAGCACCCAATCGCTATCGGGGCAATATTTAATGTTACGATAATTATTTCACGGAACAGAACGGAACAATAAAGGTCGATGCAGATTTCTAAAAATCAATTTTCTGAATACTACCACAGCTATTATCGTCAGCTTTGTTTGCACGCCTTGCACTTTATGAGCGATGTGGATGAGGCGGAAGATATTGTGCAGGAAACTTTCATCAGTTTATGGAATAAAAAAGAGCAGTGGGCAGAAATAAAATCGGTAAAAGCGTATCTCTACACCGCCGTGCGCAACAACTGCCTGACCCGCATCCGCGATGCCAAACCCACTACATCGCTCGACAAACTGCCTGACGAGGAATTTCTTTCGGAAGACGAGCAGATGGAACGCGCCGAAATGGAAGCGCGCATCTGGAAAATGATTGACGAATTGCCCGAACGCCGCCGCGAAATTTTTCTGATGGCAAAGCGCGACGGTATGCGCTACAAAGATATTGCCCAACAAACCGGATTGACGGTAAAAACCGTGGAAAACCACGTGTTGAGGGCAATGCAATCGCTTCGATCGAGAGATTTTAAGGCGTATCTTTTCTTCTTTGCATAAAATTTTTTCCCCCGCGTGAGGGATTTTTTGTTTTTTGCATCTTATGGGTAGAAAGCAATTAAAAATGAACAAAAAAATTGTTACAACGTATATCGTTGCTTTATTTGCCATTTTATCAGTAAATGCCCAATCGGGGGAGTATAGCGAATTGGGAAATGTGGAAATGGATATTCGCGCGGGACTGGGTATTTCGGGATATGAACCGCAAGGAAAATCCTTTTTTGTGTATGAGTTCGAATTGAATAAAAAATTCACACCATATTTCACGGTAGCGCCCTCGATTATCAGCAATAAAGTTAGACAAAGTGATGACAATGCCACTTCGTTATTACAACTGAATATGAATGCTTTTATATCGCCTTTTCGCAACAATCGACGTAACGATTTTAGAATAGGTGGCGGAGCGGGGTACTCATTTCTTGGCTTGGGATATGGAATTTCTCGCAATTCGTTTTGCGCTAATATGGTTGTAGAGAATACCTTTCACATCAACCACACCTTATTTATTGGCATTAAAGGATTTATGCAAGCCTTTGCAAACAAAGACAATCACTTAGGTTTGATGTTGAAAATCGGTGCATATTTTTAAACACGGTTATCCAAAACAATTGAAAATGACAGAAAAAGAACAACATACACTTGAAAATCGTATTCATTTTGTAGCGCAACACTACAAACCGGGAGCTTTCGATCCGCGCAAAGGATGGCAAAAAATAGAGCAACACATTGCTCCGCGTACCAAAGTGCGTATGCTATCGCTTTATTACGGCGCGGCAGCGGCTGTTGCAGTGCTTGTGATTGCCAGTGTGTTTTTTGTTATGCTCAACAGTCGCGAAACCAAACTGTTTGCCGACACCGATAACACAGTGTTCGCGTTGCTCGACAATTCTCAAGTGGAAATGCAAAAAAATGCCGAGTTGATTTACGATAAAAACTTCGGTAAAACCGAGCGACGAGTGTCGATGCGCGGAAACATCACCTTCGATGTGGCGCGCGACGAGCAACGTCCGTTTATCGTTTCCACGCCTACGGCGCAAGTGCGCGTATTGGGAACCGTGTTTACAGTGGACGAAAACGACGAGCGTGTAAACTTGAGTGTGAAATCGGGATTGGTACAATTTACACCCAACGAACCCGCCATTCCGTTGCTGTGCGAAGCCGGCGCGCGCGTGCACTACATTGCCGACAAAAAATTGGTGGAAGTAACCACGCCGCAAGGAACAATGAGTATCAATGGCGCGGATAAGCTACTCGTGTTCAACAATATGCCGCTAAAAGACATTGTGCTGGTACTGTCGCATTTTTACAACAAAAACATACAATTGCCCGAAGATGAGGCGGGAATTCCGTTCACCTCTTCGTTTTCGGACAAAAGCGTGATTGAGATCATCAACATCATCAATTTCACGCTCGATACACACATTAGGATAGACTGATAGATATTAGATTTTAGACAATTAGATACGAAACGTAAAAGCAAAGAAACAAACTAAAGATGAAAATTTCCACCGCTCGCTCACTTGTTAGGACTGGGCGGACTCGCAACTTGATATTCAAAAAATATGAAAAAACTACTTTTATTATTCATCGGCACACTTGTTGCCGGAGCAACTTTTGCTCAAACTGACAACCATTACACAACAGAACCCGCTTTCGACGGATTTCACAAAAACATTTTTGTAGAAGGTTTAGGAGCCAATCTTATGGTAGGAATAAACTACGATATGCGTTTGCAGCGCGGACGAATGGACGGTATTGGGTTTCGCGTCGGAATTGGCGGCGGAGCACTTTCGGGAACAGATACTTACGGCGAACCTGCAAGTTTCGGATTGATTACTATGCCAATCGAATGCAACTACTTGATTGGCAAAAAACGCAGTTCGCTTTTAACGGGAATCGGAATTTTACCCATTTTCGCTTCGGTGGAGGGAAACGGAAAGATAAAAGAAACCGGTGAAAGAGCTTTTATCGATGCAAACGGCTTTGGATTTGGGGGATACTTGTCGCTGGGCTATCGTTTTCAACCATTGCGTAACGGATTTATGTTTCAAATCAATTGGAATCCTTTGATTTCGAAAGCCGGGTTTAGTCCGAAATGGCTTGGAATAAGCATCGGTTACGGATTTAAATAAATCGTAAATTTTAATGAAACACTACACTATCTTTTTTTTGTTGGCTTTTAGCTTGCACTTGGCAGGCTATGGCCAACAAAATATCTCTCTTCAGGTTGAAAAAATGCCGGTTGCGGAAGTTCTGTCCGAAATTGAGAAACAATCGGATTACACGTTTTCGTACAATCCGGCGTTGTTGAAAGATATTAAACCGGTGACACTTGCAGTGGAAAACGTTCCGGTGAAGAGTGTACTCGAAATACTTTTCGACAAGACCGATGTTCAGTATATCGTACGAGGGTCGCACATTATTTTGAAAAAACGCCCGAAGAACATCATCGTCAGCGGATTTATTCATGACGCCGCTTCACGCGAAACGCTTATCGCCGCCAATGTTTTCGATTTTTTGTCGCAACGCGGAGCTGTGAGCAACAATTTCGGCTTTTACAGCCTGTCGGTTCCGCCGGGAGAAATAAAACTGCGCGGAAGTTATGTGGGATACACATCAAGCGAGATGCAGCTTCTGGCGGAAAACGACACTACCATCCATTTTTTTCTGCAACCCTCATCGCTGCTCCAGGAAGTGGTGATTGAGGGGAAACAAACAGCCCCGCTTTACAACACGGAAACCGGAAAAATAACGCTCAACGCGCAAACGTTGCAAACACTTCCTTCGTTTCTGGGCGAAAAGGACGTGATAAAAACCCTGCAACTGATGCCCGGTGTGGCTGCCGGAACCGAAGGTGTGGCGGGAATGTATGTGCGTGGCGGAAATTTGGATGAAAACCTTTATCTGGTGGACGGAAATCCGTTGTATCACGTCAATCACTTGGGCGGAATTTTTTCCACGTTCAATCCCGAAGCGGTTAAAACGATGGATTTTTACAAAGGCAGCTTTCCGGCACGATACGGCGGGCGGCTTTCATCGGTGGTGGATGTGCGGATGAACGACGGCTCCATGCGCGACTTTTCGGGAACGGCTTCCATCGGATTAATTTCGTCGAGGGTTCATTTTCAAGGACCTATTGTAAAAGACAAAACATCATTCTCCGTTTCGTTGCGGCGTACGTATTTAGATGCGCTTGTGCGTCCCACACTCTATTTTGTAGGCAAAAAAAACAAAAAAGAAAACCCGGACAGTTACGAAAAACCCGATGCCGGATACTATTTTTACGATTTCAATGCCAAAATCAACCACAAGTTCTCCGATAGAAGTCGGCTTTTTCTAAGCGTTTACGATGGCAAAGACAAGTTTTTATTCAACATGGACTCCAGAAGTTCCCACGAAAACAATCCTTCAAGCGGCGAACTGGAGAGTGATTTAATTCGTTTAGAAAATGAGCTAAAGACCGACTTAAACGTCGGTTGGGGTACCCGAATGGCTTCGCTCAATTGGGCATACGCCATAAACAGCAAACTTTTTTCGAACGCAACCTTGGTTTACAGCAAATACTCGTCGAATATTGTTGCTAAAAGCTCGGAAATAAAAACCGTAAGACGTACCGAACCAAGCACCGGTAAAATAATCACAGAAAACGAGCAAAGTCTCGGGAAAACCCATTACGGTTCAGGTATTCGAGACATAGGGTATCGTTTAGAGTTTGACTACACACCGGTGAACAATCATTTTATCCGTTTCGGGACATCCATGTTACACCATCGTTTCCTTCCGGAGCAAAGCGGAATTACTAACACAACTCAAAACAACGAAGAAAAACGAAGCGATACACTCACTTTCGCCAACGAACGTGTTCTGGTAAAGGAACTTTCGCTCTATGCCGAAGATGAGATGGATGTAAGCGAGCGCCTGAAAGTAAATGCCGGCATACATGTATCGGGTTTTTTCGTGCAGGGAAAATCCTATATCAGCGCCCAACCCCGTGTTTCGGCACGTTATCTTCTTTCGAATGATTGGTCGGTAAAAGCGTCGTACGGCAAAATGAACCAATACGTTCATCTGTTGCAAAGCAGCTACATCAGCCTGCCCAACGATTTGTGGGTCCCAATTACAAAAAATATAAAACCGATGGCGTCGCATCAGGTTTCGGGCGGAATTTTCGGTCGCTGGCGGGGATTTGATATTTCACTCGAAGGATATTACAAATCGTCAAAAAACCAGCTGGAGTACAAAGAAGGCTCACATTTGTTTGCCGGAAACCTCAACTGGGAAGAACGTGTAGTACAAGGTTTGAGCAAGTCGTACGGAATGGAGTTCATGGCTAACAAAACATTCGGAAATACTTCGGGTTGGCTGGGATATACGCTTTCTTGGACTGACCGCCATTTTCCCAACGGAGAAATAAATCGGGGACGTCCCTATCCGGCTAAATACGATAACCGCCACAAAATAAACGCAGTAGTGATGCATAAATTCAGCAAAAAATTCGATATCAGCGCTTCTTGGATATATTCTACCGGCAATTGGACAACGTTGGCCACGCAAAAGTATTTACACAACGGCATAGAACACAATTATATCAACAGACGAAATAATTTTAAAATGCCTTCGTATCACCGGCTCGATTTAAGTTTTAATTTTTATCGTCCCAAAAAGAACGGACGCATGGGTATTTGGAATGTGAGCATTTACAACGCTTATTCGCATCACAACTCATTTTTGGTTATCAATGACACACAAGAAATAAGGGAACCCGCCGGAGAAAACGTGTGGATTATTCATGGCTATAAACCGGTTATAAAAAGTTGGAATATTTTCCCTATAATTCCGTCGTTTTCCTATACCTACAAGTTTTAGTTAATATGCTATATCCACCGCATAATAAAGAGTAAAACAGATGAATAAAAAAACAATCTATATAACGTTCATTTTTGCGTTGTTGTTTTCCATATCGTGTGAACGTATTTTGGATATCGACTTTTCCAACGAGAAACCGCTCATTGTGATGAACGGAACCATTATGCCGGATATGCCGATAAATATCTCTATCAGTAAAAGCTATTCGGTACTTGAAACGGACAGTATGGCTTCGTTTCTGAAAGATGTTTCGTTGGAATTACATATCAATGGTAAATTTGTGGAAAAAATGCACCTGACACATGTTGATAGTGCAAGGAGTAAAGAAAAAAGAGGAACTTCCTATTTTACTTCCGTAGCGCACGCGGGTATCGGCGATCGTGTTCGGATTGAAGCTAAGGCACCGGGATTAGAGACCGCTTGGGTAGAAACCACCATACCTGCACCACCAATTATCGAAAAAGTAGATACAACGCTCTTTAACGTGATGCTTCCACCCGAAGTTTCGCAACTCGGATATGGGTATTACGGAATATTTCCGGACAGCATTACCAGAGAGTCTTTTATTCGTATGATGCGCTTACGTATTGGTTTACAAGCTCAAAAAAGTGAATCACCTCAATATTTCATGCTCTCCTTATCAACTATGGAACCCTCCAATAATCCCGATATGGATTCTATATCGACATATTTGCCCGTGGATACTAAGGATGACCCAATTTTTGCCAATGACCCTAAAAATAGTCTTTTCGATATCCTTTTTGAGAAAAACAACACCTATAGAGGTTCTTCTCTCTTCACAGACAATCTGTTCAAAAACGGTGCATATACTTTAAACGTAGAGACTTCATCGTTTTATAAGATAAATGTGAAAACAGAAAAGAGTGATGAAAACGGAGCAAGCGATTACTATAATTCGTATTACGGAAAGTATGTAAGCCACGAGGTGCTTAATTCTCCTATAAAAATCATCGTTTATGCGCTTTCTGCTGACCATTATCGTTACTTAAAGTCCATTGACCTTTCAGGTTACGACGATGAGCTTTTTTATATTTCTGAACCCAAAGTTACCATATCGAATGTAGTGAATGGAATTGGAGTTGTTGGGGCTATTTCGACAACGAAAAAAGAGATTGAAATTCCACCTTATCCCGGCGGGAAAAATACAATTCCTTGGTAATTCACATAAAGAAAATAGCGGCTCCCGCTATACTAATCACTGCTCCGATAACCTGTCGGGCGGTGATTTTTTCGTTAAACATGATTGCCGAGGGCACAATGATAAAGATAGGAACTAGCGCCATGAGCGTGGCTGCAATTCCGGTGTGGGTGTGTTGCACGGCATAAAGCGACAGCGCCACGCCCACAAACGGTCCGAAAACGGCGCCGAGCGAAATCGATTTCATGCTTTTCGCGTCCTTTGTTGCCCTAAGAACCCGAGGCCAACGTTTCAGAAAAGTGACCAGTAAGAAGAAGCAAACAAATCCGAAGATAGCCCTAATCTGTGTCGCGGCAACGGCATCGTAATCGCCCATTCCTTTTTTGCTTAATACTAATCCCACGGCTTGTCCCAACGCGCCGCCCAACGCGAAAAGAAATCCTTTGAGGGGAATATTGAGCTTCAGTTTTTTACCGGCAACCGCAATCATAATTCCCGAAATACTCACCACAATTCCCAATATACTTCTTGCAGACAATACCTCCGCGAGGAAAATCCAGCCGATAACTGCCGTAATCATGGGCGCCAAACTCATGATGAGCTGCGAGGTGCGCGAACCGATAATGAGATACGAACGAAACAGGAATAAATCGCCCAAGAAAAAGCCTACCACGCCCGACAACCCCAGCCAAAACCAGTTGTACGGCGTGGCATCTGTCGGGAAAAACATGCCGCGGGTAAAGAGTGTGGTAATTCCCAAAAACAGGATTCCCAGAAAAATTCGGATGATATTTACCGATAGCGAACCCACTTTGGCCCCCGCTTTTTGGAAAAATAAGGCGCTCAACGTCCAGCAAACCGCCGTGAGTAACGACGCTATTTCGCCGATGTGGGATTGAAAAGGCATATAATCGGGTATTTCTCTGTTTGATTGGTGATGTTTGAAGTGATAATCAGCTTAGTACGTCTTCGAATTCTATGTTCTGCGAAGCCAGAAAAAAGACTTTGTTTTTAATGGGTTGCGTGTTATTCTTAAGTTGCTGATAGTATTCGCTGTAGTTGTTATCGGGTGTTTTAAGCCCCATCATCACCATGGCGCTGTCTTTAGATTCCTGGTTGATAATTTCCCAAAACTTTTTCCCGTTAGAAACAATGACATCGTGGGTGAATGAAACGCGCATTTTATCGAGAATATGTTGCAAGTATTCGCGGGTGCTTTCGACCGCATCTTCAGAGGAAACTACCATCTTTACACAGATATTGGTGTTTCGCCAATGCGGACTGCTTTTTATCAGATGCCCCATAATCATCATAAATCCGCCGTTTCCTTTTAGTCCTCCCCACCACAGGTCGATTCTTTTTTCTTCGTCGTAATCTAGTTTAAAATCGTTTTGAAGGATTATCACGTTTCTTTTCGATTCATAAAAGTGTGTTATCATTTCGCAATACGGTTTCAGGTTTTTGTTTTCTTCCGTGTCGCCAAGCAGAATGGTGTTTGGGGTTACAGAGCCTAACCCATAGGAACTTACCAATTGAACAGCTCCTGAAAAAGGGTCTTGAGCCCGGGTCACTTTTACTAATGTTTTTATGTTTTTTTCGTATAAGTAGGCCGATATTTTCTCTTCATAATCGCTAACACGTTGTAGTGATACATTGGTTTCGGGCAAAATAGTCGCCACGGTAATTAATCCCTTTTCCTGTGCCAATCCGTACGCAAAATCGATAAGATGCCATCTTTTGGTTGGCATTCCCGAGAAAACCAAAATGTTGGGTCGCCAGCTTTTGGCATCCATCTCTCTTGAACTGAGCATAAGCAGGGCATATCGGGCTACTTGCATCAGCATGCCGTTTCTAACATCGCCAAAAGTCGTTTTCAGCCTTCTTCTTCTCAGCCAGACGTAAATACCCGCGATGAAGACCATGGCGATAATCGTTGCAAGGGCATTTATCAGAAACATGACGACGATACAGCCGATGGTTCCTAAAAAAGAAAATATCCAGTGAACCTTGAATTTCGGGCGATATGACGGACTGTTCAATAATTTTTCAATGCCCGCGGTAAGATTTAATGTGCCGTAAGTGGTCAGGAAAAACATTGTCAGAATGGGGGCTATCATGTTTAAATCGCCCACAATAACCAAAAATAAGGCGATAATGGAAGTTGCGACAGTTGCTGCTCTCGGAATCTGTTCTTTGCCGGAAGGTTTTCCTAAAAATGAGAGTTCTTTCGGCAATACTTTATCCGCGGTTAACGCTTGCAGTACGCGTGGCGCGCCCAATAGACTGCCCATTGCGCTCGACAGCGTGGCTCCCCACACGCCCAGAAAGATTGCAAATCCCCAAAGCGCCATTTTTTGCATAATCAGGTTGTCGCTAACCAGCGTTGATGCATCGGCCCTCAAAGCCAAGAAAATCGGAATGGTCATATAAATTAAATAACCCGTTCCCACGGCTAAAAAAGTTCCCCTCGGGATAGACCTTGCCGGATTTTTTAAATCTCCCGACATGTTCACTCCCGCCATGATTCCCGTTACTGCAGGAAAAAAAACAGCAAAAACAAGCCAAAAACTTTCCGATTCCGACGCGGGGACACCCCAAAGTTCAATGGTTGAATCTTCTATCGGATGTCCAAAATAAAATGAAATGAGCGATAAAGCGATGACTCCTAAGATAATGAATTGTGCTTTTATGGCGGCTCGCGTGGAGAAGAGAGACAATAAACTTATAAAAACCGTGGTTACAATCCCTACCAGTTTTATGTTTAGCGACGGAAAAATAGCCACCATACTTTCGGAAAAACCGATGATGTACAAGGCCACAGAAAAAGCCTGTGCTAAAAACAACGGTATGCCAACCGCTCCACCCACTTCTAAGCCTAACGATCTGCTTATCATATAATAAGCTCCGCCGCCTTTTACCGGGGCGTTGGTCGCAATAGAAGCAATGGACAACGAGGTTAGAAAAGTGATAGAGGTAGATAAAGTAACAATAATCAATGTGCCCATCAACCCTACGTTGCCTACAACCCAACCGAAGCGCAAATACATTATCACGCCTAAGATTGTAAGAATCGAAGGGGTAAAAACGCCGCCAAAAGTACCTAAACGGCCTCCCGTTTTTGTAGTTTTACTTTTAATACCGATTTAATTTAAGTTGTTACACGAAAAGAAAGTATAAAAATAGAGATAAAATGTGTTTTTAGAAAATTATTTTTGGGGAATTGTTTGAATCAGTTTATTTGTTTCCGATGGAGGCGGATTTATTTATCATCGTAATGGCCGTAAGCCGATATTACCAGTACTTCTACAATATTATCGTACACGCGATAAACCAATCGATGTTTGTCGGTAATTCTTCGCGACCAAGTTGCTTCTTCGTAGTGTTTTAATCTTTCTACTTTTCCTGTGCCCGAATAGGGGTGTACCCCTAACTCTTCGAGGAGCTTGGTAACTTTCTTATAAGCTGGCGGTTCACTCCGTTTCAGTCGCTTAATGTCATTTTCGGCATCGTCTGTAAATTTGATAACATAATTCATAGTGCTTCGAGAAAGGCTCGTAATTCTTCTTTGTTTTTTATGGTTTTTGTTTTCCCTTCTTTCGCCTGCTGAATGGAGCGGTCAATTTTGGCGTAAAATTCTTCTTCTGTCATTAACGTATCGTCTTTGGTTATCGGAGTTAGCTTGTACGATACACCTTTTCGGCGCAAGATTACTTGTTCGCCTTTTTCGATTAGTCCGAAGTAATATCCTTGCCTGTCTCTGAATTGTCTGCTGCTGATGATAACTGCCATTTTTCTGTTGTTTTGATGATTTATTTAAGCACAAAGATAAAAGTTATTTTCAAAACGGCTACAAATACGGCTACAAATTTGGGAGAATTACCAATTCATAATTACAAATTACTGATTGAACATTTCGAAAAACCATTAGTGATTGGTAATTAGTCATTTGTAATTGCTTCTATCAGCTTTTTCGCCGCTTCGTCAACCGATTTCTCACTTCCGAGCAACGAAACAAACTTACTTCCGATAATGGCTCCCGAAGCATTTTCGCAAGCCGCGTCGAACGTAGTTTTGTTGGAAATTCCGAAACCGATAAGTCGAGGATTCTTGAGATTCATGGCATTCACGCGCCGGAAATAGCGCACATTTTCATCGCCGAAGGCAGATTTTGCGCCGGTAACCGATGCTGATGAAACCATGTAAATGAATCCGCCGGTATGTTGGTCGATTAGCCGGATTCTTTCTTCCGATGTTTCCGGCGTGATGAGCATAATGACGTGCAGTCCGTGCTTTTTGGCTATCGGTTTGTATTCGCTTATGTAATCTGAAAACGGTAAATCGGGGATGATAATTCCGTCGATTTCGCAACGTAGTGCTTCGAGGCAAAACTTTTCGAATCCGAATTGAAGAATGGGGTTGAGGTAGCTCATCAGTACGAGCGGAATTTTCACCGAAGAGCGGATTTCCGATAATTGCTCGAAGAGCACCCGAAGACTCATTCCGTTTTTAAGTGCCTGTGCTCCCGATGCCTGGATAACAGTACCATCGGCCATCGGGTCGCTGAACGGGACACCGATTTCAATCAGTTCCACTCCGTTTTTTACGAGCGACTGAATTACCGGAACGGTATCGTTGAGGGTTGGAAATCCGGCGGTGAAGTAAACCGATAATACGTTTCTTTTTTTCTGCTGAAATAATTGGTCTATTCTGTTCATAATTTTTTTGTTGCGAGTTTGTAGGCTTCAGTTGATTTTCTTAAAGTCTAAATATCTTTTAGTCTATTGTCTATCAATCTTGGTTCTTGGTTCTCTTATCTTATCAATAAACTGTTTCACCAACTCCACATCTTTCACTGCGGGGCTGATTTCAAATTTACTGTTAATATCTATTCCGATAAATTTTGGATGTGAAAGCTGACGGATGTTTTCGACATCTTCCCACGAAATGCCGCCGCTCAATAAAAAAGGAGTTTCGCCGCGATATTTTGAAAGAACTTCCCAATTAAATTTCTTTCCCGAACCGCCGTAAGATGGAGTTTTTGTATCGAAAAGAAAATAGTCGCACTTGTTGAGATATGCGTTTACCGTTTCCGTAGGAAAATCGTTGCCGATACTGAACGCTTTGATGACTTTCAGACCAATTTTGCCCATTTCATCGCAAAACTCAGGCGATTCATTTCCATGCAGTTGCACTAAATTCAATCCGAAATGTGAGACCGTTTCGATAATTTTTTCTTTCGATTCGTTGACAAAAACGCCTACCCGATTTATCTTTTCGGGCAAATAGTCGGGAACTTCGCTCACAAATCTCGGCGAATTCGGATAAAAAATGAATCCTATCCAATCCACATCTAATTTTTCGATTTCGCGAATATTTTCTGCATCGCGCATTCCGCATATTTTGATAATCATACTATTCCCTTAAAATGAGACGCAAGCATTGCGTCTCTACAACGTAATTTGTTTTATAAATTCTTTCAAACTTTCGCCCGGATTATCCGTTTTCATAAAATTCTCCCCGATGAGGAAACCTTTATATCCCGCTTTCCGTAGTTCTCTTACCGTTTCAGGATTTGAAATTCCACTTTCCGATACCAAAACGGTGTTTTTGGGCAAAAGCTCAATCATTTTATACGACTTCTCCAAATCAGTAACAAAAGTGCCCAAATTCCGGTTGTTGACGCCGATAATATTGTTCTCCGGCGAAACGTGCTCAATCTCCTTTTCGTCGTGAAGTTCCAATAAAACATCCAAATTCAACTGCTTGGCAAATTGGGTAAATCGATACGTTTCTTCAACGGTGAGCGCTGCAGCAATGAGCAGAATTACACTTGCACCCGATAGTCGCGCTTGCAAAATCTGATATTCATCTACGATAAACTCTTTGCGCATCACCGGAATTTTTACGCTCTTGGTCGCTGCTTGTAAATCAGCCAGCGTGCCGCCGAAATACTTCTCATCTGTCAGCACCGATAATGCCGTTGCACCCGCCGCCGCGTAGTTATTTGTAACTTCTTCAGCATCGGCATCTTTATTTATCCATCCTTTGCTGGGCGAGCGGCGTTTAAACTCAGCAATAATCCCTGTGTCAGATTGCAACAGCGCTTTTCTTAACGAGTAAATGGGCAAATCGCAGCTTATTACTTCCTTTTCCAATTGAGCATAGGAAATCCGGCTTTTTTGTTTCGATACTTCCGTTCGCTTGTGAGCGATTATTTCGCTTAAAATATCGACCCCAAAATCCCCTAAAGGGGACTTGATGGACTGTAGATTATTTGTCTTTGTGTTGCTATTCATCTTTTTGATTCAATTATAAACAATTACCGTATCTAAAGCCCACTTTAGGGGGTGTGGGGGTTCACTTCAACAAATTTCCTCAGCGCGTTCAACGCTTTTTTTCCATACAACGAATCTTTCGCGATTTCAATGCATTCGAAAATCGATTTTTCGACTTCGATAATCTGAATGGCAAATGCCGCGTTTGCAATAACTACATCCATTTGCGCCCGCGTGGCCGTACAGTTTAGCACCCGGTTGAATACCGAAACCGCTTCGCCCACGGTGTTTCCGCCGAAAATATCACTCGGCTTCACCCGGTTAAATCCGATATCTTCGGGCATAAAAAGCTGCTCGCCTCTGTTGTTCACTACTTTAAACTGTCCGGTGAGCGAGATTTCGTCGTAACCGTCTAAGCTGTGAACGATGCCGAAATTCTTTTTGCTCGCCTGATAAATGTAGCTGTAGAGCCGAGACATGGCTAAATCGTAAACGCCCAACATCTGATATTCGGGCTCCGTGGGATTGATGAGCGGGCCCAGCACGTTGAAAAAAGTCCGCACGCCGAGGCTTTTACGTACGGAAGCCACCGCTTTGAGCGCGGGACTGAAAAGCGGCGCGTGAAGATAAGCGATGTTCGATGATTCGAGGCTTTTTCGCAAAACATCGATATCGGCTGCAAATTTAACGCCTTGTGATTCGATGACATTACTTGCTCCGCTCACCGAAGTGGCGCCGTAGTTTCCATGTTTTACAACAGGATACCCGGCTCCGGCAACCACAAAGCTCGCCGTGGTGGAAATATTGAACGTGTTTTTTCCGTCGCCGCCGGTACCCACGATATCAATTGCCTTATATTCACTTAAATCCACGGGAATCCGCATTTCAACGAGCGCTTCCCGAAAACCGAGGACTTCGTCCACCGAAATGCTGCGCATCAAAAAAATGGTGATGAGGGCTGATATTTGCGTGTCGGGAACTTCGCCGTTTACGATGGCTCGCAGAAGTTCGCGCGATTCGTCGCGACTGAGGTATTGATAATCCAATAATTTTAGGAGGATATGTTTTACCCCTAAATCCCCTGAAGGGGACTTTGCGTGCGGTATTATGCTGTTGCTCTGCATGTTATTTGTCATCTTATAATCTTTTGTTTGCAATTTAATTGTGGGACTTTTCCAAGTCTCCCCTTTAGGAGAGATTTAGTGGGGTCTTAAAAAGTTTTTGATGATTTTCTCGCCCAACGGTGTCAGCACCGATTCGGGATGGAATTGTACGCCGTGAATATCAAAAGTTTTATGCTTCAACGCCATTATTGTTCCCGATTTATCAACGGCGGTAATCTCTAATTCCGACGGGAAGTTTTCTCCGGATACAATCCACGAATGGTATCGTCCGACTTCGATTTCGACAGGTAGTTCGTTGAAAATATAATCGTTGTCGACAATTTCGATGGGCGTTTTAACGCCGTGATGCACCATAGGCGTGTTTTCGAGTTTCGCACCAAAAGAAACACCGATAGCCTGATGTCCCAGACAAACGCCCAAAATGCTTTTCGTAGGCGCATACCGATTTATCAACGGCAGTAAATCTCCGGCTTCTTCGGGTACCCCCGGCCCGGGTGAGAGAATAATTTTGTCGTATTTGCTGACTTCGTTCAAATCGATTTTATCGTTTCGGATAACATCGATATCGCCATAACCAAGCGCCCGAATCAGGTGGCGCAAGTTGTAAGTAAACGAATCGTAGTTGTCGAGAATGAGAATTTTCATCGTCTTGTTGAATTAATTGTGAAGATTTGCCGCTAAATCGATGGCTTTTTTCAACGCGCCCAATTTGCTGTTCACTTCCTGCAGTTCGTTTTCATCGACACTTTGCGAAACGATTCCCGCTCCGGCTTGATACCACAACCGATTATTCCGGCTCACAAACGTGCGGATAGTGATTGCCTGATTGATATCGCCGTTGAACCCGATAAAACCGATGCAGCCGCCATATGCACCGCGATTGTGCTCTTCAATTTCCGAAATCAGCTGCATAGCCCGCACTTTTGGCGCGCCCGACAGCGTTCCGGCCGGAAAAGTATCGAAAAACGCCTGAATGGGATTCACACCATCGTCGAGCGTACCGCTCACCCGCGAAACCAAATGGATAACGTGCGAGTAATATTGCACCTGACGGTAAAAGTCGAGTTTCACCTTGTGCGCGTTTCGGCTCAGGTCGTTTCGTGCCAAATCCACCAGCATCACGTGTTCGGCGTTTTCTTTCGGGTCGCTTTTCAGGCGTTCGGTCGCCTCCAAATCTTCCTGAAAGTTACCCGTGCGCTTGGCCGTTCCGGCAATGGGGTCGATGCTGATGGTTCTGTCTTTTATCTGACAATGTGTTTCGGGCGATGAACCGAAAATGCGGAAACCGCCAAAATCGAAATAAAAAAGATACGGAGACGGATTGATGGTTCGCAGGGCACGATACACCTTGAAATCGTCGCCCGAAAACCCTTGTTCGAAACGCCGTGAAAGCACAATTTGAAACACATCGCCGCGATGACAATGTTCAACACCTTGCCGCACGTATGCCTTAAATTGCTCATCGGTTATGGGACTCGATTCTTCGCCTTCGATAAAAAAGTCGTACGACGCGAAATTCCGCGCATTTATCAAGTTTTCCACTTTATAAAGCTTACTTTCCTCGCCATCGGCAAGTAATTCGATTAGCGACAGTTCGTCTTTCTGATGATTGAAAACCATGAGGTATTTGTACAAAATGTAACGCATATCGGGCGCATCGTTGCGGTCTTCGGTGCTCTCTTTTATGTCGATATTTTCGGTATATTTCACACAATTGAACGTGGTGTAGCCGAAAAGCCCCAACGTGGAAGTGTTGTTACCGTTGATATGAAAATTCGCCATAAAATTATTCAGGACATCCGAAATCGTGAATTGCTCAGAGATTCTGTTGTTGACGATTTTTCCGTCGGGATAGGTTTCGATGCACTCGCCGCGATTGATGTCGATATGCGCGATCGGATTCAAACCGATGTACGATGTGCTTTCCTCACTGGCCTGATAATCAGAGCTTTCGAGTAGCGCCGATTGCGGAAACGCGTCGCGGATTTTCAGGTAAAGGCTTACCGGCGTGTGCAAGTCGCCCATTACCTTTTTGCAGTTGGTGGTAAATTGATAGTTCATATTCTTTACTTCTTCGCTTCTTTAAAATAAGTTTCCAAGTCTTTATCGCCTCTTCCCGAAAGGGTCAGCACCACAACATCGGACGGCTTGAAGTTGATTTTATCGAGCGCTGCCAGCGCGTGTGCCGATTCCAGCGCGGGGATAATCCCTTCGTAGCGAGTGAGTTCGAAAGCGGCTTGCAGCGCCTCATCGTCGTTAATCGCGACAACCTGAGCACGTTTTTTTGTTGCTAAATTCGCGTGAATGGGACCGATTCCCGGATAATCCAATCCGGCGGAGATGGAGTACGGCTCCGTGATTTGCCCGTCTTCGGTTTGCATTACCAGCGTTTTGCATCCGTGAATAATTCCAACCGTTCCAATTTGAATGGTCGCCGCCGATTCTCCGCTGTGGATACCTTTTCCGCCCGCTTCGGCGAGGACGATTTTCACGTTATCATCATCCAGAAAATGGTAAATTGTTCCGGCTGCGTTGCTTCCGCCGCCTACGCAGGCGAAAAGATAATCGGGAACCACGCGGCTTTCTTTTTCTAAAAGCTGCTTCCTGATTTCCTCGCTGATAACCGATTGCAAGCGTGCAACCATATTGGGATAGGGATGCGGTCCTACGGTGGAACCGATGATATAATGCGTGTCGACCGGGTTGCAGCACCAATCGCGAATAGCTTCGTTGGTGGCGTCTTTCAGCGTCATGTTGCCCGATGTTACCGGAACAACCGTCGCGCCCAAGAGTTGCATTTTTCTCACGTTCACCGCTTGTCGCTCCACATCGGTTTTACCCATATACACAATGCATTGCATCTGCATGAGTGCGCAAACGGTAGCGGTGGCTACGCCGTGCTGTCCGGCACCGGTTTCGGCGATAATTCGGGTTTTCCCCAATCGCTTGGCGATAAGAATCTGCCCGACGGTGTTGTTAATTTTGTGTGCGCCGGTGTGGTTGAGGTCTTCGCGTTTGAGATAAATTTTGCAACCGTGCTTGGCGGAAAGAAAATTCGATAAATAAAGCGGCGACGGCCTGCCTACATAATCGCGGAGCAGTTTCTCAAACTCCTTTTTAAACGACTCGCTTTCGATGATTTCGAGATAAGCATCCTGTAGTTCGGTTACGCATCGATGAAGGATCTCCGGAATGTAAGCTCCGCCAAAGTCACCGTAAAACCCCGATTTGTCCACTAAAAATTTCTTCATGTCTTTGTATTGTTCATTTTTTAACGAAAAAAGCCTGTCGCAGGAGCGACAGGCTTTTTCTATTTCGTGTTATGTTATTTCTTACGTGTAGATACGGCTGTTTTCCTTACGACTGTGCGAGTTGTAAGGGAAGCCACCAATATCCGTTTGTAAGAGAAAAGTTCATGTTTGAATTAATTTGATGCAAAAGTAGTCAAAAAAATCAAGAAACAATAGCGCTTGCATTTTTTAACCTTTTATTTGTTTTGTCTTTGCAGGGTTGCGATATATCCAACCTCTCCAAACTTCCTTGTTTTGTTTTTGATTTGTAATTCCGCAATAGCCTCATTGATAAGCTCAATTTGCATTCGGGTATCTTTGTTAATGTCGTTTTGGTCGGCAAATATTTCTTCGATGTATTCTTTTAACGTAGTAAATTCACGTTGAAGTATTTTTATCTCCATTTCGGGAGAATGTAACAGTAAATTTCGCATGGCTACAAAAGCCCGCATAATGTTGCGGTTGACTTCAATAGCGGTATCTGAATTGAGAACACTGGACAGCATGGCGACACCTAATTCAGTGAAGGCGAAAGGTTTGTATTTAATGTTACTTCCCCTTCCTTTGTTCAAGGTCACAATTTGTGATCTTGAAAGCTCTTCCAAGGAAACTTCGAACATAAAATTCTCTCCTTCAAACCTTTTACTGTTTCTCCTTACGGCTTGTTTCAAAACCCTCGTTTCCATTCCGTACATCTCGGCCAAATCGAAATCGAGCATCACTTTCACACCTCTGATTTCGTGAATTTTATTTTCGATAGGTTGTAAAGTATTTTCGTCTCCCATTTTGCAATATCTTTTCGCAAATATACGTGATTATCTTTAATTTACAAGTATAAAATACTATATAGATTAGTTTTTCTGCTTGCTAAATTGAGCAAAAAATCGTTTCTTTGTTATACTTTATCACAGATATTTTCAAACACTAACTAACAGTTAAGTTAAAATGCAAAATCCCATAAAATACAGAATCGAAAAAGACACAATGGGCGAAGTGAAAGTCCCCGCTGATAAACTTTGGGGCGCACAAACCGAACGTTCTCTCCATAACTTTAAAATCGGAGAACCTGCTTCAATGCCTCTTGAAGTTATTTACGGATTTGCCTATCTGAAAAAAGGCGCAGCATTTGCCAATTGCGAATTAGGTGTGTTGTCCCAAGAAAAGCGAGACCTTATCGCGCAAGTCTGCGACGAAATACTGGATGGCAAACACGATGACCAGTTTCCGTTAGTAATCTGGCAGACCGGTTCGGGAACGCAGAGCAATATGAACGTAAACGAAGTTATTGCCCATCGTGCTCACCAGATTTCTGGCAAGTTAATCGGTGAAGGAGAAAAAACACTACAACCGAACGATGATGTAAACAAATCGCAATCGTCTAACGATACTTTTCCGACAGCAATGTCAATTGCCTGCTACAAAAAAATTATTGAAGTCACATTGCCAGCACTGCGTGCATTACATAAAACGATTGTCACAAAATCCACTGAAATGGCAAATGTTGTGAAAATCGGACGTACGCATTTTATGGATGCCACACCTCTTACATTGGGACAAGAATTCAGCGGATATGCTTCTCAACTCGAACACGGGATTAAAGCCATTGAAAATACGCTCCCGCACCTGGCAGAATTAGCCATTGGCGGAACGGCTGTGGGAACCGGTTTGAATGCTCCTAAAAATTACGATATTCTGACTGCTAGATATATAGCCGAATTTACATGCTTACCTTTTGTTACAGCCAATAATAAATTCGAAGCGCTGGCAGCGCACGATGCTTTGGTAGAAACTCACGGTGCGATGAAGCAGGTAGCGGTTTCTCTTAACAAAATAGCTAATGACATCCGTATGCTGGCATCGGGTCCGCGAAGCGGAATAGGAGAGATTACAATCCCTGCAAACGAACCCGGGTCTTCCATTATGCCGGGGAAAGTGAATCCTACACAAGTGGAAGCTATAACCATGGTGTGTGCACAGGTAATCGGTAACGATGTGACAATCGGTGTAGCCGGTATGCAGGGACAGTTTGAACTGAACGTTTTTAAACCGGTAATGGCAGCGAATTTTCTACAAAGTGCCCGTCTTCTTGGAGATGCGGCTGTATCTTTCAACGAGCATTGTGTTTCGGGAATAAAGCCAAATATGAAAAGGATCAACGAGTTGGTTGATAGCTCTTTGATGTTAGTGACCGCCTTAAACACAAAAATTGGATATTATAAAGCGGCTGAAATCGCCAATGCTGCACATAAAAACGGTACTACTCTAAAAGAGGAAGCAGTGAGATTAGGTTACGTGACTGCGAAAGACTTCGATAAATGGGTGCGACCCGAAAAGATGATTAAACCATTAGATTGAAAAATTATTTTAAAATAAAACTCACTTTTATGCGATTAGCTCTGATTTTAACAACTGTGCTTTTTCTAACAACCGCTACTATTGCTGAAGCACAAATACGAAATGAGATTACCCTGAAAAAAGGATGGAAATTCACCCGCGAAGACAACGTGGCGCAATCGGATATCAACTTCGACGACTCCCAATGGCAATCGGTAACCGTGCCGCACGACTGGGCGATTTACGGTCCGTTCGACAAACAGAACGATATTCACCGAATGGCAATTGTGCAAGACGGACAAACCAAAGCCATTGAGCATTACGGGCGCACGGGCGGATTGCCGTTTACCGGCGCGGGATGGTATCGCACGCGATTTTCCATTCCCGATTTTTCTGCCAACAAGCGCGTTCAAATCCAATTTGATGGCGCTATGAGCAACGCCCGCGTTTTTGTAAACGGTAAAGAAATAGGCTTTTGGCCGAACGGTTACAATACGTTTCATTTCGATATTACCGATTTTGTAAACCAAGACGGAAAGGACAACACGCTGGCGGTTCGGTTGGAGAATTTCGACGAACAATCGCGGTGGTATCCCGGCGCGGGATTGTATCGGAACGTGCACCTTATCACAACGCATAAAACGCATATTCCCGTTTGGGGAACCTATATCACTACGCCCGTTGTGGAAAAAGATTTCGCTCGCGTAAATGTGAAAACGAAAGTGAACGCTCAAAACCCCGACAACCTGAAATTGGTTACCGAAATCAGAGACAAAGCCAATAACGTGGTGGCGTCGGAAGAAAAAACGCTCTCGCCATTCGATTCGGGAGAGTTTTCTCAGGATTTAATCGTAAAAAATCCCGAACTGTGGGACGTAAAACAACCCAATCTCTACACCGCCGTATCCAAATTGTACGAAAACAACACGCTGGTAGATGAAACAAGCTCCGCTTTCGGTATCCGCATCATCGAAATAGTTCCCGATAAAGGCTTCTTCCTCAACGGAAAACCCGTTAAATTCCAAGGCGTGTGTATGCACCACGATTTGGGTCCGCTGGGCGCGGCGGTAAACGATGCCGCCATCCGTCGCCAAATCCGTATTATGCAGGAAATGGGCGTAAACGCCATCCGCACCTCGCACAATATGCCTGCGCCCGAATTTGTGCGCGCTGCCGACGAGATGGGAATGATGCTGATGGTTGAAACTTTCGACGAGTGGGCAATTCCGAAAGTGAGAAACGGCTACAACCGCTATTTCAACGATTGGGCGGAGAAAGATTTGGTAAACGTTCTGCATCATTATCGCAACAATCCGTCGGTGGTTATGTGGTGTATCGGTAACGAGGTGGAAGAGCAAAGTAACAAACAAGGAGCAAAAGTCGCCCGTTTTCTGCAAGATATTTGCCACCGCGAAGATCCCACGCGACCCGTTACCAACGGAATGGACAGACCCGACCACGTTTTTTCCAACAATATGGCGGCTATGATGGAAGTTGCGGGTTTCAACTATCGCCCTTTCCGGTATCAAGAGGCTTACGAACGTTTGCCGCAGCAAATTGTGTTGGGCAGCGAAACCGCGTCAACGCTCAGTTCGCGCGGAGTATATAAATTTCCCGTTGAGCGCAAATCGATGGCGAAATACGCCGACCATCAAGCCTCGTCGTACGATGTGGAACATTGCGGATGGAGCGATTTGCCCGAAGACAATTTCATTTATCACGACGATTTGCCGTACTGCATCGGCGAATTTGTGTGGACAGGATTCGATTATCTGGGTGAACCCACGCCCTATTACAGCGATTGGCCCAGCCACGCTTCGCTGTTCGGCATTGTAGATTTGGCGGGCATTCCCAAAGATAGATACTATCTCTATCGCAGCCACTGGAACAAATCGGAAGAGACGCTGCACATTCTTCCGCATTGGAATTGGCAGGGGCGCGAAGGCGAAATTACGCCCGTTTTTGTGTACACCAATTATCCGTCTGCCGAGTTGTTTATCAATGGAAAAAGTCAGGGTAAGCGCACGAAAGACCTTTCGGTAAAGATTGACGGAAGTTATACCGATGAGGCGCGCAAATTGTTTGAACGTCAAAAACGCTACCGCCTGATGTGGATGGACACCCAATACGAACCCGGAACGGTGCGCGTGGTGGCGTATGACGAAAACGGAAAAGCGGTTGCCGAACGCGAAATCCGCACCGCCGGAAAACCGCATCGCATTGTGCTGGAAGCGGACAGAAGCACATTGAACGCCGACGGCGAAGATATTTCTTTCGTAAACGTTCGCCTTGTGGATAAAGACGGCAATTTTTGTGCAACCGATGAACGCGAAATTTCGTTCACCGTAAAGGGCGCCGGCACGTTCAAGGCCGTTGCCAACGGAAATCCGGCAAGTTTGGAATCGTTCCAACTTCCGAAAATGAAGCTTTTCAGCGGACAACTTACCGCGTTGGTTCAAGCCGGCGAAAAGTCGGGAACGCTTGTGCTGGAAGCCAAAGCCAAAGGGGTGAAAAGCGCGAAGATTGAGATTGAGGTGAAATAGAACGTTACACAGAGTACACGGAGAAAGGCACAGAGGAAATCCGAGATCAAACCAAACCAAGAACAGGTAGTAGAAATCTCATAATTAGATGTATTTTAAAATATTGCACTGATTTTTCGGAACCTATATATGAATACGTATTTGTTTAAGTTGATTATGCAGGTCACGACAAGAGAATTCCTAGAGAATAGGGTTTGGATTTCAACGCAAAGCAATCATGCAATGAAATTTATGTGTGTGGATATGATAGATTTCGAACTCAACCTTAGGTTTTGTAATTTTTCTTTACATTGCTTGATCTCGAAATGAAAAATATAGTAAAAAAGCATTTAAGGTTGATAGATTTCATAAGTTGCAATAATTAACTTGCAATAATATTGTCACAAATGCCAACAAATAAAAATCTTTGTCTGAAGTGACAGTATTTCTGAAACATTTAAGCGTTAAATTCAACTTATACATAATATTGATTATTAGCTATTTAGCCGTCAAGCAGGCATTAAAATACTTTTGAGTTCAAATTTCAACTTTTTTGTATGAAATTTGTACATAATTTTGCAAGGTAATAAAATTACTAACAATTAAAAATTTATATTATTATGAAAAAGTTGTTTTTCTCAAAATTAATTCTTATCGTTTCTTTATTAATTCTTTCCTCTTGTACTTCATCCATTGATAAAGGTATAGAAGTCTTAGAACACAATAAAGTTATACAAATGAATAGTTATTCTATTTCCGAAATCAATAAAATGACATCGGAACTAAAATTTATGATGTCAAAGAAAGAAGATAAATTGACGAAAAAAGAGTTTTATTCAATTTATAATAAGTACGATATTGCTAATAGTACCACAAGATCATCAACGACATATATATCCACAGAATCTGATTACGACGATTTCTTTTCTGCTCCAGATGATATTCAAGAACTTTTGGAAACATTAGGCGAAAAAGAAAAAGTTTTTTTTGAAATTATATCCAATTTTATTTTGTGTAGATCAAACTATGACAACTTTGATGATTACAGAGCAGCACTTGTTGGGAAAATTAATAATAGAGAACTTCAACAGGTGGGAATTGAAATAATCGAAACTATAGAGAAAGAAAAAGAGCTTCTTCAATATTTAGATAAGGGTTTTTCAAATGGAACTAGAGCTAGATTAAGACCATGTGATTATTTTGCCGCTGGTGCTGGTGTCATTATTGGAGATTTAGCTATCAAAACTGGATTTGCAGCAGCTGTAGGAGGTCCGATTGGGCTTGGAGTTGGGTTAACAGGAAGTATAATTGGAGCTTTAGGGGGACTTGCTTATTATGCAGCTTTTTGTTAGACATTATCTTTAAATATGAGCAATAAAACAAATATAATCATTGGAACTGTAATTTCTATTACATTAATTGTCAGTTCCTTTTTAGTAAACCATTTTATACTATCAAAGACGTTATTCTTTTTAGGCATAACTTTTACATTTATCTTCTTAAGATATAGTTTTAAAAGCGAATCAAAGAAAAGTTTTTCGTTAGTTATGATATTTAAATACTTACTGGCGCTGCTTTTATTATTCTCTTTTGCCTATTTTCTTCTTTATAGTGAAGAAACCAGAAATTCAAAAGGCATACAAGTTTTAATATTTATTATCTTGGCTTTACTTTACTTTGGCAATAAAAAAAGTCGCTAACATTCAATAATTAACTACAATTGCAGAAAAAAGGAATTCCATTCGGGTTCCTTTTTTCTGCAATGTCTCCCTTTCCCCTTATTAGTGAATTTATTGCATTAAGTTCTCAGAATTAATAGTGTTTGTGGGTCACTGCCTTGATAAAAAAAACGAATATCTTTGATAATCAGACTTCAACTATTTTGGAACAAAATATTTTCGTCCGTTTTTTTTAAAGTTATTGCTGTTTTTCCATTGTTCAGCATTGTAATTAGTTATTTTTTCACATAAGGCAAACGCGTGATAGTCGTTGCGAGCAATGTAGATTTCTGCAATTTTACTACCTTTGTACTCTCAAAAATTATTTAATGGCAAGAAAAAGAAAACAACTCCCCCTATTAGAAAACATCGCCATTACCGATGTGGCAGCCGAAGGCAAAGCCATCGCCAAAGTGGACGGTATGACCGTTTTTGTTCCCTTTGTGGTTCCGGGCGATGTGGCAGATATACAACTCACCAAAAAGAAAAGCAGCTACGCCGAAGGCAAAGCGGTTCGGTTTGAATCGTTTTCCGAAAAACGAACCGATGCTTTTTGCTCACATTTCGGCATTTGCGGCGGCTGCAAGTGGCAGATTTTGCCCTACGACGAGCAGATAAAATACAAACAAAAGCAGGTAACGGACAATCTTACGCGCATCGGGAAAGTGGATTTGCCCGAAATCACGCCCATTCTTGGCACGCCCGAAACCACGTTTTACCGCAACAAATTGGAGTTCACTTTTTCCGACAAGCGTTGGCTCACGGAGCAGGAAATCGGCTCCGACAAGGAGTTTCAATGTATGAACGCCCTCGGGTTTCATATTCCGGGCAGATTCGACAAGGTGCTGGATATCGATAAATGCTGGCTGCAAGACGACCTCTCGAACCAAATCCGAAACGCCATCCGTGCGTTTTGCCTCAAAAACAATTATACGTTTTTCGATTTGCGCAACCAATCGGGATTGATGCGTACGCTCATCATCCGCAACACTTCCATTGGCGAGTGGATGCTGATTGTGGTGTTTTACGAAGACGATGCCGAAAAGCGCGAGCAATTGCTGGCGTATCTTGCCGACGAGTTTCCGCAAATCACGTCGCTGCTCTATATCATCAACCAAAAAGCCAACGACACCATTACCGACCAAGAGGTGTTGGTGTGGCGCGGTCGCGATTATATTGTGGAAGAGATGGAGGGATTGAGGTTTAAAATCGGGCCCAAATCGTTTTACCAAACCAACAGCCGTCAGGCTTACAATCTCTACAAAGTGGCGCGCGATTTTGCGCAACTATCGGGCAGCGAGTTGGTTTACGACCTCTACACCGGCACGGGGACCATTGCCAATTTCGTGTCGCGAAGCGCGAAAAAAGTGGTGGGAATCGAGTACGTGCCCGAAGCCATTGAAGATGCCAAAGAAAACAGCCGCGTCAACGGAATCGAAAACACGCTTTTCTTTGCCGGTGATATGAAAGATGTTCTCACAGAGGAGTTTATCGCCACGCACGGTCGCCCCGACGTAATCATTACCGACCCGCCCCGCGCCGGAATGCACGACGATGTTATCGCCGCCATTCTGCTTGCCGAGCCGCAACGCATTGTTTACGTAAGTTGCAATCCCGCCACGCAGGCACGCGATTTGAATCTGTTGGACAGCAAATATCGGGTTGCGCGCGTGCAGCCGGTGGATATGTTTCCGCACACGCATCACGTGGAAAATGTGGTGTTGTTGACGCTTCGCTGATAAATGCCTGCCGGCGATAATTTCGCTGTGCGAAAGATAGGTGCTTTGCACGATAGTTCCGCTGGCGCCGGAAGATAGTCGCTTGGCACGATAAAACGTTCTAAATAGCCACAAGCTCTTCACCCAACGCGTGAAGAGCGGCTATTATCTGATTTTTTCTTTCTTTACTCGGCGTTTTAATACCGTAAATATATTTGGATAGTAAGCTTTTATTAATCCCCATCCAACGTGCTATTTCCGAAACATTTAATTGTGGAAATCGGCCGAAAATCTCTCCAATTTCGTTCGTAATATCCGGTTCTTTCGTTTCGAAGAAACTGTTTATGTGAATATCTTCGTCTAATATCTCCCAACGAACATCATCGCCAAAACGACCAATTTTAAAATCGTTTCTTTGAGAGTCGGTGGCATCTTTCAGCACGGGAAATGCCTCCAACGGGCGGCTGTATTCGCCGCCATCGGCTGTTCGCATAAAGATGCGATCATTCGTAAACCAAATTTTTTTAATTGTTTTCATATCGATTTATCCGTGAAATTCATGCCATTTATCTATTATTTCCTGTTGACGTTCAATGATAATTGACCTTGCTCGTTTTAAGGACAAGGGTTTTATTCCTTTGTTAGAAACTATCTCCACATTGGGATAAACGAGAAATTTTGCTCTTCCGTCTGCGTTTTCAACATGCACATGAATGGGTAAATGTTCATCTGCATAAAAGAAAAATCGTAAGCCAAAAATAATAAACAACGTGGGCATATCGGTTTTATTTTGATACAAATATAGGGATAATTTTTTATCCCTATACTCATTTCTAAAAAAAACTAGAATGTGTTGTTGGAAAACGGTAGGTTATTTCACCGCTTCCACCGTATATCCCAATTTTCGCAACCCTTCAATCAATCCGTCTTTTCCGACCAAGTGGAGGCAACCAACCGCAATAAACGATGATTTCTCTTTCATGATTTCGGGAAGTTTCTGCAGCCATTTCTGGTTTCTATCCTTGTTCATCGCATCTTTTTCTTCTTGCGTACTGGGGCAGGGATCATCGGGCAACTCTTCTTCATATAAAGCGTTCAAAGCGTTTATGTCCTGTGCCATATAAGCCGATTGAAGTCTGTCCATCTGTTTTTTCAGCATTTCGGGATGATTCACCATGCAAGTGAGCATTTCTGCTTGTCTTTCGATTGTTTGCGAACCCAACAGCACATGAATTTGTTCATCGGCCGATTCCAGCGATTTTACCGGTCGCGAACGTTTTGTTGCTTCATCCTGAAAGTACTGGTCAATGCTTACCGCGCCCGCTAAATTGGGGTAATATTTCTGATACAAAGTGATGGAAATCAGGTTACTCAGCATGGCCGGCTTCATTCTCCCGAGCTGCTCTAAGCCCATGCCCACAAGATCTTTCAACGTTTTATCAAGTTGCTGGACATCCGATTCGCTCAGCAACGTTTGATAGTTGTATTCGTTTGGCATAATGGCAGCGCCCATAATCTGCATCTGCATCTTACTCATTTTACTCATGTCGAGTTCACCCACTGTTTGTTCCGTTGCGTCAAAGGCAGACTCTAAACCTGCGATAGTGTCTAAAAACGACAATGGAATAAGGTGATGAGTTCCGAACAAATACGACGGCTTTTCTAATCCGTTACCCGAAACTTTCCACAAAAGAGCGTTTGTTTCTTTCGGTGTGTTTGCACATGCTGCCAGCGCGACGAACAAAGCCAAGCAGCCGATGATTTTTCTTAAGTTCATAAAAATGTATTTGGTGTTTAAATTCGCAATGCGGCTTTTTGGTAGCCGCATTGCAAAAAATTATTTTATTTCCACAAAATCCGCGTCAACAGCTTCGTGAACCGTCGGGGCTTCTTTTCCGATTTGAAGAAAATCGAACAGAAACCAGAAAATTGTGAACGACGGAATTACATCGGTTACCGGTAAAATCTCCTCGATAAACGTGATGATGGAAGTGAATTTTCCTTTCTTTTCGCCGAACATTTTGTAGCTGATAGATGCTGCCAGCGGCGCCCACACTACATCGATGATTGGCATGGCGGCGGAAGCCATTCCGATAGCATCGAGGGCAAGGCATTTGATGAGTTTTTTGTATTTGCTTTCCATATTCGCTCGATTATTTTTTCAAAATTAGTAAAAATGACCGATAGCTTGGATGCAAATCGAATTAAAAAGTTTAAACGCGAAATTGTATTTTCCGTTTTGGTTACTCAAACAAAAAAAGAGCCTTTTATTATTAACCTGACGGCAATTATTTCATAAATATTTATTATCTTTGCATCATGAA
>CAZKZB010000030.1:10365-36361 GCA_964557135.1 uncultured Petrimonas sp. | reverse complement strand
ATATTGAACACTTAATAAAATGTCCGACTGTCAGATAAAGTCTTAGCTAATACAGGTAATGGCAGAAGAGGTTTCGGTAATGAGCAAGTCGGTAGTGCCGGGATCTCCCTGTGGCCCTGCGGGTCCTTGCGAGCCCGTAGCTCCTGTTTGTCCTTGCGGTCCTGTAGCTCCAGTCGGTCCCTGTGGGCCTGTGGCACCTTGTGGCCCCGTAGCGCCTTGCGGTCCGGTTGCACCGGTCTCTCCTTGCGGGCCGGTAGCGCCTTGTGCACCGGTATCGCCTTTATCGCCCTTATCACCCTTATCACCCTTATCTCCCTTATCTCCCTTATCACCCTTATCACCCTTATCACCCTTATCACCCTTATCACCTTGTGCACCAGTGGCGCCGACATCACCTTTGTCTCCCTTATCGCCTTGTGCTCCGGTGGCGCCGACATCACCTTTGTCTCCCTTATCTCCCTTATCACCCTTATCACCCTTATCACCCTTATCACCTTGTGCACCAGTGGCGCCGACATCACCTTTGTCTCCCTTATCGCCTTGTGCTCCGGTGGCGCCGGTATCACCTTTATCGCCTTTGTCTCCCTTATCACCTTGAGCACCTGTGGCTTGCACGAGATTACCCGCACTATCGGTCACCGTTTTCCACGTGGCGCCGCCATCGGTACTCACTTCCCAAAAGTTTTGCAGGTTCACGCGCATGAGCGGTGTTACTCCGTTGGCTCCAGCGGCACCGTCTTTACCATCGGCCCCTGCGGCACCGTCTTTGCCCTGCGCCGGTATTTTCGACCCCTCGGCCGTAGTCATGAAGCTTCCGTTTATCGTCCAGTATAGCCTTCCTTCAAATTCTTTTACCCCGATAAGCGATGTATTGCCGTGTTTCAGAACCAAGGTGGTGCTATTGGTCAGGGTAAGTTCATATCCCCCGGGAACCTCTTTGTATGAAGTAATGCCTATCCTTTGCTCCATGGCAGTGATAAGTCCACGGATGGTATTAATCTCGGTATTGGCGTTGCGAGACATCTCTTCTAAAACTTTCACCCGATTATCAATATCGGTTAATTGACCTTTTTGCTCTGCCTGCATACGCAAAAGCTCATCAAAATCGGTTCGCGCGCATGAAAACAGCAACGCGGAAATGAGTGTGATAAATAAAATGTTCTTTTTCATCGTAGTTATTCTTTATTAATGTTTAGTTTTTTGCTGCAACTGTGTGGTTGCTTGTTTAATTTTAATTGAGTGCGAGGTACTTCATAGTGCTGTTTCCGGTTTTTGAATCAACGCAGGTTGCTCTGTTGAAACCTCAGCTTCATCGGTTATTTCTCCCAACACCGGCCAAGAAGGAAAAGCGTACGGGCTCGTAGTCATTGCCGGTTACTTTTTCTTTCCCAAATTCAAAACAACACCCACCCTATTGTAGAGCATTGTATTGACTCGCCAAACAGGATGGTTGTCCAACCCGTCGAACGTCGTATTGTTCAACCACAGTAAACCGGAACGTATCAACAACGACGCATTTGAGCTTATCATGAAACTAAGTCCCACATCTCCACCTACCGCATAGTCCCATCCGCCATCGGTTATCCCCATAGCAAGCTTTTCACTGCCGGAAGCAGTGTAAACCGCCGGTGAAAATTTTTGAGCATGCACGACAGGGGCTACGTCAATATCTACTTTGTGCTCTCTCCCGGGCGAAAAGAGGCCGGTCAACGATACACCCAGTCTTAATCCGGCTTGTAGAAAATTTGTTTTCACATACACATCACCTAATTTTCGATCGGCCGCACTGTTTTGCATGTAGGTTATAGCACCTGCCGAGTTAAAATAATCGTTCAACTGTCCGGTTTGAGGTCCCAATTTGCCAAATCCGTAATCGAGCCCAATTTCGGGCGACAGCCATTTCGTCTTATATCCTACAAATAAGCCTCCGCCAAAGCCTAAGTGGGTTTTGTCTGCAAGCGAGCGGATATCGCCCCAAAAGAGCGGAACTCCGGCCTGAGCACCTGCATACCAACGAGTATCGCTTTCCTGAGCTTGCAGGTGAGCAATACTGAAGAGCAGAATAAAAAAAACAATTTTAATTCTTTGCATCATAGTCTTTCTTTAAAATTAATAACTCCGTATCTTGCTAAAAACAGCTGTAAATTAGTCGGATATCCATACCGAGACAAGCTTCGTTAAGTTAGGTTTTCAAAATATCCCTGCATTTAGAGAAAACGATACATGTAAGTTAGCGGCTGCAATAATTGAAACTATAACCACATGTCCGGCATGTTTATCACGACAAATATAAGTGATTTTGGAGCGATTTTTTTATGCAAATTGCCGAGTGGCGGAGTTGGGTTTTTGAAATGCGTGTTTCACTTTACGAATGAAAAAGAAGAGTTAAGGAATGCAAACAAAAAACGGGCGGAAAAGTAAATAGTTCTTCCGAATTTTTGTCAACAATGAAGACACAGAGGTCCGTCAAGTAAAAATTAGATAAAAGGCAATAAGATTTCTTTATCAAAAACTGTATTTTTTGTTAAAACGAAATCGCGTGTTTTTCAGGTAAGCTTGATTAGTTATTTTTTGAATTTTACTCAACCGCTTCGGAACGTTTTTATCGGATAACAATGGTTGAAATCGGTTTCTAAAATTAAGACTGTGTAACGTGTGAAAAACAGATTGGTGTTTTTCACACATTACTCTACTAAAAAACTATCTGCTGATAGTTATGTTATGCTAACTATCAGCAGATTTACAAAAAAATCTCAACTCCCGACTTATCAGAAAGCAGAGGTTTTATCAGCGAAATTTATCGCGCGAAGCGCATATCAGCAAAGCTCTATCGCGAAGCCTATCATCTATCATTTATTTATGTATCGCCCGATCCATCGCGTCAAAACCTGCTTCGAAAAAGATTTCCGAAACCGTGGGATGAGCGTGTATGGTGTTGGCTACATCATAAACCGTGGCTTCCACTTTCAGGTAAGCGGCAGCTTCGGCAATCATGTCGGTGGCGTGTTCGGCAACAATTTGCACACCCAGCACTTGACCGTATTTTTTGTCGGAAAGCAGTCGGATAAAACCTTCCGTATTGTTCTCAATCAGCGCTTTTCCGTTGGCCGATAACGGGAACTCGTTCACCTTGTAGTCATACCCTTCCTCCTTTATTTTCTGTTCCGTCATCCCGATTTGAGCAATCTCGGGCGTGGTGTACATATTTATCGGATAGGTAGAATAGTCGAAATGCGCTTTTATTCCTTTTATGGCGTTTACCACATGAATTCCCTGCGCCGAAGCCATATGCGCCAAGAAACTTTTGCCTCCGGCATCGCCGATAGCATAAACGCCATTGATGTTGGTTTGGAAATTATCGTCGGTCTTTATGAATCCGCGCTCGGTGAGCTGCAACGGGATTTCACTTTCGGGAACAATTGCTTTGCGTGAATTACAATTGACAATTAAATCACATTTCACCTTTTTAGCGCCGACAATCAATTCTCCATCCGCGTACTTTTCGGGATAAGCGTCTGTGATTAAGTCGATTTTATCCAACGCGATTTTCTTCCGGATATGCTCAATAAGAAACGAATCCAATCCGTGCAAAAAGTAATCGCTGTTGGCGATTAGCGTCACTTTTTTATCGATAAGCCTGAAAAACTGTGCCATCTCCACCGATGAAATGTGGTTTCCGGTAACCACCACGTTTTCCGGCAAACCTTCCAAATCGAACAGGTTTTCCATCTCAACAACGGGAGCGTTAGAAAACGCATCGTCCATCGGCTTTGGTTTCGAACCGGTTGCCACAATAATATTTTTCGCCGTTATTTTTTTGTCGTCCACCCAAACGGTGTTGTCCGCGCCTATTCGGGCGGTTCCGTTGATGACTTCAATTCCGTTTTTCTTGAGCAGGAAATTCACGCCGGCAGTCAATTTTCGGGTAATGCGTTTCGATCTCGATTTTACTTTACCCCAGTTAAACGAGACGTTGTCCGCGTCCACTCCGTCGATTCCAAACTCAGAAACGGATTTTACTTTTTTGAAGTTTTTCGCGCTTTCGAGAATGGCTTTCGAGGGGATACATCCCCAATTCAGGCACATTCCGCCCATGTATTGCTTTTCCACGATGGCGGTTTTCAATCCCACCTGCCCGGCTCTGATCGCGGCTACGTATCCGGCAGGTCCGGCGCCGATTATTAATAGGTCGTAATTCATATCAATCAGTGTAATAATTTAAAGTTAGGTTGTTAATTGTAATTCACTTCGTGTAATTCGGCTACGCCGTTATTTGCTTCGCGTTATTTATTGCGGTGTTGAAACATTCAACTACACAACCGAATATCAATCGAATAACAATTGAATATCAATTGAATCACACGAAGTGAACATATTACTCCATCAGCAACGCCACGGGGTCTGCCAAATATTGCATCAGTTTATTGATGAAGCGGGTAACCTCTCCACCGTCAACAATGCGATGGTCAACCGACAACGAAAGCGCCAGCACATTACCGATAGCCAACGCGTCGTCTTTCACTATAGGAGTTTTCATCATTCGCCCCACGCCCAAAATGGCCGCTTGCGGATAATTGATGACCGGCGTGGCGAAAATTCCGCCTATGGAACCAAAATTGGTGATGGTAAACGTTCCGCCTTTCATGTCTTCGAGAGTGATTTCGCGTTTTCGCGCCTTTTCCGATATTTCATCAATGCGTTGGGCTATTTCAAAAATACTTAATCGGTCGGCATCTCGAATGACAGGCACAACCAATCCGGCTGGCGTGTCCACCGCTATGGCAATGTTGTAGCGGTTGTTGATAACCATGCGGTCGTTCTCCATATCTATTTGCGAATTCAACTGCTTGTGCTGTTTAAGCGCGTTGACCGTTGCTTTCACAATAAACGAGAGGTAAGTGAGTTTTACGCCCCGTTCGGCATATTTCTTCTTGTACTTTTCTCTTACTTTTATCAACTCCGAGACTTCCACCTCTTCGAAAACCGACATGTGCGCCGCGCTGTGCTTGGAGTTTATCATGTTTTTGGCAATCGTCTTCCGAATTTGCGTGAGCGGCTCGTACGTTATGTCGTCGGTTTCGATTAGCGGAGCTTGAGCCGCCGATGTTTTCTTGACGGGTCTGTGATTTTCGATATCGGCTTTTGTAACACGTCCCGACGGGCCGGTACCTTTTACTTCGTTGATATCGATTCCCAACTC
Organism: uncultured Petrimonas sp.; assembly: GCA_964557135.1. GTDB lineage: Bacteria > Bacteroidota > Bacteroidia > Bacteroidales > Dysgonomonadaceae > Petrimonas. The sequence goes on along the minus strand of CAZKZB010000030.1, from coordinate 31,161 downwards.
CTTGGCCATGGCACGCGCTACCGGTGTGGACAAAGCCTTTCGGCGAGGTTTTTCCTCTTTCGGTTTCGAATCGGGAGTTCCCTCGCTGCTGGCGGGTAAAACCGCGTTCTGCGATGCCATCTCCATGGTGCCGACAACCGTTTCGGCTTTTTCTTCCGGTTCGGGAGCAACCTCTTTTTTCGCCTCTGCCTGCGCTTCTTCCGCGAAAACGCCTTCTATCTCTATTTCAACCAACGGGTTTCCCACGTTAATTACATCGCCCACCTCTCCGAACAGCGCGACAATTGTTCCGGTTTTAGGCGACGGAATATCGGCCACCACTTTATCGGTTTCCATCTTCACCAGCGCGTCTCCGGTAGATACCGACTGACCTTTAGCGACGTACCACTCGAGGATGGTGCCTTCTTCGAGCCCCTCACCGATATCGGGAAAATTAAAAATATATCTCATATAAAGTTTGTTGAATAATTTTGCAAAATAGTTCTTACGCGATAATATTCCACTACGTGGAACGATAATGCTCACTTCGTTCGCGTCCCGACAGCAATCGGGAGTCGTGACGTTAAATTGTTCAACGAATATCAATTTATCGGCGTAGCCAACTATCGCGAAGCATTATCGTCTAAGACATTATCTTAAAAATTAACCGTTTTTTCAATCTCATAAAAAATCCTTTCGGGAGATATCATAAAATGTTTCTCGCCCTGTGCCAGCGGGATTATGGTATCGAAACCCATTACGCGTTTTGGCGGAGCTTCCAGATGCAGGAATGCCTCTTCGTTGGCAATGGCAATCAGCTCCGAGCCTACGCTGAACGAGCGTTGCGCCTCGGCCACGACAACCAATCGTCCGGTTTTTTGCAACGAAGTTTTTATGGTCTCCTTATCGATGGGGTAAATCGTGCGCAAATCGATGAGTTCTACCGAAATACCCGCCTCCTTCGCCATCACCATCGCACGCTGGCATTCACGAATCATGGCTCCGAAAGCCACAACCGTAACATCGGTTCCTTCGGTCAGCACTTTTGCCTTGCCGATAGGAATCGTAAACTTTTCGGAGCTAACCTCCTGTTTTATAGCCCGGTAAATACGTTTGGGTTCCATAAAAATAACCGGATCATCGCTCTCAATGGCCGATATCAACAGCCCTTTCGCGTCGTGCGGCGTGGAAGGCGCCACCACTTTCAGACCGGGAATATGGCTGTAAAACGCCTCGGGACTTTCGGAATGATGCTCAATGGCGTTGATTCCGCCGCCGTAAGGAAAGCGAATAACCATGGGAATCCTGAATCTTCCGCGCGAACGGTTGTGCATGCGCGAAACGTTGGAGATTATCTGATTGAAAGCGGGATACGAAAATCCGTCGAACTGCATTTCCACCACCGGACGCAATCCCGAAAGCGCCATGCCCACACCCGTTCCAACGATGGCCGACTCGGCCAAAGGTGAATCGAAAACGCGTTCCACGCCGTACTTTTTCTGTAACCCTTCGGTTACGCGGAAAACTCCGCCCACCACGCCGACATCTTCTCCGTAAACCACCACGCTGTTATCTTCGGCAAGTTTTACATCCATGGCGTTGTTAATCGCCTGAACCATTGTCATTACACTCATTGTCGATTTCCTTTCCAAGCTAAAAATTGTTGATACTCTTCTTTCTGTTTTTTCAAGTCGTGGGGCATATCCACATACATGTAGTCGAAAACGTCGTCTAACGGATAAGGAGTGAAGTTTTCGGCAGCCAAAAACTGCTTATCGATTTCCTTCTTGTATTCTTCTGTTAGTTTTTCCTCATCAACCGCCCAAATACCCTTGTGTTTCATAAATTTTTTCAACCGAAGCATCGGATCAGCCAATTTCCACATCTCCTCTTCTTCCTTTGTGCGGTATCGCGTAGGATCGTCGGATGTGGTGTGCGCGCTGCGGCGGTACGTGAGTGCTTCGATAAGCACCGGACCTTTGCCCGTGCGCGCGTGTTCCGAAGCTTTCTGATACACTAAGTACATGGCAAAAAAGTCGTTTCCGTCCACCTTAATACCCGGAATGCCAAAAGCCATCGACTTTACGGCTAGGTTTACGGAATTGGTTTGCGTGGAAACCGGCACCGAAATGGCGTATTGGTTGTTTTGTATGGTGAAAACCACCGGAACCTGCCAAACGCCGGCAAAATTGAGCGCTTCGCTGAAATCGCCTTCCGAGGTGCCGCCATCACCGATGTAAGTAAAGACAATATCGTTCTCTTTTCGGTATTTTATGGAATAGCCAATCCCTACGGCGTGCGGTAACTGCGTGCCGATGGGAACGTTAATAGGCAATACGCGCGGAGCGTTTTTAAAATTACTTCCTTGCTCGTTGCCGTTGTAGTACAGGAAAATTTCCTTCATCGAAACACCTTTTGCCAGCATCAGTCCCACTTCCCTGAACGCGGGAACCAGCCAGTCGTTTTCGCGAATCACGTTGCCGGCGGCAATATGAATGGCTTCCTGACCTTTATTGGGCGGATAGGTGAACATGCGCCCTTGTCGTTGATACGACACGGCCATTTCATCGGCAACACGTTCAAAAAGCATGGCTTTGTAAGCTTCAACAATAGTATCGTCGGATATATCCGGGAATAAGTCGGGACGAATGACTTTGCCATCGTTATCGATAATCTTGAGCATCTTATCTTCCGATGGATTAAACTCTTCAAAAATCATTAGGTTATAGTCTTTTGTGGTAAATATTATTTAGAATGATTTTAAAATGTAAATCTATAGACTATAACGAATAAGTGCGATTAAGGTTTACTTGAATGTGATTTTTTTCTAAGTTATTGTTTGAAAAATAGTTCCATTCCTTTCAGGGCTGTGAGATTGGGAGGTGCCACAATAGCGAAAGTGGGGGAACACCTTTGTCAAAGTTTGGAACTTTGACAAAGATTAGCCCACACAATTGACGATTTCGGATTGACGATTTCGTATTGGGTGTTGGTTCTTGACTTTTGACTCAGAACTCTTTGGAAGAGAGATTAAGGGTGAGGTTCAGGGAGAGTCGCGATAGTAAAAAGCCTCCAACAGCGATTCGCGGTTAAACATCTGACTGGAAGAAGCACCTTTGTCAAAGTTTGGAACTTTGACAAAGATTCCCTGAAATCGGAACTCAATAACCCGGGAATTTTATGGGCGGCAGCGTTGTATTATTAAGTTTTTGTTACAATCAACAAAAGCCCTTGTCCATATTTTTTTTCTCATTCTTTTTATTTAATTTTGCCACCCGATTTCCTACAAACTAAACTATACATAATTATGAAAAAAATAACTTATACCTTGTTGCTCTTCGCGACAATGTTTTTTTTATCGGGTTGCGAAAAAAGTGATGAGGTTGTTAATATGGAGTTGCTTTCCACATCGGTAGAAAATATAAAGGCAAACTCTGCCACGGTAAACGTAACACACAACTTTGCCAAACCCGATTTAATCAGCAAAGGAGTATGGTGCAGTACCTATTCTTCTACCATTATAAGTCCTCAAAGCGAAGATTTCATAATTTCTACAGCTTCAAACGACAATTTCTCTGTTAATTTAACCACCCTGAGTGCAAGTACTACTTACTTTTTACGTCCTTTTGCCATTTATGCTACCGACACGGTTTTCGGTGAAGAAATTGAGTTTACGACAGACGATTACCTGTTGTTCAACCCTTCGGTACAATACGCTTCCGTAACCGATATTGACGGGAATGAGTATAAAACGGTAAAAATTGGCGACCAAGTTTGGATGGCTGAAAACCTGAGAGTTACCCGCTACCGTAACGGAGAATCCATAATGACTTTTGAAACCCGTACCGATTTACAATCTCCTACCCTCTATTGGTACAATAATAACAAAGATAATAAAGAAGTGTACGGCGCCTATTATAATTGGATGGCGGTATCGGATAAGCGTAATATCGCACCCGAAGGTTGGAGAGTTGCCACCTTAGCGGATTGGGAGGAATTGTTTAAACACATTGGTTATAATTCGGGACAATTAATGGAAACAACCAGTGCGCATTGGAATTTTGAGAATACTTTAGGTCTTGTTATTAATACAAATGCAACAGGCTTTACCGCCGTAAGTAGCGGTGTTGCTCATCACCCAACCTATCAAGGTAGAAACCATTCTTGGGCATCATTCTGGACTTCTGAAACATTCCAAAGCGATGAATCCTACAAGGTTTTTCTATCGAACGATAAACCAATAATCACATTTGCCGCGGATAATATATTTAATGGTTATCCAATTAGGTGTATAAAAGAGTAAACGAAAATTAGACCCTATACCTCTAACACCTTTGTCAAAGTTTAGAACTTTGACAAAGGTGTTAGCACAAAAAAGCCGAAGCATCGAGCGCATAATCCGCCCGATGCTGCTACTTCAAGTTCGATTTATTGAACACATTCGCCGGAATGTTTTGGTTAAACGAGATTTCGTTTATCGTAAACTCGGTTCCTTTTCCGTCTTTGAGCATGTCCTTGTAAATCATTCTCATGGGATACCAACGGCCTTGTATCTGCTTAATATCTAGCAGCGTAGTTTCTTTCAGTTGCTTGCCGCTTTTGGCGAATTGCTGTATTTTAAGCGGCACAAACCGTTCCCTGTCTACCCACAATTTCTGAGAATGGTAATTTATATCGCTTACTTTGGCCGTGAGTTCCAGCACCCAGCATTTTCTGCCATCAACAACATCTTCGCCTGTAACCCGGGCGTTGTATTGTTGTTTCATGGGCGTGTCGTTCATCATGTCTTCGTACGACAAATCGCTTCCCATAACCGATTGGCGCAGCATGTGTCCCGATATTTGGATAATGCGGTCGGTTGACGGCGAATAGAGCCACAACTGCTTATCGAGTTTCAGCATTTTCGTACCCTTTTCGCGTGCCGGCGACAGGTATTCGGTAAACGATTTTTTATCGCCTTCGCCCCACATTTTCAACGTCATGGTGCGGGTGGCACGCGCGCTGTTTACCTGCATGGATGCGGTCATTATCACCGTTTCTGACGACATATTGGCATCGACTTTGTCTAACAATGAGTTTCCAGACGGATAGTTTTGCGCGCAAAGAGAGAGGCTGCAAAAAGTGAGCAGTAGAATTATTGATTTTTTCATTTTGTTCTGTTTTATCTCGCCTTTCGGCTTAAGTTCCGTAAGTTTTAGCCGCCGAGCCGCTTGAAGCGTCAGGCCGCGTTGCGATTAATTTTGCAATTCTTTAAATAAATTAGCCGTCTGTCGTTTATAGATTCCGATTCCCGACAGCATGGCGCCGATAACCGTTGAAACTATTCCGGGTACCAGACCGATAACCCATGTGGTGGGCGTTATTTGAGCGCGAAGTGTATCGGACATCATAATGGAAGAACTTTCCGTAATGTTGCTCATATTGATGCCGTATTCCTGCATCAGCCACGAAACAAATAAACCCAAAGCCGTTCCGATAACCGTTCCGATAACACCCACCAACGCGGCTTCCCAAATAAGCGACCGATAGATTTCGTTTTTATCTTCGCCGATAGCCAACCGCAATCCGAATTCACCGTATCGCCTCAAACCGCTTATCAATCCGGCGTTCCAAAGGACGATAGACATGGCAAATATGAAAATCAGAATAATAAAACCGGCGATATTTTGAATAAAGGAGTAAGAAATGCCCATAATTCCGTTTTCCGATAGCGACGACATAACGGGCGCGAACTTGTCATTATCGTCCTGAAACCGTTTATTGAAATCGGCTTTTGTTTTTTCGGCCAGCTTATTGTTATACACGTTGTTGCGAAAAAAACCGAGCATTAAACCCGCCGCGTTTTCCATATTCAAAGCCGTTTGCACGTCTCCGATATCGGCAATCATCATTCCCCGATCGAGAATATTCACTCCGAAATGCAAGGTTCCGGAGACCGTGAAATTTTGCATTGCCATTTCGCCAAACATGGTTCCGGAAATCAGCGTAACCGCGTCGTCCAATCGTAGGTTCAATTTTTCGAAAAGCTCATCGCTCAAAAGCACCTCTCCCGATTTGGACGGGAATCGCCCTTTTACGAGTAACTTTCTCAACTCCATCCGATTTATTTCGTCTTCGGAATTCAGCAAATCAACCCCTTTTCCCACTACCGCGCCTTGCATTTTGGTATTTCCCGCCTCGTCGGGCACATCCAACAATCCGCCAAATTCAATTCGTTTCACCCAACTGTATTCGGGATACAGCGTTTCGAGGGTTTCTTTTAATGTATCGACACCTATAAGCGCCAAATCGTTGGGCATTTGCGATACATTTTCGGCATACGCCCGGGTTTCCACCCGAACGTGTCCGTCGTTGAAGCTCGCCGTTTTCTCAAGACTTTCGCCAAATACACCGCCCAAATAGGCATGCATAAAAACGGTAATCATAACGCCCAACGCTACAACCACCACCGGCAACAGGCTTCGGCTTCGGTCTCGTAACAATCCTTTTAAAAGAAATCTCAACATGAGAAAATGTTATATTTATTTCTTATTTAGTTTAATAGGAGATATTCGCTTCGCGTTATTCAATTGTAATTCGTTCACTTTGTTTGCGTTATTCGTCGTGGCGGTGAAATATTCAACAAAACAACTGAATTTCAACCGAATATCTTTTGAATCACAATCGAATATCATTAATTCGCACATCACTGTATTTTCCCCCGTATCGCATCGGTTGGTTTCATTTTCACGATTTTCCGCGCTGGAAGATAACTCACCAAGGCCGTTATTAACAATATGAACACGACGGTTCCGACAATGAGTTTCGGCGGAAATGCCGGATAAATTTTATCGGCAATGGCCAGTCCGAAATCGCTTGAGCCGGATGGCATGGGAATACCGTTTACCGCATAATAAATAAAGAGCGGAACGCCGTAAAGTGAGCCGAGAACAATGGCAAGCGCCGCGTTCATCGTTCCTTCGACCGTAAACAACCCCATGACTTCTCTCTTTGTCATTCCCAACGCGACCAACGTACCTATTTCGCGCTGACGGTAAAAAATAGCCAGCGTTTGCGTGTCGAAAATGGCCAGCAGAGCCAGAAGAAGGAAAATAATGTAAAATATGCTTTGTCCCACCATTTTTGTACGCAGCGTTTCCCGAAAGGTTTTTGTCAGCTCGTTCACATCTTTGAAAATCCAACCTTCTGCCGATGTTGGGCCAACATCTTTCGATTTAATTAAAAGAGTGGCTTTATCGTAGTTCAACGTCAATTGCTGCAGCGTTTCCAGCGAAAGCCATATTTGCCCCAAATCCACTGCCGGAACAAATGTGTTGAAAATGCCGGCAACGCGAATATCCTTCGCTTCGAAAGTTCCGTTTGCATCGCGCCAGCGCAGTGTTACGATATCGTTTTCCTTTAATCCTGTTTGGTGCGCCATTCCCGTTCCGATAATGACCGGAATGTCGGTGCTGCCCTCATCGGTTTTGAGCAGATGCGCAGGCAGTTCCACTATTTTTTGTTCCGGGCGTATGCCTTTCATCTGCACAGACATGCTTCTCCCTGATGGATAGATGGTTCCCGAAACAATCAGTACCGGTTCAATTTGTCCGGTTTTATATTCGTTGTGCCACTGCGACGGAACCTCCGATGCCGCGCTATCGAGCATAAACGGGTCGAAAGGGTCGTATGCGGAGCTCCAATACTGCCCGTCGCCAATTTCCCATTTCACCGTATCTCGCATCGCCTGCCTGTCCCAACCCTGCAAAAGCGCCTGCATAAAGATTATCAGCACAAACGAAAGCGAAAGCACAAAAACGTTCAGCCAGGTTTTCAGCCCGTTTCCCACAAGGTTTCGATATACGAGTTTAAGCAGTTTCATAACCACATTTTATTAACGTGAACTTGGATTCTGAATTTCCTCGTCCTTAGCAACTCGTCCGTCTTCTAAATGAATTATCCGCTGCAAATAGCCGATTACTTTTTCGTCGTGCGTGGCAAAAACGAAACAGGTGTTCAACTCCTTGTTGAGTCTCACCATGGCTTTTAGAATATTGTGCGAATTTTCTGCATCTAAATTGGCGGTAGGTTCGTCGGCCAACACCAATTTCGGGCGTTTTACCATGGCACGCGCAATGGCCACGCGCTGGCACTCTCCGCCCGATAGTTGAGCGGGGCGCGAATTCACTTTCGATGTCAAGCCTAACCACTCCAAGGTTTCCATTACCCGTTTTTTCCGTTCATCGGCATGCATATTTAGCAACAAAAGCGGAAATTCCACGTTTTCGAAAACGGTGTACACGGGCAGCAGGTTGAAACTTTGAAAGATGAAGCCGATTTCTTCTTTTCTCAATTGCGCGGCTTGTGCCGGAGTGAGATTTTCCACGTTTTTGTTCAACACCTTCACCTGCCCTTCCGAAGGTTTATCGAGGGTGCCGATTATATTTAAGAATGTGGTTTTTCCCGAGCCACTGGGGCCGACCAATCCCGTAAATTCTCCTTCCGATATGGTTAAATCGATTCCTTTCAGCGCGGTAAAGTACCCTGACGAACCCGTCGGAAATCTTTTAATCAGCTTGTTAACTTCAACTATCATTGTTTTCTAAAAATTATAACTTGTCATGAATTGAACTCCTTTTCCGGTGAACAGATTTTTGCTGCCGGTTTGTCCACCGAGCGAAAAACCGATTTCGGGATTCCAGTACCCCATTACGTAAAAGCTCCATTTATCGTATGTTCGTGTCCAGTTTAGGTAATTGAACCACGCATTTATATTGTCGCCTACGTAAAAAAATAGGGCCGTAAGGTTATCCACAATCGATAGCGGATAGGTAAACATTCCACCCGCGACGTTCAGGTTCAAACCTCTTCTCATAAACTCATCGCCCGCGTGGTATCGAAAATATTCCAGCGTCATTCCCAGCCCGTTGCCTATCGGAAATGTGTAATCCATGCCTACGCTAACAGCATCTTGATGAATAGCAATTGATTGCGCATTTTTTTGCAAGCGGGTGAAAGCGGTTTCAAACCACAGGCCTACACCCACATCCCAGCGTCCGTCGAATCCGATGCGATTTTCGTTCAACAGACTGTTTTTCGGTACACCGGGCAATAGTGTGTGTATATCCGCTTTCCGATGATGGACGCTCACACCCATTTCGCCGGAAAACGCCGGAAATTCAGCCCGTCCGCCGATTTCGGGACGCCCACGGGAACTGCCAATCACCTCCCACCCTTTCGGATTATCGTTTCCGAGTAACGACCAAAGCCAAACGGACGCATTATTTTCGAAAAAATACTTACCCAACACCGCGCGAACTCCGTCTGTTAATTGTAGCGGGTCGCGTACATCCATACCGTCGAACCACATAAGCGGGCGAAACATGCGCGCCGAGCCGAAATTTATTTTCTGTAATCCGCCGCGCACTTCCCAATTTTTACCCGAATAGCGCATCCACACCCGATAGGGTTTCAGTTGGCCGTTTTTATCGGTTCGATTTCCTTTTGTAAAGTTCAATTGCCCGAAAAGATGGGCTGAGGCTTCGAAATCGAGTTTCGAATTTTCTTTAAAAGTATAATCGCCAAGTATTGTCGGTAAAAACCGTCCGCCTAATTGCCAGTTTATCGGATTAGAAAACTGTGTGACTTCCCAACCGGTCAACTGTCCGTTGAAAGATACGCTTGCTTTTGAGGCGTTCGAGACAAAATCGTCACGAATACTATCGGCGGGTTCTTGCGCGCATAGCGGAAAAACAACGATACACCATATGGTAATCAGCAACAGTTTCATCTTTTCGGAGGTGTGGAAATACCGTAAACAAAAACCTGAGTCATTTGTCGAATCATGTCTTCAATATCCGTAAAAAACCGAAGTAACTCCTTATCATCTAAGTGTTCACTTTGTTTTTGCAGCATCCAAATGAGGTAATCTATATTCAAGTTCGGATCAATTTCCTTGTTTTCTTGTGCTTCTTGCAACATGCGACGCAACATAGACGCGGAACGGGCAAACAACGATTGGTAATAGGCGGACATTTTCTCGTCGGACAGTAAATCGGAGAAAAACGCGAAAGACCACTTTTCACCAAATTCATATTTCAGCAGAATTGATCGCTCTAACTTTTCGGCAAAACTGAGGGTATCATCTTGCTGAATAACCTCATAAGCCTCAAAAGCATTCTCGATAAACGTTTTAACAATGAGATAAACCAGCTCATCTTTATTCTCGAAATAGGAGTAAAACGTTTTCCGGCTCACTTTCGATTTATCGCATATCTCTTTTATGGTCAGCCTTTTAAATCCGAAATGAAAGAACAGGTCTTCAGCCGTTTGTATTATTTGCTCTTTTTTTGTCATATCAGAGTAACATTATTGCACAAAGTAAACATATTTTGTTTACTTAATCATTATATGTAACCTTGTTTTTTGATTTTTTATGCCAATTTAGAATAATTACAAACAGGCAATAGGAATATTAAACTGTATATCAGCGCAATAATAGAATTTCCTAAATCATCTTTGCAGAAATACTAAAAAAGCCACCTGAATTTATCAGATGGCTTATAAAACTTAAAAAAACGGGCGGAGTTGTCGTAAAACGGATAAAAATATTTGGCTATAATTACATCTTAATCACCACATCCACTGCCGCCAGATGATTGCCGCGTCCCATCAACGGATTCAAGTCCATCTCTTCAATTTCGGGAACGGCGCTCAACAAATCGGATATTTTGCAAATGGTATCGGCAAATACCTCTTCGTTGATACCCTCTTTTCCGCGAACGCCCCGAATCATTTTGTACGAACGCAGCGAACGAATCATACGCAACGCCTCTTCACGACTAACAGGCGCCAATGCGTATTGAATATCTTTGAGAACTTCCACAAAAATACCGCCCAAACCGCAGGTTATGAGGTGTCCGAAACCGGGTTCGCATTTTACGCCGATAAGCACTTCCAGTCCGCTTTCCATTTGGCAAAGTTCTACGCCTGTCGCGTTTTCAATGGCGTTTAATTGGCGGAAATGCTGCCTAACGGCATCGGGTTCGGTAACGTTGAGTACAACGCCGCCCACATCCGATTTGTGTGCCGGGCCAACCACTTTCATCACCAACGGGAAACCGAGTTCGGCAGCGGCTTTCAGCGCGTCGTCTTCGGTAGAAACAATTCGGTTGTGCGGACGATTGATTTCCAATAAATCCAGCAACTCGAAACCTTGCTGCGTGGGAATCAATCCTTTTTTATCTTTCAGCAACGCTTTTATTTCAACTTCGTTTTTCAACGGCTTCACCTCATCGGCGTGTGGCGCAACGTATTGATTCTCTTTCAATAAGGCGTACCCCAACGTGGCTTCGTCTTCAAAGAAAACACCGCCCGCGTTTACAAACTCGTCCATTTCCGCTTTTTGGTTCAAAACCGACGGAAGAACGGCGTAAATGGGTTTCACGCATTGCTTTTGCTGCTCGCGGATAACGTGATAGGCGTCGCTGTTGGAAAACAATCCGGGACTGCCGAAAATAACCGCCAAACCATCTATATTGTCCAACTTATCGCAGAAACGGATGCACTTTTCGAGCTGTTCTGCCGTGCCGGTGGCGAGAAAATCTACGGGATTGGCAACCGACGAACCTTCGAAAAGTTCGGGGAGCAAGGCGCTCATTGTCTCTTCGGGGAGATGCGGCACGTCCATTCCACCGTTGGACAGCACATCGGTAAGCATTACGGCGGGTCCGCCCGCGTGCGTGATAATGCAGATGCGCTTGCCTTTCAACGACGGATGCTGCAATACCGCACCCACGGCGGTTAGTTCGCCGCGGCTGTTGCATCGGATGATACCCGCTTTGCGGAAAAGCGCGTCGACAGCCATATCTGAGTTGAGCATAGCGCCGGTATGCGACGCGGCGGCACGCCCTCCGGCATCGGAAGTTCCCGATTTTACGGCGGCAATACGGCAGCCTTTGGCGATAAGTTCGCGCGCGTTTTTCAGAAACTTTTGCGGTTTTTTGATGCTTTCGATGTACATCAGCACCGTTTTAGGCGATTTATCGGTTCCGTAGGTTTCGTTTACGTATTCCAACACGTCTTCCACGCAGGTGTGTGCGGCGTTTCCCACCGAATAAACCGACGAAAACGAAAGTCCCTTGCTCATTGCCGATTCCAAAATGAAAACGCACGTTGCGCCGGAACTCGATATCAGGGCGGCGCCCTCCCACCCCATATTGGGTACGGGTGTTGTGAAAACCGACTGATGCAGCGGGTTCATCACGCCGATGCAGTTGGGGCCAATCATCGTGGCTTGATGCTCGTCGGCAAGGCGAACCAATTCGTTTTCGAGCCGTTTGCCTTCGTCGCCCATTTCCGAAAATCCGGCAGAAAGAACAATAACGGCTTTGGTATTTTTCTCTTCCAGCAGAGTTTTCATTGCCGGCACGCACAGGGTCGCGGGAATGGCGAGAATTGCCAAATCGGTTTGCGGCAAAGCCGATACGTCTTTAAACGTTTGCACGCCCTGCACGTTTTCCGATTTTGGGTTTACGGCGTAAAGCGCTCCTCGGAATGTTCCGTTTTTGAGGTTGTAAAGCGCTTTTCCGCCCGGTTTTTCTATATTTTCGGACGCGCCGATTACAACAATGCTGTTGGGATTTATCAGTTGCGGTGTTATCATAATTTAGCAGTTAAAAGATTGACATTTTATTTCATAAAAGCCCAAAGTTACAACTTTTCAACATAAATCGTACTCAAAACGATAGTTTTAACGAGTAAAAATTCATTATCTTTGTACCCAAACTTTCAAAAACAAATCTATAACGAAAATGAAAAAAATTATTTTTATGCTATCAACCCTATTTCTGTTGGCTGCCTGTACGGGTAACAAGTCAGAAACAACGCAAGTGTCGGCCGAACCGGATGTGGTGGACGCCGATTTTCAATACAAAGTCGATCGGTTTGCCGACGTGGAAATTCTTCGCTATTACGTACCCGGATTTAAAACGCTGCCGCTGGCGCAAAAAGAATTGATTTATTACCTGTCGCAAGCCGCCTTGGAAGGTCGCGATATTTTATTCGACCAACACAATCGGTACAACCTGACTATCCGCCGAGTTTGCGAAGGCGTTTACGAGAATTTTATGGGTGATAAATCCTCGGAAGACTGGAAAAATTTCGAAACCTACCTGAAGCAAATCTGGATGGCAAACGGTATTCACCACCATTATTCGGAAGACAAAATTATGCCGAAATTCTCGCAAGACTATTTCGTATCATTAGTAAAAGGAGTTGACCCGGGACGCATGCCTTTCCGCGACGGAATGGCGGCCGATGAAACATTGAAAGAAATCCTGCCGGTAATGTTTGATGCCAACGTGATGCCGAAGCGCATGAATCAAGCTGCGGGAGCAGACATCGTGGCAACATCGGCGGTAAATTTCTACGAAGGTGTTACACAAAAAGAGGTAGAAGATTTCTACAACACGATGAAAGACCCGAACGACAACACCCCGATTTCTTACGGATTGAACAGCAAAGTGGTGAAAAAAGACGGCGCCGTTACCGAACAAGTATGGAAATTGGGCGGCATGTACGACAAAGCCATCGAGCGCATTATCGGTTGGTTGGAAAAAGCGGCTAATGTGGCTGAAAACGACAAGCAAAAACAAACCATCAACCTGCTTGTAGATTATTACAAGACCGGAAGTTTGAAAACGTTTGACGATTATTCCGTGGAATGGGTTACCGACACGCTTTCACGTGTTGATTTCATCAACGGTTTCATCGAAACTTATACCGATCCGCTGGGAATGAAAGCCACGTGGGAATCGGTGGTGAACTTCAAAAGCGAGGAAGCATCGAAACGCACGCAGCTTATCAGCGAAAACGCGCAATGGTTCGAAACCAACTCGCCCATTGATGATAAATTCAAAAAAGAGGAAGTAAAAGGCGTATCGGCAAAAGTGATTACGGCTGCCATTTTGGGTGGCGACTGTTATCCAGCAACACCCATCGGAATTAATCTTCCCAATGCAAACTGGATTCGCCGCGACCACGGTTCGAAATCGGTAACCATCGACAACATTACATCGGCATACGATGCCGCATCGCAAGGAAGCGGATTTAACGAAGAGTTTATGTGGAGCGACGCCGAGCGTGAACAATCGAAAAAATACGGCTCGCTTACCGATAACCTGCACACCGATTTACACGAATGCCTCGGACACGGCTCAGGAAAACTGCTTCCGGGCGTAGATGGCGATGCGCTCAGAGCTTACGGCTCTCCACTCGAAGAAACACGCGCCGATTTGTTCGCTTTGTATTATTTGGGCGATGAAAAAATGGTGGAACTCGGCTTATTGCCCGATATGGAAGCTTACAAAGCTCAGTATTACAAATACATTATGAACGGAGCCATGACGCAACTCACTCGCGTTCAACTCGGAAAAGACATCGAGCAAGCACATATGCGTAACCGCTCGCTCATTTCGAACTGGGTTCTCACTCACGGCGACGGTGTAGTGGAAATGCAACAACGCGACGGAAAAACGTACATTGTGGTAAACGATTACGTGAAACTGCGCGAACTTTTCGGACAACTGTTATCCGAAGTTCAACGCATTAAATCGGAAGGCGATTTCGAAGCCGGCAAAAAACTGGTAGAAACTTACGGCGTGAAAGTAAATCAGGCGCTGCACAAAGAAGTTCTCTCTCGTTACGAAGCGCTCAACCTAGCTCCATACAGAGGTTTTGTGAATCCGGTTTACAAACTCGTTACCGATGCCGACGGCAAAGTTACCGACGTAACCATTTCGTACAATGAGAATTATGTTGAGCAACACTTGCGCTATTCGAAACAATATTCGGTGTTGCCGTTGAAAAATTGATTGGGTGAAGCGATTTCTAAATCGCTTTAACAAAAAAGAGGCTGCCTCAAAAGAACTCCTGCAGTTTCATTTTGTCGTTCTGAACGCAATGAAGAAACTATTTTGTCAAAATTATAGATACTTCATTTCTCCGCCAATCGACGGATTCATTCAGTATGACAATTTGATAATAATTTTTTCTTTTGAGACAGCCTCTTATGCATTGACACATTGCCACATTAAAAAAATCCGCACATTAAAATATGACCTATCCTGAAACATTAAATTATCTCTACACCCAAACACCGGCCTTCCAACAAGTGGGTGCGTCGGCATACAAACCCGGATTAGACAACAGCTTTCGGCTCGATGCTATTTTCGATGCGCCGCACCGCCGATACAAGACCATCCACGTGGGAGGAACCAACGGAAAAGGCTCCACAAGCCACTTGCTGGCAGCGGTTTTGCAACAATCGGGATACAATGTCGGGTTATACACTTCGCCGCACTTGGTAGATTTTCGCGAACGCATTCGGGTAAACGGTCAAATGATACCGGAAACGTATGTGATTGATTTTGTGAAAAAATACCGTGCTGATTTTGAACCGATAAATCCCTCGTTTTTCGAACTGACCATGGAAATGGCGTTCCTCTATTTTGCTGAGCAAAAAGTAGATGTAGCCATCGTTGAGGTTGGGCTTGGCGGACGATTGGACAGCACCAATATTATTTCTCCCGATTTGTGCATTATTACCAATATCGGGTTCGACCACACCCAATTTTTAGGAAGTACATTGCGAGAAATCGCAACAGAAAAAGCGGGAATTATCAAGCCGAGAACGCCCGTTGTGATTGGCGAGACCGACAGCGATGAAATAAAACAAGTTTTTATTGACAAAGCCAACATCGAAAATGCGCCAATTCTTTTCGCAGAAAGCGCCCTACCCGATTTCTCGGCAAAAAGCACACACAACGGATGGGAAATAAATTCTTGCGAATATCCTAATTTATTTAATTCCTTGGGTGGTTTTGCACAAGAAAAGAACGCCAAAACCGTATTGACCGCCATTCGAGAATTGAAAAATATCGGTTACCGTATTCCGCGCGAAGCGGTGTACAACGGATTTAAAAACGTAACATCCCTTACCGGATTACAAGGACGTTGGCAGGTGTTGCAAGGAAAACCAAAAATCGTGTGCGATACGGGGCACAACGCGCACGGAATGCGTTATATTGTGGAGCAACTAAAACAACAAAAATACAACCGGCTGCACCTTGTTTTTGGAATGGCAAACGACAAGGATACTTCCGCTATTTTATCCCTTTTGCCACAAAACGCGATTTACTATTTTACCAAACCTTCGGTGGACAGAGGCATGAACGAGAAAACACTTGCCGAACAAGCCTCCGCCTTCGGCCTAGAAGGCGAAACCTACCCGACGGTACCACAAGCCGTGACAGCAGCACAAAAAAATGCCGATGAAAACGATTTCATTTTCATCGGCGGAAGTAATTTTATCGTAGCAGACGCACTGCCCTTATTTATATGATTACCAAATCAGTACGACTCTAAAATTGTAGTTTTGAGGCGCATCCGGGTCTTTAAATAAATCGGAAGACTTTATGAAAAATGCCACAGTACTTGGATTTCCCAATTGAAAATCACAACTTATTGTTTCTGTAAAATACACCGTCTCACCCGCGTCATTTTTACCAGAATATGTGTTTACGAACGGCAATAATTTTTGAACTTCATCTTTACCTTGTTCTCCGATAAAAACATATCCTATTTGAGCGCCGTTTTCGTAAATAAACTCGGTTAGCTCGGGAAGATTGAAAACAAATTCATACTGTGCACGGTCTTCGCTCCACTTCCATTCTTCTTTTTTCACCGTGAAGTTTTTGACTTCCCAACCGGTAGCAATTTTATTTACTTCCTGTTTGATTATCTCTCTTATCTGCGCTTCGGAAAGTCCTTGCCCTACGGCTTTGATAATTTGGTCTATCTGTTCTTGAGTAAGTGCACCCTTCAACTCTTCGGAAATTATTTGACGGATTCGAGCTTCGCTTACATTTTCCGGGATCGAATTCATAATAAGTTCTATAATTTGCTCCCGGTTTAAAAACCCCCTCAACTCTTCACGAATGATTTGACGTAACTCTTGTTCAGTAACATAATCCTCCGAAGCTGTTGTACAAGCGTATCCGCCAAACAGCATTCCGATAAGAATTAACGATGCAAAAAATGTAGTAAATAGTTTTCTTTTCATGACAATTGGTTTTTTTATAATATTAAATGTGTGTTAGATGCAAGTCATTTCATGCACACTTTGGCATGAATAAAAAGTAAAAACCGATAAAGAACTTCGCTCTATCGGTTTTTATTTCGGTTTTTTGATTACCAAATTAGTACGACTTGAAAGTTCATATCATTGGGTACTCCGTTATCATAATAAGCCAAATCTGACATTTCGAGATGAAATGTTACAGTTGATGGATTGCCCAAAGCAAAATCACAACTTATTGTTTCTGTGAAATATTTTGTAACATTTACGCCACCTTCTTCAACATTATACGAATAAGTTTTAACGAAAGGAAGTACTGTTTTAGCATTGTCATTAAATTTGTAATAACCTACCGCCGCGCCATTGTCAAAAATAAATTCTGTCAATTCAGGAAGGTTCGCTGTTGCGGTATAGAACCCACCGTCATTGTTCCAAGTCCAATCGCCTTTATTTACTTTAATATTAATAATCTTCCACTGAGTCTCTGTAATTTTATCATCTTTTGAACAAGAAGTTGCACTGACTATAAGTCCCGATAAAAGGATAATGGAAAAAAGGGATCTCAAAATGTTTCTTTTCATATGCAAGTGTATTAAAAGTTTTCTTGAATAGTTGACTAACTAAAACGGTTTTCGTTTAATTATTAAAACGTATTTAGGAAAGTATTTGTTTACTTTTTCCAAAAAATATCAAAAAAAGCCCTTATTCGGGGCTTTCTTCATTAACCATAATTTTATCTCATCGTTATTTTATCATTCCCAAAATATCGTCCAACACATTGCCGTCTTTGTTTCTGTCTAACAGTCCGCCTACCATATCCATTAATCCACCACCTCTTTTTTGCGGTTGCCCTCCACCCAACAGGCCACCCAACAAATCTCCAAGTCCGCCGGCATTGGTGTTCGTCTGACGCTTCTGTTTTCCTAAATAAGCCATCACGATCGGCGCCAACAAAGCCAATAACGGACCAACTTTTTGCAGGCTGATGCCGGTTTTTTGAGATATACCTTGCTCAACAGCCGGTTTATTCGCACCGAAAACATGTCCTAAAATCTTGCTTCCGTCTTGGCTGATTGCTTGAGTATTACCGCCTAAAAGGGAGCCCAAATTATCTAACAAGCTGCCATCGTGTCTGGCATCACTCAACGCATTATTTAAGTTCTGCGCGCCTTGTTCGGTTTGCACATTTCGCTGCATCCCGCCTAAAATAACCGGTAGCGCAACACTAATAGCGCTTGCTGCCTGTTTTTTGTCCATACCCAACTGGGTAGCTACATTATTGATTACCGAGTGTCCAACAGGACTGTTTAATAGTTCAGATAGATTCATAGTTTTTTAATTTTAAGTTTTACCAAAAGTAAACAAAATAATCTTCATAAACACCTTTTCGTCTTATCATTTTTCAGAATGGGTAAAATAACCCCGCAATTTCATCGGCAAAAATTGAGAAAAAAATCGTACTTTTGTTTTCATAAGTAAACAGGCGGGCAAGTAAGAAAACCTAAACCCTTTGTCCACCGTTCTCAGCTAAAAGAAATGAAACAATATTTAGATTTACTCCGGCGCGTGCTCGATGAAGGCACACATAAAGAAGACCGTACCGGAACGGGAACCATCAGTATCTTCGGGCACCAAAGCCGATTCAGGATGAGCGACGGTTTTCCGGTTCTTACCACCAAAAAACTTCATCTGAAATCGATTATACACGAATTGTTGTGGTTTATAAACGGCGACACCAACGTAAAATACCTGAACGATAACGGTGTGCGTATTTGGAACGAATGGGCAGACGAAGATGGCGATCTCGGCCACATTTACGGCTACCAGTGGCGTTCGTGGCCCGATTACAATGGCGGGCATATCGACCAGATTTCGCAGGTGATTGACGCGTTGAAAAACAATCCCGATTCGCGTCGAATCATTGTAAGTTCGTGGAACGTGGCCGATATTCCGAATATGAAGCTTCCGCCCTGTCACGCCTTTTTCCAGTTCTACGTTGCCGACGGCAAGCTGAGCCTGCAACTCTATCAACGCAGCGCCGATATTTTCTTGGGCGTTCCATTCAATATTGCGTCTTATGCCTTACTATTGAAGATGATGGCTCAAGTAACAGGCCTGCAAGAAGGCGATTTCATCCACACGTTTGGCGACGCGCATATTTACTTGAATCACCTCGAACAGGTTAAACTGCAACTCTCGCGCGAACCGCGCCCGCTGCCTCAGATGAAGATAAATCCCGACGTAAAAGATATATTTTCGTTTACATTCGATGATTTTGAGTTAACGGATTATGACCCGCATCCGCATATAAAAGGCGCAGTCAGTGTCTGACCGCTAAACGTGGTCTGATACGTTCAACAGCTTAAAGTTGAAAGTTTAAATCGAGATAAACAATGAATAAGACGTCCAAGAACAAAAGCTTCCTGAACAATCTATTATCGGTGGCGGAGAGCTGTATTGTTCTTCGTTGGAAAAAAATAAGTTGTATCTCACAGGCATCCACCACATATTTGAAAATTCCAATACTTTCTTCATCAATTTCGATGAGTGGAAATTACCTGAACAGAATTTCACAACGATTTATATTTTCATGAAGGAGACTAAGCTAACAAGAACTCCTGTTTCTTAGCTAAACTTTCTAAGGTTTCTCGTTCTCTTAACGATTCTAAAATCGACATGCCTTGACTTGTAATCAGGTTTTTGGGAAACGTTATATTGTGCTAAAATGATGATTTTTTACTATTTTTGCATAGTTATTACACACGATTAATTTTTGATGAACGAAGCACCTCCCAATAAACATTGGAAAAACTTTCTGAGCGAAAACGACGACCATTCGTTTGCGTGCATTTACAACGAGTGCGTAAACGGATTGTATGCCTACGGCATCGGTCTCGGTTTTTCGTCGGACGAATGCATGGATGCTGTTCAGGATTTATTTTACAAATTGTATGTGACTAAAAACGAGTTGCGTCACGTTGACAATATTCGCTCCTATCTGTTTCGAAGTCTTCGCAATCGGCTTCTCGATATGCGCAAACGGCAAAGTAAACAACAAACTTTGGAAACGGAAGACTTAAGCTCGTTTCCCGTTGAAGTCTCAGTTTCCGAACGGATTGAAGATGAAGAAGAGCGCGCCATATTGAAACAAAAAGTGGAAAAACTGCTCAGCCTGCTTACCGACCGTCAGCGCGAAGCTGTTTATCTGCGCTATATGCAAAATTTGGAGTACGAAGATATAGCCGCCATCATGGAGATGCGTCCCGAATCGGTGAGAAAGCTCGTTTACAGGGCTTTGGAAGCCATTCGCGAGAATGTGCAGAACCGTTCCTTACCATTGATATTGCTTATTGCTCAGCTTTTTTAACCTAGCCGTCGACTGAGCAAAATGTTAAAAATGCACTATAGCAGATTTAATTTCTAAAAGCATTTGGATAAGTATATGTTCATATTTTTCATCATTTGCTTTTGAGCACCGACGCGCATTTGCCACGAAGTGGCTAAACAATAATAACCCCGTATGAAATGCGGGGAATAGTAACACCTCCTGAGTCTCAGCCCCGAAGCGGGCTGAACTATTAACACCTTCGGTACTCACAGGACGGTTATTCATAGTTGTTCTTTTTAGACATTTTTATCGGACCAGAATGTTAAAAATATAATTTTTTCAGAAAAATTGTCCACAAAGTTTTTTCTGAGTC
>CAZKZB010000030.1:0-10265 GCA_964557135.1 uncultured Petrimonas sp. | reverse complement strand
AATGTTAAAAATATAATTTTTTCAGAAAAATTGTCCACAAAGTTTTTTCTGAGTCGTCTTGTTTATATAAAGCCCGAAATTTTGAGCCAATATGAACAAGCAAGATACATTTCAATCTGTTTCCGATTTTCTTAACGACAAGAAATTTATCTCTTGGCGCCTTTTTCGCACCGAAGAGTTAGATGTCTATTGGTCGGTTTTTTTATCGAAGAACCCGCAATCGGAAACGTTGATGGACGAAGCAATCCGCACGTTTGATGAGAATGTGAAGTTAAACGACACACATATCTCATCGGACACCCAAAAGCAACTCTACCGGAAAATCGAAACACGTATCGGCGCGCACAAGCGAAATAAAGTTCGACGAATTCTCTCGTGGGGTTCCGTTGCAGCCGGTTTGTTGTTAGTTGTGGCATCGGTCACCTTTTTCACCCTCCGACAGAAAAACGAACCGCTTACCGCCCAAAACGAAATTATTGGGAAAACACTCTCAGACAAAGAAGTCCAACTGATTACAGGCGAACAAATTGTTGCCTTACAGTCGCACTCATCCATACTACTTTCTGGCGAAGGGAAAGTTTCCGTAACCGACAGCACAAGCCAAACAAAGGCTCTGACATTAGACGAAAGCAAACAAAATCGCTTGATCGTTCCCTTCGGAAAACGTTCGTTTATCACACTTGCCGACGGTACGCAAGTATGGTTAAATTCGGGAACGGAACTGGAATTCCCGACCAAATTTGCCGGAAAAACACGCAACATCAAAGTAAAAGGCGAAATCTATATCGAGGTGGCAAAATCGGAACACCCATTCCTTGTTCACACTTCGCATACAACGGTACGCGTGTTGGGCACAAAATTCAACGTAGCAGCCTACGACGACGAACAAAGCGAATCGGTTGTGTTGGTTGAAGGAAGCGTGCAGCTAAGTGCCGGCGAACAAACGACTGTGATATTGAAACCCAACGAAAAAGCGACCGTTTCATCTGAAAAAATCGAAACGGAAACTGTTGACGTGTCAGAATATATCAGTTGGCGCGACGGCGTAATGGAGTTCAAGAAAACATCGATGTCGGAAGTGTTAAAAAAAGTGGGACGCTATTACAACGTTTCGTTCGAAAGTAGCGATGTTGCGCTGAAAAATAAAACGGTTTCGGGAAAGCTCTTCCTCTCCAACAATCTAGACAGCGTGATGACTTCCGTTTCCATCCTCTCATCAACCAACTACGAAAGAGAAAACGATAGAATCATTATCAGGAAAAAATAACCACAAAAAAAGCGCCGTGCAATGGTGGCACATCGCACGGCGCAAGCGAATAATAATTTACTTAACATCTCTATTAATACCGTAAACTAAAATTCAAAACAAATGTATGGAAGAAAAATCGAAAACTAAGCGCTTTTCTGATAAAAAGTGCAAAAAACTGCTACGAGTTATGAGAATATCTCTTTTATTACTGTTTATCAGTACCTTTACCCTGTTTGCCGACGATGTTTATTCGCAACGAAAAGAGGTATCGGTACGCGTACGTAATGCCTCGTTGCGAGAAGCATTTTCTCAAATCGAAAAATCGAGCGACTATGTGTTTCTCATTGCCGATGAAGCCGGGACAGAACTCAATCGTCGCGTAAATATTGTCGCTGAAAACGAGTCCATCAACGAAATTCTCGATATTTTGCTGCGCAACACCGATTTGGATTATCGGGTGGTAGAGCGGCAAGTGTCTATTTATGTAACCGCGAAAAAACCCACGCCTGTTGCGTCTGATGAGACAGATGAACAAGAACAACAACCCAAAGTCATTACCGTAAAAGGGCGTGTTACCGACAAATACAAAGATGTCTTGCCCGGAATTGCGGTTATTATTAAAGGCACCACGCGTGGTGTTGCAACCGATGCAAACGGTAATTTTACGTTGGAAAACGTGTCGCCCAATGCGGTACTGACTTTTTCGTGCGTAGGAATGGAAAATCAAGACGTTGAAGTAAACGGAAGAACAGTAATTGATATAGTACTTCTGGATGACGAAGCTACGCTGCAAGAGGTAATTATTACCGGTTATCAAGAAGTAAAAAAAGAGCGAATGACGGGAAGTGTTTCCTCCATTCACTCGGGCGAAATAAAAAACCTAAATGTGAAGTCGATGGACCAGGTTCTCTCGGGAACCATTTCGGGTGTGTCATCCGTTACTTCGGGACGCCCGGGCGAAGATGCGCGTATTCAGATTCGCGGTATCAACTCGTTAACCGGAAGTACGGCGCCCATCTGGATTGTGGACGGAATGCCCTTGCAAGGTGAAGCGCCCAACTTATCGAACACGGGAGGCAGTTTGAACGCCTCGCTGTTTCAATCGGGAATCGGAAACCTTTCGCCCGACGATATCGAATCGATAACCGTTTTGAAAGATGCCGCAGCAACCGCCATTTACGGCGCGCGTGCCGCCAACGGAGTAATTGTGGTAAAGACCAAATCGGGAAGGGCGGGCAAACCGTTGTTCAACGTAACAGCACATTTTGGCGTAACCGAACGCCCGCGAAACAACATTCGAATGATGAATTCTGCTGAAAAGGTTCAGTTTGAAATCGAATCCTACAGCGATTACGAACAAACCGGATATGGACGAGTAAGCGATATTTATCACCGATTGAATCGCGGAATCTACTCCCCCGCCGAAGCTCAAGCCGAAATCGATAAACTGAAAAACATCAATACCGATTGGTTTAAAGAACTCTATCGCCCGAGTTTCAACACACAAATAAACGTGAGTATGTCGGGCGGCTCCGATCGAACACAATATTATAATTCGTTGAATTTCCTGAACGAAAACGGAACGGAATACAACAACGAGTATAAACGTATGCGTTTCAGCTCGAAACTGAATCACGAATTTAGCAGCAAACTCAAATTTCAAACCGATTTGTCGGCAACCTATCGATACAATCAAAATACGGCAGCAGCTTTCAGTACCTTGCAATACGCGCTGTACGCCAATCCGTATGAAAATCCTACGGGATACGACCAAAGTTGGGATACGGCATTGAGTAGTCTGCACGAAGGTTATCTTTGGACAACGTTCAATGCTAAGAACGAAATAATGAAGAATACGCGATCATCGCGCTATTTAGAAGGAGCGTTAAACGCCCGATTGGATTGGGAAATCGTTAACGGACTTAAATTAACCTCACAGGGAATTATTGCCGGTAGTGCCAACAATTCCAGAACGATAGAAGGAGCAAACACCTACACAAACTTTATCAAGAACTGGATTAACTCCCGAATTATCCGAGAAATTTCACCCGAACAAGTCAGAGGCTCGCTCAACGAAGGTACCTCTTTCTCGCGGAGCTATACCTTTCGCAACACGTTTGAGTATAATCTGAATATAAACGACAATCACTACCTGGATTTATTTGGCGGACAAGAAATTTCGGACAATATCATTGAAGCATCGTTCAACTATTCGCCCATTTTCGACGAAGAGCACCGCATCATCGGCTTCCCCGATTTGCCCGAAAACACCAACATCAAAAACATAGCTTTCTCGCAATTGGGAAATACCGGACGCTTCCAAAACAAATTATCGTCGTTTTTCATGAACGGAACCTATTCTTATCAAGATAGATATGTAGCCAACGGCTCTGTTCGCTACGACGGTTCCGACATTATCGGCGATGCCAATCAGTTTACGCCGCTTTGGAATATTTCCGGAAAATGGAACTTGCACAAAGAACCATATTTTAAAAGTGATTTTTTCAATGAACTCTCGCTACGCATGGGTTACGGGTTCACGGGAAGCATCGATAAAAACGCGTTCCCGTTTGTGCTGATGACATACGGAACCAGCGTTATTTACGACGGAGTTCCGGTTCCTACCGACTTTCGCTATGCCAACCCGAATGTGAAATGGCAAACGAAAAGAGATTTCAATATCGGTTTCGAAACCAGCTTTTTCAAAGACAAAATACAATTAGGCGTAAACTATTACAACAACATCGTTTTTGATTTGTTAGACGAAAAAGCGCTGCCAATGTCATCTGGAAGATATTCAGTGAAAGAAAACGTAGCCAATGTAGTAAACCGAGGTTGGGAAATAGATTTAGGAGCTCAGGTGATTCGAGCAGGCGATTTTTACTGGAATTTGCGTGGAAACGTAGCTTTCAATAAAAACATTGTAACTAAAACCTTTTTCACCGACACATCAGATCTTCCCGAAATGCTTGCATCTGAAGGAAACTCGAAATTTGTGGAAGGATATCCGGTTTCGGGTTGGTTTGGCTATCGTTTCGCGGGAGTAAACCCGGCAGACGGACACACCATGGTGTATGACGCCGAAGGCAATAAGTTTGATGCCGATTTGACGGGAAACAAAACATTGGGACTGAAAATGCCCGACCCGGTTTTCTTGGGAGATTTTTTCCCGCCCATTATTGGCGGACTCTCCAGCATTATGACCTTCGATCGCTGGGTGCTCACAATGAACTTCGAGTTTAACGCGGGTAATTACATTAAATCTTTCAACACGTTTAAAGGATTATCTTCGCACAACAGATACTATACCGATGCAAATCGCTGGCGTGCACCGGGCGATATTGCCGCTATTCCGTCAATATCCATGTTAGACAACGCTTTCAGCAAATATATGTACGATGTAACGCTTGAAAAAGGCGACTTTTTGCGCAACACATACACATCGCTCGGATACAATTTACCGCCTCAGGTTTTAGGCGCGCTGCGTTTAGAAAGCGCTCGTATCACTTTCACGGCAAACAACTTGTTCACTCTAACAGCCTATAAAGGTATCGACCCCTCGCTAATGGGAGAAATCGGGTATCCCAATTCCCGAAAATACAGTTTGTCAATTAATATTGGTTTTTAAAATAGATAATTATGAAACGATATAGTTTATTCACTTTATTATTTTCGCTGATTTTGTTGCATTCGTGCCAAGATTATTTGAATGTAAAACCCGCCAATGTAGCGGCGGTAAGCTCCTACGATGATGTGAGAGTACTTATGGGAGCGCACTTACGAATGTTTAGCGAAGGTACTTCTTTTATAAGCGGACAGGATTTGAGTGGCACGACGCTATTTTTCGATGCTAACGATGATTACCTGATTTCTCATTTCTACTCCGATGATTACAATCCGAACAAATACTTAGATATTTGGGCGGGTAGCAACAAACGCGGCGACTTTCACAAATCACTCAACTGGATGCATACCGAAATTCACGAAAACTTGTGGACAACGCATTTTGGTAATATCGGGTTTTACAATATGATTCTTCACGAACTAAGCAATTTTCCCGGCTCCACCGAGGAAGAAACAAACATGGTGAGAGCCGAAGCGAAGTTTTTGAGAGCGTGGGAGTTTTTCCGCCTGATGCAATTTTTCTCACCTTATCGCGAAGACAAATACGGCTTACCCATCAATACCAACCCGGAAGAAGTAAGCACGTATGATAAATCGAGAAAAACGCAAACGCAAAACTACGCGTTTATTATCGAAGAATTGGAGGAAATTTTGCAATACTCAACCAAACCATCGCCAACATACAACGTTTTCTTCGACAAACATCTTGTACACGGACTTCTTGCTCAAGTATATCTTTATAAAGGCGATTCGGGAGCCAAAGCATCAAACGATTACGCCAAAGCTGTCGAACACGCTCAAAAAGCAATGGACGGACGTCTCTCGCTGAACGTTATTGCTCGCGCTCAAGAAGTAAAAGACTCACGATTTGGTCTTATAAAAAACACCGATTACGCGTTGCTCACCTTTGTGATGTCCGATTTTCAACGATACGAATACCTTGTGGGTTTGCCGGAATATGGCGAAGCGCAATATGCATCCAACTCGCTCTATTCACTTTTCCCCGATACGGATAAAAGAAAAGAAGTCTTTTTTGGTGAAAACAAAGAAATTATGAAATTTGTAAATCACTCATTCTTTGGCTATTATCAATGGTGTTTCTTTACGGCAGCCGAATTGCAGTTAATTATAGCGGAAGCCAACGCTCGATTGGGGAAAAATGCCGAAGCAGATGCCGCGCTGAAAACCTTTGAGCAATCGCGTTACACAGACGAATACACACGTCCTGACGGAGTAAATTTGCTGGATGTTATTCTGACTGAGCGCCGCAAAGAATTTTGTTTTGATTATTGTATGCGCTGGACAGACCTTACTCGCATTCAAAAAGGATGGTCTCGCGATGCGTTAGACAAGCCCGAAGGAGGAACATACACATTGGAAGACAACGATTTCCGTTTCTGTATGCCTATTCCTAAAGTAGCAGAATTGCAGCATAATAAAATTGAACAAAATCCCGGTTGGGGCAATTTCTAATCAATAAAAAACACTATGAATATGAAGCATTTATATAAAATAATCTGGTCATTTTTTATCCTGGCACTGTTTTCCTGTCAGCCGGAAACGGAAATGGAAAAGGTGCAATTCATAGGGCTGGACAAAATATCGAGGGTTGAACTTCATCCCAACAGCCCGCAACTGATTGCCAACGGCAAAGCCGAGTTGAAGTTTAAGGTAAAACTGTATTATAAAAACGGCGAGGATGAAGTAGCTATGATTGCCGACAGAGTACCCCTGAATGAGATTCAAATCACTTCGTCTGACGGTAAAACATTTGCTGCAAATCAAGGATACTCAACAACGGCAACAACCGATTCGGCCTATTTTACCTGTACCGTGGGTGATATCACATCCTCCAAAGCGAGCGTGAGACTCACTTCGGCGGAGCAGCCCAATTACGAAAAAGTGGTTGTACCCATTATTTTTCACGCCGTATATAGCAAAAACACAAAAAACAACGTGAAAGAATTTACACCCGAACTGCTGCAGCGAATTGTGGACAGAGCCAACAAAGTTTTTGCCGGCGAATTAAACAACGCTCCCAGTAGTTGCGACTCAGGCATACGGTTCGAAATTGCGCGCATAAATATGGCGGAAATAACGGTAAGTAAAACCGAATGGGGTGACTCAGATTCCGATTTTGCCGAAAGTGCATACAATTATATCTCCGAACATTTGATGATTGACCCTTCTACTTACCTGAATATCTGGGTGATGGATTTTGTTTCTGATCACGGTCCGTTTGGTATGAGCAAATGCGTGCCAAAATATACTTTTGGCGATCCCGAAGATATTCCCGGTTTGCGTTTAACTCCAATCGCAGACGAATCGGAAATAGAGGAAATCCGTCCCGAAGATGTGGGAATCGGCGTCTCCTTTGCTGAAATGTATCACATGATGATGGGGCGTTATGGTGTCGATACCGAGCGCTTCGAAATGCGACTGGGTGCATTTTACGGATTGCTGTCAACCGGACGAGGAGAAGGAGAAGGTTCAAATGATGACGAATATAACGGAGGTGATGAAGGAGACTGGGATGGAAGTGACGAAGGAAATTGGGACGGAGGTGACGAGGGTGATTGGGAAGAAGAACCTACTCCCCAACCATCTAAGTACGCCGATTTGGATTATTGCGACGATACTTTCTCCTACGAATACAGATTTTTCAAAATTGAAAAGAAAACATTCCCGCTAAACGGAGAAGAATCGGGTAAATTCTATCTGTTTGACTCGTACAATATTATGGACGAATTTTCGGCCTGCAACACCATCAGCCGCGATCAGGTAAAACGCATCCGGCAAGTGATGAACGATTGCGCGTTGCGACAGATGAGAAAACAATAATCAATAAAACAAACAACAAACAATGAAGAAAACACTTCTTTTCCTATTTATCGCCGTCCTGTTTACGGCTTGTGCCAACAAAAACGAATACTCGATAGACGGTAGCATTGACCCCGAAGCATTCTTTTTCGATACGGAAGGAATAAATATATATCTACAAAAGATAGATAACGATTTTGAAACGTTTATTACGCTGGATTCCTCAAAAATCACCGACGGTAAATTCAGTTTTAAGGAAGAGGCAGCAGACGGACAACTTCGCTTCGTAACCTTCGACCCCGAAATCTTACCCGGCGATGAGTACATCATTCCGTTTGTTACTCATCCGGGAGTTATTAAAGTAAGTTTCGCTTATCCCAGTTTTGTGAACGGCACGCCCACAAGTGATGCCTACAACAAGCTGCTCGTTGTGGAACGCGAAACACAGGATAAATTGATGCAGGAATATGCGGCGTTGGAGGAAAGGGTAGAAGCCCAACCCGATGCTGCCGATTCGCTGATAGCCGCATCGCAAAAAGAGAACAAACGCATCAATTTATCTCGAAATGAGATATTTACCGATTTTATCAGAACCAACATCAACAACGATTTCGGAAAATATCTCCTCGTTTCAAACGGAAAAAGGATACTCGACGTGGCTCAAGTGCGCGAAGTGCTGGAAGTTGCCGATGCCGATTTTAAGGAGCTTGAATCCGTGAAGCGCCTTGTGAAGCGCCTGCAAGGGATGGAAAATTCATCGGTAGGTAAAATGTTTACCGATTTCACAATGCACAACGCGAAAAACGAACCGGTATCGCTTTCGGACTATGTCGGGAAAGATAAATTCGTATTAATCGATTTCTGGGCTTCGTGGTGCGCGCCTTGTCGTGCCGATATTCCGCATCTTATCGAACTTTACAAGAAATACAAAAACAAAGGGCTTGAAATTGTGGCTGTTTCGTTAGACAGCGATGGCGATGCGTGGCTCAAAGCCATGGATGAACTCAAAATGCCTTATCCGCAAATGTCCGATTTGAAAGCCTGGGACAGTCCCGCCGCCATTCTATACGGCATAGAAAGCATTCCCTACTTGTTATTGTTAGATAAAGAAGGAATGATTATCGACAAAGACCTGCGAGGCAAAGAGTTGGAGGAAAAACTGGCCGAAGTGCTGAAATAAAACAGATTAATCAATAATTTTCAACCACTTATGAATAAAAAACAAATACATTTTCTAATCACGCTGATAGCGCTGCTTTTAGCATCATGTGCACAAAAACCCGCAGGATACACCATTACGGGCGAAAACTTCGACGCCTTAAACGGGAAAACCGTCTTGTTTCTCGTCGATACAACAAATACGGGAGAAGAAGAAATTGTCGATAGCGTGCGCATTGAAAACGGTTCGTTTAAAATCAATGGAAAAACCGATTTTCCCATGTTCTTAATTTTGAGAGAATCGCTTTCTACCGACGCGAAAATCATTTTCTTGGAAAATACCGCATACCTCCTCAAAGGAAGCGACGGCACTCTTGCCAATGCCGAACTGGAGACCAATTCTCAATTCAATCTTCAATTGCAGCAGATTACGGCATTCGAAGACAGCGTCAACCAACTGAAAGATGCAGTGTTAAGCAAATTCTATGAATTGGACGAGGTTGATGAGGGCGCACAGAAGGCATTGATAGAGGAAATGGATGCTTTCGAGTTAATGACGACAGACTACAAGAACCGATTTATCGGCGAAAATCCTGACAGCCCGGTGTCGGCGTACTTGCTGCATAAAAACATGCTATCGGGCAACTTAGCGTCGCTCAAAGAAGGCACGGCAAAATTAGCCGCTTCTCTGAAAACGCATCCGTATATGAAATCTGTGCAGCATAAAATCGATGCCTTGGCAAAGTTGGAAGTGGGACAAATTGCGCCCGATTTCGCCATCGCCGATTTGGAAGGAAACACCATTCGGTTATCCGATTATCGGGGTAAATACGTACTGCTCGACTTCTGGGCATCTTGGTGTATGCCTTGTCGGAAAGAATTTCCTCATTTACGCAAAGCGTATAAAGAGTTCGGCGGTGAAAAATTCGATATTCTGGGCATTTCGCTCGACGACAATATGGATGATTTTGCAACGGCTCTCGAAGAAGAAAATTTGCCGTGGAAAAACGCTTCAGAATTAAAAAGAGATAATCAGGAAATCCCCGCTTTGTACGCGATTTCCTTTATTCCTAAAAACTTTTTGATTGATCCGGACGGAAAAATCGCAGCTGTGGATCTTCATGGTGACGAAGGCATGGCGCAACTCCGCTCGTTTTTGTCGGAAAGTTCACAATAGTTTTTGTTTTCAGTACTTTTAAATTGCGTTCAACAGCTGGGAATGGAAACATTTTCGGCTGTTGTTTGTACAAAAAAATCCTCTCTGCAACAGAAAGGATTTTTTTCATTTAGTAACGTGTGAAAAATAAGTTGGTATTTTTATGATAAATATTGAGAATCTGACCTGTGCAACTGTCCCACCCCCCTTCTAACTTCCCCCTATATTTGTGCCATCTGACATTTAATAGGGAAAAGT
>CAZKZB010000029.1:0-36459 GCA_964557135.1 uncultured Petrimonas sp. | reverse complement strand
CAACGCGAAGAAGAACGCCGTCGCCGCGAACAATTAGCCGAGCAACGTCGTTTACAAGAAGAGGCAGATCGCCGACAGCGCGAGGAAGAAGCTCGAAGAAGAGAGATTAATCAACAAATGAGCGGTCTTTTTGGAGAAAGTTCGGGCAGTCGCGGTGAAACTGAGGGCACCGGTACGCAAGGCGTTTCCACGGGAAATGCTTCGCAGGGAGCGACATCGGGTATCGGTGGAATTGGCACTTACGATTTAGGAGGCCGCAGTTTAGGAAGCGGTGGATTGGCACAACCCAGCTACTCGGTAAACGATTACGGAACGGTAGTGGTAAATATAACCGTTGATCCGCAGGGAAACGTTATTCATACTGAAATCGGGCGCGGTACAAATACTCCCAACAACACTCTCCGCAACGAGGCGCTTCGTGCCGCTCGACGCACCAAATTCAACGCCATAAATTCCGCTAACAACCAGCAGGGAACCATTACGTATAGGTTCAATCTGAATTAGTGATTGGCTGTTGGCTATTAGCTATTGGCTATTAGCTATTGGCTATTGGCTATTGGCTGTTGCCCTTTGGCTCTTAGCTCAAAAAGTCCGCGCATAGGTTGCACGCCAAATAGTCTCTCGTCTTGGCTCTTTGCTCTTGAGTCTAAAAATCTAAAATTCTAACACTCTAAATATCTTTACACAATGAAAAAAGTAGCTTTATTTTTAGCCGACGGTTTCGAGGAAATTGAAGCCTTGGGTACGATTGACATCTTACGCAGGGCTCAAATTCCCGTGCAAACTGTGTCGATAACAGACAACAAAAACGTTACCGGAGCTCACAATATCACCGTTTTAGCTGACACCGTTTTTTCGGAACTTGACTTTTCCGATGTTGATGCTTTGGTTTTACCCGGAGGAATGCCCGGCGCCAAAAACCTGAACGAACACGAAGCGTTGAAAAAACAAGTAAAATTGTTTGCAGAAAAAGGTAAGAACGTGGCAGCTATTTGCGCGGCTCCTATGGTTTTAGGCGGATTGGGTCTTTTGGAAGGAAAAAAAGCCACAACCTATCCCGGTTTCGAACCTGAATTAATCGGTGCAATCGCCACCGGAGAGAAAGTGGTGGTTGCCGATAATATTATTACCGGAAAAGGTCCGGCGTTCGTCTTCGATTTTGCGCTGCAATTAGTAGAAACCATTGCCGGAATTGGTGTCCGCAAAGAAGTTCAGGAAGGTCTGCTTCTGTAGTTTTCGTCTTAGGTATTCGCTCTGTACGCGAAACAGAAAATTTTTCCAATATTCGAGGTGCAAAGAGTTGGTTATTAACAAAAAACCAGCTATCTTTGCACCGTTTTTTTTGACAATATAAAGTCTAACTTATTTTAATTATTAATTTTTAAACAACAAATGACAGACAATTTAAAAACTGTGGCTCCCATAGAGGAATTCGACTGGGATGCTTACGCCAAAGGTGATGTCTACACCAAAGAGAAAAAAGAAGAACTTACCGAAAGCTACGACAACACGTTGAGTAAAATCAACGACAAAGAAGTGGTAAATGGTATTGTAACCTCCATGAACAAACGCGAAGTGGTTGTAAACATCGGTTTCAAATCCGACGGAGTAGTTTCGATGAACGAATTCCGCTACAACCCCGAATTGAAAGTGGGCGACGAAGTAGAAGTCTATATCGAAAGCCAGGAAGACAAGAACGGACAATTGATCCTTTCTCACAAAAAGGCACGCGCTTCGCGCTCTTGGGATCGCGTAAACGCAGCATTAGAAAACAACGAAGTTATCAAAGGTTACATCAAATGCCGCACCAAAGGCGGTATGATTGTAGATGTATTCGGCATCGAAGCATTCTTGCCGGGTTCTCAAATCGACGTGAAACCTATCCGCGACTACGATATCTTTGTTGACAAAACAATGGAATTCAAGGTAGTAAAAATCAATCCTGAATTCAAAAACGTGGTTGTTTCGCACAAAGCTCTTATCGAAGAAGAACTGGAACAACAAAAGAAAGAAATTATTTCGAAACTCGAAAAAGGTCAAGTACTCGAAGGTGTGGTTAAAAACATCACCTCCTACGGTGTATTTGTTGACTTGGGCGGCGTTGACGGCTTGATCCACATTACCGACCTCTCTTGGGGACGCATCCAGCACCCGGACGAAGTAGTTAAATTGGACGACAAAATCAACGTGGTAATTCTCGATTTCGATGACGACAAAAAACGCATCGCTCTCGGATTGAAACAATTGACTCCGCACCCGTGGGATGCTATGGACGATAGCCTGAAAGTGGGCGACATCATAAAAGGAAAAGTGGTTGTCATTGCCGATTACGGAGCATTTGTTGAAGTAGCGCCGGGCGTGGAAGGCTTGATTCACGTATCGGAAATGAGCTGGACTCAGCACCTGCACAGCGCACAAGACTTTATGAAAGTGGGCGACGATGTGGAAGCTGTTATCCTTACACTCGACAAAGAAGACCGTAAAATGTCGTTGGGCGTGAAACAACTCAAACCGGATCCATGGGAAAATATCGAGGAAAAATACCCGGTTGGAAGCACGCACACCGCCACCGTTCGCAACTTCACCAATTTTGGTGCGTTTGTTGAAATAGAGGAAGGCGTTGAAGGCTTGATTCACATTTCCGACTTGTCTTGGACCAAGAAAATCAAACACCCGAGCGAAGTTACCGAGATTGGTGCTCCCATCGAAGTTCAGGTTCTCGAAATCGACAAAGAAAACCGTCGTTTAAGCCTTGGACACAAGCAATTGGAAGAAAATCCGTGGGATGTTTTCGAAACTATCTTCACTACGGGCTCCGTTCACGAAGGTACCGTTCTCGAGTTTGTAGATAAAGGCGCTATCATTTCATTGCCTTACGGCGTAGAAGGCTTCGCAACACCCAAGCACTTGGTGAAAGAAGACGGTTCACAAGCTCAAGCCGACGAGAAACTCGAATTTAAAGTTATCGAATTCAACAAGGATGCCAAACGCATTATCGTTTCACACAGCCGTATTCACGAAGACGCGCGAGACGGTGGCGACGAAGGCAGAAGAGGCAAACGTCAGAGTAAGAAAGAAAGCCAGCCATCTGCTTTGGTGACTCCTGTTATGGAAAAAACCACGCTGGGCGATATTGAAGAACTGGCTGCTCTGAAAGAAAAACTCGACAACCAAAAGGTGGCAGCTTTCAAAAAAGAAGCTAAAGCAAAAGCCAAAGAAGAAGCCAAGGAAGTAACCCAAGAGGTGAAAGAAGAGGTTAAAGCCGAAGCAAAAGAAGAGGTTAAGGCCGTAGAGAAGACTGAGGCTGAAGAAAAAAAGGCAGAAGTTGAACCGGCTAAGGTTGAAGAAACTAAACCCGAAAAAGCAGAGGTAAAAGAAGAGGCTCCCAAAGCCGAGGAAACCGAGGTGAAAAAAGAAGCCAAAGAAGAAGTAGAGGAAAAACCCGCAACTGAGGCTTCGCCCGAAGAGCCGAAAGCTGAAGAGTAATCCTCACTAATTGATACGCAAAAAGCCGCTCCGTTTGGGACGGCTTTTTTTGTTTGTATTCGGCACAATGTGCAAACGGACGAGTGGACGAAAAAAAGCAAACAAGCTGATAAACAGACCTGTTAGCAAGTGGACGAGGTGCATACCGGCAGCTTGCAACTCAACCGCGTGTTCCGAAATCCGCAACCCTGTCTGCCGACTGACAGGGGGCCTAACCCACGCGTATCTCAAAATCGCATCTTGCATCAAAAAAGCCGCCCCGTTTGGAGCAGCTTTTTTTATTTAATATTTTGCTGTAGTTACCCAAATTATAAAGCTTAATTTTTTATAGTCATGTTGAAAGTTTGAGATTCTTGCAACTCTTGTCGGTCTTTTTGGTAAAAATAAAACTTAATATTGATATCTTTGTTCTGTCCGCTGAACATTTGTCTCAAGGCTCTCATGTCAAGAGAAATCAGGTCTCCCATTATTCTTTCGGTGGCACCCTCTTTAGGCGTTCCGGTTTTTGTGATACGTATATCAATTTGAACGTTATCGGGAGATTGTTCTGAAGCTTCTCGTTTATTGAAAGTAACAACCGGTATTTCACCCTCTTTACCCGTATAATAATACTCGAAAAGCCATTTGTCACCAAACAAAACACTTTCGGGATGATAAACAGGCGGCAGTCTAATTTCATTAAAATGGAGAGGGTCTTCAACTTCGACAACCGGATTCATTTCTAAGTAGGTATTTTTAACATCAACCACATCTCCGTGAATCACAACTTTATTAGCGCTTAAATTGTCGCTGATTTGTGTATAGCCGTAACTTTCTTCCCAACTGTAATGGAAAAATTTAAATGTGCCCGGCTCCATCAGCATCATTTTATCTGATGTAATCAATCTGCCATTAAGTGTCTTTCCATATATTGCACCCGTGCCGACTTGGTCGATATAGACTATATTGGATTCACTAAAGTTCTGGTTGCCATCAAGGCATGATGTCATTGTAAGCCCGAGGCTCACTGCAGTAAAAAATAAAATCAATTTTCTCATTTACATAAATTATTTTAAATAGTTATTAAAAATCAAACCGAATACCGGCATTCAAATCAAGAATGATTTTCTTGTCGGAATATATAGTTTTATATTCATTCTTCGCATCGAAATAATAAGAACCGCCAACTTTCCCGTATAAATTAAATCTGCCGTAAATGGGATAAAACACTCCTATTCCGGCATTTACTGAAATTTGCGGACTGTTTTGGCTAATCTTCTTAATTGCCCACTCTTCACCTACATGACTTCCCGAGTCATTAGTGACCTGAGCCTGATATTGTTGTTTGCCGTAAACATCCTTTTCAATCATTCCTCCTGCCGATGCAAATAATCCTAATTTCCCAAAATTCAGAAAGTTATAATTCATATTGACAGGAATTCCCAAGTAATGGAAATGCTGCGTTTCCTGATTGCGGAAATTGATATTCATGTTTTTGGCTTTCGAAAACAAGTAGGTGTAAACCACTCCTGTTTCAATGGATAAACGCTCTACGATGGTTTTCGAAACGGTGAAACCTACCGAAAACGGCTGGTCATGCTCCATTTCAGCAATATTATTCGCGGTATTGTTCGTGGCGATTTGGGTGGCTCCGTAGTCGGCAGACAAATTGCCTCCCACAATATTTCCGTCAAATCCATCGCTGCCTTTGTCGGTGGATACTCCGGCGCTCCGCAAAGTCATGGGGCTGTTTACAACCGTTTTCTGCGATGCAGACAATCCGCCTTTCGCGTTCAAGGCGAGCATCAAGGGTTTATTCTTGTTATCTTTCAATTCCTGTCCGGCAAATACATCTCTTTTCCCGGCTTCGGCAAACTCCTGTACTAATCGGTCAATTTCATCCTGATTGAGCGAGGTTTCTCTTTTTTCTTCCGGTTGAGTTTTTTGTTTTTCCGTTACCTGAGTTTTCTTTTCTTCGGATTGCTCCGCAATAATAATTTCTTCAGGCGTCTGTTCTGCGACCCGGCCTGTTATTTGCGATATACTTTCTTTTCGTTCGATTTGCTTGGCAACAAGAATTTCCTGTGTTTGACGCCCCAATTTGGTGCGGCCGCTTTTTTCAGTATCCATAACCGGATCCGCTTGGGCTACTTGCACATCCTGTTTATCGGTACTTTCCACTTTATTTAACGTAGTCTCCTCAGTAAGGATAGTGGTTTCCTGCTCGATGGGTTGAGGCGATTTCAGAAAGAACAGACTACCCAGCAAAATAGCCGCCACGGCAGCAGCAGAACCGATATACCAATTGCGGCGGACAATTTTTGCCCGTGCAACGGCATTGAGCGATTGCTCCAACTTTTCCCAGCCATCGTGAGGTACAGGAGCCTCAAAATCGCTGAAAGCAGCCTTCAGTTGTTCTTTAAAAATATCTTTTTGGTTCATAAATTTTGTTCGATGAAAAACTACAATAAAAACTTATCGGATAGTGCCTTTTGGCGACGATGCTTCGCCGATAAACTGATTTTAGTTGAACAATTCAACACCGCCACTTTACCGTGAACATCGTGAACGTTATCGAATTGGCGTGCTCTGTATAAATTGTTTGTAAAACTTCATCTGCTTTTTATAAATATTTCTTTTTCAACATTGATTGCACTTTATTTTGTAAAAAAGTTTTTGCCCGAAAATATTGCGAGCGCGACGCGTTCTCGGTTATTCCCAGCATAGAAGCGATTTCCTTGTGCGGAACATCCTCGAAAATCACTAAATTAAACACCGTTCTGTATCCTTCGGGCATCTCACGTATGACGTTCAAGAGTTCTTGCCGCGGAATATCGCCCACATCAAGGGAATCATCTTCGGGAGTATCTAAAAAAGCAGACTCATCTTTTCCGTAATCATTCAGAAAATCAAACTTTTTTTTCTCCTGCCTGTAATTCTCGAGAGCTATATTCACAAAAATCTTGCGTAACCAACCTTCAAAAGAACCCTTGCCCGAATAAGAGCCTATTTGCGTAAAGACCTGAAGGAATCCGTCGTGCAACAAATCGCGCGCAGTCTCCTCATTCTGACAATACCGCAGGCAAACAGCCATCATCTTTGGAGCATAAAACTCGTATAGTGCTTTTTGAGCACTACGGTTCTGCTTCTTACATGCTACTATTAACTGCGAATCATCCATGCTTATCGCTTACATTAATAAAGATGGAAAAAACGAAAAAACGCTGCATCGTTTTTCCACTTTCTTTGCCTATTTACGTTTATTTAACTTTTATTAATTTTCCGTGATTTTTATTCCCACAACAATTTCATGTAGAATGAATCCCGATTTTTTCAATAATAAATTATTTTACAAGTATAAAGAAACTAAAATGTAATTGTTTTCAATTGCAATATAATTCTTTTTTCTCTATTTTTGTGTTTACAATCAATTTAGAACGCAAATTTATGAAAGATTTTTTTAAAATGATGTTAGCGTCGGCATTGGGCTTCATCATTGCGAGTGTTATTTTCTCGATTATTTCCATGCTGATAATGTTTGCCATGATGGGGTCGATGATTAGTTCGTTCGGCAAACAAGAATCATTTTTCTTGCAAAACAACTCCGTATTAAATCTAAGGCTTCAAGGCGCCATTCAAGAGCGCTCCGCCGAGAACGACCCTTTTAGCGAGTTGCTCGGCAACCGAACGGCAACCATGGGATTAAACGACATTGTGGGTGCCATTCGTAAAGCCAAAAACAACGACAAAATAAAAGGAATTTATCTCGATTCCAGAATATTTTCCGCTTCCAACGCCACGTTAGCCGAAATTCGTCAGGAACTGGAAGATTTTAAAGAAAGTGGAAAATTTATTGTGGCTTACGCCGATAATTACACGCAAAGTGGTTATTATTTAGCATCCGTAGCCGATAAAGTAGCCATCAATCCTCAAGGCATGCTCGATATTCACGGAATGGCAGCGGTGCCTTTCTTCTTTAAAGATGCACTGAAAAAAATTGGAGTAGAAGTGCAACTCTTTAAAGTGGGAACTTATAAATCTGCTGTTGAGCCGTTTACACAAACAGAGATGAGCGCGGCAAACAGAGAACAAGTGAGTTCGGTTATCAACGACACCTGGAACTCCATGAAAATCGATATGGCGGCATCAAGAAACATGGAATCCTCTCAGATAGATTCTATTGCCGACCAATTCCCGATGTTGAAAAAAGCCGATTTTCTGTTGACACAAAATTTAGTTGATACGATTCTTTACGAAGACGAGATGAAAAATTATCTCCGCGAACTCATCGGAGTCGATGCTGACGCGAAAATCCCGTCTGCTACCGTTGCCGAGATGAAAACGGTAAAAACACAGGCTATCAAAAAATCGAGTAATTCCATCGCGCTGCTTTATGCCGCCGGCAATATAACGTCCGGAAACGGTTCAACCGGAATTCAGGATAAATACATAGTGAATGAAATCGAAAAACTCCGTAAAGATGACGACATCAAAGCGGTAGTTTTCCGTATCAATTCGGGAGGTGGAAGCGCCTATGCCTCGGAACAGATTTGGAAAGCCATCTCCGATTTGAAAGAAAAAAAACCGGTAGTAGTTTCCATGGGCGACTTGGCGGCATCGGGCGGATATTACATCGCTTGCAACGCCAATAAAATTGTGGCTCAACCGACCACCATTACCGGCTCAATCGGAATTTTCGGATTATTTCCCAACTTAAGCGGTACGCTCGATAAATTGGGCATCGACGCGGATGTTGTGAAAACCAATGAGTTTTCCGATTTTGGAAACATTTCACGCGCTTTCAACGCTAAAGAAGTTGAAATGATGCAATCGTATGTGGATAACGGTTACGACTTGTTTTTAACGCGCTGCGCCGACGGTCGCGGAATGCCCAAAGACAGCTTGGCAAAATATGCCGAAGGCAGGATCTGGACAGGAAACCATGCGAAAGAAATCGGGTTGGTTGACGAATTGGGTGGAATTGACGAAGCTATTCATTTCGCTGCCGAATTGGCAAATCTGGGAAAAAGTTATGCCGTGTTCGAATACCCGAGAATGAGATCGCGTTTCGAAGAAATTCTCAACAAAAACAAAGAAGAACTGGCTGCTAAAACGCTGAAAAGCTACTTAGGAGAAAGCTACGACATGTTTCTGCTTTTAAAAGACATAAAAGAACAAGATTTTATTCAGGCACGTATTCCGTACGATTTGAATATCAAGTAAAAACTGTCGGCGACTCTTCCTAAAGTGCCGAAACTGCAAAAATAAACATTCCAACAACAATCGGTGTAAATTAGCAATCTGAAATCGAAAATAATGGATAAGCCTCCACCCAAAATACGTCGTTCGCTGCTGCCGCTCGCGTGGTTGTACGGTGTCGGTGTGGGGCTTCGAAACAAGCTGTTTGACACGAAAATATTGAAACAGCACAAATTCGACATTCCCGTTATTTGCGTGGGAAATATCACCGTGGGCGGAACCGGAAAAACGCCGCACGTAGAATATTTAATCAACTTGCTATCGCCCAGATACAAAGTGGCGGTGCTGAGTCGTGGTTACAAACGCAAAACTAAAGGGTTCAAGATCGTTGACACCGACTCCAAACCCGGCGACGTGGGTGACGAGCCGCTGCAAATTAAACAGAAGTACCCCGATACGCTTGTTGTGGTGGATAAAAACCGCAAAAGCGCCATCGAAAAAATTCTGTCAATCGACAAAGAAGAGCGCCCCGACGTTATTCTGTTAGACGATGGTTTTCAGCATCGTCATGTGTTACCGTCGCTTTCTATCTTGCTGGTCGACAGCAATCGGCCGGTTTATGAAGACAATTTGCTGCCCGCAGGCAATCTGCGCGAGCCATTGAAAGGCAAGCACCGGGCATCTACGGTAATAGTCACCAAGTGCAGCCGCGATATGCAGCCCATCGATTTTCGAATTTATGAAAACGGTCTGGATTTATTTCCCTATCAGGATTTGTATTTCACCACTTTCGAATATGGAAATATCACTCCCGTATTTCCAGAGATTCAACCGGAAACGCTGGATCCCGATGACTTGCGCAAAAAACACGTTTTCTTGGTTACGGGAATTGCATCGCCACAACCGTTAGTAGAAAAATTAGAACTGAAAACGTACAACTTATATCCTAAATTCTTCCCGGATCATCACTTTTTTAAAGAAGAAGATATCGAAGAAATCAACGTTGAAATGCACGCTGTTGATGTGGATGATGAAGATAAAATAATTGTTACCACGGAAAAAGATGCCATTCGCTTTCGTGCGTTGACGTTTTTGAAGGAAGAGTTTAAGAAAAAACTATACTATATCCCTATCGAAGTAGTATTTTTAGAAAAAAGCGAAAAAGATTCATTCAATAAAAAAATAAATAGACATGTTAGAAACCATCAAACAAACAGCAGATTATCTTAAAGGTAGAATCAGCGACGTACCCAACACCGCCATTATTTTAGGTACCGGATTGGGCGAACTTGCCGCAGAAATTAAAGACAAAACCGAAATTCCTTATACCGAAATCCCAAATTTTCCGGTTTCAACCGTAGAGGGTCACAGCGGAAAACTTATTATCGGTACGCTCGGCACAAAACGCGTACTTGCCATGCAGGGACGTTTTCACTATTACGAAGGCTACAACATGAA
Source organism: uncultured Petrimonas sp. (assembly GCA_964557135.1). Classification (GTDB taxonomy): domain Bacteria; phylum Bacteroidota; class Bacteroidia; order Bacteroidales; family Dysgonomonadaceae; genus Petrimonas. The sequence continues at coordinate 26,337 of CAZKZB010000029.1, read as the reverse complement.
ACAGGTAACTTTCCCCATCCGTGTTTTTAAGGCGTTGGGCGTTGAATATCTGTTTGTTTCAAACGCAGCCGGCGGTATGAACTCCAGTTTCGACGTGGGCGATATCATGCTCATCGAAGACCACATTAATTTCTTTCCCGAACATCCGTTGCACGGAAAAAATCACGAAGAACTCGGAACGCGCTTCCCCGATATGAGCGAGGCGTACAACAAAGAACTTCGTTTAATGGCGATGGAAATTGCCAAAGAGCGCAATATAAAACTGCAACACGGTGTGTATGTGGGTGTTTCGGGTCCGACATTTGAAACTCCCGCCGAGTATAATTTCTTCCGCATTATTGGTGGTGATGCCGTGGGCATGTCCACCGTTCCCGAGGTAATCGTTGCCAACCACGCCAAAATGAAAGTGTTGGCCTTTTCCATTATCACCGATTTGGGTGTGATTGGAAAAATTGTGGAAGTTTCGCACGAAGAGGTGCAGGAAGCTGCCAAAATTGCCCAGCCAAAAATGGCGGAAATCATGCGTGCCATTGTAGAACGCATGTAAGCAAATTGTAAAACAAATGTGTGAGTGAGCGGAGTTCTCTCTGTTCACTCACGTTTTTATACGATAAGAAAAATGACCTCACACGTAATTTACGAAGGCGACCAACGCACCGTTTGCACCCACCTGAAAAGTGGTTCGAGCCTCGAAACCGACGCGCCGGTGGACAACAACGGCAAGGGTGAACGCTTTTCACCCACCGATTTATTGGCTACAAGCCTGGCATCGTGCATGCTCACCATTATGGGCATGAAAGCCGAAAGCATGGACATGAAAATAGACGGCATGAAAGTTGACGTGCTGAAAACAATGGCAGCCGACCCTCGTCGCGTTGCGCGAATAGACCTCACGTTTCACATTCCCGAAGCATTGGCAACTATCGACAACAAGACAAAAAAAATTCTAAAAAATACCGCTTTCGCTTGTCCCGTTGCCAAAAGTATCCATCCGGATATTGAGGTGGTTATTGATTGGGGAAAGTGGAAGTGAACGAAGACTCGGGGACTTGGCGAAAAGGAGACAAGGGACAAGGAGAACAAAATTTTGTTCGTTTCAATCGTAAATCTAAAAACTTGTCCGCCCTTTGGCGGATCGTAATTCGTAAATAGCATTCATGCGTACAGAAATTTCAACCCTCGGAGAGTTTGGTCTCATCGACCGCCTCACAAAAGATATAAAACTCACACAGCCTTCATCGAAAAAAGGCGTGGGCGACGATGCCGCCGTTATCGATAATGCCGGTAAACAAACGCTCGTTACTACCGATTTACTGCTGGAAGGCATTCATTTCGATCTCACGTACGTTCCGCTCAAACATTTGGGCTACAAAGCGGCAGTAGTTAATTTTTCTGACGTGTATGCCATGAACGGAACACCGCAACAGATAACGGTTTCGTTAGGCGTATCGAAACGATTTTCGGTAGAGGATTTGGAAGAGTTTTATTCCGGAATCCGCCTCGCCTGTCAAATTTACGGCGTAGATATCGTGGGAGGAGACACCACTTCCTCACTTACCGGATTTTCTATTTCCGTCACTTGTATCGGCGTAGCCGACAGCGACAAAATCGTTTACCGAAACGGCGCCAAGAATACCGATTTAATCTTCGTTTCGGGAGATTTGGGCGCGGCGTATATGGGATTGCAACTCTTGGAGCGCGAAAAACTTATTTTCGAAGGAAAAGAACAGGTTCAGCCCGATTTTTCGGGAAAAGAGTATATTTTGGAACGTCAGCTGAAACCGGAAGCCCGAAAAGATATCGTGAAGTTTTTGGAAGAACACGAAATTATCCCGACCGCCATGATTGACGTTTCCGACGGATTATCGTCGGATATTATTCACATCTGTAAACAAAGTGGCACAGGTTGTCGCATTTTCGAAGAACGACTTCCCATCGATTATCAAACCGCCAGTATGGCGGAAACATTTAACATGAACGTTACCACCGTGGCGCTCAACGGAGGCGAGGATTACGAATTGCTATTTACCGTTCCGCTGTCGCTGCACGAAAAAGTGGAAACAATACCCGGTGTACATCTTGTCGGACACATCACAAGCGAAGAAGACGGCTGCTATCTGGTAGCCCGCGGCGGACAGGAAATGGAACTGAAAGCTCAAGGTTGGAACCCGATTAGCGAATAACCTAAAAAAAATCGGCACATTTTTGTTTCCAAATTTTTTTGTTTCTAAAAAATAGTCTATCTTTGCAGTCGCAAAAAAGAAATGTTGGTGCCATAGCTCAGTTGGTAGAGCAAAGGACTGAAAATCCTTGTGTCCCCGGTTCGATTCCTGGTGGCACCACGACGAAAGCTGATTGTCAGCTACTTATAATAAGGTGGGAATAAAAATGGGTATCTTTAAACGGATACCCTTTGTTTTTTCTATATTTCCCTAAGATAGTGACTAATTTTTGCAAATAAAAGAATATGTTATCCAGGCCAGAAACTACGGTGTTGAAAAGTGTTGCAATAATACTCATGCTTTGGCTTCATCTATTACTAAATTTGTCAAAAACAGAGAGTCTACAAAACTTCATCAGCATAAATGGAGTACTATAGTTCGCGCATTATTAATATCGTTTACAAACCATTAAAGTTGTTTCTTAATGCAAAGATTGATGATGTGAAAACAATATTATGACACTTTCTAAAAACTTGAAAATTAACCTTTTTGCTTATTTTTTTCAATTTCAGCTACTCGTTTTTTGTAAAAAGTTTTTTTCCGTAAAATAGTTGTCTATCTGAAATTACTAAAGTAAATTTGCAGTTGACTGGCAAGTTTCATACTGAATATTTACAAATTTAGGGCTTAAATGGATAAGAAATGAAGTACTACATTTTATTACTTGGATTATTTCTACTTGGTTGTAATAATCAACGCAGTGAGCAAGATACTGAATCCTCCCAGAATCAAGATACAATAGAACAAATAAAGATAACGGGGGATTACGAATTACTATTTCAAGAATTATCGTCCCAAACTTATATTCAAGCGAAAGACTTTGCTAAATTATATCCTGATGAATATAAGATATCTAATGCCGTTTACGGATTAATTTTATTGACCGACAACTCTGATACACTTAATGTTATTATTGATTTTTGGTTAGATAAATACTATGAAAGAAAGGGGATTATCAAAGAAACAAATACAATTAAAGAGCATAATCAAAGAAGCAGTATTATTAATAAATTAATTATTGATATTGATCAGATGGATGAGTTCCAAAACATTGTCGGCTACGCTCAAACTACTTCTGTTTACAAAAAATATTTATGTGATTATTATTTAGATAAACTTCTTCAATTACCTAAGGATTACAGATTGCAGAATGTTATTGAAAAAGAAATAGATGCGTGGAATAGATTTTACGACAGTCAAGCTGAATCATTAAGAGTCTTCATTTCAGATATAGGATCAGGGTCAACAAGAGGTTTTACTTTCTTACATTTCAGAACCTCTTTTTATTCGAGAATGCAACAATCTATACTGGATTTATATTGGGCTTTAACTAATGATAATTACGAAATCGCAAAAAAATTTATACCAATAGGTCAAATGCATTTTGAAAAAGAATATCAACTCAGTTCAAATCTCATGCAAGATAGTACTATGTTTAGTAACGATTATTATAGTTTTGATCAACGAATAAACATTGTTAAACAAGAAAAAGAAGCTTGGTATGAATTGATGGGTAGCAGGAATAAAGTTTCTCAACATCTAACAGGTCATATTAAATCTGTTTACGACAATGCAACATATCGTTTGCAAAAGCAGCATTTAGTTGAATTAAAAAATGAATTTGGTGAATATGGAATATCAAGTTCAGAATATCAGGAATTATTATTAACAGATGATTGCGACTATAAAGAGTTATTAAATTCAAAGCGAACAAGAGAAGCCTTTAATACCAAATGGTATAATGATAATTAACTAATTTATTAGTCAACATCTATTTAAATTGACTCTGGAACGACAGTCTGAATTAAAAAGACGAACAAAAACTTATTGACAGAATAGAAAAGAGTAGGAAAATATCCTGCTCTTTTTTATGCCCTGTCTCAAAAGCCAAGCGATTGTTTCGTTCTGTCATGTTGAACGAAGTGAGACATCTTTTTGTCAATAAAATATAGATTTTTCTCCGCCCGCCGGCGGAGAAAAACAACAATTTGATAGTGGATTTTACTTTCGACACAGCCTCTTCGTTTGAATGTATTCTCACTAACAGTTATCGGAAACCGGTATCCCATTAGGTCTTAGTTTTGCGCAATGCGACAGGGTACCCGACACCTCAACAATGACTCAAATAATTCTCTTTTCGCTGATATCTCTTACATCGGCCATTTCCAATAAGCCGACAGTCTCCTTATAGCAGTCAAGAAGAAGTAAAGCAATGGCTATCAGTGTTAAATATATTATTGAGCCCGGCAGAATGACTTCAAGAATGAGCATTCCGGAAATGATAAACCGCAGTTCAGTGGGGCCGAAAAGGTTTGAATCAATCAAATACTTCCCGGTCACTTTGTACCGAAGAAGAGCGATAATCATTTCCCAGCCGTACAACGCCACGAAAATGAATCCCAAAATTCCCCAAACCGACTCCATGTAAATAGTGAATCCCAATCCGATAAAAACAATGCCTACCCAATCGACAATTACATCGAGCGAGAATCCAAACCATTTGCGGGGTTTGTTTCTATAATAGGCAAGACGACCGTCTAACGAGTCGCCTATCCAGTTTATTGCGAAACCCAATATACCCAAAAAAAGGAAATTCGGATGAAGATAATGTGCCAACACAAATGATGCGGCTACGATTATATTGCCGAAAAGTCCTAATGCCGTCAACATGTTCGATGTCATCCAACGCGGAACAAGTTGTACTAACTTAGCAAGCGCTACCTGTTCGTATTTCTTTAAAATATTGGTTCTTTCCCGATCTACTGAAAGCATTTTCAGGATATCGGTCATTTCTTTCTTGTTCATTGGTTTCATAAATCAATTTTTTATAATGGCTCCACGTGAAATTACATGGAGCCTCGGTTCTTAGTTTAATGCAAATACAGATGTTTTTTGTTTTCTTTTTTCCGCTCTTTTTTCTTTTACCCTGTCCACGATAAGATAGGCCATGGGCACAACAAATATGGTGAGTGCAGACGAAGAAAGCAACCCTCCGATGATAATCCATGCCATTCCGTTTTTCCATTCGCTGGCAGTTCCCTGCGCCAAAGCAACGGGCAACATTCCGAGTACGGTGGTGAGCGTAGTCATCAATATGGGACGTATGCGTTCTTTGCCGGCGTGAATCAGCGCATCTTTGTAATACACTCCTTTTTCTTTTTCCTGATTGGCAAAATCCACGATAAGTATGGCAATTTTTATCACTAATCCCATCAACATAATCAAACCCAACAGGGCAAACAAGGTAACATTATTCCCCGACAAGGTTAAAGCCAGGAAAGCACCGATAATGGCCACAGGAACGGATGTCATGGCTACAAAAGGATAAATGTAATTGTCGTATAAAGCTACCAATATCAAATAAATAAGTATAAAGGCAATGAGTAGGGCAAAGCCAATGGAACGAAAACTTTCGTTTTGTGTTTTCACATCGGAACCCCAGAACAACTGGACACCATCGGGAAGAGGATTCTCTTTTATGGAAGCGATTATATCGTTTGCCGTGGAGCCTGCAGGACGTCCGAAAGACTCTGCCGTGAGTGTCACAGATGGTTGTCGGTTGAGCCGCTCAAGCATTGACGGAGCATCGTTTTGAGCGACATTCGCGAATTGCGAGACATTTACAGCTAACCCCATCGGATTCATGATAGTCAGGTTTTTGACGTCTTCGAAATTTCTTCTGTCAAAGTCATCTACCCATATTCGTACAGGATATTCTGTTCCGCCGTCGGTTAGGGTCGCATCTTCGTTTCCGTTAAAAGCGGTTCTCAAGCTTATACCAACAAAAGCCGTATTCAAGCCTAACCGTTGCATTTTGTCCTTGTCGGGTTTAACCACATACTCGGGATTGCCTTGTTGAACAGATAGCTGCACGTTGTCGGCTCCGGGTATTTTCTGAACGACCGATTGGAGTTCTTTTCCCGTATTCATAACGATATCTTGGTCAATTCCGCTGAGTGTGATTTTAATGGGCGAGCTTTTGGGCAGCAATCCCAGAACAGACATAGATACGTTGACTCCCGGATATAGATTCGATATTTCTTTCCGGAGAAATTTCATGAATTCTTCCGTCGTTCTTTCTCTTTGCTTTTCCGGCTTCAATTGAATCGTAAGTTCCGATTTATTTGATTCGCCAACACCTAAGCTTCCCATGCCGGTTGTTGGCCCGGCAACGTTACTGAACAGTGAGGCTACTTCGTGCTGAGACAATATGAAGTTTTCGATTTTTTGAGTCTGAATGTTGTTTTGCTGCACCGTTACCGATTTGTCAAACTCTAGATTGAGTTTAAATTTTCCCTGATCGCCGGTAGCCATCATCTCGTTTCCAATAATTTCTAAGTTCATCATTATACCGGTTGCAAACAACAAGAGAACAATGCCTCCCGCGAAAACCAATTTATGATTAAACACCCATTTTAATGCTCCTTCGTACCACTCGATGAATTTATTTAACTTGTCTTCAAACCACGTCAATCCTTTGTTGAAAATGTTGTTCGACGCAGCTTTCTCCCTCCTTCCCAATCTCGAAGCCATCCACGGAGTGAGTGTGAAACTGACTAACAGACTGGCTAACGTGGAGACAATCACAACTACGGAAAACTGTTTTAGCATATCGGCAACAAATACCTGCAGGAATAAAATAGGTAAAAATACCACTACGTTTACCAACGTCATGGATATTATCGCGTATTTTATTTCAACTACAGCTTCAAGCGCCGCAGTTCTTCTGTTTTTTCCCATATCCAAATGTCGCTGGAAGTTCTCCACCACTACAATGGCTGCATCAACCAAAAAGCCAATGGAGAGCGACATGGCAAGCAAAGTCATGAGATTGAGTGTGTAATTGAGCAGCCACATGAGTCCGAAAGCGGTGATCAGCGATGTAGGTACCGTAACCAAAACGATGAGTGAGTTTCGATAACTTTTCAGGAACACCAGCATGATGAGTGAAACAAGAATTATGATGAGAGTAAGGTCTCCAATTACTGAGTTTACCGCCGAGATAGTGTTGTCTGTGCTGTTATCGGCAATAACGAACTTCACGTTCGATGCGACATCTTTTTGTTCTATCTCTTTTATTTTTTGTTTTACAAGTTTTGAAACCTCAACGGCATTTGCATCACCCTGCTTTTTCAGCATCAAACCTATTCCTTGCTTTCCGTTAAATCGGTTTACGGACGAAATCTCTTTCACACCATCCGTAACGGTTGCAATGTCTTTTACATATACCGGACTTCCCGGAAACGGCATGGCTACTTGTACGTTTTTAATATCCTCTATGTCGTTGAATTTGCCAATCAGCCGCACCGTGTTGTTCTCGTTTGCCGTGTTTACTTTACCGGCCGGCAAATCGATGCCTGACCGATTGATTGCCTCAACAACTTGAGGAAGCGGCACCTTATAATGCCTTAATTTGCTTTGATCTACTTTTACCTGAATTTCACGTGCTTCGCCCCCGATAATACTGATTTCGGCAACGCCTTTTAGCTGCTGAATTTGCGGCAGATACTCGTCAATCACTTTTTGATAAAACTCGGTTTGCGACAAATTACTTGTAGCGCTTATCGACATAATGGGCAAATCATTTGGCGAAACCGTACTCATTGCGGGATCAAGAATATCATCGGGCAAATCGCGCTTGATATTGTTAATGTACTGCTGCGCATCCTGCATAGCTTTATTTAAATCGGTTCCGTATTTCATGTTTACAATCAGAACCGATGCATTGGGCATGGACTTTGTTTCAATATAATCCACTCCTTCCAAATTGGCCATGGCTTCTTCTATTTTTTTGGAAACGGAGTTTTCTACCTCTGTCGGATCGGCTCCGGGATAACCGGTTCTGATAACTATTACCGGTTGGTTGAAATCGGGAAGCAACTCGTAGCTTAAATTACTGAATCCGATGACACCAAGTAAAATAAGAACCCCGAACAATACGATAATAAGCGATGGACGTTGAATAGATGTTTTTATTAAATTCATACGATTATTTTTTATTTTTTTCGTTAAAGTCGTATGGAATTAAGCGAAGCGAAATCGCCGACTTCCACTTGAAAATCTTAGCCGGAAGCAACCTGCAACAATCATTTGCTTGGTTACAACTGATTTACATGCTCGTTTCACAGCTTTTCTTGTTAGTTAGTTGTTATGCTTGCTCCTTCAAAAAGATTAATAAAACCGGTTGTCACGAGCACATCTCCAACCGAAAGTCCCTCGGATACAATCACTTGGTTTTCTGTTCGCGATTCTATAATGATATCTTGTAAATACGCTTTATTTTCTCTAACAACATAAACCTGAGGTTTAATATCCGACCCTACGATAGCCGAAGAGCGGATTATTATTTTGTCTTTCAGTATGTTTGCACCGTCCATACTTACTTTGCCGAACATACCCGATTTTATCTGCAAGTCGGGAGTGTTTTTAACATTAAACTGCACCGGAAAACTGTTTCCCATATTGGCTTTGCTGCCAATCATACTCACATTCCCCTGCAATGCCAGTGTGGGATAAACATCGGCAAAGAGCGTAAAAGGTTGTTTCATTTTAAATTTACTCAACTCGTTCTCTGTAACGTTTATCGTGAATTTCAAATTCGATATGTCCGTAATTTGCAACAACGGCATACCCGGCGCGGCAAACGCTCCCACTTCGGTCATTTTTGCCGTTACTACGCCGCTGAACGGAGCACGGATACTCGATTTTCTTATCTGCTCTTCCAGTGTGGCTTTCTGCACAAGTGCCGACTCGTAGGCGATTTTCGTTTTTTCAAGTTGAACGCCTTGAATTGCATCGGCTTGCGCGAGTGCGGTATATCGCTCAACATCTTTCTTTAGTCCGTTGATTTGAATTTCCACACCTTCCAATTGAAGCCTTAAAAGCGAATTGTCCAATTGGATTAGCGATTGTCCCTGTCTGACATAACTTCCTAAATCGACTAATATCGAATTAATTTTCCCTTGCACTTCGGCACTGATTTTCGTTTCCCTATCTGGCTCAAAAGTCCCGGTATATCTGTTTCTGTCTGTCGCTTCGCCCAGCTGTATCGTATCCGTAATTACGTTTACCGGCGCTTCGGCGTCGTACCTGAATATTCTCTCCTCGTAGCTTTTTTTGTTGCTCACTAATTTTAAAATTACGATTCCCAACACTACGGCGAGGACAACGATTGTAATAATTTTTTTCTTATTCATTTTAATGGTTGTTTAATATGTTTCCGGTTAATTTCTTAAGTTCGAGATTGGCTTTCAAGTAATCTACAACAGCAGTGAGATAACTTTGCTGTGCTTCACGCAATGAAGTGTCTGCCAGCAACACATCAATTAGCGATGCAGTACCTTCTTTTTGCTGCAACACGGTTTGATTATAAACTTTTTTGGAAAGTTCGATTTGTTTTTCCACATTTTCGATAGTCTGACGCGCCGTAAATTTCGTATTTTTTGCGTTTTCAACCTGCATGGCGTTTTGTTCGAAAATGAGCTCTTTTTGCAGTTCGTTGTTGGTAATTTCAAGTTTCTTCTGATTGATTTTTCGCTGCGTTACCGTTCCGTTGAAAATGGGGATGGAGACTTGGATTCCCGCAACGCCGAAATTGTAGAAGTCGAGAAAATCGTTAGGCTTTTTATCATAACCGTATCCCAGCTTTCCGTATGACCCAAAAATGGCGACAGACGGCAATCTTGAGTTTTTGAGTGTCCGCAGCTCGCTTTTTAGTAATTTATTTCGGGTCTCAACCAACTGCATATCAATTGTGGGAATTTGTATATAGGCTAACGCATCTTCGAACCGGATATCGGTGTCTATGCTAAACGGTTCGTCCTGTGAAATCCCCATCGTGAAAATCAGCGCGTTCATAACCTGAATATGCTTGCTGGATACAATATCGCGTTGTGTTTTTAATTGCGACAACTGGAGTTCAACCTTGTCAACGTCGGAACCTTTTACCAATAAATGCCGGTACAATAGTTTTGTATTTTCGAGAAGTTTCTCGCTGTTTACTATGTTGCTGTCGATAAAGTTTATTTGCTTTTCCATGACAACCGCATTGTAATACAAGTTGGATATCTCGTAATACAGTTGTTCTTCGGTCTTTTTGTACTGCAATTCGCTTATGGATGAAGCAATTTCGGTTTTTCTGATGGCCCCTATAAGTTGAGAATTGTAAATCGGCATGGATGCCTGAATATTTGCCGTAATGTTGTGCGGTACACCCATTTGAACCTCCTTGTATTTCCCTTCCGGGCCGCCCAGCATCGACATGGGTATCAACTGCGTTGGTTGCTCTATATAATATTTATAGTCGGAACTAACGTTTACTTTTGGCAAGTAATTAGCACGAGCTTCTTTATTGAGCTGCTCGCTTATTTGCCGGTTGTTATAGTTTACTTTCAGATTTTTGTTGTGAACCAAAGCCGTATCAATACATTGTTGCAGGTTCCATACCTGAGCATTGGTCTGAATTGTATTTCCCGTTAACAGCAGGAATAACAGAAATATAAGTTTGTGAGTGCTTACTAACATAATGCGATAAATTTTTTAGGGTGTTGTTACATGTTGAAGAAATCGGATTACTCTGTTCATGACTCAGGGTTGCACTTTAAGAGTTCCAGCAGTGAGGTGGACATCTTTTCGATACTCTCAGACAGATTGAACTTGAATTTATCAAATTTCCAATTGAACATATGAAGCTTGAAAGTAGCAATCGATATCATCGTTAACTCATCGGTTGAAACAGACGAAATAAATAATCCTTGTTTTTGTCCTTCTTGCAAAATAGGCTTCAGATAACTGCTTGTAACAGTCATTAAACCGAATATTTCATCGTTTATCTTGTTGCTTTCATCCATCAATCCTTCCGAGAATACTACAACCACGTAGTGTGGATTTTCCTTGAAATAGCTGCTGATTTTATTGAAAAATGTTTTAAAATCTTTCTGCACATCATCGGTTTTGGTCAGAGTGCTTAAGATGTTGCCTATATTGTTCTTCAAATATTTAAGCATGACTATGATAATCTCTTCTTTACTCGAAAAATGCCGATAAATGGCACTTTCGGAAAATTTCATTTCACTTGCGAGATTTTTTATCGTTAATCCGTTCACGCCCGAAACGGTAAGAATTTTTCCCGTAGCTTCAATAATTTCTAATTGTCTTGGTGTAATTTCCATTTTCATATTTTTTTGTCGATAAGAGAAAATAAAACACTGTTGCAAAGATAACTTTTATTTGAGTTTGTTGAATATGGTTATGTAACGTTTTACGTTGACAGCGATAAGTGATGGTTGCAGCGGACCGCAACGTTGAATAGATTGCCGGCTTAAATTTTCCGTCGTAAGCCCTACCCTCTCTCGAAAAAAAAGAAGCTGCCTGTCGATTTATTTGCCGTGACGAACAGGTAGGAAGCCTATTCCCAACGGGTTATCCTACTCAAAACGTTTCTGCTATTTTTAGCACTTATTTCTAATTGCATGATTTACTTCTTTTAATTTGTTTTTTACTGTAACTTTTAAACAATCACTCCCACGCTTAAGTAATTTTCTTGCGAGCGGTAAAACACTTTTGGGAAAAACTTATAGGAAGTGTTTCTGGTGAAATATCTGTTGTTAAATTTAACGTACAGAAGGTCGTTTATCCTGTATCTGAACTCTGCGCCAAAGATTCTCAGCTTTGCCGTACTTCGATCACCCTGAACATTCAAAAAATCAATTTCCGGAACAGTAAGATCTTTCAACGACAACTTTTCATCTATCCCTTTCCAAGTGTAAATGAGGTAGTTTTCGGAAAGTATAGAAACATGGAACTTGTTTTTAATAATTAAGTCGGTGTACAGTTTCAAACTCATTCCGCTACCCATGTTGTAATCTCGGTCGTCTATTTCGAAATAATCCGAAATGCTTGCCCCTAAACCGATGGCGTTGAAAAACGCGCGAGTGCGAAGATTTACATTCTCTTTTTTTCTGTTTATGAGCAGTCCCGGTCCGGCAGCGGCGGCTTCTGAGATATAATAGGGTGTTATAACTTGTCCGCTTTTGGTGTCCATTTTATAATTATAGTAGTCGAAATGTTGAAAAACACCTCCCATAATTTTCAGACCGTTTTTCTCGTACAAACTTTTATTTACAATAGCCCCTATTCCATTTATTTGAGTTAAATATACACTTCCTTCAAGGATGTTGAAATGACCGTTTATCCAAAACCAGTCGTAAGGTTTGTAGATGGGTTCTTCAAACACATTACCGTATTGCACGTTCGCATCAATACCAATTCCGGTGTTGTAACCGGGCTTGTTGTCTTCTTTAATCATTTTCCCGCCCGCTCCGATAGTTAATACAAACGGCAACGCTGCAATAACGTTTCCCTTTTCGCTTTTTACTCTCCACGCGTCACCTGTCATGACCCGATTAATCAATTTTGTGGGAGCAAAAATCCCGGCTGTGAATTCCCGTAAAAATCGCTCAAAGCCGTGAGTCCGGTCATCGAGAATTATATCGGAAAAACGAAAAGTTATTTCACCCAAAGCAGTTCCGCCCACTGTGGTGGCTATTAAATCGTTCATGGAGGGCGGTTTTGTTTCCATCAAATATTCCCACATTAAACTTCCTCCGAAGGTAAACGGAATTGAACCGTAAAACCCGTAACCGTTTGTCCTCGCGCTGTTGAAATACATCGACCCGTGATAAGGATGAGCTATCAAGTTGGTGGAAAAACTATTGGTATCCCAAACCGGAAAAGTTTTCAAATTCTCTCGCATAGAAGCCGGATTGATTCGAGCATATTCGTCGTTTAATACAAACCTGTTGAATCCCCTCATGGCCATGTTTAGCCCCACATCCGTAACGATAGCCCGCCGGGGATATTTTTGTACAATCGTTTTTGCAGTATCCGTAATATCTTGTGTTTGCACGGTAATGCCCTCCTGAGAATTGACTCTCAAAACGAACATAAGCAAAATGAAATATGTAAGAACTGCTTTCATCTGTGAGTTTTTTTACCTGCTTGTTTTCTATGGTAAAATATAGAGCGAATTGAAAAGCTTATCGTTTATGAGCATGGAAGCGGTTTTTATTTTTATGCCTGCCGCGCTCAGTTTGTCTTTACATTCATTATCCATTTCCGAAACATATACTTCATCGATATGTTTTCCCTTCAAAGCGCCCAGCATTTTATCCATCGAATCTGTTTCTATTTTTAAATTTTCAACCCCGTTTACCCGGTCACCCTGTACGTCAAAAATGGATATTCTGCTCTTTTTCCCCATCAGATAGCTCAACTTGTCGTTTTCATAAAAAATAGCAATTTTCATTTTCATTCCACATTGATTTATTGTTTGTACTAAAAAATGGTATAAAAATCGGGTTTTATGCCGATTCCCACCCTAATCTGAGAGTAATAGCGACTATACTCGAGCAAACTATCGCCTGTTCCGTTGTAAAACTCACCAAATATATATTGATTAAATTTGGTGGAGATTCTGTATGCGACACTGATTGTGCTGTTTGCTCTCGACTTGTTTTTGATCGGGCTTAACGTTGCCGACAACCACCATTTGCTGTTTCTCGCTTTATAGTCAATCGAAAAGCTGTCCGCTCCTTTATAATCGAGAATATCTTCATTTTCTTCTCCAAACATAAACGGAATACTTACTTTTATTCTGAAAGAGAGAACGTCGTTAAAAAAATATTTTCCAATCAGACTCAGATAATTAATGCTTCGCGATTCTATATCGTTTCTCCCGTTCGATTCGTGTTCGAGCATCAGAAACATTCCACCCACAAGTTTGTTGTCGTTAAGTGCATAGCGTCCGATACCGATACCGGGATTGTAGTTGTTGTCTTTAAAAGGAGCTGAATGTTGGTATATATCCCAGAATGATTTCTGCGTGTATGTAAAATACAAGAACGTGTTGAATGGCAACCTGCTGGTAGTGAGGCGGTGTCTGATGCTCAACTGAAATTTGGCATCGGCTGTTTCTCCGTTCACGGGCGCGTTAAGCGCAATACCGGTTATCATGTAATTATCTTTATAAATCCCAAAAGCCGGAAGTGAATCTATTTTCTTAATAATCTCTTTTTCTGAAATTTCCATTTGGTATTTCTCTTGTTCTATAATGGTTTTTATATTTCGGATAATATTTTGCCTACTCAATGTTTCTATCGAGTCTGTGTTCGTTTGTGGTGTTTGTCCATTAACTTGAATGGCAAAAACGAACAGAAAAACAATATATACTACACACTTACAGCACATTTAAATATTCCAACAATTAAGTTAGTGAATGCTCACTCACAAATATAATGCATTTCTTCAAAGTATGTTCAGGGCTTTTCATTTTTTTATAAATAAACGTTGTTTTTTTGCAGGAATTAACTATTTATATGCTTGGGGAGTATAGCGGAATTTTGTTATTGCTTACCTCTAATAACTGATGCGAAGGTATATGGCATTCAGGAAAAAATAAGGTTTTGTACAATGTTTTGATTGGATAAGTCGGTAGGGATAAGCGCTCTACACATCCACAGCCGCGAATAAATCGGCAGACAGGTACGCGCTATGAAGCTACGCTGATAACCGGAAAGCAGGTCAATGCCGATGGGTTGTGCAATTTGTTTCCTGTTTGCTTAAACCTATTTCGGGAAAATACTTCTGAACAAGCCTAAACTTATTCCTTACTCAACGCTTCTTTGATTTCTGAAATCATAAAACGTTTTCCGCATCAAATCGGCAAGAGATAGTTGGTAGTTGATATAGGCGCGCAGGTGAGAAGTGTACGCGTTATTCAAACGATTTCTCTCCAATGCCAAATTCTGACTGTCAATGTCTCCGTCTGAATAACGTTGGCGGGTTATCTCGAAACTTTTTTCTGCCACCGATACGTTTTTCTCCAATACTTGTAATCTTTTCAAGTTGCTGTTTACACTGGCTATAAGGTTCTTAACTTCGGTTTCGATCTCCCGTTCCACTTCCTCTTTGCGATACGTGAATTGTTTTAATCGTGATTCTGAGGCTCTTACTAAAGCTCGATTTTCACCCCAATCTAAAATGGGAATAGTAACAGTAAGTCCGATACCGTAGCTTGAGTTTCTATCGATAAAATTGTTGTACGAGTTTTTAATTGACTGCATAAAACTGATATTTGCTTGATGGTCGATACCGGCTCTTTCGAAATACGCATCTATGCTTCCTTTTATCATTCCGTTAGACTTTTGCTGCTTGATATTGAGCTTTTGCAACTCAATTTGAATCTCCTGTTCGCGTACTTCAAGGCGATTTTTAAGCGCTAAATCTACGGCTTGTACGGGGTCGATAATCACAACTTGATAATCCATTTGGTTATTTAGCGCGATGCTATCGTTTAAATTCAATCCCAACAACTCTATAAACGAGTTTTTTGCCGAAACTTCGTTTAGAACAGCAATGTCGTGATTATTTTGTGCTTCGGCCAGGTCAACTTCCATTTGCAATGCATCCACTTCGCGGATAAGTCCGGCCGCGTACTTGTTTTTCGAAATTTCGTGAGCTTCCATTTGTCGTTCCAAATCTAACAGGGCGATTTCGGTACTTTTTTGAAGCGATAACAAATTGTAATACGAACTGCTTACCTGATAAATCAGATTCAACTCTTCCCTTTTGTATTGTTTGTTAGAGCGTTCATAGTCTAATTCGGCTCTTTTAAGCGTAGATTTGATGTTGTTGTACGCGTAAAACGAATTGAGCGGCTGATTGAATCCGATGCGCGAACGCAGTCGGGAAGAACGGAAGTTGTTTTTGAGGTTCTCGCTGCTCGACAGCATGCTGTGAATAAATATATTACCATCGGTGGGCAAGGGTTGATTTATGGTTAAACCTCCCGTGTAGCCCAATTCCTTTACCGGATAGTAATAAGTTATTCCGGTAGTATCTTTCCAGCTTTCGATGGTTTCGTTGTATTGCGGTGCCCCGATGGTCATATCGATATGTGTTTTTAACCTGCTTGTTGCCGATTTCAGATTAAACTCTGCGATCTTGAGGTCTTCGCTCAAACGCAGCATACTGTAACTCTTTTTCTTGGCTATTTCTATACTCTCTTCGAGTGTGAGGGTGTAAGCAGACTGGCTTTGCAGCAAAAAGCAATACGTGAATATAAATGAACCTGCCAAAAGAAGTTTTTTCATACGATTTCGTTTTTTGTAGTGTGTGCGAATGTGTTATAAAGTAGTCTTTATAGGATTTGGCTCATCGGAGTGAATCATTCCATCTTTCAGGTAAATCTTCCGGTGAGCATAATTTGCGATTTCCTGCTCGTGTGTAATTAGAATAATAGTATTTCCCTCGGCATGCAACTCATCAAACAATCGCATTATTTCGACACCGGTTTTAGAGTCAAGGGCGCCGGTGGGTTCATCGGCCAGTAAGATTCCCGGGTTGGTAATGAGAGCTCGCGCTACGGCAACGCGCTGTCTTTGTCCTCCACTTAGTTCGGAAGGCTTGTGGTTTACACGATCAGACAGGCCAACACGTTCCAATGCCTTCAGCGCCCTTTCGCGTCGTTCTGCGCTGGGTGTACCGTCATATATCAACGGCAGTTCCACGTTTTGAATGGCGTTTAAACGGGGTAACAGATTGAAATTCTGGAAAATAAATCCTATTTCCTTGTTCCGCATAACCGACAAGGCATCATCGTCTAACGTGCTTACATCTACCTTGTTGAAGTAATAATGTCCGCTCGAAGCGGTGTCTAAACAGCCGAGGATATTCATTAGCGTTGACTTTCCCGAACCCGATGGTCCCATTATGGCCACGTATTCGTTTTTCTCGATATTAAGGTTGATGCCGTGAATAACGGGAATCTCGGTATCACCTAACGAGTAATTCTTTTTTAAGTCTTTTATTTCGATTAGCATTGTTTGATGTTTAATGTTCCGCTGAGCGGGATTTTCGCTTCGTTGCGATTCAACGTTATTCGTATCTGATGGAATCCACCGGTTTTAAGTTTGCAGCATTCTTGGCGGGTAAATATCCAAAGCTGACACCCACCAGCACTGAAAACGAGAATGCTATTAAAACGGAATAGGGTTTTATGAAAGTGTTTATATCGGTAAACAGCGAGACAATGAGCGAAAGCATGATACCGATTAAAACCCCGATAATTCCGCCGGTGATGCTTATTGCTACCGATTCGGTTACAAACTGACTCATTATATCTACTTTACGAGCTCCAACCGCCCTGCGGATTCCGATTTCGCGCGTGCGTTCCATCACGGTTGCCAACATAATATTCATAATTCCGATACCGCCCACCAACAGCGATATGGCGGCAATGGCTCCCAGCAGGAAATTGTAGATTTGACGCTCTTTTTCTTCCTGTTTGAGCAATTCGTACGGAATAACAATACTGTAATCGTCGTTGTTGAAATGGTGACGGCGTAAAATCTCGTTAATAATTTTGGAGGACTCTACCAGTTTATCCGAACTTTTTATCTGAACCGTTATTTGCTGAATTTCGCTTGAGAGTGCATTTTCACGCGTGAACCGATTCAAAAATAACGAAAGAGGAACAAATACGTCAGTGTTCAGGTCTCTGGCAGCTAACTCGCCAACCGTTTCGGTGAATAGGCTTTTTGACTCCAGTACTCCGATAACTTCTAACCATTGGTCGTCAATTTTCACGAGTTTTCCTATCGGATCTTCGCCTTTAAAAAAACTTGCCGCCACGCCCGCACCTAACACACAGACCTTCAGCCGTTCGTTGTAATGCTTTTCATTGATGAAACTGCCTTTTTGAACGTTGTAATTCATCATGGCTTGAAAATCGGGCGTTATACCGATAATGGTAGATTTCACCGATTTATCATCGTATCTTACGTCTGTGTTTTTTTCGGCTTGCGAAGCAATTTTTTCCACTCCGGGCACTATTTCTTTTATCACGTTAGCATCCTGAATAGAAAGTCCTTGAGAAAATTTGGCTCTCACTTCTTCCAACTCTTCGTCCGACAGTGATTTTTCGCGGATAATAATGTTGTTCACTCCCAAATCCTGATACTTGGCGATAGCTTCTCGCTTAGCTCCTTCCCCAATAGACAACATGGTGATAACGGAAGCTACGCCAAAAATGATTCCCAGCATGGTCAGAAATGAACGGAACTTGTGGTCGGCTAAACCTTGAAGCGCCAAACGGATATTTTCAGTATATTGCATATTCTGTTGTAATTCTATAGTAATTCGATTGTAATTCGCTTTCCGTAATTTGTTGTGGCGTTGAAACATTCAGCGAAACACTGAATATTTATCGAATTACCATCAAATATCGTTTTTAAAGAAACTCACACCTTACGGTCATTCCGGGTTTTAGGCGCTCATCGGGTTTTAAGATTCTCACTTCCACATCGAAAACTTTTTGGCGCGACTTTTGGTCTTTGAGCCGGCAAAGCTTCCCGATGTACGTTATTTCGCCGTCGAAAACCACTTTGGGCATAGCGTCGAGCGTAACTGCAACTTTCCGGCCCAGATTTATTTTCAGAAAATCTGTTTCGTTCACTTGAGTGTTCACTTTCATAAACTCCAATTCGGGAACAATAGCCAAATTATTGCCGGCGAATATGTTATCGCCGATTTTATAGATGTTCCGATTTTGACCTTGCCAATTAACCGCGATTTGAAAGACACCCGATACGGGAGCACGCAAGGTGAGTTGCGGTATCAGATTCTTGGCGTTTTCAAGTTCGGTACGGATTTGCTCCACCCGAATTTCTTGAATTTTCAAGTCGATGGCATTTATTTGTTTGTTAAGTTCGAAAACACGTTGCTCTTTTTCGAGATTGATAACCGCTTGGTCATATTCAAGTTGCTTAATTTTTCGCAATCGTTCCGACTCGAATCGAGACGCATCCAACTCGATCTTTTTTAAATCGAACGTTGCTAATTCGTTCTTTATTTTCGATTCGCTTTCCTGTTTTTTATTTTCTTGCTCTACGTATAATTTCTCAAGCACAGCCAATTGTGTTTCCAAATTACTTTCGCTTTCCAAAATATATTTATTAATTTCGGCAGGATCAAACTGCGCAATGGAATCGCCTTTTTTTACAATCTCGCCATGATTGAGCAACCCCACAATCTTCATTTGATACCATCGTGGTCCGTATCGACTCACTGTAATCGAACGAGAATTGACGGCAGCCAATTCGCCGGTTTCGATGATTATGCTACCCGAAACTTTTCTATCGGCATCGGTGTTAGCACCTTTCTGGCATGAAACAATGAACAAAATGGCGAAAAGCGCTAACGGCAAAGAGTATGATTTTACTTTTGTCATCCTATTTTGGCATTTTCGGTTTTGGATTCTTCATTCACTTCCGCATGCGGATTCACAAGCGCTATTTCTTCGCCGGCTTTCAATCCTTTCGTAACCACAATATAATCGGTATTATTTATTCCGGTTTCTATTTCGGTTTTATCGAATCCTGAGCCGCGCTTTTTGAACACAAAGTTTTTGTCGCCTTCCGAAATCACGGCGTCGATGGGAATATAGAGTACATCGTTCACTTCGTCCATAATTATTCGGCAACTGACGGTAAGACCGGGCAGCAGGTTCGTGTCGGATTCGTTGAGCAGAATTTCCACGGGAAACACTTTTATTTTGGAGTTTTGGTCTTTACTGACGGCCAAATTGGCAATGGAATTTACAGTTCCTGTGAAAACACTTTCGGAAAAGGCGTCGGGTTTAATTTCAACTTTCAAACCTTTGTTTAGTTTGGCAACGTCCACTTCGTTGATTTTTACCGTGGCTTTCAGAGACGATAAATCGGGAAGCTGAATAAGGGGAAATCCGCTCCAACATTGGTCACCAATCTGAAATTTGTTGTTGCTGCTCCAATTTCGGGAAATAATGGCAATCCCCGACGAAGGGGTAACAACCGATAATTTGCGAAGAGTCTCATGCGCCTCGTCGAGTCTCGATTGGAATTGCATGATTGACAAGTTTTTTTGCTTGATTTCCTCTTTTTGAATTTTTATGCGGTTATCGATTTGTTCCTTGGCTCTTACCAGCGCAATATCTGCCTTGTCAAGATTCAGCTGAATCTCTTTTTTCTTGATATCTGACTCGTAGCCCGCTGACTCGAACCGTATTTTTGATATCTCGTGCGAAATGCGCGTGACCTCATAAGCGGCTCTAAGCTCTTCGATTTCCGATTGTTGCTGCGCTTTCATCTTATCAAGCTCAGCTTTAGCGATTTCGAGGCTCGATTCGGCTTCAACAATACCCTTTAACACTTCTGACGGATCGAAAACAATTAGCGTATCGCCCGCTTTCACCTCCTGTCCGTCCTTTACTAATTCGGTGATTTTCAGGTTCCCGTATCGCCACGATATCATGGGAGCCACAATATTTATGGAGTTAATGGCTTCAATCTCACCTTCTTCATACATATCGAGAAACAATGTGCCTTTTGCTACTTTTCCGACGGGTATTTGTTGGGCTTCTTTTTTTTTGCACGCTGTGAAAAACAGCGTGCAAAAAACGGTAAAAATCAATACTTTATAAATATTTTTCATTTTATTGCAATTGATTGGGATGCGTTTTTTACTGAATGTTGGTTTGAGTGGGCTGTTTCGCTTTTATTGAATCGTTCAGAAGTGTTTTACCTTTCACCATCGATTGCGGCGGTTTAATCAGCGCGATGACTTCTCCTTGTTTCAATCCGTCGGATATGATGGATTCTTTCGACGAAGACAATCCGGTTGTTACTTGGCGCATCTCGTATTTTTTATTTTTCTTTACATACACAACTTTAAGAGAATCTTCATCGTAAATGGCAATTTGAGGAACAACGATAGTATCGCGGACTTGTTTGATGAATACACGACAGTTTGCTGTGAAACCGGGATCCGGAACTGTCAACGCACTGTCAACAGATGCTTCCACCTCAAAAAACTTCACTTTCGAATCTCTTTTATAAGGCTGCCCTACAGGTAGTTTTTTAATAATTTTCCCGTAAGCAATATTGTCAGGCATAGCATCGAAGCTAAAGCTAACAGAATCGTTTTCATTTATTTGCCTGAAATCCAATTCGCTTGCCATCATTTTAACTTTCATTTTCGAAACTTCGGGGATGGTTATTAATGGCATATTGTTCCATACATTGTCGCCTACCTTCAATTTCTCTCCGGTCATTCGCGAATTCGATATAACAGCCAATCCTTCACGCGG
The DNA here is from genome assembly GCA_964557135.1 of uncultured Petrimonas sp. Lineage (GTDB taxonomy): Bacteria > Bacteroidota > Bacteroidia > Bacteroidales > Dysgonomonadaceae > Petrimonas. Next base: position 4,932 of record CAZKZB010000029.1, on the reverse strand, counting down.
GGAACGGATGGTTAGAGCATCGAGTAGCGTTTTAGCAGAGGCCAACCGGTTTGTTAACTGCTGAATGTTAAGTTCTAACTTTCTTACTTCCGATTGATTGATGATTTCAAGCGCTTCGAGCTTACTTTCGAATTTATTTTTCTCGATAAGCGCTCTTTCAAGTTCTAATTCTTTTATTCGTCTTTGTGTGGGAGTGGCAAACTGTAATTGAAGAGAATCTAAGTGCGCGATCTCGGTATCGGCTTCGTTGCTTTTAACCTGTGCTTCGAGCAAAGCATATTGCATCAGTAAATCGGCTTTTACTTTACTCAATTCGGCTTCCGCTGTTTCCAATTGGATTACCAGATTGTCGTGTATGGTTTTACGGTTATTATCTTCGAGGATGCACACAACATCTCCTTCATCAATATAGGTTCCGTCGTCAATAAGAAAGGTTATAATGCCATCCACATTGCTCGGGCAGGCTATTGTGGTGTATTGTACGGGTTCGGCCACACCGTCAATCACAACGGTGTTTTCAAAATCCGAAGTGAATATACTGTAAGTTGAAATCTTTTCTTTACTACTCGTATTGCACGCACAGAGCAAAAGCAAAAGAATCAAAGCCGATAGAGTTGCATATCTTTCCACGATGGTGAAGTGAAATGTAGATTATAACTGCAAATGTACTATCTTCTTTTTTATTTACGAAAACTAAGTAAATTCAATTACGGAAATTTATGATTTGTTCCGAAAAGTTTAAAGAGGCAGCGCGAATACGTTAAGGTGCCAATCTGTGCAGTGTCCAGCCTTCTTCGGTATTGTGATAGACAAGTCGATCGTGCAGGCGACTGGGGCGTCCCTGCCAGAATTCGATGGTGGTGGGCAGAATAATAAAACCACCCCAATGGTCAGGACGAGGTATTTCTTGATTGTTGAATTTTTCTTCGAAAGAAGCCTGAAGTGTATCTAATTCATCTCGGTTTTTCAGAATTTTACTTTGTGGCGAAGTCCAGGCACCAATTTGCGCTTGGCGCGGGCGTTCATGAAAATATGCGTCGGAATCATCGTCGGAAAGTTTTTCCACACGTCCTTCCACACGCACCTGACGTTCGATGACGTGCCAATCGAAAACGAGAGAGGCAAACGGATTTTCGAGCAACTCCCTCCCTTTCCGGCTGAGGTAGTTGGTGAAGAACACGAATCCGTTTTTGTTTATTTCTTTCAGCAACACTACTCTTGCAGACGGCTTTCCGCTTGCAGTGCATGTGGCAAGAGTCATCGCGTTGGGTTCCGAAATATTCGATTCGATAGCCACTTGCAACCATTGCTGAAATTGTTCTATTGGATTGGCTTTCGCGTCGGATTCATTTAACTCGCCTTTTTTATATTCTTCCCTGAATTCGAACAACTTTTTCATTTAGCAGTCTTTTTCTGATAAAAGAAACGGACAACTGAAAGCCGTCCGTCTTCTACCGATTTATTTCTTTGTGGTTTTTTTCTTGTCTTTTTTGACTGTTTCTTTTTTGTCGCAGCAAGCTTTATCTTTTTTGTCGCCTTCTTTGCAACACTCTTTTTTATCTTTACTCTCTTGGCAACATTCGGTTTTTGACTTGTCTTGAGTTGTTTTCTTTTCCTGTGCCATAGTTCCTACCGAAACTGAAAGAGCAAATAGCAAAGCTACCGATACTATCAATTTTTTCATTGTGATTTTTAATTTAGAATTGTTATAAATAACTTGTCGGTGCAAATATACGCAAAGCAAATCGAATTTCACAACATCCATTTGGTTAATAAAATTTAATTGCGTTTTTTTCTCACCGGATAAACCCGAGTTATTTGCTATCTTCGCATCAAGTTTCGAAAAAACGAATCAAATGATACGAGTTGAACAGATATACAAGAGTTTTGGCGACTTGCAAGTACTGAAGGGCATTGACTTAGAAGTTAATAGAGGTGAAATAGTATCCATTGTAGGGCCCAGTGGGGCGGGAAAAACCACGTTGCTGATGATTATGGGAACGTTGGAGAAAGCAAATTCGGGGAAAGTGCTGATTGATAACAACGATTTGAGCAAATTCAACGAGAAAAAACTTGCCGATTTTCGCAACAAAAACATCGGATTTGTTTTTCAATTCCATCAGCTTCTACCTGAATTTACAGCACTGGAAAATGTTATGATACCGGCGCTCATCGGAAATGTGAAGCATGGCGCTGCAGAAAAAAAAGCAAAAGAACTCTTGAAAATGATGAGGCTGAGTGAACGCATGGAACACAAGCCGGCAGAATTATCGGGAGGAGAAAAGCAGCGTGTCGCAGTTGCTCGCGCACTTATAAACGACCCGGTGGTGGTTTTTGCCGATGAACCTTCCGGAAGCCTTGATACCGACAACAAAGCCGAACTTCACTCGTTGTTTTTTGAGCTTCGCGACAAGCTCAACCAAACTTTTATCATTGTAACGCACGACGAACAATTGGCCTCGATTACAGACCGCACCATTCACATGATGGATGGCAAAATTGTTGACAACACCTCAGATTCACAAATCTAAATCAATATTAATCAATATTTTATGAAGATCAAATCGTTTTTTATGGTAATGGCAATGGCTGGATTGTTACTTTCTTGTAACAGCGAACAGAAATCGGATGCTGATTCGAAAAACTTGGGAGAAGCTATCGGAAAGTCGAAAGTGCAAGTGGAGAACGGAATAATGACTCCCGAAATTCTTCACAGTTTCGGGCGTATCGGGAGCGTGGAAGTATCGCCCGATAAGTCAAAAATCCTGTATCAAGTTACTTATGTTGATATCAAACAAAACAAAACTAATCCCGAACTTTTCGTGATGAATACCGACGGAAGCAATAAAAAGCAATTGACGGTCACCAACGCCAGAGAAAGTAATCCGCAGTGGATTTCCGGAGGAAAGAGAATTGCCTTTTTGAGCAACGAAAGCGGCACATCGCAAATCTGGACAATGAATCCCGATGGAAGTGGAATGAAAAAAATCACCGATGTGGACGGAGGGATTAATGGTTTCATTTTTTCGCCCGATAATAAGAAGCTTTTGTTTGTCAAAAACGTGAAAGCAAAAGAGACCGCAAAAGACAAGTACTCTGATTTGCCGGAAGCATCGGGTCGAATTGTGGATGACCTCATGTACAAACACTGGGATCATTGGATTGAAGAGATTCCACACACCTTTGTAGCTGATTTTACCGACGATAAATTGCTGAATATTATCGATTTACTTCAGGATGAGCCGTATGAATCGCCCATGTTGCCTTTTGGCGGAATTGAGCAATTAGCCTGGAGCCCCGACGGGAAAATCATTGCATACACGTCTCGCAAAAAAACAGGGAAAGAGTACGCTGTTTCCACTAACTCCGATATCTATTTTTATGACGTGGAAAGCGGAAAAACACGCAATATGACCGAGGGTATGATGGGGTACGACATGAATCCGCAATTTTCGCCCGACGGTACAAAATTGGCTTGGCAGAGCATGGAACGCGATGGTTATGAGGCGGATAAAAACCGATTGTTTGTTATGGATTTGACAAACGAAGATAAAATTTACGTAACAGAAAATTTCGATTATAATACCGATGCTTTTACCTGGAATACCGATAACAAAACCATTTATATGGTAGCTTGCGTAGAAGCCAAAACGCAGTTGTTTGCCGCGGATATTTATTCGAAAGAAATATCGGCTATAACCAAAGGTAAACACGATTATGCATCGGTTGCGCTCGGAAACGGCAAGCTTCTTGCCAAACGTCGTTCTATGTCGCAACCCGACGAGATTTATTCCGTTGACCTTTCCAGTGGACAAGCAACTGAAATTTCGTTCGAAAACAAACATATTCTCGACCAACTCACGATGGGCGAAACCGAAGAGCGCTGGATTGAAACCACCGACGGCAAACAGATGCTCACCTGGGTGGTTTATCCGCCCAATTTCGACGCGTCGAAAAAATATCCCGCGCTGCTCTATTGTCAGGGCGGACCGCAAAGCACCGTAAGTCAGTTTTGGTCGTACCGCTGGAACTTGCAGATGATGGCTGCCAACGGATACATTGTTGTAGCACCCAATCGTCGAGGCTTGCCCGGATTCGGTCAGGAGTGGAACGAACAAATTAGCGGCGATTACGGCGGACAAAATATGCGCGATTATCTTTCTGCAATAGACGCCGTTTCAAAGGAACCCTTTGTTGATGCCGATCGCTTAGGTTGTACCGGAGCAAGCTACGGCGGATTTTCGGTGTATTGGCTTGCCGGAAACCACGACAAACGTTTCAAAGCGTTTTTATCGCACGCCGGCATTTTCAATCTCGAAGCGCAATACCTCGAAACCGAAGAGATGTGGTTTGCCAATTGGGATATGGGTGGCGCTTATTGGGATAAATCAAACGCCGTGGCACAGAAAACGTATGCCACGTCGCCGCATCGTTTTGTGGACAGATGGGATACGCCCATTATGGTTACGCACGGCGAGCTGGATTACCGAATTTTGGCATCGCAGGGAATGATGGCGTTCAACGCTGCGCAGCTGCGCGATATTCCGTCGCGGATGCTCATTTTCCCCGATGAAAATCATTGGATTTTTAAACCACAAAACGGAATCCTGTTTCAACGTGAGTTCTTCCGTTGGTTTGATCAATGGCTGAAACCACAAGGAGAACCTGTAGCCGAATAACTCTTTTTCCGGTAGCGAGTGCAAAAAACATGAAATTTGAAGAAAAAAATCGCAAAAACATTTGCAGATTCCGAAAAAACAGCTACCTTTGCACTCGCTATCGGAAAAATGATAGTGTAAGTGTTCGTTAAATCGGTTGGTTAGAATATCCCGAAGTGTCGGGAGAGTCGGCGATTCGAGTAGCACACAAAGCAAAACAAATGGTGTGGTAGTTCAGTTGGTTAGAATACCTGCCTGTCACGCAGGGGGTCGC
>CAZKZB010000028.1:0-38412 GCA_964557135.1 uncultured Petrimonas sp. | reverse complement strand
GGATTTTACCAAGGTTTCGATAGCGTTTTTTCTGTCGGAATTTCTCTCGAAAGTGCTGCGGGAAACGGATAACAATCAATTGCTTTTCGATTACCTGAAACAGTCTGTTGAAGTACTGGAAGAAACCAAAATCGGGTTGGCAAATTTTCATCTGACTTTTATGTTGGGACTTACCCGATTTCTGGGAATTTACCCCAACCTCGATAATTACGTCAAAGGATGTTGTTTTGATATGCAGAACGGCGAATTTACCTGTGGAATTCCGACTCACAACTACTATTTGCGCGACAGGGAAAGCGCGTATTTAAACAAGTTGTCGCGCATAAATTTCTCAAACATGCACCTGTTCGCCATGTCGCGAAGCGATAGGTATCTGATTATCGACCGTTTGCTGACCTATTATCGGCTGCATTTGTATGATTTTGCGGCGATAAAATCGTTGGATGTGTTGCGGGAACTGTTTTAATTTTAATCGGCTACGTGAATTCCGATACTCAAAAAACAATCGTAAATCCCACAATTGTAAATCGTAAATAATAAGTCAATATACTTGAAAAACAATCACTCTACCGCAAGTTTCAATCGTAAAATTATCGCTTATAGATTCGTTCAGTGTGCCTTGCCACCAGTTGGTGAGAATTCTGTTTTGGATGGCATATTTTAATCCGGTTGTGGTAACGGGTTTTTGACCGATTACGAAAAGAGAGACTTTCTCGCCGGCAAAACTTTTAAATGTGGTTCTTGAGCTGATGGGGGTGAAAACTCCGTAGTTGGTCAGCATTTTCACGTTGGCCATGGCTTCATAATCCGCAAGGAGCGAGATGTTTCCGAGGGTGTGGTCTTCGCGCATCCCGGTTCCGCCGACAATGGTTATGTTTTTTCTGCCGTTTTCAATGCAAAACAGAACCGATTTGGTTAAATCGTTGGTTTCTTGCTCTTTATTTGGAAACAACCTGTCTGCGAAGCGGATTTTATTTTCTTCGGAAATGGAGTCGCAGTCGCCCACAATGGCATCGGGAATACCGCCTATCTCGATGAAATGGTTTGCTGCTCCGTCGCAACAAACAATATACGGCGCGTTTTCAATAACCGATAGTGGTAGCGGATGGCGCGGATATCTTCCGTTGGCAACAATGACCGCCTGCGAACTCTCTTTCTCTCCTTTTTTTATCATCTTTGTCTAATTTCGTTTCGCAAAGATAGAAACACTTGTCGGATTTATCTCAACGCCGTCAAATATTTATCGATATAAAACTGCAGTTCTTTCGATTTGTATTGTTGAATATATCTTGGATGTTCCAATGCCACCATGCGTTTGAAGAGCTTCTCGCCGGCGTTTATTTTGCGGATGAAATCGTAGTTTTTCTTTCCCAAAACATACACTTCGGATGTGTCTAAGCCGAAATCGATTTGCTTTCGTAACGAAGTTATCATGAACTCTTTTGCCATTTCGAAGAGTTCTTTGTCGTCGTAATAGTTGGCATTGAGCCAATTGCCGCCCTTTGTCTTGCGGATAATAGCCAGCGGAAACGGCGAATTAATGTAGAAATTGGCATAAAATCGCTCTGTTCCGCCATAAGCGGCAATGAGGTCGTAAACGAAAACCGATGAAACTTCGTGTGTGCGAGCCGTTTCCATTTTTATGCCGCAAACGCTTTGCAAACGTTTGGTATCGGTAAAAGGTACACCGGTTGTTCCCGCGCCGTGTCGACCGGGATTGATGCCGATAATGAATCGCCGCGGCGAGGTATCGTTATAATATTTGTTGTAAAATGCCTGCATCACCAAGATGGTTTCGGGGTTGTCGAAAAACGGATTCATTACGCGAAATCCTTCGGGTAATTCTCCCGTGTATTGCAATTCGCGGTTGAACGCGATGATTTTATCAGCGAAAACTTTACTCATTATCCAATTTTTGTTAGTGCCGAGCCTTTGTGCGCGGCAATGTGGTCGGTTTTACTGCTTTTAATTTCATATTGTGGGTCTTTTTCCGTAGCGTGGTGAGTGTATCCTTTATAGTCGAAATTTTTTGTATGCACTTTTATGATTGTGCCCGAAACCCTTCCGGCTTCGGAATTCCAACTCACTTTGTCGCCAACTTTAAATTTGGTAGGCATATTTATCTGATTATTTAATCGTTAAACAAGTCATTGTCGTAATATAACACTTGCCCATCCACCACTCGCGCAGGCGATGTATAGGGATGCTCTTCCGATTTCCCGACCGATGATATGTGCAACACTTTCCATCCCTTCGCCTTCAAAAAATCGGAAACCAACGAGCGATGGCAGCGCCACCAAACTTGCTCAGAACACATGTAGGCCGTGGTTTTTCGTTGTGCGATTTCTTCAAGCAAGGAAATGCCCTTTTCAAAACCGGCAGTCTCCATATAATCGGCATAGGCTCTGAAAGAGGGATTTCGCCAACGGTTGTTCACCGAATCTTTAGCTACTCTCCTTCTTCCGCCCAATGCTTCGATGTGCAGGTATTCAATTCCGACTTTCGGTAACTCCGCCATTAAGTTTTCTTTGTTGAATTGCGGGTTTTTTCTTGAGCCGGGAAATTGCCTGATGTCTGCCAACACACAGACTTTAAATGATTTCAGCATATCGATAAAAACATCCAACCTGTGTGTCGAATGGCCAATTGTATAAATTACAGGTGTTTGAGGAGTTTCCATTTTTTGAAAGATCAGCGCAATCTTATAACAAAAAACTAAGCGTCTAAGTTCTCTTTTTCAAACTCAATTGCCGCCGGAAACAAGATATTGTTTTCCAAATGAATGTGCCTGTGCAGGTCGTCTTCAAACTCTTTCAGTAAGCTGAATGTTACCCGGTAGGTATTGCACGCATCTTGAGGGGGTTGGTAGTTATTGCTTAGTTCGCTTATTTTTCTGAACCGCTCGCCTTCGTTATCGTGTTCTATATTCATCACTTTGATTGGGGTCTCAATACTTCCGAACGATGGTCTGACCAATTTCTCTCCGCCGGCCTTTCTTTTCATCATCTCGCGAATATAGGGAAATAGCACATTTTCCTCTTTTATCATGTGGGATGCCAAATCTTCAGCCGATTGGGTAAATAGTTCTTTTATTTCGTACAATTCGGGATGCTGTTCACCATGAACTTCCACAATTCGTTCTATATAGGGCTCGATTTCAGTAACTTTTGTTACCACGTATCGATGATGAGTCTTCTCAATGTAGTCGGCAAGCAAGTCTATGGGCCATGATTTAAAATCGATTTCCGCATTACCTCCTTTATTCAACGCTTCCGTTAACTGCTGTATAAGTATATTTTCGTCTATGTTTTTTTTCTTGCTTGCAGCAGCGATGCTTCGGTTTCCGTTACAGCAAAAATCGATGTTGTAAGATTTAAAAATTGAGGCGGTTTTGTAGTTTTCGGCTACAATTTTTCCTATAATACTGTCTGAATTTATTATCATTTTTCTGTGATTTTTAAAATTGATTGCATGTCCGCCCATTCAGCGAACATGCAATCGGGTTAATTATTAATTGCCTTTAGTTTTTATTTTTTTTGACGGTTAATTGATATACAAATAAGAATAGAGTGATTGTGCCAATGCCGAAGATGGTATCGCCAACAATTCGCATCCATTTAAAGAAATTTACAAGCGGCTGCTGCATGAACTCCGATGAGCGTGCATACCACATTCCGTGATTTACACTGGCAAATGTCTGCATTAATCCTACAGGCAACAAGCTAATAAGAACCATCAGAAGCAAACCGATATTCAATGTCCAAAACGTGAATTTAATGAGCTTATCGTTCCATTTATGCTTGCGGTACATACTGCGAAGCACAAACAGCATTAATCCGATACCCAGCATTCCGTAAACACCAAAGAGAGCCGCGTGGCCGTGAACGGGTGTGGTGTTCAATCCTTGCATGTAGTAGAGCGCAATGGGCGGATTGATGATAAATCCGAAAATACCGGCTCCGAGGAAGTTCCAAAAGGATACCGACAAAAGGAAATAGATGGGCCATTTGTAATCGGCCAACCATTCGGTGGATTTACTCATTCGATAGTTGTGAAACGCTTCGAACCCAATCAATATTAACGGAACAACCTCTAAAGCACTGAATGTTGCTCCCAGAGCCATAACGGCTGTTGGGGTTCCGGTGAAATAGAGGTGGTGGAATGTTCCCAAGATTCCTCCCGCCAAGAAAATAATGGTTGCGAAAAGCACATTGTTGGTAGCCGATTTTATCCTCAGTAAGCCCATTCGGGTGAACAAGAACGCGGCAACTACCGTTGCAAACACTTCGAAAAAACCTTCTACCCACAAATGAACTACCCACCAGCGCCAGTACTCGGCAATGGCGAGGTTTGTGGTGCGTCCCCACATCAATCCGGCGGCGTAGAAAAATGCGATGGCAAAACAGGACATCAGAAACAGAATCAACAAACCTCTTTCCGATGATCCTTTTTTGATAATCGGCAGAATTGGGCGAATCATCAGTGTAAGCCACAAGAACAATCCTATAACTAACAACAACTGCCAGAATCGTCCTAAGTCAACGTATTCGTAACCTTGATGACCAAACCAAAAATTCTCTACCAGCCCTAATTTTTGCATCACTCCAAACCATTGTCCGATAAGCGACCCGCCAACAACAATGAGCAATGCTATGAAGAGCACATTCACACCTAATTTCTGGAACTTCGGATCTTTTCCGCTCAGCGATGGCGCGATGTACAAACCGGTTGCCAACCAGGCGCTTGCGATCCAGAAAATGGCAATTTGAACATGCCACGTACGTGTGATGGAATAGGGCAGAAAACCGGCAATATCTATGCCGTAGAGTCCGTCGCCTTCCACTCCGTAATGGGCGGTGAGTATGCCGAGCATTACTTGTGCCAGAATCAGAAGATTTACGATCCAGAAATATTTTTTCGTCGCTCGCATCGAGGGTGTTACTGTTTGATTCATCAGAGGGTCATCCACAGGTTTCAAGATTTCTTCTGCTTGTGTACGTGCTTGAACAAAAATCAATATTCCGATACCAATCAACAGCATAATAATGCTAAATCCGGTCCAGATAACTAAATCGCCTGTAGCTACGTTCCCAATTTGGCTGTCGTTTGGCCAGTTATGCGTGTAAGTTATATCGGACCCCGGTCTTTCGGTAATGCACGCCCACGATGCCCAAAAGAAAAACTGAGCCATTTTCTCCATTCTTACTTCATCCTTGATGCTGTTTTTAGGGATAGCATAATCAGAACGCTGTTTATCCAATGCCGGGTCATCCATAAACAAGGACGTATAGTAAGCCTTGTTGTGCTCAAACGCCTCTATCCTTTCTGCCGCAAGGGTTAGCGTTTTAGTGTTTTCGTTGTATGTGTTTTTACGCAAAAAGGCTTGAAGTCGCTTTTCCAACATGGCTTTTTGCTCATCGCTTTGCGTGTCGAAACTTCCGCCTGCCCATTTGTTCAGGAGAAATTGCGCTTCGCGATGCAGGTAATCGGCCGTCCAATCGGGAGCAACGTAGGCCCCGTGTCCCCAAACTGTTCCAACTTGCTGTCCACCCATACTTTGCCATACGTTCTGTCCGTCTTTGATATCGTTTCCGGTAAAAAGAACGCGTCCTGTTTCGTCCACCACCTGTTCAGGAACGGGTGGCGCTTTTTGGTAGATTTGACTGCCGTAGAATACTAAAACAGCAAATGAAAGTCCTACTACCAAAAAGAATGCAATCCAAAGTTTTTTCTGTGTCATAATCAACTAAATTTAATGATTAGTAAATGGATTAAAAAAATGTTATATCTGACTTATAATCAGTATGCAATTTATTTCGGATAAAAACATCCGAAATAGGATCAAAAAAAATTTTATCTCAATAAAATCTGTACGTCCGATTGAAGTTTTGTTGCCATATCATACACGGTGGTGGTGTTCAACATTTTTGTCAGTTTTGCTCTTATTTCCGTAAATTTATCGTGCAGAGGGCACGGTTTCTCGTCGTTACATCCGGTTAAGCCCAACGGGCAGTCGTAGATGAGTCCGTTACCGTCGATTACCGAAACAATATCGAGCAATTTAACCGATTTCATTCTATCTAAACTGATTTCGAAACCTCCGTTGGGTCCGGTAAAAGAAGAAACCAATCCGTTTCGCGACAATGTTCCCAATATTTTTGCTGTAAATGCTTCGGGTGAATCGGTTTGTTTGGATATATCACCCAGCGTAACTCTCTTTCCTTCTATCGATTGGATGGCGATATAAACAAGCGCTTTGATGCCGTATTTACATGTTTTAGAGAACATTTGTGATTCTTTAGATACAAATATATGTTATATTTGACACAAACAAAAATTATTTGCATTTTTTTTGTAAATAATTGTCAGTTAAGACAGATTATATTGTGATTTAAGACCTGCGAGTACTTGCTTAATTTGCTTAAAAACAGTGATTTGTATTTCAATCACATCGTTTTATACTTTTTTCATACTCAAGCAAAGTTTACAAAATAACTCATCAAAGTTGACTCCACTCCGAAAACTGTTTTTCAAGCAACAACTTGTTTCGCTATGCGGGGGATGGGCGTCACCTGCCCGCCGGCAGTCGGAGTAGCTTACGAAAGATACAACTCTGAATCGTCCGCCTGGATTGAAAATCGGCGGAGCCAAATGCCATATTTTCATAACCGTAAGTCATAGCAAAGCGGCGACTTACGGTGAAGTCTACAGAAATCATATCCGCCTGTAAGGCGGTACTTGTGAAATCGTTTATGTGCCGCCACTCCGGGCGGAGCCTTAGGAGGGATATTCCTTCCCGCAGGCGAATAAAAATCGCCTACGGTTATGAAAACCCGTCGGCCGGCGGGCAAGTGTGCCCATAAGGGCGATTAGGTAACGAAACGGATATTCATTTAATTGTATAATAAACGAATCAATATAATCTCTGATAAATATTTGTTTTGTGTAAAATAAAGGGACTACCTTTGTCGTTTTAGGCAGTCCCTTACAAAAAAATGTTTCCTCTCCTAAGAATATGAGGGGAGGAAACAAACATATTAAATCACTCGCAAGTGTGGTCGTTGTAAATATATTTGGGATCAACTCCCTTTGACGGTTCTAACAAGGCATTACCGTGAATCATTTGCACTTGCCGTCCCTCTTTTTTGGTATCCCAATAGAACTTCAGGATGTTTGTCCCGCATTTTGCCGATACCGGTACATGCAATTTTACCAGATTTGGCATTTCCTTAGCACTCAATCCTTGAATATCAGGCATAGTGGGAACAGAGGTATCATCGGATTCGCCTTCGTAGTAATTGCCCGATTTAACCTCCAACTCCCTCAGAGACGAACAACCGGTAACATCTAATGATGTCCATCCGTTGTGCTCAGATTTAACAATCTCGAGCTTTGAAGCTCCTTTTACATTCAACGTGAAATCAAATTTGTTGTTCAGATGGGCATGAACCTCTCTTAGGTTAGGAACACCTTTGCTTAAATCGAGGAGTTTTAATTGTTCATTACCTGTAATTATTACCTCTTCAAGATTTGGTAGGTTTTCAATATTTATATTTTTCAAGGCTTTATTGAGCATCAAAACAATTTTTCTCAACTTTTTATTATTTGAAAAGTCGATAATTGGTTCAATTGTAAATGCACCGAACAATTGGAATGTCCGAAGATTTGTCAACAATTCCAAACCGATGAAGTTGTCATATTCTTTCAGCTGTATGTGCAAAGTTTGTACTGTTTCCAGTTCGGGACTCTTGGCATACACCCAGCTTTTTGTAACAAATGCCTTAGGGGCCACAAGAAACAATTCTGCCGAAAACGATGGCTTGAGGTAACGCTTTTCGGGGTTTTGGAGGGTGACAATTTTTAGCTGACTCGGACTGTCTGAAATAATTGTCTTCTCATCGTCTTTGTAGAAAAATTCTGTAATATGTTCTCCGTTTAGAAGTAAGGTGTCTAATAGCACAATACCTCTGCGTGTTACTCCAAATCTGTGGGATACTACTTTTCCTTCCTCTTCTTCCAGATGTAGGAGCCGTTTTGTTATGTCTAACTCCGCAAATTTACTGAATGAAGCTCCCGTTAATTTCTGATCGATATATACTTTTGACGGCGACACACCAAAAAGTTTCCGTTGCATGGCGGGTAGACCATCAAGGTTCCAGTCGATTTCCCGAGCGGGCTTGAGCACTAAGTAGGTGATGTCGAGCAAGTCGGTTTTACTTTTCAGAATAATTTCGCTTTCCGTTATTTTGTCGAAAGTAAATTCAAATTCTCCTCCGGCAAGCAATTCGCGATTGACAATTGCGTCATGCCACGCCTGAAAAACGGAATATGATTCGAAAACTAACTCGGGATGTTGCTTTACGCCGACCTTATAGGTGATTGTTTCTTCTGTAGCGGGACGGTTGATAAAATCTAAAGCCTCAGATTTGATTTTTACTTTTGACTCGTTGAAATCTAACAACACTAAGTAGCCTCCCATATCGTTTTTGGAACTGTAATATCCCTTCCAGCCATGCTGGGGCGAGGCAAGAATTTTTTTGTAATTGTCAATTACTGCTTCAATTCTCTCTTCGGGCGATTTATCGAAAAGAGATTCAATTTCATTGTTGTTGGTGCAACTGAACAGAGAACTGAAAAATATGATTATTGATAATATTTTGTAAATTTTCATAGAACAGTTTTATTTTTCATTGATTTTTTTTAGGATGATATCTCTTAATTCATCAAGTTTAATGCCAAAATTAGCCGAATAATATTCAATGGAAAGTTCAAGTTTTCTATTGATTAGCTCTTTGCCGTTATTTAACCCGTTATCGGGATTTACCGGTTTGAGATATAAATTGTTGAAATCTTCTTTGGGCGTTGTAAGATACATGCTGATTAGTTCGCAAAAATCTTCATATTGGTCAGACGCGCCATAACCCGAAATCATTCCCAAGGCAACGGCTTGTTCGGGTTCTAAGTTTATCCATGCGTTGCCGATGTAGTTTTCTTTTGTAACAAGTTCGAAGCCTTCGGGCAAGCCGTGTTTTTGATGGATAATGTGCGTGAACTCGTGGTGTATAACACGCAATTGCTCCAACAGCCAAAATTTATTGCGAATATCAAAACGATTTAAATCGGTAAGAGTAATTCTTACTCCGGCTTCGGCGTATCCCATTGTCATTGTTCCGTCTGAATTTAGCAGCGGAGAGCCTACACAGACAATTTCAGGGGGGAAGTGCTCTTTGATGAACTCTTCACCGCCTAACTTGATGAAGGGTTCCATCCAAAAATTTTTCACCATTTCACCAACCGGAATCATCACACTGCGTAAGGGAGGCGAAACATAGTATTTGTTATCCACAAAGACATCGTCCCATTTCCACCTGATAACACAGTTGTACGGTTTTAAAAAGTTCTCGTAAAACCAAATGTCAATTTCATCCGTTAATTCCACTTCCGGTTCACGAACGTAGGGTGCTATCTCTTCTTTCTGACACGAACTGAAAAGTACTCCGAAGAACAATGCCGAAGTGAACAGGAAATAATAAAATTTATTGATGTTTCTCATATTGTTGTTTTTTTATTTTGTTTAAATCTTCTATTTGCATCGAGTTAGGGATTGGGTTCTAATCCGTTTGAAATAGCGTCTGCGGGAATTTGCAGCGTTAATTTCTTTTCAGTCAAAGTGTGAATCACACCGTTTACATCCTCGTGATGAATAGGAATAAGATTGTATCTCCTGATGTCTAACCAGCGTATTCCTTCATCAACGAACTCTCTGCGGCGTTCGTCAAGAATAATTCGCAAGAGTGTTTCATCTTTAGAATGATTGGGATACAATGTTGTCGTGTATTCTTTGTATAAATTTGCATAGCTGTATGACAGCTGACCTGCGCTGTATCTGTTTTGAACGTACTTTTCGAGTTGTTGCTCAACATCCGAAATTTTACCTTTGAGTAAAAGGGCTTCGAGTCTGTTTAAAAAAACTTCTTCTCCTCTAAACGGAACCACAATCATGTATGGGAAAGCATTGTCCTTTATTGCCCAATGATGTTTGGGCAGATAGACAACCGTTCTTGCCTTGTTACCATCAAAAGCTTGTATTCCCCTAATATCGTCTTGATTTTTAAAAAACACTTTCGAGTAAATTTCGTGAGACATCCGGTAACCGACACTGGGAAACGGGTGCGCATAAACTTCGATTCGGGAAAGCATTAGGTTGCTCGCGTCATCATAAGCGGTAAAGCGTTGTGCGTTGCGTGTGGGGTGCCCAACGTTCACTTTTGTATAATCTTTGATAAAAGAAGGATTATAGCCTTGTCCTATCAGTTTGTCTGAATATTCCATGCACTTATCGTAATCTTTTTTGAAGAGATAGAAACGCGAAGCGTATCCCAACACGGCATTCATGTTAAAATGGTATTTCAATGCCGGGAAATATTTTTCCGAACTTTTTTGTTTCAATTCAAGTCCCTCCAACAGGTCTTTTTCTGCCAGTTCATAAACCTCAGCCACGCTGTTTCTCGTGTATTTTACGAGCAGTTGCCGCTCAATGTCTTTCACGTACGGAATTCCCAAATCGGAAGAGGCGGTTTGAGCGTTATACGGTTTAGCAAACAAATTCACCAACATAAAATGCGCGTACGACCTGCAGATAAGCGCCTCAGCCCTAAGGGCATTTTTGTGGTCTTCATCTCCAAATTTCAGTTTTTCTATTGCGTCGAGTGCCTGATTCGCGTGTGCAATCGCTGAATATGCCTGTGACCAATAGTAAGTGGGCGTGTCTTGGGTTTTTTCCGTAACATCTTCGTAGGAATAGATTTCAACCATGTGGGGTAAAAAAACATCGTTGGGCGTAAGTCCCACATTATCAGTCATCCATTCGGTAAATAACCAGCTCCCCTGCGGATACGCATTAACCAGCAAGGCTTGAATCTGCTCAACATCGTTAAGTTGAAGCCTGTTGTCGGGTTCTGTATTCAAAAAGTCGTCGCATCCACTTAAAAGAAAAATGACAACAACGAGTAAAGTCGCCTTTTTTACATTGAATTTTATCTTATTTTTCATACTTGTTTTTTATTCTTTTTATAGTGTTGATTTAAAGCATGTTGTATCACTTAAAAACCAATATTTAATGTAACGGTGTACATTTTGGGAATGGGTAACGAAACACCACCGGTAGCAAAAAACTCAGGATCCATGCCATTTAGTTTTCTATCGGCATATACCAACCACAAATTAGTGGCTTGAAACGATAGTCGCAGATTGTTGCTCGAAAATTTTTGCGCTACGCTTTGGGGTAAATTATAACTTAACGAAATATCTTTCAGACGAATAAAGTCTCCTTTGGCAATACGCTCGGTACTTTTATTGTAAAGTTCATACGTGTTGAGCCAACTGCTTTGTTCTACCGTTCTTCTGTCGAGAATAGCCGGAATATTTGTAATATTTTCGTCGCCGGGAAGTGTCCAACGATTTTTCAATTCTTTGGTAAAGGCTCTGTAGTCATCGTAGGTGGAAGAAAATGCATCGTCGAGGCGAATTACGTTGCCCCATCTATACACAAATCCGAATGACAATCCAAAATCTCTGTATCTGAACGAATTGATTAAACCTCCGTAACTACGTGCTTCTAAAGGACCTTCGTATTTGAGGTAATCTACAATATTTGAGCGTTCTTGTAAATCTACGTCGTAAAGAATTTCCCCATTTTTTCCATAAAACGTAGGAATTCCGTCTTTGTCTAAGCCGGCAAAAGGAATAGAGAACAATCCCTTTTGAGGATATCCCAGAATGGGCGCTCCGAGATTTGAAATGGCATCGGCAATTCTCGACGATTGTTCCAGTTTTGTAATTTCACTGTTGTGGAAGTTAAGATTGAGACTTGTTGTCCACGAAAATTTTGGTGTCGAAATATTAGTTGTCGTAATGGAAAACTCAACACCTTGCGCTTTCAAGTCACCTATATTTCCGATTTTGATGCGTTTTCCTCCGATTCCCGAAGTATAAATTAAGTCAATTAAATCGATGGATTTTCTATTGTAATAGGCAATTTCTCCCGATATTCTCCGATTGAATAAGCCGTATTCTAAGCCGATATTCAATTCGTACATTTTCTCCCATGTGAGATTTTCGTTTGCCAAGGCGCTGATATAGTTTGACGTTTCGTTATGATTGGGACGCATTGTCCGTTGGGCATATATTTGCAACGCGGCGCTTGCAACCGGTCCCATAATTCCGTTGTAACCATAAGAAATTTTAGGTCTGAGTGTGGATATGGCGTTTACGTTTCTCAAAAAACCTTCTTCGGTCATATTCCACGCTGCACTTACGTTCCAGGAAGGCAGATAACGCGCCTGACGTGAAGAACCCAACTGGTTTGAACCATCGTATCTGCCACCGGCATTCACAATGTACTTTCCTTCGTATGAATATGCGAGATTAACGAAAGCCGAAGCTCTGCGATCTCTTAACTCCGAAAAACCATATTGTTCTTTACCTTGAATATTGAGGTATCGCATCAATTCGTCGTGAACGACAACAACACCTCCTTTGTCATGAATAAATCCCCATCCGTCGTTCCACCGATTGTATCTGTTGGCATGATTTATTTCTCCACCAAGCAATATGTTGAAAATATTTACCTCTTTAAATGTCGGATTCCACTCGCCAACCACGCGTGCGTAAAGATGCTCCAACGAGGTCTGATTCGTGTTTAAAAATCCGCCTTCCGGTAAGATAGTGTAGGGATTTGACCCCGGTTTGTCGGGATCGGTAAACAATAGTTTATTCGATTTGGCGATGCTTTCGGTATAATCAGCTCTGTATGCTTCGGCTTGATTTGACTTTTCATGAATAATGTGTTCTCTGAGCGTATTCGCACGTCGGATCGAGCTTGTTGCGTTTAACGTAAGTTTCCGTTCCGGCAATTTATACTGCAGATCAATCTGTGCCGAAATATCTTCAACTTTCATCTTTACGTAGTTTCGCTTAACTTCGTTAATTATATTAAAGGGCGCGTATTCGCTCCTGAAATACTCCAAATCTCCGTTTTCGTCGTACGGGCGCATACTTCTTGCAGTGTTCAGCGCGTAGCTAAACGGGTTGATATCGAACTGACGACTAAATGCTCCGGTGGTCGGGTCGAAATATCTGTCTTTTGTTCCCGGCACTCTTTGGTCGCGAAAATTAGTAGCCAATTTGACGCCCACGTTGAAGTTTTTTGACAGGTCGAAATCCCCTTTGAGCGAAGCGTTAAATTTACTTACCTTATCGGCAATGGTTTGTCCGTTATCGGTATAATATCCCAATGATGCGTAATATCTGCTTTTTTTGCCACCCGATTGAACGCTTAAAGAGTGTTGTTGCGAAAGAGAATTTTTAAAAAGTACGCCAAACCAATCGGTATTGGCATTTGCATATTTTTCTAAAAAATCTTCGTTGTACAGTCCGTTTTTATCCCAACTGATATTTTTCTTGGTAATTTCATCATACATTTTTCCCAACACACCATAGTTTTTGGCTTTGGCTGTCGAGGTAATGCTTACCCAGCCTTTTCTGACCAACTCTTTGTATATCGATATTTCATCTACGGAGTTCATGATATCGAACTCCGCGTAGCTCGGACGTTGACGGATGGTTGCACTACCGGAATAGTTGATATTCAACTTATCCGAACTTCCCGATTTTGTTGTAATAACTATTACGCCGTTCATCGCTTGCGCGCCATATAACGAGGTCGCCGATACGTCTTTTAACACCTGAAAACTTTCGATGTCGTCGGGGTTTAAGCCGGCCACACCCGAACTGAGCAAGGTGGAAAGGTTGCCCGAAGTTAAATCTTCCGCCGAAACATTAATTAAGTCTTCCAAAATAACACCATCTACAACCCATAAAGGTTTGTTGGTGCCGTGCAGCGATGAGTTCCCGCGAATGGTAATTTGCGGAGCAGCGCCGAAAGTTCCGGAAACGTTGCTAACCGATACTCCCGATACTTGCCCTTGCAACGAACGTGTAACATCGGGGATCCCGTCTAACAATGCCTCATCTGCTTTCACAACGGAAGCGGAGCCGGCAAATAATTTTCTGTCTATTTTTTGATAGCCGGTAACTACAACGTCAGACAAGGTTGTATTGTCTTCTTCCAATACAATCTCTAAATCAGTTTGTTTCTGTGGATTAAACGATACTTTTTTATTTGCCATTCCGATAAAAGAGACGTCTAACGTAACGTTATTTGATTTTGAAACGTCAATTGAAAACACGCCGTCCATATCGCAAGCAACGCCATTGGTTGTGCCTTGCTCAAAAACGGTAGCTCCCATAAGGGGCTCACCCTGGTTGTCGGAAACCTTGCCTTTCACCGATACTTTCTCTTTTTTTTCGGGCTGTGTGTTTTTGTTTTGTTTTTTGGGAGAAATAACAATCAGTTCTTTTTCAAAACTAAACGTATAGTCGTTTCCGATAAGTTTTGTTAATGCGCTCGATAGCGTTTCATCTTTAACGTTTATGGAAACTCGTTTTTTTAAATCCAACTCGTTATTGTTGTAAAAAAAGAAGCGTTTTGTTTGTTTCTCAATCTCTTTAAAAATTTCTCCTATCGGTTTGTTTTGATAGTTTAGGGTTACTCTCGGATTTGCCGGAATTTTATCCTGCATAGTGGCATTTATCTGGCCAATTGAGAGAAAAAAGATGACACATACGGATATGGTAATCCTAAAATATCTCTTAAAATGAGATATTTTACTCAATTTAAAATTCGTCATATTTTGAAATTTATATTAAGGGTGTTGTTGGGAATGAAGAAAAATGAAGTATTGCTGCTTATTTGCTAATGAATATTGTGTTGTCATTTTTAACTTCAATCTTAATCTGCGTAGTTTTTTCTATAATACTAAAAATATATTCTTTACTATAATTTTTATTGATAACACCTGTAAAGGTATAGGCTGCAACTTCGGAATCTGCGAATGTTACATCAAGATTGTACCATCTGTTCAGCTGTTTCATGATGCTTTTCAAATCGAGATTGTCGAACATAAACAAACCTTTTGTCCAAGCGATATAAGGACTAACATCCACGTTCCTTACCTCAATTTGTCCTTGATTTATTTCTGCTTGTTGTCCGGGGATAAGTGTAATTTCTTGCGTGTCGTCTATTGCAGACGTAATTTTTACTTTTCCTTCAACAAGCGTTGTTTTCATATTGGTTTCGGGATATGCGTTTACGTTGAAAGCGGTTCCCAATACCTGTATTCTTGAATCATTGACTTGAACGATGAAAGGTTTATTTTTGTCTTTTGCCACATCAAAGAAAGCTTCTCCTTCTTCCAAGATAATCAAGCGTTCTGTGTCTGAAAACTTGTCGGGAAACTTTATTTTTGAATCTGAGTTGATGTTCACAACTGTTCCGTCGGATAGCAGCAGCTTAAAGTCCTTTGTTTTGGGCACTTCCAATGTATTAAATTTTATCTCGGCTTTTGCAAGAGAAGATTCATTTTCGGATAGATTTTTCTTAAAAATTGAATCCTCGAGAGAGACACTCATTTTTTCTTTTTCGGTCAGGTCAACAGTGGTTCCGTTGCTAAGGGTCAGAAGAATATTCTCGTCTTCAGATAACACTTCTGAGAAAGTCGTTTCTATATCTTTAGGTTCAATTTTGTTTTTATTGAAATTTAACCATATAACCGAAATAATAAAAATAAGAGTAACAGCAGCGACACCTGAAACAACTTTGGAGTTTAAGTATAGACTTTTTTTGTTCGGTCTGACATTTTTAATTTTTTCAAGTAATGCCGCATATTGAGTCTCTGCATCGAAAGGCTCTGTTGCAGATAATTCCGCAATTCGACGAATTATCTCTTTCGAATCCTCGTCAAAGTCTTTTTCGGTAGTCGGATTTTCAAGATTCGACAATAGCTCTTGGGCTTTTCGCTCAAATATTTCCTCGTCTGTCCGGTACCGCTGCTTGTTATTCATTTTAAAAATAGAGTTTGAAAATTTATTAGTAGTGCGTAAAAATGGATTCTCTGTTACCCTTCGGGATTTGGGGGACAATTGCTGAAACCATAGCCTTCTTGTTGCGGACAAATGCGTCTCCAATCCCATTTATTCGTCCAATCCATTTTAGGGAAATTAAGTATTTCTGCGGGAATTTCTCCGGTTAACCTATTCATCGACACATCAAAGTAATGCATTTCTTTCGAGGATACTACTTCTTTTGGGAGTTTTCCACTCAGGTTGTTTCTTCCTAAATTTAACGATTCAAGCACAGTTAACTTTTTAATATCCGTGCTTATTTCGCCTGTAAAACCGCAACCAAAAAGATTCAAAGTATTCAGTTTTGTCAAATTGAAGAAAACATCTATATTCCCTGTAACGTTTTTGTTATCGTTAAAGAAAACAAATTCCAAGTTCGACAAATTCTTCCAGCTATCGGGCACCGCTCCGGTAAAATTGTTTCTTGTTAACTCCAATCGTTTAAGGTTGGTGATTTCTCCAATTTCCTCTGGCAAATCGCCTGTTAACAAGTTAGTTGCTAAATCGAGATTTTCTAAATTCTTAATGTTTTTAATCGATTTCGGAATTGTTCCTGAAAGACTGGAAAATTTTAAAACCAATTCGGTTAAATCAGACAAGTCACCTATATTATCGGGAATAGGCGAATCTTTAAAATCGGCACCTTGAATAGTAAGTTTTTTCAGTTTTTTCAATTTGCATATTTCGGGTGAAATTTTACCGGATAAATTATTATACGAAAGGTTGATTTCTTTTACACGACCGTCGTCGAAAACTTTGATACCGAACCAATCTGCCACAGGAACATCGGCCTGCATCCAACCGCCTTTATCCATCCAAGAGGCACCATTGGCTACTCTATAAAATTCCTCCAGAATTTTGCGCTCTTTTGCCAAAATACTTTCTATCGATTCAGCACCTTGGGTTATATTGAGTGTCTTTTCAATTTCGCCCATTTTAAAAGTAACAATTGCTGTGCGAGCCTCGGCTCCGTTCTCTTCAACTTTCACACCAACAACATCGCTGGCAGTTCCTGTCGTTTTGTCGAGTTTGCACCATTCCTGCGAAGAGGTTGCCGTCCATGCCGAAGTTGCTGTTATTTCAATTGTTTCGTCACCCCCGTTGAAATCAAAATTAAACGATTCGGCTGAAACTTTAAAAATAACGGCACCTACTTGCTCTATAGTAATTTTTTGACTGAGGCTACCTGCACTGAAATCTAAGGTCGCGTCTCTTTTTTCTCCTTTTTCGTTTGGCAATACATTAATAGAGACTTTGGTTTCGCCTGCGTCACCGGTCGAAGGGGTTACTTTTACCCATTCGGGCGCTCCGGAAACAGACCATTTTACAGTTGATTTAACTGTAATCTCCTGTGTTTGCCCTTCAGCTTCAATTGCGCTTAGTGCATTTGGAGCTACTGTTAGTGAATCGGGGATAGGATCGTCTTTACACCCGCTTAAAATAAATAACACACTCAATGATAACAGTGCTACTTTTGAAAAAACTTTCATGTTTCAATAAATTAATTAAGAGTTAATAATACGTGTTTTTATTCCACGATAAAAAACACTTTTTGCTTTACATTAACTTAAGCGAGTTATTTTATAAATGGGGTGTAAAGATTTGCGATTTTAACAAAATAATAATCAATATATATTGTTTCGGTGCAGCTGATTGAATTTTTTTGTACGCAATTTTCATTTGCATCTTAACCGTATTTATTGAGATATCTAATTGATTTGCAACATCTTTGTATTTCATTCCCTCAATAACTGCCATAACAAAAATTTTTCGACAAGCCTCGGGTAGCGAATTTATTAATTCTGTTGCGATTTTTATTTTTTCGTTCCATTCTTCGTCCAAAACATCAGACTGGCGTTCTAAGATGTCTTCTTTGATTTGAGGTGCGTGTTTTTCTTTTACTTTTATGTGGCGGAAATAATCGATGATATAGTTTCGAACAATATGATTTAAGTATGCTCTTATTTTACCTTCATCTTGAAGATTTTTTTTATTTTTCCATACATAGAGAAATGCTTCCTGAACAGCGTCTTCTGCCAAAGGTCTGTTGTTGGAATACGCCATCGCAATCCAAAATAAATCTTTTGAATAGGATAGATATAACTCTTCAAATTTTTTCTTGTCTATGATAGACTTGCTCATCAGATTAGTATCAACTTTAAAAAGTACTGTGATTGAGTGAATATTTCATCTGTTTTATTCAATAACGGAAAAAGAGCAAAAGACTCGATTACAAATCAATTTACTTCCATCTCTATAGCATCGGTAATACATTGGGCGTTTGATCCAATGCTTAATCGACTAATCAAACATAAAACCGCTGATTATCAGCGGTTTTATGTTTGATTTTAGTACACCCGGCGGGAATCGAACCCACATCGTCGGAACCGGAATCCGATATTCTATCCATTGAACTACGGGTGCAGAAATAAATTATCTGAAAGAAGTATTATCCCACGTCAACTTTACTGTGTCACTTTTTATAAACGGTTTTATGTTGGCTAACTGTTCGTCGGAAAGATATTTTTCAACATCGAGTTTAAGCGTTAGCGTACTTGAACCGTTTTCAAATTCTGCCGAAATGGGATAAATATCTGGCAAAGATAGTGCAAATTTATAATTATCGGAATTATTTTTCGATTCATCGAAAAAAGTTTCTGCCGAAATTTCCGGAAGAAGGGGATTTGCCTCTAATTTTTCCCAATCGGTCGTATAAAACTGAATATTGCTGTCGCACGCGTTTCCACAAACGGTTTGTATAATGCAAATAATTTGCGTGTTGTTGATTAAGGGAAGTAGTTTAATTTGTGTTGTTCCTGCATCGGAAGTTTTAATTTTTAGAAAATCGACAGAGTGTACCAGTTTTTCGATGTTGCCGAGCGGGTAGGGGATTACCGTTTTTCCGGTGTCCACCAACAGCATGGTACGGTTTCCTTTCGTTAAACCCGGAAGGATGTTGTTGGGCATGGTTTTGAATACATCGTCTATCTTTTGCGGAAAAACAGATACCGAAACGAAGACGAATAAAAAGAAAAATAATTTTTTCATTGAATTTTATTTAGTTAGAATCCCTATCTGCTCTATTTTCGCATCCGGTTTTCCACCGTCTGTTCCGCTAATGGTTTCGAACCGGAAAAAGCGAATGTTCATATTTTTATCAAATTTCACAAATTGAGGAATGGGGTTGTTTTTTATATTGCTAAACTCGCCTTGGCTCATTTCCGTCCACGATTTCCCGTCGGTACTGACGCTGAAGACGTAGTTGAAAACAGGTTCTTTCTCCCCAGAAGGATTGTAGGTAAATCCTTTTACTGAAACGGTTTCACCTAAGTCAATGTCAAGGGGTGTGTTGTTATTAATCGTCCATTTTTCTTTACCGATATCGCTTAGCTTTTGTGTGTTTTCGGCGGAGATAATGGGCGAAGCATAAAATGCACCTACGTCGGCTATATGGGCTTTCTCGCGTGTTTCGAGAATCGTGACGCGAATTTTTGAAGGCGAGCATTCGTCGAATTTCAGCAGACGCTTGTATCCGATGGTTGTGCCTTCGGTCAGTTTAATCCATTCGTTGTTAATGAATCCTTCTACTTTGAATACTTCCACGCGTTGCCCTTTTTGAATATCTTCTTGCAGCATCACCGTGTTTACGGTGTCACCGCTAACGGCAAACTCATTGAAATCGCCGGGTTTAGCTGTCCAGGTGACATTTCCGGTGTTTAGACTGTTTTTGCTGAACGTACTTTTGATGTAACTGCCAAACTCTTTCAAACGCGTCACATCGGCTTCGTGAATAAGTCCGCGAGTGTCGGGCGGAATGTTGAGCAAGAGCACCGAATTCATCCCCACCGATTGATAATAAATATCGACTAAATGCTGCAACGATTTTACCTTGCTGTCTTCTTCGGGATGATAAAACCAACCCGGACGAATGGAAACATCCACTTCCGACGGATACCAATAAAGTGTTTTTGCTTCGGCAATGAGTTTACGGCTGCCTAAATCTTTAGCCGTAGGCTTAATGTCCAATCGTTTATTTTCGCTTTTGATTGCTTCGTTAATATCGGGATTGAGGGGCGTGACACTCCATTCGGTTTCGCGTCCTAATCCGGATTCGTTACCCACCCAACGCACATCGTTACCCATAATGGCTTTCACGGCTTTGGGTTGAAGGCTGTCGATAACGTGATAGAAGCGCGCCCAATCGTATTCTTGTCGTTTTCCGTTCGGGCCTTCACCGTTTGCGCCATCGAACCATACTTCGTGTACTTCGCCGTAATTGGTCAATAGTTCTTTCAATTGTTCAACAAACATGGCGTTATATCGGGGCGAATCGCCGTAACTTTCGGCGTTCCTATCCCAAGGTGAGAGATAAACCCCGAACTTCATATTATATTTGTCGCACGCGTTTTTCACTTCGCGAACAATATCGCCGCTTCCGTCTCTCCAGGGCGATGATTGTACCGAGTGTTTTGTAGTTGCCGATGGCCAAAGGCAGAAACCGTCGTGGTGTTTGGCCGTCAGGATTATCATTTTGAATCCGGCTTCCTGAAGCGTTACTACCCACTGTTCGGCATTAAAATCGGTGGGATTGAAAAGTGCCGGGTCTTCTTTACCATTACCCCATTCGCGTCCGGTGAAGGTATTCATCCCGAAATGAATAAACGCCGTTAATTCAAGCTGTTGCCACTCGTATTGCCGTGGAGAGGGAACGAGATAAGCCGATAGCTTCACCTTTTGTTCGTGCGTCATGTTTTCAGGAAAGGTGAGTTCTTTTATAAAGTATTTCTTATCCTTGGTTACGCATGAAGAGAGCGTGACAATGATAAAAAAGGTCGCAAAAAATACTTTTTTCATATCAACAGACTTTTTTAAGTGACTGACAAGAATTATTCAACAAGCTAATTGTAGAAATATCCGCAAAGTTAAGTTGTTTTGAGAAAACTACAAATAAAAAAGCCACCCGCTTTTCAGAGGGTAGCTTTTCACGATTTTATTTCAGAAATTCTTCTTACTTAACTTCATCTACAATTTCTTCAACAGCCTGAACCAATGTGTCGGCCTCAGCGGCAATAGCGGCCGCAATGCTGTCAGCTTTAGCTTTTTCAACAGCGGCTATGCTATCCAATCTGGCTACTTCGGCAAGACTGTCTTGTCTGGCTTTTTCAGCTGCGGCTTGTTTGTTGGTGCAGGAAGCAAATCCGATAGTAGCAACTAAGGCTACAAATAGCAATACTTTTTTCATTTTCTTCAATAGTTTTAAACGATAAATAATGTTTTTTTTTAAAATCCGTGCAAAGATATATCGTTTTTATGTTATACAACATGTTTTGAAGAAAAAGTATAGTTAAATAATGCTAATGATTTTCTTGAGGTTTTTGCTTAATGATCATGAGATTCCAATCCTTCTTCACGAGTGGCGTGAACCGTGCCGTGCGGGTGTTCTACCGGAGCATATATTGAATAGATTTTCAATGGCTTATCTGTGTCGTTAACCAGATTATGCCATTTTCCGGCAGGAATAAAAACGGCAAAATCTTCCTTTACTCTTTCCTGGAAATCCAAGTTGTCTTCCGCATCACCCATTTTCACGATACCGCTTCCTTCTTCTACACGAATAAACTGGTCAATATCGGTATGTAATTCCAGTCCGATATCCTGTCCGGGTAGAATATTCATAACGGTCATTTGCATGGAAGTTCCGGTCCAGATTGTTGTCCGGTAGTTTTCGTTTTGTACTGTGTATGCTTCGATATCGAAAACAAAAGGTGCAGGACCAAAATCTTTGAATTCAACTTGTACCTTTGTTTCGGGTGCATCTGACGTGCTTTGACTTGTTGATTGAGTGCATGCCGATAGAAGAAAAATAATACCGACGCCTAAAATTAAAAATGCTTTTTTCATTACTGGTGATTTTTTTGAGTTTGTAAATTATTAATTGTTATAAAGATAAGGATTTAAGATTAAAAAAGCCCTAAATTTTAAAATATTTTAGGGCTTTTTGGTCTATATTTGGATTTTTTGCACAAAAATAAACTTAAGTAACTATTGTTTCGAAAACGGCAGTTGTTTAGCTGTACAAAAAACGTTTTATACTTTTCTTGGGAGTTTTCTCAAACTCTTTACTGACTATTTCTATAATGCTGATTCTCTCGTAGTTGGCAACTTGTTTGTTTAGAATACCTTTGTTATTGTCCATTATTTCAGGCAGGTTGTCGTTTGCAACACCGTCTGCTCCCATGGCCGCGAAATCAGGATACACTAACGCTACTAATTTGTGCTCTCTTTCAATTATAAGGCTTTCCGCAACATAAGGAAGATTGTTTAATTTCGATTCTATCTCTTCGGGATAAATGTTTTGTCCGCTTGGCCCGAGAATCATAGTTTTAATGCGTCCTTTTATAAACAGTTTTTTGCCTTTCAATACTCCCGAGTCGCCCGTTTTCAGCCAGCCGTCTTCGGTGAACGCTGCTTTTGTTGCTTCGGGATTCTTGTAATAGCCTTTCATCACGTTTTCGCCACGAACCTGAATTTCGCCGGGCACATTTTTCGGATCGGAAGAGTCGATTCTCGCTTCCATAATATTTTCAAGGACAGAACCGCATGAGGTAGGAACAAAGTCGTAATGATGGTCGTAAGAGATAAGCGGAGCGCATTCCGTCATTCCGTAACCTACGGTAAACGGAAATTTTATTTTGTAGAAGAAGGCTTCAATATCTTTTCCTAAAGCAGCTCCGCCAATAATTACTTCTCTGAAATTTCCACCCAAAGAATCTATGAGTGATTTCCTTATTTTGCTGTAAATTAAACTGTTTACTCCCGGTATGCGAAGCAGGACTTTCATGATGGGCCTTTCGATAATCGGTAAAATTCTCCTCTTGTAAATTTTCTCAAATATAAGCGGAACAGTTATGATAATGTTAGGTTTTATTTCCTGAAATGCTTTGACAAGGTTTTGCGGCGACGGAATAACATCGAGCAGGGTAACGTGGACACCGGTAGAAAGTGCGTAAAGAAAATCAAATGCGCAGCCGTAAGCGTGTGCCATCGGTAGAAAAGCCAAATCTCTTTCTCCCGGAAAAAGCAGTTTTAGGCTGTGAGCGAACGTAATGTTTCCGGCATAGTTATTGGCGGTGAGCATAACGCCTTTACTGAATCCCGTGGTTCCAGATGTATAGTTCAGGCATATTACTTCGTCGTTGGATACTTTTGCATAAACCACGTCGTCTTTGTTGAACCCGTTTGGGTACTTCTCGGCGAAAAGTATATTGAGGTTGCTGATAACTTCATTTGTTCGTTTGTCAGAACTTTGGAGCAAGTTGAATGATGGAATCGCAATAACGGGAAGATGGATTTTGTCTTTATCCAGATTTGCCCAAATGTTTTCGTTGATAAAAACACATTTCGATTCGCTGTGGTCGATGATGTGCTCCATACTTTCGGGATTGAATTCGTGCAAAATGGGCACGATAACGGCTCCGTAGGTAAATGTGGCGAGAAAGATAACCGACCAACTGGTATGGTTTTTCCCTATCAAGGCAATTTTATCTCCTTTTTCAATACCCAATTCGTTAAATAGAACGTGCATTCGGGCAATTTCCTCAGCTAACTCTTTGTAGGATAACGATTCCTGACCTTTATAGTTGGTTAGGGCAGGTAATTCCCAGTGTGTCTTAAAACTTTCTTCGTAAATTTTTATGAAGTTTTGTTGTATCATTTTTTTTGCACAAATAATTAAATTATGTGCAAAAGTAATGAGAATTTGCAGATTGACAAAGAAATGCTGTGGGTAAATCAATGCAATTTTTGTATTTTTGCATTTCGGAAAAGAAAAAAGGGATACGCGAGGTGATGATGATGGATGATGGACAGACTTCTCTAAGCTCTTTACACCTTGTCCCGTGCTCAATGCTCCTTATAACAATAATTTCAAATGATTGATCAAACTGTTTTTGAAAATAAAACGGCTGCATATTATACATTAGGCTGTAAACTGAATTTTGCCGAAACATCGGCCATCGGCAAACAACTGCTCAATGCCGGAGTGCTTCGTGCTCGAAAGGGCCAAAAAGCCGATTTGTGTGTGATTAACACCTGTTCCGTGACGGAACTGGCAGATAAAAAAGGGCGACAAGCCATTCGTAAGATGATTCAAAACCATCCCGATGCTTTTGTGGTGGTTACCGGCTGTTATGCTCAACTCAAGCCCGATGAGGTAGCTTCTATTGAAGGTGTGGACCTGGTGTTGGGTTCGGAACAGAAATTAGACGTAATCCAATATATAGATGATTTAAAAAAGAAAGACAAAGGAGAAATAATTACATCGAAAACGCACCGGATAAGAACTTTTGTTCCATCTTGCTCTGCCGACGACCGTACACGCTACTTCCTGAAAGTGCAGGACGGTTGTGACTATTTTTGCTCATTTTGTACCATTCCTTATGCCAGAGGCAGAAGCCGCAACGGCTCTATTGCCGATTTGGTAAAACAAGCGCAGGATGTTGTTGTGCAGGGTGGAAAGGAAATTGTGCTTACAGGGGTGAATATTGGAGATTTCGGACACACGACGGGTGAAACTTTTTTCGATTTAATAAAGGCGTTAGATGATGTGGAGGGTATCGAGCGTTTTCGTATCTCGTCGATCGAACCCAACTTACTGTCGGACGAAATCATAGATTTTGTGGCGAACTCAAAGCGATTTGCGCCACATTTTCATACGCCGTTGCAAGCCGGAAGCGATGCCGTGCTTAGATTGATGAAACGAAAATACGATACCGCTTTGTTTCGCCACAAAATGGAGAAGATAAAATCGGTTATGCCACATGCTTTTATAGGTGTGGACGTGATTGTTGGGCTTCGCGGCGAATTAGATGAGTATTTTCAAGAAACAAGCGATTTTATTGAGTCGCTCGATTTCTCGCAGCTTCACGTTTTTACCTATTCAGAACGCTCGGGAACGCAAGCCTTAGAGATAGAACACGTAGTTGACCCGAAAACCAAACACAACCGCAGTAAAGCGTTACACGATATTTCTGATCGTAAATTGCGAAATTTTTACGAATCGCAAAAAGGAAGTGTCAGAAAAGTACTCTTCGAACATACACGTCATGGAAACATGATGCACGGATTCACCGAAAATTACGTGAAATTGTACGCCGCTTACAATCCTTTGCTTGTTAACAAAATTACTGAAGTAAAAGTCGGCGAATACAACGAGGCTGAAATGGCTATGCAAGCGGTTTTCATTGATTAATAGAGTAGCAAATGGCCCGAAAAAATAATAAAGGATTCGCGTTTTACCTGCTTTATGGCGTATTTAGTCTCGCAGCCATGCTGCCTTTTGGTGTGCTGTATTTGATTTCGGATTTTCTGTACATGATTGTTTACCATGTGGTTGGATATCGCAAGAAAGTAGTGCGCAAAAATCTTATCAACTCTTTTCCCAATAAAAAAGAAGACGAAATTATCCGGATAGAAAAAAAATTTTACCGTCACCTGTGCGACTACGGAGTAGAAACCATAAAAACGTTGCGTATATCGGACAAGGAAATTCGAAAGCGGATGGTTTTCAAAAATCCGGAGATTATCAATCGACTTACCAAAGACGGAAATTCCTGCCTGCTTAGTCTCGGACACTACGGAAATTGGGAGTGGGTGCCCTCTATCGGTTTGTATCTATTGCCCGAAGTGAAGCAGGGACATGTTTACAAGACACTGAAATCGAAAGCTTTCGACGAACTGTTTCTGAAAATCCGTTCTCGATTCAAGCCTAAACCTATCGAGATGAAAAGGATTTATCGGTCTATCATCCAAAACCGAAACGAAGGAAAAGCTATGGTAATTGGATTTTTGTCCGATCAACGTCCGCCCAAAAACAGCAGTGACGAGTACTGGACTATGTTTCTTAATCAGGAAACCAAGGTCCTTACCGGAATGGAACGTATTGCACATCAATTTGGTTTTGCCGTGGTTTATCTTGATATAAAAAAGGTGAAGCGCGGATATTACGTGGGCAACTTTTCAGTAATAACGGCAGATGGAAGTGGCGAAGAAAAATATGCGATAATGGAAAAATATACCCGAAAACTGCAAGAAACCGTCTTTAACGAACCTGCATATTACCTTTGGTCGCACAATAAATGGAAATGGACACGAAAACAAGAGAAAGAATGAAGACATCGGTGGTGATATTGAATTGGAACGGGCGTAAATTGCTGGAAGAATTTCTTCCGACAGTTTTGCGGCACACTTTAGACGATGAAACCGAGGTGGTGGTCGCCGACAACGGCTCATCGGATGACTCACTCGACTTTCTGAGAGCCAATTTTCCACAAGTTGCGGTCGTTGTTCTCGATAAAAATTACGGTTTTGCCGAAGGGTACAATCGGGCGCTGCAACAGGTGAATTCCGAGTACGTGGTTTTACTAAATTCCGATGTAGAGACTACCGAAAACTGGCTTTCAACAATGATCGACTATCTGGATGAACATCCCGAAGTCTCAGCTCTTCAGCCCAAAATTTTGGCACAAACACGCAAAACACATTTCGAGTATGCCGGCGCCTGTGGCGGATTTATCGATAGGTTCGGATATCCTTTTTGCAGGGGGCGGATTTTAGAAAATGTAGAGCCGGATTCGGGACAGTACGATTCTGTTATTCCCGTTTTTTGGGCTACCGGAGCTTGTTTGTGCATCCGCCGGAAAGATTTTTTCGAAGCCGGTGGGTTAGATGCTCGTTTTTTCGCGCATATGGAAGAGATTGACCTTTGCTGGCGGTTAAATGCGCGGGGAAAAAGAATAGAATGTTTGCCGCAATCGGTGGTTTATCATGTGGGCGCAGCATCGTTGGCTAAAGAAAATCCTCGGAAAACCTACCTTAATTTTCGAAATAACCTCTTGATGCTATACAAAAACATACCCACCGAAAAATTGATTCTTGTGTTTATTGTCCGATTGATTTTAGATGTGTTAGCATACTTTCATCTACTGGTTGCAGGTAAATTCGAAAACGCCCATTCGGTCATTAAAGCTCACAAGGATTTCTATAAAATGCGGAACGAATTTAAGTACGATCGAAGGGAAATCTTAAAACAAAGAAAGGTTATAGATATCCCCACTAAGTTCAAAGGAAGTATCTTGTGGAACTATTATGTGAAAAGGAAGAAAATGTACAGCGATTTACCTTCAAACCGAACCGTGTAAAACGTAACCCGATTACTCAAAATTAAAACTCAGCACAATCAATCGCTGCGTGGCTTTTGCAAGCGAAAGCGGGTATTTTATAAGTTCCCTGTCCACTAAATCCGAACGGTCTTTTTCTATTATCTCATTCAAGCCAAAACAAAACTTAAGTTCGGGACAAAGTTTGAAGTAAGGCAAATAGAAATCGCAACCAACGCCGATTTCAATTCCATAATCGTAAGGTTTCAACAAAACGGGTTGGTTTTTTCGTGGTGACAGCTCAATGCTGCCATATACTCCGGTGATAATATACGGACGGTAATTGTTTATCCGGCCGGCAGTCAATTTCACTTGCAGCGGTAGTGTTATGTAGTTGTTTCTCAAACCGGTTCTGAACTCTTCGCCCGATGCTTGCTCTTTGAAAACAAATTCTTTGCTTCCTAAATGTAATGTGGGAACGGCACGAAGATTCATGTATTGATTCAAGTGCAAATCGGTAATCAGTCCTACACTGAAACCGAGTGAGTAGGAGGGAATTTCCGAAAACCACACTTCACCGTTTTCGTTCACGTAACCCGATTGCGTGAGCAACAAATCCTGTGTATGCAAGCCTACCATAAAACCCAAATGAAAGATTTTTTGATCGGCATACGGCTGGTTTTGTAGCTTTTGTCGTTGTCCAAAAGCCGATATCGAAAACACTGAAAGTAAAAATAATAAGGTAAATACTCTTTTCATTAAGTTGGCTGCTATTACTCTAATCATTTTCTCTTTACATAAACGTATCAAAGAGAAGGTTAGTATAATGTCGGGATAAAAATTTTTTTGCGCAGGTTGCATTATTTAGAAATCGTAAAAATAACATCACGATAATATGAGATAATAAAAAGATAATCAGAGAGATAAGCGATTTGTGTTTTTTGAAATATTGAAAAAATGACTGTTTAGCCGAAGCTAATAGTAAAACAAACTTTCTTATTTTTAAAAAACTATGTATCTTTGTGCGAATTTTAAAATAATCACACAACATTAACTAAACAAATTATTTATTATGGCTTACGTAATTAATGAAGATTGTATTGCTTGTGGAACTTGTATTGACGAATGCCCTGTGGAAGCAATTTCTGAAGGTGATATCTACGTGATTGATCCTGATATTTGCACCGATTGTGGCACATGTGCAGAAGTTTGTCCAACTGAAGCAATTCATCCGGCTTAGATATATACCGGAAAAGAAAGGTAAATAAGGGGCTGTCTCAAAAAAAGTAAAGACAGCCTCTTTTGTTTTTTATAAACTTTCGATTTGTCGCTTAATTTTCCATATTCGTTTACTGCCGGCGCACTTTTTCGCCAAAAGTCGGGCATGGTACAAAGCGTGTTTGCGACAGGTGTTTTTTGCTTCGCTACACACCATTTAAAAAATCGGAGCGAGCGGGCGGTATTTACGTAATCGCCAATAAGGCCGAAAAAATAATGACATCCTGTAAAAAATGTATCAGCCACGCCCAAAAAATACCTTTGGTTTCGAGTATCGATTTTGCTAAAAACCAGCCTAAAAATCCGGCAACTACAACGCCGGCAATTCCGCCCGGATTTCCCCAATAATGTATCACGCCAAATATGAGCGCCGATATAAACGGAATGGCTTTATCGCCAATACTGTTTTTAAGTGCCACAACCACGCCTAAACGGGTGATGCTTTCTTCAACAAAAGAGTTGGACAGGGCAAAGACAATGCTGAACGGAAGTACCTTTAACATACTTCCCATTGTAACGCCGTTTTCCCATACAAGTTGAAAGTAGATAACAACGGCGGTTACCCCTGTTATGATTACCGCGATATTTCGCCCGTAATGGCGCCAGTTTTCCGATGGCTTAGGTTTTATCCCGACCATTGGTTCGGGCAAGATATCAGCAGAGATATCGCCCTTTCTAAAATACGTTTGAAACGTTTTCCTCTTTGTTAACCACAGGATAAACAGGAAAAAAAAGGTGGCGAAAAGCGTGATGGACTGATATAAGATTTGTTTATTTATCGCTTGAGATAAGTGGTCGATAATTATCATTCCGTTTGTCCACCTGCTCACAAATACCAGCGATACGGTCAGAGCAATGATGAATATGAGCAACAGTATGTCTTTTGTTTTTAGCATGTTTTTATGTCTTTTATAACTTCCATCTTTGTCAAAGTTCAGAACTTTGACAAAGGTGGAAGTTGACTTTATTTTCCTCACAACATCTTCTTGTCGGCTCGCTTCTGCAAAGCGTGTGCCGATAGGCATGGCATTATTTTGCTTCGCAACATACCGATTACAAATCGACACGAGCGGGGGATATGTCTATTTCTTCACTAATTCCACCCTTCGGTTTAAGGCTTTCCCTTGCTCCGTGGCGTTGTCGGCAACGGGGTTTTGTTGTCCGTAGCCTTTGGCGTAGAGCCTGTTGGCAGCTATATCTGAGCGAATAAGCTCTTCTTTAACGGTCTCTGCCCTTGCCTGCGAAAGCTTTAGGTTGTGTTGGGCATTTCCGGTGTTATCGGTATATCCGTCGATGCTGACTTTCAACGTTTTGTTGCTCTCCATTGTTTTTGCAATTTCGGCAATAGCTTGTTTTCCATCGGGTTTCAGAGTCGATTTATCGATATCGAAATTAATGTACAGCACAGCTTTGCCCACTTCGTCCAACTGTCTATTAATCTCATCGGATTTTACAATGCCGATGGTCTGTTCAAACTCACCGTTTTGAGCTACTATCACACTGCCATAAGCGGTGTTGGAAGCTATCAGAAAAAACACTTCCTTTCCTGCTTGTTTCAGGGCATAGATAATTTGGTTGTCCTGGCTTGATTTGTGCGAGTAGTCGAACGAGTAATTTTCGTTGTTTTTCTCTTTGTCTAACTGCTCAAAGGCGTCCCAGGGAATGCCGCCTTCCCATATTTTTTTGGCTCCCAGACTCTCGAAATGCCTTCTGAAAGATTGCACGAACTTATGTTCGTTCCAAGTGCCGCTGTCGTATTCCGTTTCTCCCATTGCGCTAAAATACTTAATCGATAAAGAGCCTTCTACAGGATAAAAACCGTTGCCAGTATAAAATTGAAACAACGAGAAATCCAGTTCTTTTTCACCGGAATATCCACCGGTCTTCAGCCAATCGGGTACGGTGTAATAAGGAAATTGTCCCAATTCGACATCGGTTTCGGGGATATTGTCGGGATTGAAAGAAGTGAAGCCATCGGCATTTCCCTCATTGCCGGGTTGTATTGTCTCCTCGATTTGATTTTCATTGTTAAATGTTGTACCGCCTTCTTTTTTTTGATTTTTACAAGACACTGTCAAAAAAAGTGGCAAAAGAAATAGAATGATCTTTTTCATTTTTTAATTACTTTTAAAATTGTGATTTTTACGATGTTAATTTTTTGCTGTGCAATAATCTTTATTAAATAACCCTAAGCGCCAGACTACCGTTTTTTTTCACCTGATTTTCAATTGATTATACTCCTCAATAATTTGTTGCGTCAGCATTTCGAGTAAAACCAACAACAAAGAATAAGCGCGATCGGGTTTATTTTCTATGCTTTGTACTCCAATCTGCAAAAGTAGATACAAAATGTTACGAAATGATGAAGTTGCGCACAATTCGTTCGCGAAGAAATAACTTTCTTTCATTTAGGTGTTAAACATTTTGTCTAAAAAAGAATATCATCTATCTTTACATTTACAAAACATAAATAAAGTACAGTACGATGAAATTCAAATTTTTACTTCTCTTTCTTTTCATAGCTGTTTTCTCACAAGCTCAAGAGACGGTAACCTTATCACATTACGTTTTTCCCGAATTTCAACCGGGTGTTGTCTTACTGAAAAATGGAGTAAGGAATAATGCAAAGTTGAATTACAATACGGCTTCAGAAGAAATGGTTTTCGATGAGAACGGAAAAATACTGGCAATAGGAGATGCGGTTTTGCCGCAAATAGACACTGTGTTTATCGCAGATGTTAAGTTTGTGAGATTAAGCAATAAGTTCCTCAAAATCATTATCGATGAGCCGAATGTTATGTTGTTCGCTGAACACAAATGCCGATTAATTCCTCCCGGAAAGCCGGCTGCATATGGCGGTACTTCACAAACTTCGTCCACCACATCGTACTCTTCTATTATGTCGGACGGACGAATCTATAATTTGAAGCTTCCAGATGATTTTAAGATTATTCCATACAATGTTTTTTGGATTAACAGAAACGGAAAACTGCAAAGTTTTTCGAATATTGGGCAGTTAAAAAGAATCTATCGCGATAAAAAGAAGATTATCGACGATTATCTGAAGAAAAATAACGTAAAGCTAACCAACGAAAAAAGTATTGAGGAAGCTGTCATCTATTTAGAAAACAATTAAATATACATTCGCTATGAAACAAACATTTGTTATGTTTTTGCTGGCTACCCTTTTTATCGGCAGTTTATCGGCTCAGCAACCTTACGTACCCGCGCCCGAAAATCTGAAAAATCGTTCAGAGTTTCAAGACATGAAGTTCGGGGTATTCATTCATTGGGGAATTTATAGCATGATGGCTGATGGTGAGTGGATTATGAACAATAAAAACATCAACTGGCAGGAATACGCTAAGTTGGCCGATGGATTTTATCCCTCCAAATACGATGCTGCGAAATGGGTGGCTGATGTTAAAGCTGCCGGAGCGAAATACATTTGTATCACATCGCGTCATCACGACGGTTTTTCGATGTTTCATACCAAGCAATCGCCCTATAATATGGTGGACGGCACGCCTTTTCAGCGCGATATCATCAAAGAACTGGCCGACGAATGCCACAAACAGGGCGTCAAGCTACACTTTTACTATTCGCATCTCGATTGGCGCCGTGCCGATTATTTCCCCATCGGGCGGACAGGCCGCGGAGTGGGGCGTACCGAACAGGGAAAATGGGAAACTTACCATCAGTTTATGATGAATCAGTTGACGGAATTGCTGACCAATTACGGCGAAATTGGCGCAATTTGGTTTGACGGACAGTGGGATCAGCCCTCCGATTTCGATTGGCGTTTGCGTGAAATGTACGACCACATCCACAGTCTTCAACCCGGATGTTTGATTATCAATAACCACCATTTAACGCCGATTGAAGGCGAAGACGCGCAAACGTTCGAGAAAGACCTTCCGGGGCACAATACCACCGGATTTTCGGGAACGGCTACCATCGGCGAACTTCCGCTCGAAACGTGTGAAACCATGAACAACTCGTGGGGATACAACATCACCGACCTGAAATACAAATCGGAAAAAGAGTTGATTCACTACTTGGTGAAAGCGGCGGGCAACAACGCCAACTTGCTGATGAACGTTGGCCCGCGTCCCGACGGAACATTTCCCGATATCGCAATTCAGCGCTTCAAAGCCATGGGCGACTGGCTGAAAACTTACGGCGAAAGCATCTACGGCACGCGCGGTGGATGGATTGCTCCACGCGATTGGGGAGTTACCACACAGAAAGGGAATACGCTTTACGTGCACATTCTCAACTACAAAGACAAGTCGCTTTTTTTGCCGACTAACGGGCGGAAAGTAAAATCAGCGCGTGTTTTTATCGATAAAAAACCGGTGAAATTCACTCAGGATGCCGATGGTATTTTGCTGAAATTGGATAAAGTACCCGATGACCTTGATTATGTTATTGAATTGGAAGTGAGGTGATAACGGGTTACGGGTTACGGGTTACGGGTTAAGAGTTACGAAGTGCGTTCTTGTGGTTGCGTCTGTTGATGTGACCTGTTTGACTTTTGAAGAAGTCCATCTGACGTGCTACAACTTCCGATGTTTATCACCGCTTCTAATATCTATCGGTCTAATGTCTAACATCTGATTTATTTGTTAATTCTCGCAACTGATTTATATAAAAGTAGTTAACTTCCTACTTTTTACGAACCAACTCCGTTCCTTCGTTGTTACGAATTTTACAGCTAATGTTTAATTTTTTGAATTTCGCACGCGATGATTTCCGATAAAATACGCAAAGCCGGATTGTTGGTTGCAGCCTCGATGTTTCTCGTTGTTTCTTTTGCCTTTTCGCAACAGAAAAAACCGATAAAAGTGATGAACTTCGAGCAGTTGAAACCTCTTTTACACCAACAAAACGATACGCTCTATGTCGTCAATTTCTGGGCAACCTGGTGCGCGCCTTGTGTTGAAGAAATTCCTTATTTTGAGCAAATCGCACGGAAATACAAGGAGCGAAAACTAAAGGTTCTTATGGTAAGTATGGATTTTCCCAATCAATTGGAAAGCCGCCTTATCCCGTTTATCGAAAAACAAGAAATGAAAAATGAGGTTATCCTGCTGGATGCCCCTCGGCAAAACAAGTGGATTCCGCAAGTCAGCGATGAGTGGACCGGCGCGCTTCCCGCAACGCTTATTTACAGGAACGTTACCCGAAAATTCTATCCGCAGGGTTTTACGTTCGAAGAATTAGACAATGCTATTAAACCGTTACTAAACAATTAATTATAAACATTTTAAAAAATCACAGCAATGAAAAAACAACTGTTTGTACTCACATTTTTATTGGCGTCGTTCGTTATGTTTGGTGCGCAACCCATAAAAGTGGGCAGCAAAGCGCCCTCGTTTTCCTTGAAAGGAGTGGACGGAAAAACTGTTTCGCTTTCCGATTACAATAATTCTGAGGGAGTTATTCTGATTTTCTCGTGCAACACTTGTCCGGTTGTAGTGGCTTATGAAGACCGCATTATCGAGTTGGAAAAGCAATTCGGCGCGAAAGGATTTCCGGTAGTTGCCGTAAATTCCAACGACCCCACACAATCGCCCGGCGATTCGTTTGACGAGATGAAAAAACGCGCTGCCGATAAAGGCTTTTCGTTTCCCTATCTGTTCGATGTCGATCAGAGTGTGGTAACGGCTTACGGCGCCAGCCGCACTCCCGAAGTATTTATCCTTAAAAAGTCGGGCGATGGGTTTGTCGTGGCATATACCGGCGCTATCGATGATAATTCGCAAGACGCCTCCGCGGTAGAAGAAAAGTTCGTGGAAAATGCGGTAAACGCTTTGTTGGGCGGCTCTGCCCCCCGTCCCGATGCGACTAAAGCAGTGGGATGCAGTATTAAGTTTAAGAAATAACCTCGATTGAACTAACGGGAAAACAAAAGCAACCGACACATTAACTGTCGGTTGCTTTTGTTTCGTTAGGATGATGTTGAACCGAGCGTTCCTCCGCAATACACCGATTGGAAATAGGAGCGAGCGGGGTTTTTTAACTTCACTTTCCCGTTCCCACCCACGTCCATTTGTGCCAAATATATTCCAATGGGCCTTGTCTGTGTTTGCTCAACCACCATTTGCAGCATTGAACTTGCAGCAGAAACACCAAAATCCCGATAAGCAGGCTGACGGTGTATCCGCTGTGCGGCGCAAGATACAAACCGAACGGAAAGTAGATAATTGCGCCAATAATGGATTGCGAAACATAGTTCGTGAGACTCATTTTGCCGTAGAAACGCAGGTTTGATACGGCGTTTCTGAAACTGGCGTGTTGATAGAGCAATACAAACGAAGCCATCAGCACAAATGTAAAAGCCAGCTTTTGCCACATATCAAACGCGGTTCCGGCGGTTTGTTGCACTATTGTATCGCCTTGCATAATAAGCTCTTTCAAGGTGTATAAGGGTGCAAACGCGATGGCGGAAACTATCAGCGCGTTTGTCCAAAAACGAGAGTTATTCTCCGATTCGGAAAACAGTTGTTTTTTACTCAGGTAAAAACCCAACAGGAACAGCCCGGCTGTCTGAACAAACCGACCGGCATTTACTGCCCAAAACAGGCTGGCTTTTTGCCCCAACGTAATGTTTCCCCAAATGAAATTACCAAAGTGTCCCGCTTTTGTGTATTCGGCAACTTGGGCATACATTTCGCCCACTTTCAGGTCGGGCAGCTGATGCGCGGGGTTTATCAGGTTGGCGATGTAGTGAAACCACTCCACCGGCTGTAACAGAAAAATAACGGCAGCAATCAAAATGGTTTTGTTGCTCCAATTTCGGGCAATAAACAGCACAAGCCCTACCACTACAAACAATAACAGCACATCGCCCGCGGGGAAAAAGGCGGCGTTCAAGGTGGCAAATACCGCCAACAACAGCAAACGCCACAGGAAGCGATAACCGAAATCTTTTCCTTGTTTTTTCTGATTATTGCTCTGGATAAAAAACGTAAATCCGAACAAAAGCGCGAAGATTGCGTAGGCTTTTCCGGCAAACAGCGTGAAGGTCGCGTTAAACACGCCTTGATCCAACGCATTCAACCAAGCGGGAGAATCGGCGGGATAAACAGGGAAAATAAAATGTTCTAAGCTGTGAACCAAAAGAATGGCCATCACGGCAAAGCCGCGCAGTGCATCTACTACTTCGATGCGGGGATTTTTAGGAATCGTTGGTTGCATAGTTTTTTTTGTTTGCTTCGCAATGCACCGATTGCAAATCGGCGCGGGCTGGGGAAATATCCAAAAAACAAAAAGCAGTCCCTAAAACTGCTTTCTATCCTTTCTCTTTTTTCAACGACATCCCCATAACTAAAATCAAACTCGTGCAACTTCGACCGGTTCCGTTCAACATCGGTTTCATTGCTTGCCCTGCGGGCACAACGAAACCTTAGGTGTTATGTGCTGTGGTTCTGTCGCCCGTCATCTCATCCATCCTTCTATTTTATAATTTTTCATAAACAGTTTTCGTTCTCGTTCACCGTTGTCGGGCTTAAACCAAACTTCAAATCTGGCTGCATAAGGTTTACCCCAGTCTCCTTCATAAATTGTAAAGTCTGATGTCGTGCTAAATTTAAGAATGCTGTCAGTTGGATTATAAATTTTAATTGCACTACGCTCTGGAAGCCTGTCGGTGGAGAGGGCATACTCTTGTGTAATTTCAAAGGCTTTTAAGTAAATCGTTCCACTTTCAATTTTTCCAGTCCAAAAGTCATACTCATAAAGTCCGGGTTGAAAAGAGTTGTAAAGTTGAAAGTCTGTTTTTGATTTAGTCCAAGCCAAAACACTGTCTTGCCTTTGGCTTCCCATTGTCAGGTCTATTGGGGTGTCGAGTTGGATGTTTGTTGGTATTTTTAAATTGTCAGCCCACTTGTCTCCGTCAACTGTCTCGATGAAAAATAGAAATACTGCATAAAGCACAAACGCAGCAATTGTCCCACCGAAAAGTAGTCCTGTCAAGATAGCTTTTAACCAACGTCTTTTTGTTAATTGATAAATTGTCGAGATAATAAGCCCAAGAAAACCAAGTCCAAAAAGTAAAAAGCTAATTGTCCCAAAAATATTGTTCTTGATAAATTCACTTGCTACGACAAGTCCAAGTGTCAAACCAAAATATAAAATTGGTCGCCACCATTTGTCGAAGCAATATGTAAGTAATTTCGTCATTGTCGTTTAGTTTGTGAGTGTCGTTCTACCATAACACATAACGTCCCGGGGCTTTGCGTTCGGGCGGTTTGCGGGACGCAGTCCTTGCAAAAAGAGGCGTACGCACGCGCGGGCGACGACACTCCGCACACCCGCGTTAACCGCCTGACGCAAAAGCTCAATGTTAGCGGTTTGTTGTTTATTGTTCCTTTTCATCCAACATCATTTTCTCCGCGATTTTAATTTCATCTACTAAAAAGCTATGAAATGTTTTCCATTCAGCGATTATTTCGCCGTTTGTTCTAATTGACAAAATAGTTCCTTTGTCGTCGATAAAATAACCGATATTTTCTTCGTACGAGTAAGCTCGACCACCAATATGAAATAAGTTTTTGTCGACTTTATACTCGTTAATCCAAAATACATTCGCAGAACCAAGGTCGTGTTGTTGAACTGTTGTTCTGTCCAAAAGTCCTGTCGTGTAAACTGATTTTGGCAAGCCGAATAGTTCAAAGTCGTAAACGAAACAACCATTCATTCTCAATAGAATATTTTCATAAAAAGTTGGAATACTTCTGTTCGT
The DNA here is from genome assembly GCA_964557135.1 of uncultured Petrimonas sp. Taxonomy (GTDB): domain Bacteria; phylum Bacteroidota; class Bacteroidia; order Bacteroidales; family Dysgonomonadaceae; genus Petrimonas. The sequence goes on along the minus strand of CAZKZB010000028.1, from coordinate 1,206 downwards.
GTTTTGTTGGAATTTATCAAATAAATTCTTGTCTGCAGGCGGAAAAAGGATTATCCCGAAATTTTGAGGTGCAATCCAAGATCTTTTGAAAATGGCAACTGAACCATCTCCCCTTACATTACTTTCATTGTCATAATATTTTGACACTTGTTGTTTAATTGCTTCCCACTCCTCTGTTAAGTTATTTATGAAGCTTGTTATTTCTGGTGTCATAATTTTCTACTATAACCGGTAACTCACAAATATACGCAACTTTTTCAACTCACCACCATAAATATCGATATTTTTCACAATTTACAAAAAATGACTGTTTCCCAGTATATTATCATTAATCTTTTATTGCGCAATAAGGATTACTCACGTGTAAAACAGAGAAATTTAAGTGGCTTTTAACATATTAATATTGCGCACAATCCCTCTTAATTATTCCTCTCCGTCACCTTAAATGTAAACATTTTCTGCATAAAATAGCTGAAAATGGTGCAGACAACCGTTACTAACATTTTGGAGGGTGTGGGATAGAAGTGGAGGATTTCAATCAGGAATTTTAACCCGAAATAGTTGATAAGCAGATTTACGCCCACCACAGCCATATAGCGAATGAGTTGTTGTCTGCCGCGCAATTGAGAGGCGGTGAAGGTAACGTATTTTTGCAGCAAAAAACCCGTCAGCAAAGTAATGGGGAACGTGATAAACAGCGCGGCAATATGCGGGCTGAGGGTTACAATGCCCAACGAAACGTCTGTTTTGCGAACAATATAGTTATAGGTTACGAAATAGAGCAGCCAGTCGAACGCAACGTTGGCAACGCCGCACGCGCCGTAGCGGAAAAATTGCAGACTGAAATACCGCCGGAAGGGCGGATAAAAAAAGTCGATTATTTTGCTGATAAATTTTCCTGTTTGAACTAAAATTCTTCGCATAAAGTTTTTCGTTCCGAATGGCGGTTGGAATCCGCCTTTCGGGTTGATTTACCGCATCCGGCAGCTTAAAGTCCGCCTGATGCGTAGTGATTTTTTTGTTTGTTTTTAGTCGCTTTTATGGAGCTGTATCAAAAGTGAAAATCACTATCAAATTGTCATACTGAATGTATCCCCCAAAGGGCGGAGGAATGAAGTATCTGTAGATATGATAAAATAGATTCTTCACTGCGTTACCAATGACAGGTTTCAGTAAATCTTTGTCAATTAGCTATTTGTAAATTCA
>CAZKZB010000027.1:0-38435 GCA_964557135.1 uncultured Petrimonas sp. | reverse complement strand
ATGAAAGAGATTTTACAGAGAATTTGCTCACCGCACTAAAAGGGACAAGTCAGGAGATAATTCAGCTGGTCAGAGCGTCCCGATATAAAATCGGGAAGGTTCCGAGTTCAATTCTCGGTCTCGCTACTTGGTAATAAGGCAGTTAAATCTTTTGATTTGGCTGTTTTTTTATTTGTACCTACTTTTGCGGGATAATTAAGCTGGTCAGAGCGTCCCGATATAAAATCGGGAAGATCCCGAGTTCAATTCTCGGTCTCGCTACTTGGTAATAAGGCAGTTAAATCTTTTGATTTGGCTGCTTTTTTTATTTGCACATACTTTGCAGGATAATTCAGCTGGTTAGAGCGTCCCGATATAAAATCGGGAAGGTCGCGAGTTCAATTCTCGGTCTCGCTACTTGGTAATGAGGCAGTTAAATCTTTTGCTTTGACTGTTTTTTTATTTGTACCTACTTTTGTGAGATAATTCAGTTGGTTAGAACGTCCCGATATAAAATCGGGAAGGTCGCGAGTTCAATTCTAGGTCTCGCTACTTGGTAATAAGGCAGTTAAATCTTTTGATTTGGCTGTTTTTTTTATTTGCACATACTTTTGCGGGATAATTCAGCTGGTCAGAGCGTCCCGATTCAACATCGGGAAGATTGCGATCCCAACCGATACCCCAATCCCCTTTGCAGATTTATCTCCACGCCCACTTGCGCATTTTCGAGGATGGTGCGGAGTCGGCGGATGTAGTTGTTCAGGCTTTGCTCGTTGTAGTAGGCGGTATCATCGCCCCAGATGGCGCGGTACAAATCGTCGCGGGTAACTATCTCGCCATAGCAGGCGACCAATTTCTCGATGATGTTAAACTCCATCGGACGCAAATCCACAATCTTGCCTTGCGAGGTGATAAGCGTGCGGTTGCGCACGTCTAACTGACTGTTGCCCAGCGGAAGAATATGTCCCGGCGTTTCGGGCGATTTGTGCGCCATGCGGGTAAAGCGGTCGATGTGCGCCGAGAGCAGTTTGGCGGAAAAAGGCTTGTCGAGATACGCCACCGCGCCCGCCAGCAGTCCGGCTTCTTTGAACTCGTCTTCGTGGTGCGACGAGATAAAGATAATGGGCAGGGCGGGATTGCCCCGGAACAACTCCAACGCCACCTGAATGCCGTTCTCCTTGCCGATTTCCACATCAAAAACAAGCACATCGGGTTGAAGTTGCGCGATGGCTTCCGAAACGCCGTACGTGGCGCTCAAATAAGTGGTTTCGTATCCCCTTTTGTTCAGTTCTTCTGCCACGCTGTTGCCCAGCAGGGTGTCGTCGTCCACGAGCAACACTTTTATTTTTTCCGTATTCATCCTATTTTCAGTTGGGAATGATGATGGTAAATGACGAGCCTTTGCCGGGCGCGCTTTCGGCGACGATACCGCCCCCGTGCGCCCGGATGATGCTTCGGGCGTAGTGCAGACCGATGCCCGTGCCGTTTTTATTGTCGGACGTGTAATAAGGTTCAAAAATATTTTTCATCCGCTCTTTGGCTATTCCGGCGCCGTTGTCGGCAATGGTAATGCGAGTTTTGTCCGCCTCTTTTTCGGCGGTAACGGTAATTTCGGGCGCGCTACCGCTGTATTTCACGCCGTTTTCGACGATGGTGCGCACGGACGCTTCAAACAAATCGGGCAGAACGCGCACCGACAGCTCGGCGTCCATCCGGTGGGCGAACCCGATTTTCTTTTCGGGAAACAAGGCGCGCATCTCCGCTTCAATCTGCTCCAATACATCGTACAGATACACGGTCTGCTTGTCGGCGTCCGCTATTTTATCCGTTTTCCTGCCCGATTTGAGCAACTGCATGATTTTATCCGTCAGGTACGACACCCGTTCCGACGCTGTGGCAAGCGACGCTTTTTTGCGCATATCCGTCTCTTCCTCTTCCATGGTAGAAAGGGTGAAAAAGGCGAAAGCCAACGGCGATTTCAAATCGTGGATGGCGCCGTGAAACGAGCGTTGCATATTTAGGTTTTCCTGATTTCGGCGCATCAGGATAAAAAGCAGGAAGAACAGCACCGAAATAATCACCACCGACGCCACCAGCGAAACCAGCGTGGTAATGCCCATGGTTTGCAGGTAGCCGGGTTGTTTCAGCGTGTATTGCGCGCGGATAAGGTACGTGTGTTCCGGAATTTCTATTTTGCGCTCGGCGGTGTGGGTTTTCACGAAAAACGACGGGTTGGACGCGCCGAAATCCCGCTCCGTTTCGTCCAGCGTTTTATCCGCTTTCAAGTCGATAAGCGACAGTTTGGACGAAACTACGCGGTTGTCTTTTTGGATAAGAGTGAAAATAAGCGTATCCAAACGAGATAACCGAAACTTATTGTCCCGAATGCGGAGAACAATCAAAGCGTTTTCTATTAATACAGACACATTGATTCCTTCGTTAAGACTGCCGGCGTCAATTGCTTTTTCCTTTACTTCCGGATTAATTTTATCATTTCCTTCATATTCACCTAATGGTACAACTCCAAAAGGTCTATTATCCGTAGCATCCCTTCCCATCAATTCGTTTACATGTGCCGTAATGGACTGATTAAAACAGGTTTGAAATTCGATTTCTTGGTCGGCGGAAGCCTGTTTGGAAGCATTGCTTATCCATATTCCCTGCGAAACAAGCAGGGCGAAAAGCGCCACGGCGGTGGCAAGTATGTAGGGCAGAAGCGGGCGTTTCATAGCGCGGGCATTATATGGTTTGAAAACAGAAGAACCGGTACAAAAATAGTAAATTCTATGCAAAAAGCGAAAAATAGCCCGCCTTTCACGGCGGAAAACGGCGCGCCAGATTATTTTCGGATTATAAAAAGATTATATGTTTATCCGCAAAGCGTCCTAAAATCTTTGTTGTATTATTGCCTGAAAGGCATATTTATTTCAGCCCAATGGCAACGCCTTGGGTAAATTGTTGAAAACCCCAATCTGCGCCCTGTAAGGGCAATTTATAAATTAAGTTGGGCTTTCAGCCCACCATTTATGGTCTTATCTTTTACCCCACCCGTTGGGTGGGGCTGAAATAAGTTGGGTTTTCAACCCGAAAATCAAATTTAGGACGGATTGCGGATAATTATAAAAAGATTATATTGCGATTATACAAAGATTATATAAAGATTATATTCGGGCAGAATATTAGGCGTAATTTTGCATCGTGATATTAATCAACCGAAAAAATGAATAACAATACCGCCCTTTTTATCTATATTCTTTCCGTGGTAACCGTGCTGATGCTCGCGGTTATAGAAATTGCGGACAACGGCATAAGCCGTAGAATGTTCGTGCTGTTTCTGCTTATCGCCGTGGCAACCATCGGGATGCGACGGCTGAAAGCCACGGAGGAAAAAAGAGACTTCAACCGCTAAAATTATAAAAACAAATATTCAACAGTTATGAAAACAAAATCAATCCTTATCGTCATTGCCACACTGTTTTTCAGCTTCGGCATTTCCGCCCAAACCATTACCGGTAAAGTAACCGATGTGCAAAACCAACCTATAGAGTTTGCCAACATAGCGCTCTATTCACTCCCGGATTCCCTATTGATTTCAGGAACAGCAACTGATAAGGATGGAATATTTACAATAAAAAATGTAAAAAAGGGAGATTACTTTTTGAATTTATCGAGAATTGAATTTAAAAGTAGAAGCATCAAATTGTTAAATCTGTCAGAGGATACAAACTTAGGGGTGATTCTGTTGGATTCAGCGTCAGTCTTACTGGATGAAATAACAGTTGAAGCAAAAACGATAATAAAAACGCAAGATAAATTTTTGATTTTTCCAACAGAAAAACAAAAGACGCATTCATCTGACGGATTTGAGATGTTGCAAAACTTAATGCTTCCTAATATCAATGTGAATGCCGTGAATAACACTGTTGAAACCCCTCGTGGTAACGTTACCTTATGCATAAACGGACGTGAGGCTTCACAACAAGAAGTAAGAGCAATTCGTCCGAAAGATATATCTCGAATTGAATATGAAGATATGCCGATGGGACAATTTGCAGGAAAAATAGCAGTCATCAATTATATCTTGAAGCAATATGAATACGGGGGTTATTTATCTCTGAACGGACAACAACGTTTGTCTTATTTGCACGGCGATTACATGGCTACCGCGAAAGTTTCTTACAAAGCATCGGAGTTTGGACTTCTAATTGGCGAAACATACAGTAAGGACACTCGCTTTAAGACTAATATCAATGAAGATTTTCATTTTGAAAACTATGACGTAAACAGAGTAACAGAAACAATTAAAGGTGTAGCAAGGAATAACCAACAATTTGCACTATTAAGTTATATACACAAAGGTTCCAAAAGTTATCTAATGGGGCAATTGGGATATGTTCAAAACTCTACTCCCGATAATGAGCAAATACTTAACTTACTATATACCGGTTATAACAATGGAGTATCTAAAATCAGAACTGTTTTAAATCAAAAAAACAAAAAACCAACATTTGGACTCTATTATAATATTCAACTGCCCAAAAACCAAGTTGTTGTATTACAACTATCTTCGTCATATGCCAAAAACATATACGAAAGAAACTATACAGATTTAGATAATAATAAGCAACAATACACTAACATTAACGAAAATTTTTACAATATTGTTGGGGATGTATATTATGCAAAAAGAATTAATGCGAAGAATTCGTTAGGAATAAACATGACTCATTATCATAAAATAATTGATAATTTATACAAAGGGGACATTACAGAAAAACAATCGCTAAATTCGGCAGAGACACACTTTTTAATGTCCTATCAGCATATTTTCAGCAAAAAGTTAAGTTTACAAGCACTAATGGGCGTGGCATTAAATCAATATTCCGCTAAAAACATAAAAAACAGGAAAGAACTTTCTTACCGTCCGAGCATAGGCTTGCAATATAGTATTAATGGGAATAGTAAAATTCAGTATAACGGAAGTCTGTCCAATTCTTTTCCCGTATTATCCTACATTTCTAATGTAGAACAGTATATTGACTTTATGCAAATCAAAAAAGGGAATCCGGATTTATCGCTGACTAAATGGCTCAACAATAATTTGAGTTATAGTTATTGGAATAATAAAATAAATATGAGTGCATATTTTAATTCCTTTTCAGGCTTTAATATTACAAAAGAAGATTATTACACGCGAGAACCATATTTAGTTAGAACTTACATATCAGATGGTAATTATCATCTTCTAAATCCGGGAGTGTCAATATCATTTAAGCTACTGAACAACAATCTTAATTTTAAAATAGACGGTGGGCTTAAGCGAACAGTTATAACCGGCAAATATGCGATTTCCGAGAATTGCTGGCAACTAAGTGCAAACGTAAATTACATATTGAAAGATTTTTCATTCAATATTTATGGCTCAACTCCCGATAAAAGCGTAATTATGATTCCTTCGTATTACAGGAATAATTACGACTATGGGGCATTTGTTGCTTATAACAAGTCAAATCTATCTTTAACTTTAGGCACTCAGCGTCCTTTTTCCGACATGAACCAGATATGGACATTCAATACTCCGGCATATGCATACACAAAAGAGAATTTTAGTAGTTCCGCCAGTAGAATGTTCTATTTTAAGTTTAGTTATAATTTTGAATTTGGAAGAAAAACAAATTTTGCAAAAACTCAAATAAACAAAAATATTGAATCTGCAATAATGAAACCAAGTGAATAAGAGTTTTGCATCAACAAGTAGCTGTTATTTTTCAAAATAACGGCTACTTAAACAGCTCGTTGAATTTGTGTAAACAATCGCTATCTTTGCACGGCGAGAAGCGTTTTGGCGATAGAAAAGGGATTTTGTCCGTGATTATTAACAAACACCTAACAGGTTTTGGAAGTTATTTTTTAGAAAACAACGATTATTTTTTTGCTACTTTGAATAGATAAGCTGTTTTAACTGACTATAAAGACACGGTTAAACCAAGTAAATCAACTAATTATCTCACTTTTTTTTAATTTATAAAATAAATTTGCATCATGAAACATTTAATTTGTATTTGCCTATTTGCTGTTGTTTTACCTTTTTTTTCAGGTTGTTCTAACGATGACGATAAAGATTGGAATGAAAAAGTTGTGCTGTATGTTGCTTCTAACGTTGTTGATTTTTATCCTTTTGAAAATAATGGCGTGCCAATAGATGGAATTAACGTAAGGGAAAAGAATTCTAATCTTTGGACACCCCTTCCAGTTGATTTTATTGAGGGATTTGTTTTTGAAGAAGGATATGAGTATGAATTAAAAGTAATCAAAACACATTTGGCAAAATATCCTATGGACAGCTTCAATTTTACGTATAAATTGGAAAACGTTGTTTCCAAGAAACCTACTAACAGGTAAACCTAACAGGTTTTGGAAACCTATAAGGTTTAGTCACTTACGCGAACCTATTACTCCGCATGCAAACCGACTACAACCTGCAAATTGCCAAGCAAGACAAATCATTTTCCGAGGAATTGGTGTAAATTCGCAAGATTTTGGCGGAGTGTTAAGTAGCTGTTATTTTTCAAAATAACGGCTACTTAAACAGAATTACCTGCATCAGATAAATATCCAATCCATTAAAAATCAAATAAATAACAAACAAAAATGAAACAGAACATCCTTACCACCGGCAACTGCTTAAAACTTGTGCTTTTAGCGCTAATTTTAAGTTGCACGGCTACCACCGCATTTGGACAAAAAGCGGGACAAACCAAAACAATCAAAAACAGCGATTTTTTGGGTAAGTTGGAGCAACTGAAATCCGGAATGTCCAAATCAGACGTAAAAAACCTGTTGGGAGAGCCTTACAAAATCTCGTTTGACGCGACACGCGAGCAGGAAATAACCGAAGACTTATACTACAAAACTGAAAACAAGTTTGGAAAATGGACTGTCATCATCTATCAATGTGTTTTCACAAATGACCGATTGGTGGCGTTGGTTCAGAAAGAGTATTTTTGGGACACATCTGTCGGTGGAAGTTCCGCGCCGTTGTAGGGAGCAATATGTAGCCGTTATTTTTCAAATAACGGCTACTTGCACAACCCATTGCATTTGCATAAACAAATCACTATCTTTGCAGGGTGAGAAACGGTTTAGCGAGAGAAAAGGGTTTTGTCTGACTCTTTTTTTTATTACTCTTCATCTACCAAGTTTTCCACCGCTTTATTGATGTAGCGATTAAGGGATACACCTTTTACAGCACAGAAGCTATTTTTCGGATCCGAGCCAGTCGGTTTGCAAAAGATTTATCTTGTTTAGCTACTTGCAGGTTGTAATCAGTCTGCATACGGAGCAATAAACTTGAACTTGTACCCAGCCCGGCTTCCATTATCATAGCAAAATCCGTTGTAACAGGACGTTTTCCATTTAGCACTTCGTTGAACGCAGTATAGGGTAGTCCCAACTGTTTGGCTACCGATTTTTGAGACAAATTTCGGGATTGCAGTTCGTCTTTTAATAATTCGCCCGGATGTACCGGACGGAAAGGAAATCCTAAATCAGACATAATGTTATCGTTTATAATGGTTTGTAATATCAGTCAGTGAACAAATTTCAATTTCTAAACTGTTTGGATTGGCTATTTCCCGAAATTCGAGCCTGTATTGGTCTTTGATGCGTACAGAGGAAAATCCTTTTTTATCGCCAATCAACCGTTCGTATCGAAGGGAGTTAAAGCTGAATAAATCTTCCATTTTATCAGCGCTGTGCAATGCTTTTACGCATTTTACATAACCATTGATTATTTGAGGTTGGAAACGATGTTTTTTATCTTTCGTTTTTCCTGTTTCGTACAACTCTCGCAAATATTCTTTCTCAAACTTTATGTTCATAGTTGAAATTTATTCTGTACAAAGATAGTAATTTGTTTTGAAAATTCACTAAATATGTGAATTTTTTATATAGGTGCTCTTTAAAAACACAAAGACATATAGCAGACTTTTTACATCAAAAAAAGAGTAGGAAAATCATCCTACTCTTTTTTGTTACTCTTCATCTACCAAATTTTCCACCGCTTTATTGATGTAGCGATTAAGGGATACACCTTTGCGTTTGGCGTTTCGCACGGCACGGAGGTAAACGTCCGGTTTTAAGCGGACATTTAAACTGCCCAAATTGGGCTTTTGGGGCTTAATGCCGTCTTCCTTGCAATCGTGGATGTAGTCATCGACAAACTGCTTGAAATCATTCTCCAATTCTTCCAAGGTGTTGCCTTCGTAAATGTAAGCGCCTTTCATTCCCAGCAACTGTCCGTAGAGTGATTTGCTTTCTAAGTCGAACTCTATACTGCCGTAATAGCCTTTGTATTCAAATAGATTATTGATTTTCGTTTTCATCTGTTGCTTCTTTTAGTAGTTCACAATCAATTAAGTTTGCCTTGATAATTTCTAAAACATAAGGTTTCAGAATGTTCCCGGTTTTCACTTGCGAAAAACCAAAATTACTTCATAGTTTGACCGCTTCATCATAAGTAAAATCCTTTGGCAAAGCCAAAAAACGTTTTAACAGCTTGTCTTTTCTACTCATATCGGTGTCAAAATTAGAATATTTATTTTTATTTTGCAACTAAAATAGTTGCATTTTTAATAAATATCGCAATATCAAATTCGTGAGATTTCGGTGGTGTGGTAAGTAGCTGTTATTTTTCAAATAACGGCTACTTAATTGAGCTTAGATTTGGAAGCGATGCAGTTTTTCACTCAAGAGATTTTAGAAAAGTGTCAACGTTTGTCATATCTAATGTTTCCAATTCTGCATCGATCTCCACTTCTCTCATGGCAGAAAGAGTTTTCTCGTTCGGCTCTCTGTAAACTGCATCGAAGAGGATTGTTTCTACAAAATTATTCAAGCTTCTATTTTCTTTTTTCGCTTGTTTTTTCAGTCTTTCCAACAAATCGCTGTTTAAGCGAAATGCGGTTGCTTTTCTAACAGTCGTTGTTCCCATAATTTCAAAAGTGTTATACATTGATATATAAATGTAATACACAAAAATCAGACCACAAAATATTACTTGTTTTATTTTTCCCTATCGTGTTCGTTTTGTTTCTAACGGCTCACTGCTAAACGGCAATAATTCATCCCTTAATCTGTTTTCGGCATCAGAGCCTTCCACGTCCATGCCGTAGTTCTCAAAAATATCTTCCGTTTTTTGCCGGATTTCGACCGCCTGATAGTCGTCTATTTCTTCGTTGTGCAATTCTTCGTAAAACTCTTTGATGTTTTGAAGCTACGAAAGTTTGTTTTCATAAAATACCGTATCCGACTATCGGCGGAAGGTTTGTCAGAATATAACAACCTTATTTTTCCTTTTAGTATCTTTGTAGAAAAGGAAATGCAAATAAAAAAGACCTTGCTACGGCCCGGTTTCGGAATATAAGAAAAGCAGTTGCAAAATAAATCTAGCAACTGCTTTATTACTGTGATAATTTCTTATTTCGTAAACGTCAATATTAATTTTCTGTTTTATCCCACATCATTCGCCGCCACTTATAATATCCCATCACTGCCACCACGCTATACACGGCGAACAGCAAAATAGTAGTCCAATGCATCCCTTTCCAATAATAAAGTCCGCACGAAATCACGTTTACCACCACCCACAACCACCACTGTTCCACGTATTTGTGCGCCAACATCCACATAGCGAGAATGCTGAGCGTAGTGGTAAGGCTGTCGCCATAAGGAACGGTACTGTCGGTAAACCGAATGAGAACGAAAGCGATAGCGGCAAAAACCGCCGCGCCTATCGCCGCCAACGGCAGGATATAACGACGGGGCGTGTGCGAAATGGGCTTTTCAGCTTCGCTGTTTCGATGTTTTGTCCACATTATCCAACCGTAAATGCTGGCGAAGAAATAATAGATGTTGATACCCATATCGGCGTAAAATTTCGATTGATAGAACACAAAGATATACACCACCGGCATAAGCACACCGAAGAGCCAGAGCCATTTATTGGCTTTGTATTCCAAATAGAGATAGATGAAGCCGATGACGGCGCCGATGATTTCGAGGGTTTCCATGTGCGGGTTTCGAGTTTCGAGTTACGGGTTTCGAGTTACGGGTTTCGAGTTACGGGTTACGGGTTACGAGTTACGGGTTACGAGTTACGAGTTACGAGTTACGGGTTACGAGTTACGAGTGAATGTTAGAAACTAATTGTAACTCGTGCCATAAAGTTGCGCGTGGCTTGCGGATAATATCCAATCCAATTTACCGAACTGCCATCTTTTTCAAACATTTCGGTGGAAGCCCATCCGTTGGCAATGTACTCTTTTCCGAACAAGTTGTTTACGAAAAACTGCAACGCGATTCGTCCCACAGGAGTTTTATCGAAGGTGTAACCCGCCGAAAAATTGCTCACGAAATAAGACGGAATGGATTTGGCATCGTCAGAAGTGTTGTCCAAAAACTGTTTGCCAACATATTTTCCCACCAAGTTGAAATACAATGCGGAAGTGGGTTGATAGGTTAATGCTGCCATTCCCACCACATCGGGTGAATAAGAAATGTTGGTGGTTCCCAGGTCTTTGCTTGCTTGTTTGCGGACATTGGGTTTTACATATACCTCGTTCCAGTCGCTGTTGTTGTCGTACAAATCGAAATAAGCCGTGTAGTTCTTAATTTTGTTTTGGCTAAGCGTAGCGTTGGCGTCCAAACGGAATTTATTATCGATAAACGGCACCGATGCTTCCAGTTCCACGCCGGCGCGGTAGCTGTTTTTCACGTTTTCCATCAGTTTGTAACCCACATCGTTGAGTTTTCCGGTTTGCACCATCTGGTTTTTATAATCCATAAAATAGAGGTTGGCGCCCAAACGCAATCCGTTTTTGTTGGAAAATTGATAGCCGAGTTCGTAGTCGATCATTCGCTCCGGCTTGATTCGATTTTCCGCACCGCCTTTAATTCCTTCTTTCAAATCGGCGCGAAGCGGTTCGCGTTGGCCCACTGCAAGTGACGCATAGAGATTGTTATGGTTATCGAGTCGATAGAAAATTCCCGCTTTGGGATTGAAGAAGTTGTATTTGAATTGGCTGGTAATGTCGGTCAAATCGTCGTCTGTACCCGAGAATCGGTAATCGATATGACGGAATTGCACATCGCCAAACAGAGATAATTGATTGTTTAGCTGATATTCCACTTTTGTAAACAGATTAATTTCTCCTTTTTTACCCACATTTCTGTACCATTCGTAGTTTTCGGGAATATTTTGGTTGAATTTCACCCACGGAAGTTTTCCGTAGTGGTCGCCGTCGTAGTAGCTGTACATTCCGCCGAAAACCCAATTGAGCGCGTTCTTTTTGTAAGTAAACGAAAGATTTGCCACATAAAAATCGTTGCGCATCAGTTTTTGACGAATCATTTGTGAACGTTCGTAGGTAACGCCGTTTACGGTTTGGTCGGGCAGTCCGTATTTTGAGTATTTATCGCCCCGTTTGAAATCCTTGTACGGGTCGGAACGATAGTTTTCGTAATATCCGAAGCCGTTGTTGTAACTTAATCCGGAGTTCATGGAGAGATAATCGTTCAATTCGCGGGTAAAAATCAGCTGCACGATGTGCGAATAGTAATTATCGGTTTCGTTATCGTAATAAAGCACGTTGTCCGCTTCGTCCTTATATTTTCCGGCCTGATTGTATCGGCGACCGTATTCCTCCAAGTTGCTCGGAGTGATGCCTTCCCACGTAATTCCCGTGTGCTGGACTCCGTTGATGTAGCTCAATCGCAGCAATTGTTTATCGGTATAGTGCGACAGTGCCGCGTATAAATTACTGTGATTTACAAACGCGTTGCGGATATATCCGTCGCCCGACACGCGCGAATAGCGAGCGTCAACCGAAAGCCCGTTTTTTAGAATTCCGCTTCCGGCGGCAATGCTCGACGAAAAGGTGTTGTAACTTCCCACCGCGGTGGAGGCTTCGCCGTAGGCTTCGGAACGCGCGCCAAGGGTTTTCATCGATATGCTGGCGCCAAACGCTGCCGAGCCGTTGGTAGATGTTCCCACGCCGCGCTGCACCTGAATGCTTTGCAGCGATGAGGAAAGGTCGGGCAGATTCACCCAATACACCTCCTGGCTTTCGGGGTTGTTCAACGGCATTCCGTTAAGCGTTACGTTGATGCGCGTAGCATCGGTTCCGCGAATGCGCATCGATGTGTTTCCCACGCCCGATCCGTCTTCGGTAAATGCAACCAGCGACGGAATGGTTTGTAAAATGGTGGGGATATTCCGCGCGGCGTTATCCTTGCGGATATCTTTTTGCGAAATGTTGCTGTACGCCATCGGCGTGTTTTTACCCGCGCGCGTGGCGGAAACCACCACCTCTTCCAGCTGCACGTTTGTGAGGCTGTCGGGTTCGGCGCTTGCCTGCGCGCGTAAAGAAAAGTTGAGAGCTAAAAGCCCTGCTAAAAGAAAAACCTTTTTCATTTACATAAAAATTTTTATCGATGCGCGTTTTGCTTCACACATCGGGGTTTGTGAAAATAAAAAAGGGGATTGTTGAAGACTTACCTAAAAGTATCACACACCAATACAACAATAGAATATCCATTGAATATCTATCGAATCAACTATTGAATTTGTTGTGATCTTTTATTCCCTCCGCCGGCATTATCCGGATCAGGTAATTTGGGTATGATCTCAGCCCGTTGTAATGAGGCACCCCTGTTGCAATTGATGGAACAAAAATACGGCTTTTTTGTTCACAAAACGCTATAAACTCATTTTTTTAACATTTAAGCAATAAAAAGTTTGGTGTGGATGACTTTTATAGCCGTTTTATTTGTAATTTCGTTTTTTCATTTCAAAGCTTGATTGTTATCTCTGTTTTGTCTGGAAATATGAGTGAAGAAGAAAAGATAATAGCTGAAGAAAAGATGATCGAAGATGAGTTTCAAGCGCTCATCAATGATTATTTGAACTCGAACCACAGGCGCAAAGTGGAAATTATTACTAAGGCTTTCAATATGGCCAAGGAAGCCCACAAAGGCGCACGACGACGTTCGGGGGAGCCGTATATTATGCATCCGTTGGCGGTTGCGCGCATTGTTTCTAAAGAGATGGGATTGGGTTCTACCTCGATTTCGGCGGCGCTGCTGCACGACGTGGTGGAGGATACCGATTATACGGTGGATGACTTGAAAGTAATTTTCGGCGATAAAATTGCTCAGATTGTTGACGGGTTAACCAAAATCTCGCACGGCATGTTCGGTGAAAACGTGTCGGCACAGGCAGAAAACTTTCGCAAACTGCTCTTGACGATGTCCGAAGATATTCGGGTAATCCTCATAAAAATAGCCGACCGTTTGCACAATATGCGAACGTTATCGTCGATGACTCCTGCCAAGCAGTTCAAGATAACGGGAGAGACGATGTATATCTATGCGCCGTTGGCACACCGATTGGGGCTATTTGCCATAAAAACCGAACTCGAAGAACTTTGTTTCAAGTACGAACATCCGGAGTCTTACGTTGAACTTTCGAGAAAAGTTGAAATGTCGGCTCAGGAACGGTATGAAATTTACGAGAGTTTTGCCGAACCGGTCGTCAAAGCGCTCGACAAGATGAATATTGAGTACGAGATGCGCGCCCGGGTGAAATCGCTCTATTCCATCTGGAAGAAAATGCAGGCAAAAGGTATCGATTTCAACGAAGTTTACGACCTCTTTGCCGTTCGAATTATTTTTGAGATATATCCCGGGATGGATGAGAAAAAACAATGCTGGGATATCTATTCCGCCATTACCGATATTTATAAACTTCGTCCGGACCGTATCCGCGACTGGGTTAGTCACCCGAAAGCTAACGGCTACCAGGCACTTCACCTTACGGTGATGGGCCCGGACGGGAAATGGATTGAAATCCAAATTAGAAGTCGGCGAATGGATGACATTGCCGAGAAGGGCTTTGCCGCGCATTGGAAATACAAGGAAAACCGGATAGAAGAGGATAACGAACTTGAAAAATGGTTGAAAACCGTTCAGGAGGTGTTAGCAAATCCAAATCCCAATGCTATCGATTTTCTCGATACGGTGAAAATGAACTTATTCGCTTCCGAAATTTTTGTTTTTACTCCTAAAGGCGAAATAAAAACCCTGCCTCTTGGCGCTACCGCGCTCGATTTCGCTTACAATATCCACACGCGAATCGGCGATCATTGTCTGGGTGCGAAAGTGAATCATACGCTGGTTCCCCTAAGTGAAAAACTAAAAAGCGGCGATCAGGTAGAAATACTCACATCGCAATCGCAGCAGCCTCAGCCCGAGTGGCTTAATTATGTTACTACTGCCAAAGCCCGAACTAAAATTGAAGCTGCCCTTCGTCGTCAGAGAAGAAGAGTAAACGAACGGGGCCAAAAAATGTTGGAAGAATTTGTCGGAGAAGAGCAACTTGATAACACCCTGTACAACAAAGCCCTGAACTATTACAAAGTAGAAAAAAGGGAAGACTTGCACTACGGGCTTGGCAGCGGCAATTTCAAGCTTCCCGATTCGGTGGATAAGCTGCTCAGACAGCGGGAATCGGTAGAGCCTAAGCAAGACAACTTGTTCGTCCGTTACATGAAACAAGCGATGAGCGGTTTCAAGAAGCTGCCCGAAGAAACAAAGAATGAAACTGCTGTGACAGTTGCAACCGATGCAAGGAAAGGGAAAATAGATAAAAAATCGGTTTACAAGTTACAAGAAGTCAACTTCAATAAAAATTTTATCGTTGCCGCTTGCTGTAATCCATTACCGGGAGATGATGTTTTCGGTTTTATTACAGACAAGGATGAAGTGGAAGTTCATAAGCGCTCCTGCGGAACGGGAATAAAATTAAAATCGAGTTTTGGTGAGAGAATTGTTCAAGTAGAGTGGGGCGATTACAAGCAATATTCTTTTCTTTCGTCCATTTTTTTCACCGGAATCGATCGGATAGGAATTTTAAACTCCATATTGTCTAAACTGGCGGAAGATGTCGTGGTGAACATTCAAAGTGTGAATGTTTCGTCAAAAGACGGGATATTCGAAGGTGTTTTTCACGTTCATGTTCACAGCGTGGAAGATGTTAATATCCTGATCTCCAAGATAGCAAAAGTGGACGGTATAACTACCGTCCACAGAGCCTTAGTTTAATTAAGTGTTGTTTTTTATTTTCGTTTTTTCCCTCCAAACAATTTGCCGGTAACTTTTTTTGCGGCAAACGCCAGAATAGCCGGTTTGGCCACTTTCCAAGCAACTCCGCCTAAAAAAGGTAAGTTCGAAAGTGCCAAGTTTAACCACGGATTCCCCGGTTTTTTTGTTTTAAAAGGTACTACGGACGAAGAAGAACCATACGACAGGTTGTCCACCGTTTCGCTAAACTTATTCTTAATACTTGATGATACACCCTTGGTGAGCATAGATCCCCAGTTATCTGCCAGATACTGAAGTTGGTAGGATAATCGTTGTCCGGAAATTGCACGTTCTTCACGCAATTTTTTCTTCTCCAAGTGGAGTTCGTCGAGTGGAGTGAGTTTGTAACTTTTCATTAACTTTTAGTTGTGTATTTAACCTCTTCATCTTCTTGACGTAGCAGGAAGCTGATTACAGAATTAATAATGGAGTTCTTTAGTGGTTTTTTTATCAACAACAAAATTAAAGCAATGACAATTGCACCTATGGTAACAACGCCAAAACCTTTCCAGTTACTGTCAAAAACGTCCCCTAAATAAAATCCGAGAGTGATTAACGCTAATACCAAAATCAGAAAAACGAAACTAACCAGAAATAAAATAAAGGCAGTCGTTGCCGCACCTTTACTCAGTTTTTCGAAAGCTTCAAGTTTTACTATTTCAATGGTGTTTGTTACATAACTTGTAACATCGCTCTTCATCTCTTCAAATAAACCGGTAACCGTTTTGTCCTCCATCGAAGTTTGCTTTTTTAAGAATAGTGATAAAATAATTTACACAAATAAGCTGAATGCTTTGTGTTCTTAGCTCAATGTACTTTGGTTAGTGTTTAGCTAATTCTTTTTTCGCGATTTCCGCAATGTCGTCAATGTCTTCTTTCAGATCACTTACTTCACTTTTTCCTTTGTAGATAGCCGATTTAACATTGGCACGTACTTTGTCGGCAAATGCATTAGCTTGGTCCAGCCATTCTTCTTTTCTATCGGTTCCCATAATGTAGCCAACAGCTGCTCCAAGAGCAACGCCAATTCCTAATCCGAGTAATAATTTTGCTTCTGATTTCATAATTTTGATTTTTTAGTTGTTAATAGTTTGTTTTGAAATGTTGTTTTCAACGTTAGTCTATATAGTAAAACGTTTTTTTTTTGAAAATGTTTAGAACGTCGAAAAAAAAGTAGTTTCCAGACCTCATGAACCCGCATTGTACGTCACATAGTATTTGTGGCCGGTGCGTGAACTATTCCAACCTCACCTCAAACGTTTTCAGATAACATTCCTCTTCTTTGTCCGAATTGTTTGTCAAACGGATAAATCGCACGTTTTCGGGTTGTTTTGCGCCTATCCACTCGCCTTTGTCGTTGGCTTTGCCTTCGGCGGGAGTCCAGTTTTTGCCGTCTGCCGAAATTTGAACAGCCACCCACGACGGGAATTCGGGCAATCCTATATTGATTCGCACGCGATTGATTTCCTGCGCCGGAACAAACTCGATGCCGAAATAACCGTTCGCCGGCATTTTCAGCACTTCCAGAATGGGTGAAATAGAGATGTTTTTGCGCAAATCTCTTATGGGCAGCGTTTCAATCTGTTTGATATTGGTAAAGAGCGTGTGCGGCGAATAGTTGGCGATGGCGGGAAGCCGTTCGCCGTATTTTTGGGCATATTGGTCGGTAAAAGCCATGAGTGTACTGTCGATAAGCGGCTCTATAACCAGCGTTGCAGTTTTTACACCCGGTTGATACGGATTTTGGTTCATCGTGCGGCTGTTTTCGTACATCTGTTCTTTCAATACTTTAATGTAGTCGTACAAGCGGCGGAAGTGTTCGCGATTATCGTTTTCGAGCGCTTGTTGCATTATGGTGGCAAAAAGTCCGCTTTTTCCCTGCAATTCAAATTGTATGAGCCACGGTTTTATCTCTTCAATCAATTGAGGATTATCTTTACTTCTCAACAACGTATGAGCCGCCGTTACCATTTCTGAGAATTCTTTTTGAACGGCTTCCGTGGCTTTTTTGTCCGTTTTTTGGGTGCGGACGGCTTGCAAATATTCGCGCGCCGTGTCTTTAAACTCCCACGATTCGTCTCTTCGGTATCCGTGTCCGTTGGCGCCCAAATCGGCGTTGTGGATGGAGAATGTGCGAAATGCGTCGTATGTGTTTGGTAAAACGGCTTTCAGCGCGCGTTCCCACGATTCCATCGGTTTATAATCGGTAATATTCCACGCGTAATCGGCAACGCTGTAAATAGCAACTTTCGATGCTTCCGCGCGCTCCATCGGATTGCTCATAAAGCCCGACATCATTCCGCCAACGGTTGTGTCTAATCCGTAAGCGGGTCCCATCAGCAGGTGGTCGCGCACGTAATCCGATACCGGAAAGTTCCACCAAATGTAGGCTTTGCGGCGAATGTGTTGGTTTATCCATTCCAAACCCTGCTTGTCGATATCGGAAATCACGCGGTCGCCCGTCCACATTATCTGCACCGTTGGGTTCAGGTTTTTGCCGAGCGTGGGCAGGTATCCTTTTTCTATATCAGACCAACTTTTGTTGTATTCTGTGGGACACATAATGAGCGGTCGAACATCTTTTTTTGGTTTCACAAAGTTGTTGTCCAGATAGTTGAGCAATTCGGCTTGTTTTTCGGCATTCACGCCTTCTCCCGAGATGTCATCGAAAAAAACCGCGAAAGCGCGCACGCCCAACGCGTACATCGACTCGAATTTGCGCATCAGCGCGTCTCTGTCGTCCGTAGTCCATTTAATGTCTTTTCCGGGATGAATTGCCCACACAAAATCCACGTGATTTTTGTTTGCCGCCGCCACCAACTCGCGAATAGCTTGCGCTTCTTTTTCGGGATACGCCACGCGCCAATGGGGTGAACTGTGGTAGGGGTCGTCTTTGGGACCGTAAATGTAGGTGTTGAGTTTATATTTTCCGTAGAAATCGAGTTGGCGCAAGCGGTCTTCGAAACCCCACGGCGTACCGTAAAATCCTTCCACTACACCGCGATCGGCAACATCGGGGAAATCCGATATTTCAACTAACGGAAGCGAATTGTCCTTGATGAGCTGTTCCAGCGTACGAACGGCGTAGTAGGTTCCGCGCGCGTCGTTTCCGGCGATAACTATTTTGTCTTTTTCTACCGCAAGATAATATCCCCCGGCATGATTGGGAATGCGGGAAGCAAATCGGCGGACGTTTTTGTCGCCCTTTTCTCCGATGTAAACGGGGAGTGATTTTTTATCGGTTGTCTCTCCGAAAATGGATTGCAGCAGCTTAATCGCTTGCGCATCCGCCTCCGATTTTCCGATAAACCGAACTGTTTTTGGCAAAGTTATCTCGCCTTGTTTTACGTTTATCGACTGCGGTGTGGGATTGATTACAACCGGTTCTGCCGCTCGCGCAAACGATAGCGAAAGTATGGCAACTAAAATAATGGAAATGGTGAAACGCATAGTTGTCTGTTTTTAAGTGATAAATATACACTACAAATATACGAATTGTTTTTGAATGTTGATTACGGCTGATAATATTTGTCCATTTCCCAATTGACGACATTGTTTTCTATGTATTCGGCAATGCGGTTCATTTCGTGGTGGTCACGGATAATGCGGTCGTGGAAACGGGTTTGCCAGGAGAAGGGTATGTTGTTTTTGTTGGCGTAACGCGTGATGGCTGATTTTAAACCGCGGATAACGGTGGGAAGCGTGCCGTGTTTAGGTGAAATAATTGACATACGTCCGCCCGTAGAGACGTTGCGCGCAACGTCTGAACAATGTAGCGGATTTTCAATAGAGACGTTGCACGCAACGTCTCTACTACAACCGTGCGCCGTATTATCAATAAACACAACCAAATGAATGTGATTGGGCATTACCACATACAACGGTATTTCGGCATACGGATAGTGGATTGTAATGTTTTCGATATTTTCTACAGCGCATAATCCAATTTCCGTGAAATTCATTTCACTGTTGGATATTTCCCCGAAAAAATGCGCCATCCCTGCCGTGCAGATGGTAACAAAATACGCTCCGCCGTCGTAATCGTGAATACCCCTTTCTAAATCTCTCCCCAAAAGGGAGAGACTTTGGCACGGCTATGATGTTTCTTAGCCCAAGTGCCCCTCTCTTTGGGAGAGGGGATAGGGGTGAGGTCGTGCAGACGGTATGCGATATTTGTTTTGGAATTTATCGGACATGCCGAATGGTTTTGTTGTTAACCCCGTAGAGACGTTGCATGCAACGTCTCTACTATTCCTCGACCGATTCTCCGAATAAAGTGGCGGGGGTAAATCCGGTTATCCTGACTTTTACAAATTGCCCGATGCGGTGGTTTTTCTTATCGAAGATAACCACTTTATTTTGCTCGGTTCTGCCAAAAAGCTGTTCACGCGAGCGTTTGGAAAAACCTTCAATCAACACTTCGAACTCTTTGCCGACGTCTTGTTCGTTACTTTTTTGTGACAGCTCAAGCTGAAGATCGATGATTTCCTGTAAACGACGTCCTTTTACCTCTTCGGGTACGTTGTCTTCCATTTTTTTGGCGGCGTACGTACCCGGGCGCTCCGAATACTTGAACATAAATGCCGAATCGAAACCCACTTCGCGCATCAGCGAGAGCGTTTCCTGATGATCTTCTTCGGTTTCACTGTGAAATCCGCACATAATATCGGTAGAAAGTCCGCATCCGGGAATGATGCGTTTGATGGCGGCAATGCGTTCCAAATACCATTCACGGTCATATCGGCGGTTCATGAGTTTCAGCATGCGCGAACTGCCCGATTGTACCGGCAGGTGGATATAGTTACATAGGTTCTTGTATTTGGCAATGGTTTCTAATGTTTCATCGTTCATATCCCAAGGATGCGACGTGGTAAACCGAATGCGCATATTGGGCGCTTCCTCAGCAACCATGGCCAAAAGGGCGGAAAAGTCGATGGTTTTTTCTCCGTCTTTGTACCGATACGAATTCACGTTTTGCCCCAGTAACGTTGCCTCGCGATAGCCTTTATCGCGCAAATCGCGAATTTCGTTGAGAATACTTTCCGGCTCCCGGCTGCGTTCACGACCGCGTGTGAAAGGAACAATACAATAATGGCAGAACTTGTCGCATCCGCGTGTAATGGAAACAAACCCCGAAATATTTACTCCTCCCATTTTCAGGGGAATCACATCTTTGTAGGTTTCGGTTTTAGAGAGTTCCACATTAATGGCTTTTTCACCGCGTTCGGCAGCACCCATAAGGTTTGGCAAATCGAGATAAGCATCCGGACCAATTACCAAATCCGCATGGTGGTTATCTATAAGTTCGCCTTTCACGCGCTCTGCCATGCAGCCCAAAACGCCAATGATAAGATCGCCTTTCTTTTTTTTCTTCAGCGAATTGAAATAATCGAGTCTCTGAATCACACGTTGTTCGGCATTGTCTCGGATGGAGCATGTGTTAACGAAGATGGCATCGGCAGTTTTATCGTCGTCGGTAATCGAGTAGCCATCCATTTCCATGATTGCCGCAACAACCTCTGAGTCAGCCACGTTCATCTGGCAGCCGTAGGTTTCGATAAATAATTTCTTTTCTTTTTGAGTATCTGTCGTTTTAGTGTTCATTTTTTGTCTTTTTGCTGTAATTTTTATTATAGACAAGAATTATTCAACATCTTAGTATATTTTAAACTAAAATATTTGTACAAATTAAATTCTTGTTTTATTTTTGTCACGAACGAAAAAATAAAAATTTTTTCATAGTTAAGGTTTTGGTTAAACAATTAGGGGTAGCTGTGAAGTTGCCCCTGATTTTTTAGATAACCTTTCCTTTATTCACGAAAAATGATTACTTTTGTCGAACCGCAAAATTAATCAATAATTATGGAATTTGGCGACATAGTTTATTTAATACTGATGCTTGGGTTTATTGTTTTTGGAATTTTTAATGATTCTAAAAAGAAAAAACGAAAAGCAGACACAAGCACACCGCCCATTAATCCAGGAGACGATTTAGATATACGAGATGTTTTTCGTGAAGTTTTTCAAAATTCCGACAAATCATCCGCTCCGCCACCTGCACCAAAGAAAACGGATAGGAAAGCCTCGCAAAAAGCAGCTACCGCCACGATTCCTACTGAAAAATCGCGTCCCGTGTTCCAATCCTCCATGGATTTGGTAACCAATTTTGAAGGTGAATCTTCGTTAAAAGGCTCCATGTTTGCATCAGAATTGATGGATACAAGGAAAGAGATGAAAGTATCGGAAACGTTTCATCCCATTTTAGAACAACTGAGAAGCAAAGACGGACAAGCTGAAATGCGTAAAGCGGTTATTTACAGTGAAATTTTGAACAGGAAATACTGATACTATTAGCGAAAAATAACAACAATAAAACAAAAAAGAATTTATGGGTCTTACTTATGTAACAGCGAAAGAAGCTGCTGCTCTTGTCAAGCACAACGACAACGTAGGCTTTAGCGGCTTTACACATGCCGGATGCCCGAAAGTGGTTCCGGTTGAAATTGCAAAACGTGCCGAAGAAGAGCACGCCAAAGGCAATCCTTTTAAAATTGGTATGTTTACCGGCGCGTCTACCGGCGATTCTATCGATGGAAGTTTAGCGCGTGCCAATGCGGTGAAATTCCGTACACCCTACCAAACAAACAAAGATATGCGCAACGCCATAAACGCCATTCAGCACGACCCGGTGCAATATTTCGATATGCACTTGTCGCAAGTGGCGCAGGAAATCCGTTACGGCTTTTTAGGAGGCGTTGATGTGGCCATTGTAGAAGCGTGCGAGGTTACCGATTCGGGAGAAATAGTTCCCACCAGCGGTGTTGGAATTATGCCTACCATCTGTCGTTTGGCTAAAATTGTAATCGTGGAACTTAACGATAAAGTACCGGCTAAAATGCGCGGAGTGCATGATTTGTATGAGTTGCAAGACCCACCAAAACGCCGGCAGATAAATATTTTCGAAGTACAGGGGCGCGTTGGATTAGAATACGTGAAAGTAGATCCGGCAAAAATATACGTGGTAAAAACCAGTGAAGAGAACGAAGGCAGCGGTTTTGCACCGGTAGATGAGATTACGGCAAAAATCGGAGAAAACGTATCGAATTTTTTCGTTTCGGAATTGAAAAAAGGAAATATTCCGCCTACTTTTCTACCTATACAATCGGGTGTGGGAAACATTGCCAATGCTGTTCTTGCATCGATGGCTGAAAATAAAAATATTCCCCGCTTCGAGGTTTACACCGAAGTTATTCAGGACGCTGTGTTAGACATGATGCAAAAAGGACACATTTCCTTTGCAAGCGGCTGCTCACTTACATTGAGTAACGAAGCCATGGAGCGTTTTTATCGCGATTTAGATTTCTTCAAGAACAAATTAGTTCTTCGTCCTTCGGAAATATCCAACAATCCGGGCTTGGTACGCCGTTTAGGTGTTATCGGAGTTAATACTGCCATTGAAGCCGATATTTTCGGAAACATCAACTCCACACATGTGATGGGAAATATGATGATGAACGGTATCGGCGGTTCGGGCGATTTCACCAGAAGCGCATATATATCTGTTTTCTTAACTCCTTCCACGGCCAAAGACGGAAAAATCAGCGCTATTGTACCGAAAGTGGCACACGAAGACCACAGCGAACACTCGGTAAAAGTTATTGTATCGGAATACGGTGTTGCCGATTTACGCGGTAAAGGGACGTACGCCCGCGCCGAAGAGATTATCGAGAAATGCGCTCATCCGAAATATCGCCCGTTGCTGCATGACTATCTCAGTCTGACCAAAAAGGGACATACCCCGCAAAATTTATATGCTTGTTTTGAATTCCACAAAGCATTTATGGAAACGGGAGATATGATAAACGCCGATTTTTCGAAGTATAGAAAATAATTAGAATAGTGTAAAAAATTAAGTAGTGTAGGCGGTTAGTTTTTTGATTATTAATGTTTTAATGATAAGAATAATAGCCGCAAAGATAGGCTTACACACGACTTACATTTAGGAATAAAGTATCGGTCGGTATCAAGCCGCGGATACAGAGAAATTACGGGGAGACATAGCGTCATCCCGTTTTTGTATTACAGCCTGAGTTGCAACGAGGAGAAAATTACTCAATAGAATCGAACAAAGACTGAAAAGAAATGTTATAAAATAGTATTTCAGATTAACTAACTAAAATTTTTAATTATGGGAATTTTATCTTGGATCGTTTTAGGCCTCGTAGCCGGATTAATTGCTAAAGCTATTCGTCCCGGAGCAGATCCGGGTGGTTGGATTGTAACCATTTTAATCGGTATAGCCGGAGGAGTTATTGGCGGATGGATAGGTTCGTTATTGGGATTAGGAACAGTTACGGGCTTCAATTTCGGCTCACTGCTTTTGGCGATTGGAGGATCATTAATTGTGCTCTGGATTTACGCGATGGTAAAAAAGAAAGGATGAACGATTGTTCATTTTAGGGGCTGTCTCACAAGTACGCGGAAAACACGAACAATACAGATTTATACTGAATAAATAGATTAAGGTGTGTATTGAGTTGATGCTCACCGATATATGTCTGTGTGATTCGTGTTTTCCGTATGCTATATTACTTTTGAGATATGCCCTTTCTGTCTTTAATCATTTCTTCCACAAACTTGTGGTGAAAAGCGATAGAACGGTAAACACTTCCAATCGGCCTACAATCATCAGAAACGACAAAAAGTATTTGGCAAAAACCGTGGCGGAGGAAAAGTTTCCGGACGGGCCAAAACTACCCAATCCAAAACCATAGCTGCTCATGCTCGAAACTGCCGCGCCAATGGACTCATCGAACGACATGCCGGTAAAACTCAGCACTATGGCGCCTAATCCAATGATTGTGAGGTAAAGAAAAACAAACGCAAGCACCTTTTCAACAACCGTATTCGAATAAACCTGTCCGTTGATTTTTACCATGTACAATGCTTGCGGATGAACCTGACGCCGAAACACAACGTTTGTATTTTTCACCAAAATAATTAATCTCGATATCTTCATACCCCCCGATGTTGAGCCTTCGCTTCCGCAGAATAGAACCATGGAAAGGAAGAGGAACCAATAGAACTGCCCCCATCGTAAGAAATCGGTTGTGGCATATCCGGTTGTGGTAATCGCCGCAACAACCTGAAAAAGCACTGTTCTGATGGTGCGTTCTGCAGATCCCAAGACGTTGCCCTCGAAGTACAACGCGATGGTTATTACAAACGTAAAGCCCAGTATCATAGAAGCATACCACCGAAACTCTTCGTCTTTGAAGATTTTACCTGAGAAATGCCGGAACAGATTGAACAGCAACAAGAAACGGGTTCCACCCGCGAACATCAGAAATATAATTACATATTCCGTGTATGCAGAATTAAAATGTGCGATACTGGCCTGTTTGGTAGAAAATCCGCCGGTGGAAATGCTTGTGAAGGTGTGACAAGCCGCATCAAAAGCATCCATCGGTCCCGCCCACAGCAGCAGAAATCCGGCAACGGTTAAAGCGAGATAGGTGATAGACATGTTCCGGGTAATATCGCTGATGCGCGGACGTAGTTGCTCTTTAGAGATTCCGGTAGCTTCGGCGTTGTAAAAATGATAAGAGCTGCCGCCAAACATAGGCAAAAAGGACATCACGAAGATGATAATCCCGATACCTCCGATCCATTGGGTAAAACTTCGCCAGAAATGAAGCGATTTAGGAAAAGCTTCAATATTGATTAGGGTGGAGCTTCCGGTGGTGGTAAATCCACAAACGCTTTCGAAAAATGCATCGGTAAATGAGGGGATGGCTCCGCCAATCAGAAAAGGCAAGGTACCGTACAGTGCCATTAAAACCCATATGAGCGTTACGGTAAGGTAAACTTCACGTTGCGAAATCCTGTTTCCCTTGCGCCTTTTTCTGCTAACTAAGTAAAGAGCGAGACCGGAAACAAATGTTATTAACGATGACAGGTAAAGGCTGCGGACATAAGGTTCTTGGTAAATTTCGCCAACGAACGCGGAAATCAGCATAAATGACGACTCTATCATCAAGATAAAACTTATGCTGCTAAATACAAACTGATAGTTTAGGTTTCGCATTTTGTTGCTTTTCCGCTATTTACAATGGCATCTGACGGCTTTACACTCGCCTGATGCTTACTTATCCGCCAAATCCTAAAATGGGTTGGACGGAGATGGTGAAAGATTAATTAAAGAAACTCTCAATGCTCTTCAACGATGTATTCATGAAGAACACCATTACCTGATCGTAAGGTTCTATAAGTGTGTCGCCGTCAATAAGCATGGGTTCGCCGTTCCTGATAAGTGCCCCGAGGGTCATATCGGATGGTAAATTTAAGTTTTTAATCAGTTTCTTAGTGACTTTTGAGTTAGGCTTGGCTATCACTTCTCCAACGTTGGCATTGGAGAAAGTGAGGCATTTTATGTTCGAGGCGTCGGCTTTGAGCAAAAGTTCATATATTTTACTGGCAGCCAGTAACTTTTTGTTGATTACGGTTCCTATATCGAAACGTTCGGCCATGGGTATATAGTCGATATTTTCTACTTCGGCAATGGTTTTTTTTACCCCGTATTGCTTAGCCATCATGCATCCGAGTATGTTGGCTTCGGAATTTCCGGTTAGTGCAATAAAAGCATCCATTTCAGATATCCCTTCGCTAAGCAATAGTTCCGCGTCACGAGCGTCTCCCAGAAATATAGTGACGTTGGACGGAGAAATTTCAACTAACTTTTCTGCCCTTTCTCTATTTTGTTCTATAATTTTGATGTTTATGTTCGATGGAAGATATTGCACAGCCCGCATGGTAATCCTGCTTCCGCCCATAAACATTACGTTTTTGGTTTCGAACGAAGTTTTACCCATAATGTCAGGCATATCATCCAAGTTTTTCCTCAGTGTGGTGAAATAGAGAATATCGTTTGGCAGTATTTGGTCGTTACCATTCGGGATAAGTGTCTGGTTTCCACGTTTTATTACTACGATGTGAAATTTTTTACCCACATTTGGCAGTTCACGCAGGTACCAATTGGCGATCGGCGCGTTTGCCCTGATTTTTGCCGCGGTGAGTATGATGGAACCGTTAGATAATTCCCACCAAACTCGTGTCCAGGGAGCTCTTAGAGCTGACACGATTTCGCGTGCGGCCATCATTTCGGGATAAATCATGGAATGAATGCCTAATTTTTCGAAAAACTCAACATTTTTAGGCAGTAAATACTCATAATTGTCAATTCTGGCCAGTGTTTTTTTTACTCCCAGGTTGGCAGCCAGCATGCATGAGTTTATGTTTTTGGATTCTTCGGGTGTAACGCCGATAAAAAGGTCTGAGTAAGCAACACCGGCTTCGGTAAGGTCTTTTAGCGATGTGCAATTCCCTATGACAGTCAGCAGTTCAGCATTGTCGCGAACGGCCATAAGCCGCTCTCTGTTGCTGTCCATCAATGTAATATCATGATTCTCCTGCCCGAGCAATTTGGCAAGATGTGTACCCACTTCTCCTGCTCCGGCTATTAATATTTTCATCAGAAATGGTTATTATAATTATACCTAAAGTCCATCAAAAATGATTTTGAAGAAACGGTTTTCTGTTTCTAATTTCTTACGTTATTCTGCTCTTGGACAACCATTACAACTTCGTTGTGATTTTCTTCCGATTCTTGCTTTTTCAATCCATGCACTTCGACGATTTTCTGCAAGATGCTGTCTTCATCAATTTTAGCTACTTTATGTAACTCTTTCACCGGGCCGTGCGTAATAAATTCGTCATCGATACCGATTCTGAAAACCTTGTTGTCGGTAAAACCGTTATCGGCTAAAAATTCCAATACGGCACTTCCCATTCCTCCGGTAATTACACCGTTTTCCAACGTAATGATGTACTTGAACTTCTTGGCCACCTTGTTTAATAGCTCCTTGTCGATAGGCTTCAGGAAAAGCATATCGTAGTGCGCCACGCTTATGCCCATTTCTTCTGCCCGCTCAATAGCTCTTGCAGCGCTGCTTCCGATGGTTCCGATAGACAACATTGCGATGTCTTTCCCTTTTTTCAGTTTTTTCCCTTTCCCTATCGGAATAAGTTGCGGTTGGTTTCGCCAATCTACCATTTCGCCCTGTCCGCGCGGATAGCGGATTACAAATGGGCCGTCGTTATCGTTAATTGCCGTGTACATCAGGTTTCGCAGGTCGTGCTCGTTTAAAGGAGCGGAGATAACCAAGTTAGGGATGGGTTTTAAATAAGCCAAATCGAAAACACCGTGGTGCGTCGGCCCGTCTTCGCCCACCAGTCCGGCTCTGTCGAGACACATGATAACCTTTAGTTTCTGCAACGCCACATCGTGAATCACCTGATCGTAAGCGCGTTGCATGAAAGAGGAGTAAATGTTGCAAAACGGAATAAAACCCTCTTTTGCCAATCCGGCAGAAAAGGTAACCGCGTGAGCTTCGGCAATTCCCACATCAAAAGCCCTGTTCGGGAACTTTTGCATCATATAAGTCATAGAACAGCCTGTAGGCATAGCGGGCGTGATTCCCACTATTTTCTTGTTTCTCTCGGCCAGTTCAACTAACGTATGTCCGAAAACATCTTGATAGAGCTGCGGCTGATCAATTCTTTTTTTCACAATGCGTTGCCCTGTTTCTTTATCGAATAATCCGGGAGCGTGCCAAACGGTAGCGGCTTTTTCGGCTGGTTTAAACCCTTTACCTTTAATGGTTTTTATGTGAAGAAGCTTGGGCCCTTTCATGTCTTTGATGTTGCTCAACACGCGAATAAGTCCCGTCAAATCGTGCCCGTCAACCGGGCCGAAATATCGAATATTAAATCCTTCGAACAAGTTTTGTTGTTGGGTAATAAGCGATTTTATGCTGTTGTTGAAACGAAGAACAACGTTTTTCTTTTCCTCCGAAATAAGATTTTTGCGTTTGAAGGATTGATATACCTTGTTCCGCATTTTGTTGTACTTGGACGACGTGGTCATTTTTACCAAATAATCCTGAATTCCACCCACGTTGCTGTCGATAGACATATCGTTGTCGTTGAGAATAATAAGGAGATTATTGGGCTGCGAGCAAGCGTTGTTGAGTCCTTCGTAGGCTAAGCCGCCGGTCATGGAGCCGTCGCCGATAATAGCAACCACGTGGCGGTCTTCTTCTTTGTTGAGCGAAGCTGCCACCGCCATGCCTAAAGCTGCGGAAATGGAGGTTGAAGCGTGTCCGGCAATAAAGGTGTCGTATTCGCTTTCATCGGGATTGGTGAAGCCGGACAAACCGCCTAATTTTCGGTTGGTATGAAAGATGTTGCGCCTTCCGGTCAGAATTTTGTGGCCGTAGGCCTGATGTCCCACGTCCCAAACCAACCGGTCGTACGGCGTGTTGTACAGATAGTGCAGGGCTACGGTGAGTTCCACCGTGCCTAAACTCGACGCAAAATGTCCGGGATTGTGCGAAAGCTGATCAATAATAAATTCTCTTAAATCGGAACAGACGTCTTTGAGTTGTTCTATACTTAGCTTTTTTAAATCGGCCGGACTATTTATGTCTTGTAAATATTTCATTCTTTTGAGTTCCTTCGTTTACTTTTAAACAGTAAAACGAATGCAATGGTTTTTTGAAGCAATTAATTTGCCATATCGGAGAAGAATTTGATGCGGACTAAACGAATCTCGGTTTCCGAGTAGTCGGGCAGTTCATCCATGGCTTTATCTAAGTTGTCGGTTTCAGCTTCTCTAAAATATTCGTATATATCGCTAACGACATCAACATCTACCACTTCTTCCAAAAAATAATTGATGTTTATTTTGGTTCCGGAGTAAACTATTGCTTCAACTTCTGACAGCATTTCGTTGAAATCTATCCCTTTAGACTCAGCTAAATCGTCAAGAGCAACTTTTCTGTCTATAGCCTGAACGATGGAAACTTTGAGTTTTGATTTATTAGCGACTGTCTTAACCCGCAAATCTTCGGGACGAATAATTTCGTTTTCTTCAACGTGTTTTTTGATGAGTTCTATAAACTCTTTTCCGTATCGCTTAGCTTTTCCCGCTCCCACACCCGGGATATTTTGCAGTTCTTCCAGCGTGATGGGGTAGGATGTTGCCATGGCTTCCAACGATGCGGGTTGGAAAATAACGTAGGGCGGCACGTTGAGTTTTTTGGATATTTTCTTTCTTAAATCTTTCATCATCAGGAACAGTGCGGGATCGGCTGCTCCGGAATTTCCTCCGCCCGAAGTGATTAGACCTTCTTCCGTTTCGAGTTCATCGATATCGGCATCATCTTCGTCTTCTTCTTTTGTAATCTTGAACGAAACGGGTTTTTTCAGGAAATCTTTTCCTTTTTTTGTGATTTTCAGAATTCCATAGTTCTCGATGTCTTTTTTTAAGTAGTTATCGAGCAGCGCCTGGCGAATAACCGTTTCCCAGGTGCTCTCTTCTTCGTCAGAACCTGAACCGAATTCTTCTAATTCGTTGTGCTCAAATGTTTCTATCTCAGAGGTTTCCTTTCCGAGTAAAAAATTAATTAAATAATCGGCTTTGTGCTTTTCTTTCAGCACAGAAGTTGCCTCTAAAACGGTAACAAGTAATTCTTTGGCTTCCACTTTTATTTTTGGATTTAAACAATTATCGCAATTTCCACAGTTGGGTTCGTTGTACTCTTCTCCGAAGTAATGCAGGAGCATCTTTCTTCTACAAACAGAGGTTTCGGCATAGGCGGCAGTTTCTAACAGCAGTTGTTTCCCGATTTCTTGTTCCGAAACGGGCTTGCCCTGCATAAAGCGCTCTAATTTTTGTAAATCTTTGTTGGAATAGAATGCTATGCATTTTCCTTCGCCTCCGTCTCGTCCCGAACGTCCGGTTTCTTGATAATATCCTTCGAGACTTTTGGGGATGTCGTAATGAATTACGTAGCGCACATCGGGCTTGTCAATTCCCATTCCGAAAGCGATGGTAGCAACAATTACTTCGGCTTGCTCCATCAAGAATGCGTCTTGGTTGCCGCTTCGAGTGGCTGCATCCATACCTGCATGATAGGGTAATGCTCTTATATCGTTTGCCTGAAGTATCTGAGCAAAATCGTCCACTTTTTTTCGGCTTAAACAATATACGATTCCCGATTTTGTTCCTTGCGAAAGTATATATTTTATAATTTCTTTATCAACTTTTTCGTTCTTATCTCTTACTTCGTAATATAGGTTTGAGCGGTTAAACGACGATTTGAATACCGCTGCATCTAACATTCCCAGCGTTTTTTGAATATCGTGTTGTACTTTTGGTGTAGCCGTGGCCGTTAAAGCGATTATCGGCTTTACTCCTATCTCGCTGACAATGGGCTTTATGCGTCGGTATTCGGGGCGAAAATCGTGTCCCCATTCCGATATACAATGCGCTTCGTCAACCGCGTAGAACGATATGGTCACATTTTGGAGAAACTCAATGTTTTCTTGTTTAGTCAGCGATTCGGGGGCAACGTACAGTAGTTTTGTTTTACCCGAAACCACATCTCGTTTAACATCTTCGATTTCCTGTTTGTTGAGCGACGAATTCAGAAAATGGGCTATCCCGTCCTCTTCGCTGAAATTCCGCATGGCATCCACCTGATTCTTCATCAACGCGATAAGCGGCGAGATGACAATGGCGGTTCCATCAGAAAGCAATGCCGGGAGTTGGTAACACAGTGATTTTCCTCCGCCGGTTGGCATCAATACAAAAGTATCTTTCCCGGACAGGACACTCGTGATAATGGCTTCTTGATTCCCTTTGAAAGTGTCGAATCCGAAATATTTCTTCAATCCTTTGTACAGATCTATTTGCTTTTCCATAATAGGAGCACTTTAAGCGTTGAATTTAGAATACGTTGAATAAATTTGAATTTGTGCAAATGTATAAAAGTATTTTAAATTTCAAAACAAATCCACTTCAAAAATAAAAACTAAATTAAGCCATAAAGATTGAATAAACAAATTAGTAATGTTAAAAATAATACTTTTGAATTTTTGGCATAGAAAATTCCTTCCTGAAACAGGAATTTAAAAAGAAAAAAGAGAAAAAACGATTGTTTATGCTACTCTCAGGTGTCGAAAATCTGATTTTTCGAAGTGTTTAACGGCATATTCACGCGTTACGTGCAGTTTTTTCTTCTCTTCCGACGGAAAGTTGAACATGGCGTCTATCATGATTGCTTCTACGATGGAACGCAGTCCGCGCGCACCGAGTTTGAATTCGACGGCTTTGTCCACGATATATTCATACACCTCTTTATCGAACGAAAGCGATACGTTGTCCATGGCGAAAAGCTTTTCGTATTGCTTGATAATTGAGTTTTTCGGCTCGGTGAGAATGCGCAGCAATGCATCTCTGTCTAACGGCTCCAAATAGGTAAGAATGGGTAAACGACCGATGATTTCTGGAATAAGACCGAAAGATTTCAAATCCATCGGTGTGATGTATTGGAGCAGGTTTTCACGGTCTATATCGGCTTTTTTTCCACTGGCAGCGTAACCCACCACGCGGGTGTTGAGACGGTTGGCTATTTTTTTCTCGATTCCGTCGAATGCGCCGCCGCAAACAAACAAAATGTTTTTGGTGTTTACGGAAATCATCCGTTGTTCGGGATGTTTTCTGCCTCCTTGCGGCGGAACGTTTATAACAGCACCCTCTAACAATTTCAACAAGCCTTGCTGAACGCCTTCGCCGCTAACATCGCGTGTAATGGACGGATTATCGCCTTTGCGGGCAATTTTGTCTATTTCGTCTATGAAAACAATGCCGCGTTCGGCAGCTGAAACGTCGTAATCGGCTACCTGCAACAGTCGTGTGAGAATACTTTCGATATCTTCGCCCACGTAGCCGGCTTCGGTGAGAACGGTGGCGTCAACAATGGTAAAAGGCACTCGCAGCAGCTTAGCAATGGTTCTGGCCAACAGCGTCTTACCGGTTCCGGTAGCGCCGACCATGATAATATTGGATTTCTCGATTTCCACATCGTCTTTTACCGTTTTTTGTAAAATCCGCTTGTAATGGTTGTAAACCGATACCGACAGAAAACGCTTCGCGTTATCTTGGCCGATAACGTATTGGTCGAGAAATTCCTTTATTTGTCTGGGTTTTGGGAGTGAGTTCAGTGAAATATCAGGAGTCGATTTGCCGGTGCTTTTGAACGTTTCGTTCACAATTTCGTGCGCCTGTTCGGAGCACATGTCGCAAATGTATCCCGATATCCCGGAAATGAGCAAATTTACATCGTTTTCACTTCTTCCACAAAAACTACAATGGTTGCTGCTGTTTGCTTTTTTGGCCATTTTATTTTTTAAATTGTTAAACTATAAACCTCAGACAAGAAAGTGACGGATGCTGCATGTGCATCGGTCATCCCTCTTTCGTCTTCGGTCATTGGTCATCCGTCTCTTCTTATTTTTTTACCAAAATTTCATCCACCATTCCGTACTCTTTGGCTTCTGAAGCGCTCATCCAGAAGTCGCGGTCTGAGTCGCGAGAAACTTCTTCGATGGGTTTTCCGGTATGTTTTGAGATGATGGTGTTCAATTCTTGTTTTACTTTAGCAATTTCGCGCGCAGTAATTTCGATATCCGATGCTTGTCCTTGCACGCCGCCGAGCGGTTGATGAATCATCACGCGCGAGTGGGGGAGAGCCATACGTTTTTTGGGCGTACCGGCAACCAATAAAACAGCTGCCATAGATGCCGCCATTCCGGTGCAAATGGTGGTAACGTTGCTCGAAATGAACTGCATGGTGTCGTATATTCCGTAACCGGCATACACGGAGCCACCGGGCGAATTGATGTAGATGGAGATGTCTTTCCCTTGGTCGGCAGAGTCGAGGTACAGTAATTGTGCCTGAATCACGTTTGCCGTGTAGTCGTCAATCTGTGTGCCTAAAAAGATAATTCTGTCCATCATCAGGCGGGAGAAAACGTCCATTTGGGCAACGTTTAGTTGGCGCTCTTCGATAATGGTAGGGGAAATATATCCGCCTCCGGCGCTTATTATTTTGGTATAGCCGTCTAAACGGGCGCTGCTCATGCCGAGATGCTTAACGGCGTATTTTCTGAAATCGTTTTGCATAATTTTTGTTTTTTGTCACCGGTTTTACCCGATGCGACGTTAAAGTTTCTATTCGATTGAATGTTGTGCAAAAAAAATGCCAACTTTTACCGAATCGGAAAGAATTAACAATAATATTTGAAACAAAGATATTTATTTTATTGAAACAGTACCCCTGTTTCGGGAGAAGATTTTATTTTTCTCCCTTTTCGTCCTCTTCATCCGAAAACAATTTTTCGAAATCTTTCGACGAAATATCCTTTTCGTTTACTTTAACGGCTTGTTTCAACCATTCCATAACCTTGTTTTCTATCACCTGGTCGTACAAGTTTCTTACGGTATTTTGGTCGCCGAGCATACGTTTAACATAGTTCTCCAACACATCGGCCGGAACGTTACCCATGCCGTATTGCGCGAATTGTGCTTTGGCAACTTCAGCCGCGAGAGCTTCCACATCGGAGTTTTCGATTTTAATATCCTGCTCTTTTACGATTTTTTCTTTCGAGAGGTGGAATTTTAAATCTTCCGAGATTTTCGGGTATTCGTTTTCGATGGATTCTTCGGTATTCTTCTCGTTGGCAACCAATAACCAACGTTTCAGAAAAGCATCGGGAAATTCAATGTCTTTCAGTTTCTCAAGAATCAACTCACGCGCCGATTTCATAAACAAATTGTCGGCTGCCGGCTTAAACTGGCCGTTAAGCATCTCGGCAATTTTTGTTTTAAAATCTTCTTCCGACGATACAACGCCTTCGCCCAACACTTTGTCGAAAAGTTCCTGATTCATTGCCGCCTCTTCGTATCGGGTAACTTCCTGAATTTCGAAAGTAAAATCAGAATTTACTTCTTTTACATCGTCTTTGGAGATTTGCAGCAGCGATGCAATTTCCGTAGCGTTGTTATCGTAAGCGGTTTTCGGGTTGAAAACGATGCTGTCACCCACCTTGGCGCCCACGAATTTCTTTTTGGTTTCTTCGTCTTTGATGTACGAGGGCATAATGATACCGTTCTCAATATTGAGTAGGTTCTCTTTGGGCTCTCCGTTGTCTATTTCGGTGATTTTCCCTTTAACCAAGTCGGTCTCCGCTGCCTCTTCTTCTACTTTCTTGTAGGTTCCGTAGTTTTGTTTGTAGGCCGTATATTGTTTTTCGAGCAAATCGTCCTCGAGTTTCACATTGTAATATGTGAGCTCGTCATTTTTGTCGAGAGGAAGTTCAAATTCGGGAGCCAATGCAATATCGAACTTAAATTCAAAATTTTCGTCTTTGTCGAAATCAATGGTTTTTAGTTCGTTTTCGTTGGGCAGCGGTTCACCCAAAATATTCAGCTTGTTGTCTTGAATATATTTATATAATTCGTTGCTTACCAGCTTGTTTATCTCATCGGCTAATACCGATTTTCCGTACATTTTCTGAATAATCCCTTTAGGGACTTTCCCTTGTCTGAAGCCGGGAATATTGGCTTTTTGGCGGAACTGATTCAGCGATTTATTAACGTTGTCCTGATAATCCGGTTTTTCTAATTCAATGGCGATAATGCCGTTTACGTTGTCTGTTTTGTTGAGTGTTACCTTCATTTGAACTGTTTATTATTGACTTTTTCTGTTTTGTTTTAGTTTGAATATCAATCGATTTAAATGTTAAAAATCGATTTTTTAAATTGGATGCAAAAATACGCTTTATATCGCAATCTGCAAAAAATATTTGAAGTTAATTCTTTTAAACAAGGCAAAATAAGTGCTTCGCATTCATCCGATTTTAGCTATCTTTGCGGTTTGAAATTTCAAAAATGCAAAAACATCTTATCCATAGTTCGGCAGGCACACGGATTTTCTTTTTGTTGTTGATGTCGTTTGTAGGTTCGTTGATAGCAGGCGCCGTTTTGTTAATAATGGAATCTACGTTGCCCGGTTTTACTGCGAATACTGTCTTGTATTATAGAATTAGCATTCTTTTGCAGGATATTTTTATGCTGTTTTTGCCGGCATATTGGGTCTTCATGTGGATTACAGATAAGCCCATGCAGTTGCTTGGCGTGAAAAAGAGCGAGAAATTATCTAAAGGTTTTTTGTACGGACTTTTGATTTTTATAGCTTCCTATCCGGCGATAACCGTTATTGCTCAATGGAATGAGCAAATTGTGCTTCCCGATTCGTTACAGGCTATGGAAAATTGGATGCGACAGTTGGAAAATGCGGCTAAGCGAATCACTGATCTTTTACTATCCGGAAAAAGTATTTCCGATTTGCTGCTAAACTTGCTCATTATTGCTGCCGCCGCTGCTTTTGTGGAAGAGTTGTTTTTCAGAGGCGCTTTGCAGCAATTTTTAGAAAAATGGTTAGGCAACGGACATTTGGCAGTATGGATTGGTGCGCTAATTTTCAGCGTCATTCATTTGCAATTTTACGGTTTTTTTCCCCGGCTGTTTATGGGAGCCGTGTTGGGATATCTGTTTTTGTACACGCGCAATTTATGGGTTCCCATGCTCTATCACTTTGTGAACAACGCTCTTGTGGTTACGATTACTTACTTTTTCGGCGAAAGCAATTTCTTGGAGCAATTGGGCGATAAGCCGTTGAGCTGGGAATCGTTGCCCGTAATAATCGCGAGCGGCTTATTGACTTTTTTCCTGTTTGCACGCTTACGCCGTCGTTTGACCGATAACCGGTCCGGCGAATTAATAAATAATGTTTAACGTCTCAGACGAGCTTCCGCCAATGGTTGACAAGTTTTCTCGTCAGACGCTACTAAATTAAAAGAAAATGATTCAAATTAGAAATACAATATTATCGGACGATATTTTTGAAGAGCATTTCATTTGTAACTTGACCAAATGCAAAGGTGCGTGTTGTGTTGAAGGTGATTCCGGTGCACCGCTGGAGCAGGAAGAGTTTGAGCAAATTAAACAGATTCTGCCCGAAGTTTGGAACGATTTATCGCCGCAGGCGCAGCAGCTTATCGAAGCGCAGGGTATAGCTTATACCGATTACGACGGCGAATTAGTGACATCGATTATCAACGGTCGGGAGTGCGTGTTTACCTACTTCGAAGAAGACGGTACATGCAAATGTTCCATTGAGAAAGCATATCGTGAAGGGCGAATATCGGTGCAAAAGCCCATTTCGTGCCATCTTTATCCTATCCGATTACAGAAACTTGGCGAATATACAGCCGTTAATTACAATCGGTGGTCAATTTGTTTACCGGCAACTACTTATGGCCGCCGCGAAGGGGTGAAAATTTACGAGTTCCTACGCGAACCGTTGATCCGAAAATTTGGCGAAGAGTGGTACAACGAAGTGTGCGAAGCGGCAAAGCTGTTGGATGAAGAGAGAAAGAAGTGAACCTTTAGGTAAGGTTGTTTCGCAAGTACACAGAATAAAATAGATTATGAATATCCGCATTTTTACCTAATGGCTTGGAGAGCCATATTTTCATAACCGTAAGTCAGAGCAAAGCGGCGACTTGCGGTAAGAGTACACACTTCACTCTCCGCCTGTAAAGCGATACTTGTAAAATCGCTTATGTGCCGCCACTCCGGGCGGAGAAATTTGTGTCGATTTACACCATAAGCTGGTCCCGATATCAATCGGGATTGCATACGGTTATGAAAATGTTGCCTTTCAGGCAAGCTTGATTAGTTATTTTTTAATTTTATTAGCGACATTAATCGTCTACTCCGTAATCTACTCTATACGCTCGTGAAATAAGCATCGGTGCAAAGAAGCGGAAAATAAAATAGGAGGAAAAACAAGTTTTCCTCCCATGCAATTCATACATCCGAAATCGTAAATTGCCTTACGCTTTTCCGGCGCTGCCCAATACTTTTTCGGTTTTGTGCATATACAGGTTTTTCAGCGCTTCACGAGCCGGACCTAAATATTTACGCGGGTCGAATTCGGCCGGTTGTTCCGCAAAAACTTTGCGAACGGCAGCAGTCATCGCCAAACGTCCGTCGGAATCGATATTGATTTTGCAAACGGCCGATTTTGCCGCTTCGCGCAGCCACTCTTCGGGAATACCGATAGAATCTTTCAGTTTGCCGCCGTATTGGTTGATAACATCCACATATTCCTGCGGAACCGATGAAGAACCGTGAAGAACAATAGGGAATCCCGGAATACGTTTTTCAATTTCTTTCAAAATATCGAAACGCAACATTGGGGGAATTAATTTTCCGTTCTCGTCGCGTGTACACTGTTCGGGCGTGAATTTAAACGCGCCGTGCGATGTGCCGATGGAAATTGCTAACGAGTCAACTCCCGTGCGGGTAACGAAATCAACCACTTGATCGGGTTCGGTGTAGGTATGGTGTTCTGCCTGAACATCGTCTTCAACACCGGCCAAGATTCCCAATTCGCCTTCCACCGTAACATCGTACTGATGAGCATATTCTACCACTTTTTTAGTCAACGCCACGTTTTCTTCGTAAGGCAAGTGCGAACCGTCGATCATTACCGACGAAAATCCGCTTTCAATACAATCTTTACACAACTCAAAGCTGTCGCCGTGGTCTAAGTGAAGCACGATGGGAATTTCGTATCCCAATTCTTTGGCATATTGCACGGCTCCTTGTGCCATGTAGCGCAACAGCGTTTGGTTGGCATACTTACGCGCTCCGCTCGAAACCTGTAAAATAACGGGCGATTTGGTTGCCACACAGCCGGAAATAATGGCCTGCAATTGCTCCATATTGTTGAAGTTGAAAGCCGGAATGGCATATCCGCCCTCAATTGCTTTTTTAAATAGTTCTCTTGAGTTTACAAGACCCAATTCTTTGTAACTTACCATGTTCCTGTAATTTAAAAAGATTAATAAATTGTTATACCTAAAACAGACTACAAAAATACATTTTTTTCTCGATAAACGGAAAACATTATGCAAATATTAGGGACAACTTATTGGTTTTTATTTCTTGCCGACGCGTTTTTCAAAGCGCATCTGTCGATAAATATTCCTATTGCATTGTAACATACACTTCATCCGAAGTTCGATTTCAGGAGGAGAAGTACGCGAGCAGGGTATAAATGATTTGAACGAAAACAGGGTGGGGGAGGAAATGAGGTTGTCTCGTAAGTACACAAATGATACAGATTAAACAGATTTACACAGAGATGTAAAAAAACGTGAGTTCGATATAAATAATAATGCTATTGCATTAAAAATAAGCTAATAAGGTTCAGCTCTGTGAC
>CAZKZB010000026.1:0-38714 GCA_964557135.1 uncultured Petrimonas sp. | reverse complement strand
ACCCTCGACCCAATGATTAAGAGTCATTTGCTCTACCAGCTGAGCTACGGAGTCGGAAAATGTGGGTGCAAAGTTAGGGAATTTTTTGTTTTGAGAAACAATGTTACGGAGAAATTTTTAAGCGCAAAAAAAATAAGGAACAAAGTTATTGACTTTGCTCCTTATCTAAATCGTTAAGACTAAATTATTAAAGGTCAGACAGTGCTGCACCTGGTTTGAATTTAGCTGCTTTCTTAGCCGGAATGTCGATTGCTTTTTTCGTACGTGGATTAATACCTTTTCTTGCACTTCTATGAGTTAAAGAGAAAGTTCCAAAGCCTACCAATACAACTTTACCACCTTTTTTCACCTCACCCGCAATGGTGTCGAGGGTCGCATCCAATGCTTTTTTTGCATCAACTTTGCTGAGACCTGACTTTTCAGCAATAGCACTAACTAGTTCTGATTTATTCATAAGAAAACGTTAATAAAAAAATTAAACAAACATTAATGTCAAGGCTTTCACCTATTTTAGCGTCAAATATAGTGGTTTATTTAAAAACAATCAAGAAAAAAGATAAAAAGTCTTTGAATTTATTTAAAAAAAGGGAATTATACCCCAAAATTTCCACATAATGCGAAAATATCCGTATTTTTGCCATTCATTTCTGTAAGACAATTATGAATAATTTCAGATCGGGATTCGGTGGTGCGCTTCCGCCGGTGACATTAAATATTATTATAATAAATGTTATTATTTGGCTCGCCCAGATAGTATTTTTAAGACAAGGAATCAGTTTGTCCGAAAAACTGGGCTTGCATTATGTGGAATCGCAGGGATTCAGGATTTACCAGTTGGTTACCTATATGTTTCTTCACGATACCGGTTCGTTTATGCATGTTTTTTCCAATATGTTTGCCGTTTTTATGTTCGGACGTACGTTGGAGCACGTCTGGGGTTCGAAGCGATTTCTTACTTTTTACATGGTCACGGGCATGGGGGCCGGATTGGTGCAGATTATCGTGGCTTTTTTACGAATTCAATCCGTTAAAAGCGGGATGTCGCTTGATGCCATTGAAGAAGTTTATTCGCAAGGATACCAGATTTTACAACAAAATATGAACTACATAAACGCGTCCCAAGCTGGATTGAATGTTGCCCTGAACTCGGTTACCATTGGTGCATCGGGTGCGGTTTTCGGCATTCTGCTGGCTTTCGGTATGTTGTTCCCCAATGCTGAGTTGTTTATTATTCCCATTCCGTTTCCCATTAAGGCAAAATGGTTTGTTATCGGTTACGGCGTATTTGAATTGATTTTTGGTATTCGTAACTTTTCGTGGGACAACGTGGCGCATTTCGCGCATTTAGGAGGTATGTTATTCGGTATCTTTATGATATTGTATTGGAGGAAAAAGTACAAAACAGATGGCAGCTTTTATTGATCAGTTAAAATACAGATACAAAACCGGAGACGTTATGGTGAAATTTCTTTTCATCAACATCGCCGTTTTCCTCGTGCTCAAAATAATCGGTGTACTTTTTGTCCTGTTCAATATTCGAGCGATAGATCTGATTTCGTTTTTGGGTGTACCTTCAGGATTATCGGAGCTGTTTAATCGATTCTGGACTCCGTTTACCTATATGTTTGTCCACGAGCAGTTCTGGCATCTGTTGTTCAATATGCTTTGGCTGTACTGGTTTGGACGCATTTTTTTGCAATATTTCAGTGGACGTACACTGGGAAGTTTATATGTTTTAGGCGGATTGGCGGGCGCGTTTTTGTACGTGCTTGCGTTCAATACCATTCCCTATTTTGTAGATTTGGGACGGAGTTGGATGATTGGAGCATCGGCCGCTGTAATGGCTATTGTGATGGGATCGGCATTTTATCGTCCCAATGTACAGCTTAACTTGTTGTTTTTTGGGCAGATAAAAATTATTTACATTGCTTTAGGTGTATTTTTACTCGATTTCCTTTCCTTGGGCGGCGGAACAAACGAAGGGGGGCATGTAGCTCATATCGGTGGAGCCATTGCCGGTTATATTTTTGCTGTACAATACCGAAACGGACGGGATATTACCGGATGGGTCGGCAAAATGCTTGACGCCTTTGCGAACATGACGAAACCGAGGAGAAAAAAGCCGAAGATGAAAGTGCAATACCGTCGCGCGGAAACCGATATGGAATACAACGAGCGCAAATATAACGAACAGGCCGAAATTGACGCTATTTTAGATAAGTTGAAACAATCGGGTTACAGCAGTTTGTCGCAGGAAGAGAAAAAGAAGTTGTTCGATGCCAGCAAAAAATAAAATAGTACTGCTTCGTGGAATTGTAAGAAACATAATATTCGCGACGAATATTATCGCTATTCTATTGCTTTTCAGTTCTTTTTTGTCTTGGCGAGTATCACCGCTTAAAACCAACCTGTTTTCCTATCTCGGTATCGCGTTCGGATTTGTATTGCTCATCAATGTGGCTTATCTTTTTTTCTGGATTTTGTTCAAAAAATGGAAACTGGCATTAGTTTCTTTGGTCTCTTTAGTGCTGTGTCATAATCCGATAACAACTTTTTTTCCGCTTAACCTCTTCCCCGAAAAACCGCCCAAAAACAGTTTGAAAATTCTTACGTATAATGTAGAAGGCTTCATCAACGAAAACAAAATAGAAGATGCTCGTCATCCCATTCTCGATTATATCGTTGAAACCGATGCCGATATTGTTTGTCTTCAGGAGTATTTAGTGAGCAAAACCGGACAATCTATTCGCTCGCAACGTGATGTAAACCGCATACTCAACAAATATCCTTACCATTCATCTACAGCGCTGGAGGCATCGGGAAAATATCATATTTACGGGTTGGCTTGCTTTTCGAAATATCCTATTGAAAAAACTCAAGAAATTGTTTTCAACTCGTCGTTTAACGGTGCGGCTGTTTACATTATCAACGTGAACGGAAAGAGACTTGCCGTAGCTAATGTGCATCTCGAGTCTAACAGTATTACTGCCGAAGACAAAAAACTTTACGGAGATTTTTTTCAAAACAGCGATCAGGTGAATCTGGAAGACGTTACAACCAACATCAGAACCCGTTTAGGGAAAGCATATCGGATGCGAACAGAGCAAGTACATAAAGTAAAAAACGAACTTTCTAAATTAAACGTTGACGGAACCATCATCTGCGGAGATTTCAACGACACGCCCATATCTTATGTTTACGCGCAGATGAAAAAAGGGTTGAACGATGCGTTTGCATCCACCGGTTTTGGACCCGGCATCACGTATAACGAAGATTTCTTCTTGTTTCGGATCGACAATATTATGCACAGCCCCAATCTGAAGTCTTACCAAGCGAAGGTCGATAAGGTAAAATATTCAGATCATTATCCGTTAACAACGTTTTTGAAAATCGATGAAGGTGAATAGACTGCATGTTGTTCGCTTTTTCTGATTTCTTTATTTCTAACTTCTTATTTCAAAAAAACATGTACAAAATAAGTAAAGAATTTGCGTTTTCAGCCGCTCATTCGCTTCACGGCTTGCCCGCTGACCATCCGTGCACACGCTTGCACGGCCACAACTATGTGGTTACGGTTCATTTGAGAGCCAAACAGTTGAACGAGACAGGATTTGTGAAAGATTACAACGAACTGAAAGTGGTGAAACAGTATATCGATGAGCATATCGATCACCGGAATCTGAATGATATTATGGCACCGCTCAATTCCTCGGCCGAAAATCTGGCCAAAATGTTGTTCGATATTTTCAAGCCGATGCTTCCCGAACTGTACGCCGTGGAAGTGAGTGAAACTCCCAAAACATCAGCTATATATGAGCCTGAGAGTTAATGAGATTTTTTACTCGCTGCAAGGCGAGGGAGGCAGAACCGGACAGGCGTCTATATTTATCCGGCTCTCCAAGTGCAATTTGGCCTGCAGCTTTTGCGATACCGATTTTGAGTTTGGAAAGAAAATGACGCCGGATGAAATTCTCGCCGAAATTTCGCAATATCCCTGCCGATGGATTATTTGGACGGGTGGCGAGCCCACGCTCCAACTCAAAGACGAAACGGTAGCGTTTTTTAAACAAAAAGGCTATAGCCAGGCTATCGAAACTAACGGTACGAAGCGTGTCCC
This sequence comes from uncultured Petrimonas sp., assembly GCA_964557135.1. Lineage (GTDB taxonomy): Bacteria > Bacteroidota > Bacteroidia > Bacteroidales > Dysgonomonadaceae > Petrimonas. The sequence goes on along the minus strand of CAZKZB010000026.1, from coordinate 34,597 downwards.
GGCAGGAATAGACTACATCACGTGTAGTCCCAAGCAGGAGTTCGAGAAAATTCGCACGCTTATTCCCGAAGTGGATGAACTGCGCTTTCCCATCGCAAAAGGCGATTCATTGCCCGATATATCCATTCTCCCCAAAACACACCGATATTTGTTAAGTCCCATTTTCGACAATGCGGATGTGGTGCAGGAAAATGTGGACTATTGCGTGGAACTTATCAAACAAAATCCGCAGTGGGCACTGAGTTTGCAAATGCATAAGCTCATCGGAATCAGATAAAAATGACTAAATTTCAGGTAACCATACTGGGCTGTGGATCGGCCATGCCGACTACGCTTCACAATCCGTCTTCGCAATTAGTGGACATGAACGAAAAACTCTTCATGATTGATTGCGGCGAAGGCACACAGCTTCAAATGCGGAAACTCAAAGCCCGATTCAGCAAACTGCACAGTATTTTTATCTCGCACCTGCACGGCGATCATGTTTACGGACTTCCCGGATTACTTTCTACGTTGAGTCTGCTGGGAAGAACCGCCGACTTGAATATTTACGCCCATCAAGAGATGGATTTATTCCTTGATCCGTTCTTGAAGTATTTCGGCAATCAGTTTTCCTATAAAATAAACCTCATTCCGTTAGACCCTAAAAATCACCGGCTTATTTTCGAGAACAATCGTGTACGTGTTTTCTCTTTCCCGTTGAAACACAGAATATCGACCAACGGCTTTTTGTTCGAAGAAAAAGAATCGCCCCGACACATTAAACGCGAAATGATTGATTTTTACAACATTCCCGTTCGGCAGATAAAAGAGATAAAATTGGGGGCGGATTTTGTGACCGAAGAAGGGGAAAGGATTAATAACGATATACTGACCACTCCATCCGCGCCACCCAGAAAATACGCGTATTGCTCCGATACGGCATTTTTGCCCGAAATTATTCCATACATCGAACATGCCGATTTGTTGTATCACGAAGCCACATTTGCCGAAGCAGATGGCGTGAGGGCACAGGAAACTTTTCATTCCACTGCGCGTCAAGCCGCCGAGATTGCCAAAGCTGCTCAAGTTAAAAAGTTGATTATCGGACACTTCTCGTCCCGATATACGGAGCTAAACCAATTATTGATTGAAGCTCAGTCGGTTTTCGAGAATACAGAACTCGCGTTTGAAGGAATGAAAATCGATTTGTGACGGCGAAACGGTTGCAAAAATGGCATTTCACGGAAAAAATATCGAAATTAACGTTTTCTTGTTCTTTTTTCTTACTTTTGCAGGGTAAAGGATGCGATATGGTTAAATTCTACCCGGCAACTCTGTTGATATTGTTTTTGTTGTTTGGTTTTGGGCTTCACTCGGTTTCCGCTCAAAATCAGAACAAAGATGTTGTCGCGGAAGAAAGTGTTCCCGAAACAAAAATAAAGGTGTCGGAGAATCGGTTAATCATAGAAAATCTTCCTAAAGACGGGGTGCTGGAGATTTTCAGTATCTTCGGCGTAAAAGTTTATACTCAAAAAGTTAAGGCCGGCACCAACGAATATCAGCTCAATCTTCCCAAAGGTTATTACATCATCAGAATTGGCGATTTCACCAAAAAGATATTGTTGAGGTAGGTTTGTACACAAATTTTTATTTTCTTTTTTACAGATTGGGTTATTTTCCGGACGGCGGGTTTTAATACCTTTGTCCTCCATTTATTTATCATCACTAAAACATTTACAAAATGAAAATTGCTATTGTAGGAACAAGCGGAGCAGTGGGTCAAGAATTGCTTCGTATTTTAGACGCAAGAAACTTTCCTGTGGATGAGCTGGTTCTTTTCGGTTCATCGAGAAGCGCGGGTACAACATATACTTTTCGCGGTAAAGAGATAACCGTAAAAGAACTCCGGCACAACGACGATTTTAAGGGAGTTGACATTGCATTTGTGTCGGCGGGAGGCTCTGCATCGCTGGAATTTGCCGAAACCATTACCAAACACGGAGCCATTATGATTGACAATTCGAGCGCTTTTCGTATGGATGACGATGTGCCGTTGGTAGTTCCCGAAGTGAACGCGGAAGATGCTCTTAACCGTCCGAGAAACATTATCGCCAATCCCAATTGCACAACAACTCAAATGGTGGTGGCGCTGAAAGCCATTGAGGATATTTCTCACATCAAGCGGGTGCATGTTTCCACCTATCAGGCGGCATCGGGAGCCGGAGCTGCCGCTATGGACGAGTTGGAAGAACAACATAAACAGCTGTTGAGCAATGAGAATCCAACGGTGTCGAAATTCGCTTATCAATTGGCATACAACCTGATACCGCAGGTGGATGTGTTTACGGAAAACGGCTACACCAAGGAGGAAATGAAGATGTTCAACGAGACGCGCAAGATCATGCACAGCAATATCGAAGTGAGTGCCACCTGCGTGCGTGTTCCCGTGATGCGCGCGCATTCCGAAGCTATTTGGATTGAGACGGAGCGCCCTGTGTCGGTGGAAGAAGCGCGTGAAGCTTTTGCCAAAGCCGATGGTGTTGTATTGCTCGATAATCCGGAGAAAAAAGAGTATCCGATGCCGTTGGACGCCGCCGGACAAGACCCGGTTTACGTAGGCAGAATCCGCAAAGATCTCGCTAATCCCAACGGACTGACTTTCTGGACATCAGCCGACCAAATTTGTAAAGGAGCCGCTTTGAACGCGGTGCAGATTGCAGAGTTTTTAATAAAGCAGTGATTTAAGAAGAACTGTGTGCTGAAATAGAAGTAAGATATATTTGCCTTATGTGCCTTACGGTTTCTTTCACCGTGAGGCGCATTTTTTGTGTTTCACACCAACGCCATCACAAAAAAGAAAACAATCAACCCAACGGTTATTATTTTGATAACCAATCCGGCGATATATCCTAAAAATGCACCCGAAGCTTGCTTTAGTGCCGGTTTCACTTTGTTTCCGCCTATTAAACCGCCCATTAGAGCGCCTACAAACGGACCGAATATAATTCCGAGCGGTCCGAGAAAAAAGCCAATCAATAACCCGATTGTCGCTCCCCAAACCACTTTTTTGTTGCCGCCCATTTTTTTGGTTCCCCACATGGGTAAAATATTGTCTAAGACAGTGACAACGACGGTGATGATTCCCAAAATAACGATAACCGCCCACGAGACATTGTCTTTGACCGACGGTACGAATTTCAGAATCAGCAAACCTGCCCAGGAAAGCGGCACTCCCGGCAATATCGGGGCGACGGTTCCTATGGCGCCGACAATGACGCAGATTACGGCAAGCGAAATTAATAACGGTTCGGGCATGGCTTACTCTTTTTTATCGTGGACATGGTCGTGTTGCATCAGCACCCGATGTGGCAGCGAACCGTGTCCGAGAATTTCGATAGGACACGAATCGTATGCGCCCATGAGCCACTCTTGCGAAATATCGTTTCCGCAATGGTAGTGCAGGTTTTGATTCACGCACGCGATATTTTTTACCTGCGAAATAATAGTTCCCACGTCGTGCGAGACCAATACGATGGCAATATCGCGATTAATTTCGTCGAGCAGTTTGTAGAAATTGGTTTCGAAAAGTTTGTCCACGTAAGAACTTGGTTCATCGAGGATAATGAGTTTGGGATTGTCGATAATGGCGCGCCCCAGCAGTACGCGCTGCAGTTGTCCGCCCGAAAGTTCACCGATTGCCCTGTGAAGCAGGTCTTCAACGCCCATTTTTTCGGCAATGGGTTGCACTTTTCGTTTATCTTCCGCCGTGTATCGTTTTATAATTTTTCCCCGAAGTGTCAGTCCTGAAAGGATAACTTCGTTTACGCTGATGGGAAATTTCTTGTCGATTTGGTTGATTTGCGGCAAATAACCGATATTTATGTGGTTCACTTTTCTACCGTTGTCGAAAAACGAGATATTGCCCGATTGGGGTTGGATTAATCCCAAAATTGCTTTCAGCAGCGTGGTTTTTCCCCCGCCGTTAGGCCCGATAATGCCCAGAAAATCGTTCTCGAAAACGGTGAGCGATACGTTTTTCAGTACATCGGGTTTGTTTTCGTAACCCACGTTCAGGTTTTGAATTTCGATAATCGGATTCATTTCTCTTGGTCGGCTAAAATTTGTGCAATGCGTATCAGCTCTTCGTCCCACTCATAAGCCAGCGGATTTATTACGTGCGACTTCGCGCCAATCTCTTTGGCGATAACTTCGGTGTTTTTTATATCGAATTCCTGCTGAATAAAAACGGTTTTTATGTTTTCGGCTTTGGCCAAATCTACCAATTCTTTCATTTGAACGGGCGACGGATTTTTTCCTTCAAACTCAATGCTGTGCTGCTCCAGACCGTAATCGCGCGCAAAATAAGCCAGCGCGGGGTGATACACGATAAAACTTCGTGAAGGTGCATCGCGCAGCAATCGGGTTAACGCGGAATCGGTCTCAACTATTTTTCGCGACAGCTTTTCGAAATTTTCGCGGTAATAATCGGCATTTTCAACATCTAAATCCACCACAGCGTTCAGCATATTTTCTGAGAAAATAAGGGCATTTTTGGCCGAACTCCACACGTGCGGGTCGGGCGCATCGTGGTCGTGTTCGTGATGCGCATCGCCGTGCGAATGATCGTGAGTGCAGTGAGCGCCGTAAACTAAGTCAATTCCCGCGGAGCAATCCACAATTTTCAGGTGAGGATTGTTTTCGGAAAGTCGGCCGGTCCACACGTTTTCGTAACCCAGAAAACCCACTTTGAAATAGGCTTTGCTTTTTCCCAGATTTATCATTGCGGAAGGCGACGGCTCGTAAGTTTCGGGACTCGTACCCGGAGGAACAAGCGTGTTTACCTTAAATTTATCGCCTACGATTTGTTCCAGAAAATAACGCTGCGGCTCAATGGTGACTGTCAGCACATTGGAATCGCTTTTTTTATCGGAGTTGCATGCCGCGAACAGCAGCGAAATAAGAAGCAGAAGAGAATATTTTTTCATCAAATTTTTGTTTTATTGAAGGGTGTTTTATTAAATCGTTCACAAAATTAAGAAATTATGTCCACCGGGCGTATTGTAAACAAAGATTTTCTAATTTTGTTTTGTCGGAGGAGTTGACAAGTTGACGAGTGAACAAGTAAACGAGTAGACAAGTAAACGAGTATGGAGATAGTTTGCGGTTAATTGTCGTTGCCTCCCGCTCGCAACCCGTAACCCGTTGGAGCGAAGCGAAAATCCCGCTCCGCGGGACAACCCGCAACAAAAGAAAAAATGAAGATAGAATTTAAAACCACCGAAGACGGTTCGCACACCTTTTTTGTTCCCGAACTGGATGAGCATTATCATTCCACGCACGGCGCCATTCAGGAGTCGCGGCACGTGTTTATTGATGCCGGATTGCGGCAATGCGCGAAAAAAGAAATCAATGTGCTGGAAATTGGTTTCGGAACCGGATTGAATGCGTTTTTGACAATGCTGGAAGCCGAAAACCTGAGCCGAAAAATCGATTTCACTTCGCTTGAGTTGTATCCCATTCCAATGTCGGATACCGCAAAGTTGAATTACGCCGAGTTAATTGATTATACGAAAAAAGATGCTTTTGATAAACTGCATCAAGTGGAGTGGGGCAAGTGGCATCAAATATCGCTTTACTTTTCGCTGCTGAAAAAACAGACAGATTTTAGCCAACCGTTGGGTTTCCATCCCGAAAACGGGTTCGATGTGGTTTTTTTCGATGCTTTCGCGCCCGAAAAGCAACCCGAAATGTGGTCGCAAGCCATTTTCGATAAAATCTATTCGCTTTGCAACCCAGATGCGGTTCTTACCACTTACTGCGCCAAAGGCGTAGTTCGACGAATGCTGCAAACTGCCGGTTTTGCGGTGGAGAGGTTACCCGGCCCGCCGGGAAAAAGGGAAATGTTGCGGGCGGTGAAAAAATAAACCGCTCGTCTTTGAGCGGTTTATCGGTTGTTTTATCGTTTAAATTTTTCTGAGTTGATATTGCGAAGCATAATCGGCATCAGCAACTTTCCCTTCCGGATCGGAGAGAATAACACTTTCGTTATCAACCCTATAGTATGTCTTAATACCTTTTTTATCGGTTAGTTCAATCACATTATCGTTGATAATGGTATATCTGCCCTGATCTTTGAAAGAACCTTGTTTGTTGTCTTGATACTCACGAGTAAGAACAAATGTTTCATCTGAATTAATGGTCAAGTGCATCGTAATACCTGCAGTATTTGGAGCGGGGACAACGCCCTCGTAAGTTCCGTATATTTCAGTTACAGTACCCTGTTCATTTTCCGATATAGTGGGCAAGTTGTTTTGGTTGTCGTTTGACGATTGTTTGTTGGCGCAACTTGCAAAAAATATCACAAGTGTAACCAATGCCATGACTTTTATTGTTTTCATAATTTATTCTGTTGTTGATAATCTCACAATCTTCATTGCACATTGTTGACAACAAAAATACTGCGTTTCTTTCAAATGGGATACCGCTTAAGAGCGTAGTGAGGAAATATTACACAAACAATCGATGTCGCGATTGTTGAACTGCTCAATCATTTGGAAGATAATTGCAAGTTGAAAAATCCGGAATTTGAACAAAAGCCATATGTCAACCATACATTGTCTGCGTGTTTTTAATTTCCCAAATCGGTAATCTAACAAAAAAATGTCTGTTAATCTAACGAATTTTTTGTGTATATTTGCCATTCAATCATTTATAGTGAAAGAATGAAAGTATTGTACTTCGCTTTATTATTGCTTTTCAGCATTTCCTTATCTGCACAGAACGTTCAGCGGCAATACAAGTTCCGCGTTTACCTGAAAGACAAAGGTGCAATTGAATATACGGTTTCCGAACCCGAGAAATTCCTGACCAAGAAAGCTATCGAACGAAAAAAAAGACAAGATGTAGAAATCGACGAATCCGATTTTCCAATCTCGCAGGATTATTTCACTCAGATTTTGCAGGCAGGCGCGACCCCCGTTTCCTACAGTAAATGGTTTAAGACCATTGTAGTTCAAGTAAGCGACAGCCTCAAAATTGAAGACGTATTACGCTTAACATTTGTGGATTCTGCAAAATACGTTTGGCGCGGAATCGACAGAAAATCTTATGAATTTGCCCGCCCGAGACTCTTGCTTCAAAAATGTGAAGAGGATACGTTGAAAAATGTTCTTGGAGTTACCGCAAAGCAATTTAAACTGCACAACGCACAAAACATGGCCTTTAGCGGATTTGTGGGAAAAGGAATAAATGTGGCGGTTATCGATGCCGGTTTTACAAATGTAGATGTGGCGCCGCAATTTGGTAACGTAAGGGGTTTTAAGAATTTTGTACCATCGGGAGGAGTTTTTTCGGCAAATAACCACGGAACGACGGTTTTTTCCACAATGGTTGTGAATTTACCCGATAAAATGGTGGGATCGGCTCCCGCGGCAAATTATTGGTTACTTCGCTCTGAAGACTCATCAAGCGAATTTCCGGTGGAAGAAGACTACTGGGTGCGTGCCGTCGAATATGCCGACAGCATAGGCATCGACCTAGTGAACACATCGTTGGGCTACACGTATTTCGATGACAAAAGCTTGAGTTACAGGCACGAAAGCTTAGATGGGCGCACATCTTTTATGACTCTTGCCACCGATAAGGCATACGAAAAAGGGATTTTGATGGTTACCAGCGCTGGGAACGAAGGCAATAAGCCGTGGCAAAGAATATCGGCTCCCGCTGATGCTAAATTCGCGCTAACCGTAGGCGCCGTGGCTTCCGACAGCACGATTGCGCCGTTCAGTTCGAAAGGTTTTACTGCCGACGGGCGCGTGAAACCCGATGTAGTTTCGGTGGGTTTCGGAACGTTCAGCATCGGACAAAACGGAGTTATTCGCCAAGCATTCGGCACATCGTTTTCATCACCGTTTTTGACGGGATTGATAGCGTCGCTATGGTCGATAAATCCCGATTTGAACCGTAGGGAAGTGGTGGATATAGTAAAACGTTCGGCACACCAATACAACCGCCCCGATTCGATTTTCGGATACGGCATTCCCGATTTCGGAAAAGCGATGAAGGAAGTATTGGCTACGCTTCCAACGAACGATAAATCTGTTTCCGAAAAGTCTTTCTCAATCGATCATCTAAATAAATATGATTTTGAAATAACACTTATAAAGCCTACTTTCTCGCTGGATGCCTACCAACTGAATTTGTTGGATGAATCGGGCATTTTAATATCCAAACACGAGTTTGAGCAGGAAATGCTCAGAATTTCCGTTCCGGTGGAAACAAGAAAGAACAATAAGTTTGTTCATTTTGTTTTCAATTCGCCTTTTGCGCAGAAAACGGTGAGGGTTAAGTTGTAAATCCCAAATCCCAAAACTTGTCCGCCCTTTGGCGGATCCCAAATCGTAAATATTTTTTATGTCCGAATCCTCTTTTTCTCTATCCGAACTCAACGGCCAAGTACGCGACGCCATTCGTGACCACTTGCCCGAAACCTATTGGTTACGCGCCGAAACGAGTGACGTGCGCCGAAACCAAAACGGACACTGCTACCTGGAATTTATTGAGAAAGACGGTAAAAATCAGAACATTGTAGCGCGTGCCCGCGGCATGATTTGGAGCAATGTTTTCGAAATGCTCTCAGCATATTTCGAGGCGGAAACCGGGCAGATGTTCACTTCGGGATTAAGCGTCTTGGTGCGTGTATCGGTTGATTTTCACGACCTTTACGGATATTCACTTTCGGTTGTAGATATCGAGCCGTCGTTTACTATCGGCGAAATAGCCCGAAACCGTCAACTCATTCTCAAACAACTGGAAGAGGAGGGTGTGCTTACGCTCAACAAAGAACTCAAGCTTCCCGAACTCATCAATCGCATTGCCGTAATTTCTTCGCCCACCGCCGCCGGATACGAAGATTTTTGTGACCAACTGGAAAAAAACGCCTACGGTTTCGCGTTTTACACCAAGTTGTTTCCCGCCATTATGCAGGGCGAGCGGAGCGAAGCGTCGGTAATTTCGGCATTGGAGAAAATTTACGCGTACAAAGAAAATTTCGACGCCGTAGCCATTATTCGCGGTGGAGGTTCGTCGTCCGACTTGAGTTGTTTCGATTCTTATCTCTTGGCAACAAATTGCGCGCAGTTTCCACTTCCCATTATCAGCGGAATCGGACACGAGCGCGACGTTACCGTGGTAGATGCCGTTGCTCACACACGAGCGAAAACGCCCACGGCAGTTGCCGAGTTTCTTATCGCGCATCTTGCAGAAACGGCGTCGGAATTGATGGATTTACAACAGCGATTGGTGGAAAAATCCGATTACAGAATAAAAACTGAACAAAACAGACTTGTCGAATTGTCAAAAACGATGATTCACGCCTCAAATCTTTTTCTTCGAGATGAATTATCGCTTGTCCGGCAGTTGTCGGTTGTTCTGAAACTCAAAACTAATCAGTTGATGCAAGGCGAAAAGCATTTCATTTCGGCACAAGAACAATACATCCGAATCGTCTCACCCGAAAGCATCTTGAAACGCGGATACACATTGACATTGAAAGACGGAAAAATTGTAAAATCGGCGCATCAGCTTGGCGAAAACGAAACCATCAAAACTCTCTTTTCAGACGGAAAAATAGAATCTATCATATCAAAAACTATAAAGTTATGACTAAAAAAGACTTTTTCAGAATAATCCTAAAAATAGCGGGATTGTATTTCTTAGTGATTACCTTGTTTCAGGCTTTGCCCGGATTAACCGCATTTTTCAACAACTCATCACTGCCGAGTATCGCTCTCTTTATCGCGGTTTTACTTGTTTTCGCGGCAATTTTCGTAGTGTTGATTTTTAAGCCCGATACCGTGATAAAATCATTGAAGTTAGATAAAGGATTTGACAACGACAAGGTAATGTTGCGACAGGTAGACTTTTCCGACTTACTGAAAATTGCCATTTTTGCCATCGGATTGTCTTTAATTGTCAGATACTTACCGTTATTTATCACCCATGCCATTTTTTTATTCAAACTATTGGTGAAAGACCAAAGCGATATTTCGAGCCAACTGCAATCGAGCGTTTTAACCGATTATGTTTCTTGGGGAGTAAAAATCATCAGCCTTATTATCGGTTATTTAATGATTACGAATTATGCGTCGTTTGCCAATTATTTTATCAAGAAACAACCTAAAATTGAAGAATAAGTCCACTATTCAAAGCATAAAAGATGAACAAAACAACCTACTCACAAGCCAAACAAGAACTCGAAGAGATTGTTTCCGCGATAGAATCCAACGAGTTAGATGTGGATGCGCTCACCCAAAAAGTGAAACGCGCTTCGGAGCTGATTGCTTTTTGCAAAGAGAAACTTACAAAAACCGATAAGGAATTGCAGAAAATAATTGACGAAATATCCTAAGTATTAATAAGCCATTAGCTGTTGGCGATTAGCTTTTAGCTTTGTGCTGAACGGATTACCAACAGCCAATAGCTAACAGCCAAAAATTATGATTCCCGAACAACATTTCAGTGTAGTTATCGTTGCCGGCGGCAAAGGATCGCGTGCAGGTGGAGAAATACCCAAGCAGTTTCAACTCCTTGGCGAAAAACCCATGTTAATGCGTACGATTGAAGTTTTTTACAATTTTGATCCTGCCATGCGAATTGTGGTTGTCCTCGCCAATGAATATAGAGATTTTTGGAACGAACTTTGTCAAAGACATCGTTTCGAGATTAGACACTCAATTGTGGATGGGGGTGAAACCCGGTTTCACTCCGTAAAAAACGGTTTGTCTCAAATTTCTGTGGACCAAATTGTTGGGATTCACGATGCTGCTCGTCCTTTCGTAACGAAAGAGGTTATCGAAAGGTGTTACCGTGAAGCGTTTGATTTCCGTTGCGGAATTATTCCAGTTGTCGAAGAAAAAAACAGCGTGCGTCTCATCACCGGTTACGAAAATACGGCATTAGACCGCACTAAAATCCGTGTAGTGCAGACTCCTCAAGTTTTTCCGGCCGATTTACTCAAAAATGCATACGAAACTCCTTATCTCGACAAATTTACCGATGATGCGTCGGTTGCGGAAGACGCCGGAATTCAGATTAAATTAGTAAAAGGTGATGAACAAAACATTAAAATTACGACGCCTCTTGATATGATGTTTGCAGATTTTCTGTGTAAGAGAAGCCCGTTTAGTGACTTTTTGTAAACGATTAAATGATATTTCACCTTAATTTCATGTTAAAAGTGTCGGTTTTTCAAAAATATATTTGCAAAATGCTATTTTATTGTAGCTTTTTTTCTATCTTTGACCCGTATTTTAAAACAAACTCCCATGGAAAAAATTGACAAACTCGACAGACAGATACTTGAGATTATTTCACAGAACGCCCGCATTCCTTTCAGAGATGTTGCCGATCAGTGCGGAGTTTCGCGTGCTGCCATTCATCAGCGTGTTCAGCGTATGATAGAGAATAATGTCATTACAGGTTCGGGTTATCATGTGAATCCTAAAATACTTGGATACGCCGCAAGCGCTTATATCGGTGTAAAACTCGAAAAGGGATCGATGTACAAAACCGTTATACCTGAATTCGAAAAAATACCCGAAGTTACTGAGTGCCATTTCACTACCGGTCCCTATACACTTCTTATTAAACTTTTTGCGAAAGATAACGAGCATCTCATGGATTTACTGAACAACAAAATTCAGGAAATTCCCGGTGTAGTAGCTACCGAAACCATGATTTCGCTCAGCCAGAGTGTGAAAAGAGAAGTTCCTATATTAAAAGAATCTCCACGAGAATAACGTCTTTTTGTTAAACAAGGTTAAATCCGGAGATTTTTTTGCATATTTATATGGTTTATATTATAAACTGATTTACATTTGCATCGTATTTCAAATATAAACGATAAAAATTCACTTCAAAAAACAGTCAACAAAAATGGAAAACAAACAATTAAACGAGAAAGAGAGTTTAGAACTCATCGCTCAAATGATTCGCAACACACAACAACGGTTGGAGAAAGGTAATGGATTACCATTTCTTATCTGGGGATACACCTCCGTTATTGTATCTATTGCGGTTTGGTATTTTTTCTCCACCACCGGAAATCCGCAATGGAATTTTCTTTGGCTGGCAATTCCTGTTATCGGTTATCCCACCATGATGTTTACGTTAAAAAAACAGAAAAGCTTTCCCACAACTTACATTGATAATGTGATTAGTTATGTATGGATTGCATTTGGTGTTGCGGGATTGGTTGTGCCCATCTCAACCATTTTCTTTCCAATGCCTATTCTTTTTATTGTTGTTCTACTCATGGGCATCGGAACTGCTATTACAGGAATGATTATTAAATTTAAACCGATTGCCATTGCCGGATTTGCAGGAATTTTCCTATCATTCCTCTGCTTAATCGTAAAAGGATACGAAGTTATTCTTGTTTTTGGAGCAATCTTTTTGATAATGATGGTAATTCCGGGACATATTCTTTATTGGAAAGGGAAAGAAAAATGAAAACTGATAAGATTATCCTATCACGCTGGTTTCTTTTTTCAATGCTTCTTATGGCATTGATATTACCTCCGTTTGCTAGTAAGGGATTCATCCCTTCAGAGATAGGAAACATTGTGGCAACAACACTTTCAAACTCATTTGTAAAATATTTAGTTCCTTTTTCTTTTATTTTTCAATTCATTGCTTTACTGTTTTTTGTTGTGATGATTATCAGAAAGAGTGAGGGTCGAGCATTTTTTCTTGTTTTTGTAGGCTCTACTTTTTTGATAGCATCTTTTGTTCAAAACATTGCTATTACAGAAAAATTTGGATTAAGTTTTATCGTATCAAACATCATTCTAATGCTGTTAACGGCACTAATTTGGTTTAGAGACATTAAAAAGGGGGGAACTAAATTTTCATTTGAAAATATAACACGTAAAAATAGTTGGCTTATTGCTGTAGCTCTTTTTTGCTTTTGGTGGCCTATGAATTTTTCGGGCAACCCCGATTTTAATCTATTACATTTTTTCACAGGGCATGTAGCTCAAGCCGTTCAGTTTTGTCCGATGACTCCCATATTTTTGATTATTCTCATTCTCTGCAAGCCCACAATAAGCCTGCCTGTATATAGAATGACGGCAATTTCTGGTACTCTGATAGGATTTTGGAATATGATGAATTTTTTCAATCCATCTACTATTTATGTTGGAATTTATCATCTACCTCTATTCCTAATTTCTCTGTATGCACTAATTGATAGCTTCAAAATACAAAATAACCATGTTTGAATCACTCGATCCCCTTTTACACTCCGAACTTCGGTTAGCCATCATGTCGATACTTTTATCGGTGGAAGAAGCGGATTTTGTTTACCTGAAAGAGCAGACAAAATCTACTTCGGGCAACCTGAGCGTTCAGATTGACAAACTCAACGAAGCGGGTTACATTGATGTAGAACGTGGGTTTGTGGGAAAACGCACCCGCACTGTGTGCAAAATTACTCCCGTTGGCGTAAAAGCATTCGAAGAATATGTGGAAGCGCTGAAAACCTATCTCAATTTGCCTAAATAGAAGAGATAACACGCCAATAATAAACCATTAAACCCATAATAATGAAACTATTAACCACAACCATTTGGTTGATGGCTTGCCCGGCTATTGCCTTTTCGCAAACGCATTCAACCCAAATAAACGGCACGGTTTACGATGAACAAGGGCAACCGATTTCTTACGTAAACGTGTATATTGAAGACTCTATCGACGGCGCTTCAAGTGGTGAAGACGGCACGTTCTCTTTCACGACGAAAGCACAGGGAACGGTTACGCTCAAAGCGTCGTTTATCGGCCACCAAATATTTTCCGTAAAAGATGATGTAAAAAGCTTACACAACTTAAAAATCGTTCTGAAAAGTGACGCGAAGAATCTGGATTTTTTTCAACGATACAAAATTCTTGAAACATTGGCAATACACCTTTGCCTATTCGTACACCGACGCACAGCGAAAATTTATGGATTATCCGCAATCTGTTCGCCCGCCTTTCGCTATGCGGCACAACGCATCCATCGCGTTGCGATACACCAACTGGAGCATTCGCAGCATAATTGGCGTCAGCAGCCGATTTGCGAGTGGTCGTCCGTATCACAACCTCAATCAAAGCGGATTTATGAACGCCGAAACACCCGTATATAACTCACTGGACGCGAGTTGGATTATCCTTCCGAGCAAGCGGGTTATCCTTTATATCGGCTTCGCGAATATCTTGAACCAAACCAATGTGTATGGCTACGTTTTCGACAACAAGCCAAAAGCAAACGGACTTTACGAAGGGCTGCCTTTAACGCAACAAACAAACCAAGGGCTGTATATCGGCTGTTTTATCTCGCTGGGAAAAAATGCGGCGTACAACACTTCCAATTTTTAAATCATCAGAACCAACATTCTCATCTCTAAAAAAATGAACAAAATGAAAACAATTCAAATTATTCTCTTTTCCATCTTTATGTGTGGATTGGGTGCAAACGCGCAAACACAACGCGACGCAGCGTATGAAAAAGCAATGACAAGCACGCTTGCCCAGCTCGATTCGGCGCAAACCACGATGCAGCTGCAACAGTGTAAAAATCAATTTGAACGCATTGCCCAAAAATACGTATCGGAATGGCTTCCGCTTTACTACGCAGGTTACTGCGGTATAAACAGCGTATTTTACGATGCAAAATCATCTCAAAACGAAACCTTGCTCACAGAAGCGTTGGAGCGCATTGAAAAACTTGCCGATTATCCACAAGCCGACCCTTCCGAAATCAATGCGCTTAAAGCTTACGCTTATACGGCGATGGTTGTGCTGAATCCGCAAACGAACGGGCAGAAATATTTTTCGGAAATCATTCGGTTACACGAACAAGCAATGAAAGAAAACCCTAAAAATCCGCGTCCGATAATTCTTTTAGCCAACTTTGAGCAACATCTACCCGATTTTATCAAGTCCGGAAAACGAAATCCCGACGAAGAGTATGCTAAAGCGCGCGCCTTGTTCGAAAATGAGTTTCCCAATATAGAAAAACCCTATTGGGGAAAATTCTTTTTGGAACATCAACAGAAATGACGAACACCAGAAACACAAAAAAAAGACGAAAAACAGGTTGGTGTTTTTGATTGAAGATAATCAGCCCGCAACTCTCCTCTTAAAAAGTATGAGAATATCCCGCCAAACTGCGTGGGGGAGGAATGAGTTAAAAATATTTTACTATTTGTCGCAAAAACACCAACTTATTTCCCACTCATCATTTATCCGATTTCTCTTTGTCGGCATTCTCCGGTTTCACTTCTTCCACTTCCATCTTGATTTTAGAAAAAGCCCCTTTCAATTTATCGGCAGACGTTCTGTCTTTCCGATACGTCACTTTAACCAGATTGTTCTCCTGGTCGATATCCAGACCGGTAACGCCTTTTTCGAAAGCGATGTTGTTGTTGATTTTTTTTACACAATTGTTGCAAAGATCTTCATTGGTAACAACAAATTCAACCGTCTCCTGATTCTTTTTCGGCTTCTCTTTTTTAACTTTTTGAGCGAAAGCCACACTCGAAATACTTGCAAAAACAAGTAAGAATAAAACAATTTTTTTCATTTCAATTAATTTTTAAAGGTTGTAAATTTCTGATTTCTCTCATCAATACCTCGGAATATTAAATCGTAATCCCGCGTATATTTTTCGTCCATGCACAGGACCCCAAACCATGGTGGCATCGAAATTTTCGCCGCGCGGATTGGCCGCGTCGATAATGGGGTGCTCTTGGCGGAAATCGAACAGGTTTTCGGATCCCAGATAAATCGAAAAGTTTCTGAAAAACTTGGTTATCTGAGCGTTTACTACGGTAAACGGGTCGAAGCGCTCTTTCCAGAGAGGATTCGAGGGGTCGGGGGTCGGCATCCGTCCGCCGCCGTTGAACTGTCCGGTAATATCGAACTGCCATTTGCGCAAAGGTGTTTGATACGAAGCGGTTAGCAATCCTTTGTAGTCGTTCATCAGTGGTTTGGAAAGGAAGCGCACCTCACCGGTTTGCGGATTTTTGTAATCCGACATCGAACGCGTGTATCGATAAGCTGCCGTGAGCGTAAATCCTTCGAAAAACGGGTAGCTAACCTCTACTTGCGCGCTGTTTGAATAGGCTTTTCCTCCATCTAAGTTGTAAAAACTGATGGCGTGCGGGTCGCTGTCCACATCCACAACCACCTGATTTACAAATCGTGTGTGGTAATATTCGCCGATAATAGACAGTTCGCGATCGGCAATCGGGATGTAAAACGACGCGTTGAGTCCCGCGTTCCACGCCTCTTCCTGTTTCAGGTTATCGGCGATGTTGATTCGGCGCGAACTCACCAGCAGATAATTGTTCTCTGCCAACACGTTAGCCGTGCGAAACCCTTTTCCCGCCGACGCGCGAAGATGCAGCCATTCCGCCGGATTGTATTTAATGTGCATCCGCGGCGTTACAAAAAATCCGTACAGCGAACTGTAATCGGCTCGTATTCCGCCCATTGCAATCAGTTTGTCGTTCAGGTTGAACGTGTATTGCGCGTATCCGCCCGAAACCGTTTCGTGGCGGTTGTACGGCGTGGTGCGAAGCATTTCGTCGAAACCGTCGTAATTCATACTCAATCCCGTGCTGATGTTGTGCGCTGGGGAAAGGTCTTTTTCAAAAATCAGACTCAAGTAGAGATTTTTCTGATCAATATCGTATTTCGTAACGTCGTACATCGATTTCTGGTTGTGCAGCGATGCCGACGCGATAAGCGCCGTGCTGGTCAGTAAGTTATCCTCGGTGACGGTGGAGTAGGCCTGTTTGGTATAAACCTCGCCGCGCTTGGTGTCGAGACTGATGACATAAGGATTGGCAATCTCTTTATTATGAGCGTCTTGTCCGCCCGTACGGCTTTCCTTGATAAACTTGCCTCCGTATTGCGCCACGTAATTGCCGGCTCGATGGCTCCATCGGTTCATTAAATTGAATTGCTCGGTTTTGGGATAATCCAAAAAGCCGTCGTTGTTTTGGTCGTGTCCTTTTGTGTCGTTGGAATAATGGCCGAAAACCGCCGTTTCCACATTTTCGCTCAATATGAAGCTGGCATCAACGTTTGCTTCGGTGCGAAGCGCGTCGCTCGCGAACAAGTTTACGGAAAACTTATCCATATCGTGCGGTTTTTTATACTCCACGTTAATTTGCCCTGCCAGTGCTTCGTAGCCGTTTTTTACCGATGAAGTTCCTTTCGAAATAAAAATGCCTTCCATCCAGTGGCCGGGAATGTAGTCCATTCCGTACGACGCGGCCGCACCGCGGAAATTCGGATAGTTTTCGGTAAGCATTTGCACGTATGTGCCGGCAAGTCCCAACAACTTAATTTGTTTGGCTCCGGTGGCGGCATCGTTGTAAGCCACATCAACCGAGGGGTTTGAGGCAAAACTTTCGCCCAGATTGCAACAAGCATCGCGCCGAATTTCGGCCATTGTAATTTTTTGCGTCTGCACCAATTTCGATCGTTGCGTAACGGTTCCCGTAGCACGCTGATTGATAACTACTTCATCGAGAAGTTGCGTGTCTTCTTTCAAATAAATTTTCAGTTCCTGTTTGGGGTCGTCAATGTGCAGCGTTTGCTGCTCGTAACCGGTGTAGCTGATAATGAGATGTTCGTGCGCGCGAGTCATTTCAATTTCGAAAAAGCCGTTCATATCGGTTGAAACGCCGGTTTTCGATTTTTCCCAGTAAATGCTTGCGCCGATAACCGGCTCTTTTTTCTCGTCGTACACGTAGCCTTTCAGCTTATCCGCTGCCAGCGTGGGCAACGCGATTGCGGATATCAATAAAATAAGAATATATTTTTTCATAAATGGTTATAATTTAGACAAATAGATAAAGTTTTCCCTTTCAAAAAAGGGCATAGGAATTTCCTTTCGCATCGGATTGAGATTAGATGCAAAAAGAGTGTTTTTTGTCTAAATTATAAGCGTAGTCAGCAGGTCGAAATAGATGTCTTTGCTGAGATTGGGTGGTTTTTGCGTGCGTAGGTTTAGCCTTGGCGGCAAAGGCAGACTATCGGCTATGTCCTTTACATTTTCGGCTTGCAGAAAGATAAAACTGCTCAAGTTTACGGAAAGCGGCTGCAGTTGATAGGTCGATTTTGCGGTTTGTTGCGATTCCCAGTCGAATTGAATTCTGTCTACACCGCACGCGTCGTGATGATCGGTGAAATGCTGATCGCACTGATGCTCATCGATATGCGTAATCATTCCGCCCAAATGGTGGTGGTGATGAATTTCGCAACATTTGTGCTCGATAATTGCGCTGGCGCCTTCGGAGCGGCATGTATCGCAGCAGAAAAAATAGGCGTTCACCCCCGATCCACCGTAAACTACTAAGGCAGAAAGGAATATACTGAGAAATATGAACACGCTTTTCTTCACTGGCAACAAAGATATAATAGAAATTTTAAAAGTAATTATTTAGATTGGTTAAAAATATGTAACGCGAAGAGATATCTGTTTATCGCACAAAAATCCCCGATTTCCAATTTTTCTTACAAAAAAGCTGTGCTATACCACACAAAATCATTACATTTGCAGTTCGAAAAAAATAAGGAAGAAAACGAGATAAAATCTATGATAAAAATTACTTTTCCCGACGGATCGGTTCGGGAATTTGAAAAAGGAACCAATTCATTACAAATAGCGGAAAGCATCAGCAGCCGATTGGCGCAAGATGTGCTTGCTGCCAGCGTAAACGGCGAAACGTGGGATTTAACGCGTCCCATAAATGATGATGCCGAAGTTACACTTTTAAAATGGGACGATGCCGAAGGCAAGCACGCCTACTGGCACTCATCGGCTCACTTGATGGCCGAAGCCCTGCAGGAGTTGTATCCGGGTATAAAATTCGGTATCGGGCCGGCCATTGAAAACGGATTTTACTACGATGTGGATCCGGGCGAAGGCGTTTCCATTAAGGAATCCGATTTTCCCGCCATCGAAAAGAAAATGCAGGAACTTATTGCCGCCAAAGAACAAATTCAACGCGAAAGCATTTCGAAAGAAGATGCCATTCGGATGTTTTCCGAGAAGGATGAAAACTACAAGGTGGAATTAATCAGTGAGTTGGAAGACGGAACAATCACTACCTATACGCAAGGAAATTTTACCGATTTGTGCCGTGGACCGCACCTTCCCAATACTTCGTATATTAAATCGGTAAAAGTGCTGAGCGCAGCCGGAGCCTACTGGCGTGGCGATGAAACTCGCCCGCAACTTACTCGATTGTATGGGATTACGTTTCCGAAAAAGAAAATGTTGGACGAGTATTTGGCGATGCTCGAAGAAGCCAAAAAACGCGACCATAGAAAAATAGGAAAAGAGCTGGAGTTGTTCGCTTTTTCTCAAACGGTGGGCGTTGGCTTGCCGCTCTGGTTGCCAAAAGGCACGCAATTGCGGATGCGCTTGGAAGATTTTTTGAAAAAAATTCAACGCGATTTCGATTACGATCAGGTTATCACGCCGCATATCGGACACAAGCAGTTGTACGTAACTTCGGGACACTATGCCAAATACGGCAAAGATTCGTTTCAGCCCATTCACACGCCCGAAGAAGGCGAAGAGTTTTTGCTGAAACCGATGAACTGTCCGCACCACTGCGAAATTTACAAGGCGTTTCCGCGTTCGTATAAAGATCTTCCGCTGCGAATGGCGGAATTCGGAACCGTGTATCGTTACGAGCAAAGCGGCGAACTTCACGGATTAACGCGCGTACGCGGATTCACGCAAGACGACGCGCATATTTTCTGTACGCCCGACCAGGTAAAAGACGAATTTTTGAAAGTGATGGATATTATCTTCATCATCTTCAATGCTTTGGATTTCGAAAACTTTGAAGCGCAAATTTCGCTCAGAGATCCGGAGAACAAAGAAAAATACATCGGAACCGACGAAAACTGGGAAAAAGCCGAGCGCGCCATCATAGAGGCGTGCCAAGAAAAAGGGTTGAAAGCACGTGTGGAACTGGGCGAAGCCGCGTTTTACGGTCCCAAGCTCGACTTTATGGTGAAAGACGCCCTTGGCCGCCGCTGGCAGTTGGGAACCATTCAGGTAGATTACAACCTTCCCGATCGTTTCGAATTGGAATACACCGGCGCCGACAACCAAAAACACCGCCCGGTAATGATTCACCGCGCGCCTTTCGGTTCGATGGAACGCTTTGTGGCTGTGCTTATTGAGCATACTGCCGGAAGATTTCCGCTGTGGCTCGCGCCCACGCAAGCAGTAATTTTGCCCGTAAGCGAAAAATTCAACGATTACGCGTACCAAGTGGCAAAAGAATTGAAAAAATCGGATATTCGCGCCGAAGTGGACGACCGAAACGAAAAAGTGGGTCGCAAAATCCGCGACAACGAATTGAAACGCATTCCCTATTTGCTTATCGTTGGAGAGAAAGAAGCAGAAAATGAAGAGGTTTCGGTAAGAAAACAGGGCGGAATTGATCAAGGCACGGAAAAATTAGCTATTTTTGCAGACAGAATTAGTCACGAAGTGGATGAAATGATGAATCCTGCCTTAGCTGTTGGCTCTTAGCCATTAGCTGCTGGCAGAGCAATCGAAACTTTCATTCTTTGTGAGTTACAATATTATAATAATTAAGTAAAACTTTTGCGTATAACGATTCTTCAAATCAACGCAAAGCTAACCGCCGATAGCCGACAGCTAACGGCTAAAATAAAAAAGAAAGGATTTAAATACTTCTGAATGAGGAGAAATTTTAGAAACCAACAATCCAAAGATCAGCACAGGATTAACGAGCGTATCCGTGTGCCCGAGGTTCGCCTGGTAGGCGACAACGTAGAACAAGGTATTTACAGTACCAAAGAGGCATTGAGAATAGCCGAAGCGCAAGAATTGGATCTTGTGGAAATTTCGCCAACCGCGACACCTCCTGTTTGCCGCATCATCGATTATCAGAAATTTCTTTACCAACAAAAGAAAAGGCAAAAAGAGCAGAGAGCTAAGGCTGTAAAAGTGGTGGTTAAAGAAATTCGTTTCGGCCCGCAAACCGATGACCATGATTATAACTTTAAGCTTAAACATGCCAAAAGCTTCTTGGAAGACGGAGCGAAAGTGAAAGCTTTTGTGTTTTTCCGCGGACGTTCCATTCTGTTTAAAGAGCAGGGCGAACTGTTGTTGTTGCGCTTCGCCAACGATTTGGAAGATTATGCCAAAGTGGAGCAGCTGCCTATCATGGAGGGAAAGCGCATGTCGATAATGCTCGCGCCCAAGAAAATGCCTCAGTCAGGACAAAAGAAAGAAAAATCCGACAAAGAGGAGTAACGCTTTAGCATGAAATAAAAAACAAGCGAAGATAGAGTTTTACAATATCTTCGCTTGTTGTGTTTGTGCTTTCGCCCTATTCGGTTGGGAGTGTAATCCATTTTTCAAGTCCGAGGCGAACATCCATATGCTCGTTGACGTTCTCGAACGTTTGAGTTGGCTCTACTGAGCGAATAACCACACCGTTAATTTTCCAATACTTAATTTTCCACGATTTAGAGTGAGAGGCGTTGAAAACAACGGTTTTGCTTTTTTAATTTCCGTACGCGATTTAATTTCCACATCGTCCACTTTGGCTTCAAGATGGCCCTCTCCGGTGTCGACGCCGAACACAATGACCACTTTTTCGGGTTTCGGTTCCGGAATATCGTCTTTGCAACAAGATGATGCCACAAAAGCTAACGAGGCAAAGAGCAGTACTGCCGAGAAAATCCGGATGATTGTTTTCCGACTTCTCATTTCATTGTTTTTTGTTTTCATAAGGCTGATTTTTGTGCGTCTGAAGAAGCAATAAGCAAATAGTACAACGTCACGACACGGTTTTTATGCTTTATTCTATATTACTAAGATGGAGAAAGGAAAAAAAAGCTGCATCTATCGCAAATAAAAAATGTTAAATGCCGATAATTTAAACTTGTCGTGATAAAGCAAACAAACAATAAGAGTAAAAATTGAAAGGTAGGAAAATGTTAGCTATTCTTTTAAATGCCTATCATACATTGACTTGTCATAAAAATAGATGCAAACGGGCAGCGTAAAACGACCTTATATTCAATTTACTTCTTAAAGTCATTGGCTACTCGGGAATAGACTCCTTGAGAAAACTCATAATATCTGCAAAAAAGCTATTTCCATTTTTTTCAACAAATAAAATTTTAAATTACTCTTGTATTGCTTTGATAATTACGATAAAATAACTACCTTTGCAAACTTTTTCGTTCGAGAAGGACGAAATCGATGAATTTATCTACTAATAATAAAAGACAGCAAAATGCCAAAAATGAAGACTAATTCCGGTGCCAAAAAGAGGTTCGCCCTTACCGGAACAGGAAAAATCAAGAGAAAGCATGCGTTTAAAAGTCACATTTTGACGAAAAAGACCAAAAAACAGAAGAGAAATCTTACCAAAACCGGTCTCGTTCACAAAGCAGACGAAAACAGCATTAAACACTTATTGGGAATGAAATAAGCCCGAAAAAGCTTTCTAAAGTAACGATTTATTAACAGGATGTATGCACCAAAGATTCCCGCCCGACGGGAACGCTGACATTCAAAAACAAGTAACATTATGCCAAGATCAGTAAATCATGTTGCCTCGCGCAACCGCAGAAAAAAAGTTCTGAAACTTACAAGAGGCTATATCGGTGCACGCAAAAATGTGTGGACCGTAGCCAAAAACACGTGGGAAAAAGGGTTAACCTACGCCTATCGTGACCGCAAAAACAAAAAACGTAACTTCCGCGCGCTTTGGATACAACGTATCAACGCCGCAGCACGTCAAAACGGAATGTCGTATTCTCGCTTGATGGGTGCGTTGCACAAAAACAACATCGACATTAACCGCAAAGTTCTTGCCGATTTGGCTATGAATCATCCCGAAGCTTTCAAAGCTATCGTAGATAAGGTAAAATAATCGCCTAACGCGATTATTATAAATAGAGAGGGAAAGGTCCGACCGGATTTTTCCCTTTTTTTGTTGCGGAGAGATATCTCTTATTAAACACAGAGAAATAACAAAGATTAACTTTTTGCCTGCAACGTTTCGAGCGGTAAAATCATCAAATAAGAAACAGGGAAAACTTTATGTCGGAATATCGTTTAATAAAAGCTTGTAAGCAAGGCAAATTATGGGCGAGAAAAAAGGTATATGAACAATATGCCCCGCTTATGATGGCACTTTGCAGGCGATATACGGGAAACGATGCCGACGCGGAGGAAGTTCTGCAAGATGGGTTTCTGAGAGTTTTCACCCAAATAGAGCAGTATGCCGGTACCGGCGAGTTTGGCGGATGGATTAGAAAAGTGTTTGTAAACACAGCGTTGGAATTTCTACGTGCCCGAAAGCGGACAATGCAAAAAGAAGTATTGATGGATACGCAGGATTATTTCCCCGAACAAGTACCAGAGTCCGGTTTGCCATCGGCCGATGAATTGATGGAATGCATCGACGAATTACCCGATTTGAGTCGCGTGGTTTTCAACCTCTATGCCGTTGAGGGATATCGCCACCGCGAAATTGCCGAAATGTTGAATATGCCCGAAGGAACATCGCGCTCACATTTTCATCGTGCACGGCAACTATTGCAGGAAAAAGTAAACGAATTAATGAACAACAAAAATGCCCACTGATTTTCGACATAACAATTCACTCGACGATTTTTCGCGCCGCGTGGGCGAAACGTTGCAAAAGCACACTCTGCCGGTGGATGATGCCGTGTGGAGCAAAATAGAGGAGAAACTATCGTCGGAAAAAAAACGTCCATTGCCATTGTGGTGGGCGGTTGCGGGCATAGCCGCGATTTTTGCGGGGGTGTTGTTTTTTACGCTTCCTTTCTCGACGCGCGTGTCGGAAAAGGTTCAAACGGTGCAGCAAAAAACGAAAATCGCTCCTGTTTCGTCTGAAACGATTCGGGTTGAAACGGAAGTACAAACGAAAGAACGGCAACAAATCGAACAAAAATCAGCAGTGCAATCAAAAAACGTGCTTGTCGCGGCGCATCGTCCCAAAGAATCAGCAAAAGAAACCGAAACCGAAACCGAAACTGAAGTAGAAGAAATAATCCTTCCGACTGAATCCATCGAAAAATCGGAAGAAAAAACCAATGAAATCGTTGAGCCCCAATCCGATAAAATGCCCCCGAAAACAGAACGTATTGAACCTACAATGGACGAAGAGACAGAAGAAAAAACCATATCCGCTCCGGATGATTCACCCAAAAAACATCAACTCATCGCTCGTTTAGGTGGTGGTGCTGTTGGTGGTGGCGGAATGTTTTCGAACGAGAGCCCCGTGTATGGCGATATGACAGGAACTCCTTTCCCGCCTGGAACTAATTTAGGCGATGACGACAAATATGAGGGCGGTTTGCAACCATCGGATTACTCCGAAGTCCATCACTTGCCGCCGGTTTCGGCCAGCGTGATGGTGGAATTTCCGATTAACCAAACGTGGAGCGTGGAAAGCGGACTGATATACACCTATTTGATATCGAAATACAGCCGCAAAAACGGCATAGAGTATCGCGGACAGCTATATCAACACTATGTGGGCATTCCCCTCAACCTGAAAGCCAATTTATGGCAAAATGATTTGTGGCGCGTATATGTATTGGGTGGCGGCGCGGCGGAAAAAGGAATTACATTGCTCTATAAACAAGAAATAATTCATTCCGGCGGGCAGGTTCATCATTTCAATCGACGAGCCGGTATCAAAGGATTTCAATTTTCGGGGCACGTGGCGGCCGGATTCGATTATAAAATTAATGATAACGTGCGCATTTTTGGCGAACCCTATCTTATTTACTATTTCAAAAACAACCAACCAATGAGCTCGCGTACCGAAGACCCGCTCACGCTTGGAATTAACGCCGGAATTAGAGTTCAATTCAAGTAATTATCTGAAAATCTATAAAATACCAACAAAATGATGAGAAAATTATCTTTTTTACTGTTTATCGCCGGCTTGTTTTTCCTGCCGGGATGCGATGAATACGTGGATGAATATGTCACGTATCAAATCAATGAACCGGTTTTTATGTCGGCAAGTGAATTTAGAAGTTCGGGAACGGTAGAAGAAGCCCAGCCGGTTAAAAAGAAAGGGAAAATCGCCTTTTTCAACGATTATCTTTACATTTCCCAGCCCGAAAAAGGCATCCACATTATCGATAACAGTAATCCGAAAAGTCCTAAAAACGTGGCGTTTATCGAATTGGTGGGCAATGCCGATATGCACATTCGCAACAATATGTTGTATGCGGATTCGTTTGTCGATTTGGTGTGGTTCGATATCAGCAACCCTGCGAAACCCCTTCTGAAAGGACGAAAAGAAGAGGTTTTCCCCGAAGCACTTCCATCGACGGACAATCCTTACGGTTACGATTATCAAAAAGCAATGGAGCGGAAAAACGGCATTGTGGTGGGATGGAAACTCATAGAGAAAAAAGAAAAAGTAACCAAGTATCGTCCGGGATGGGGAGGTTGGTTTGGAAATGAGGTATACGACTCGGCTCCCGGTCTCGGTTCTACGGGTTCCGGAGTTGGTAAAACCGGTTCAATGTCGCGCTTTGCCATCTACAAAGACAATCTGTACACCGTGATGAACAATGTGATGGGAGTTTTCGATCTTTCCGGTGAAACGCCCGTGAAAATCGATAAGGATATCTACGTGGGATTCAATGTGGAAACCATTTTCAGCTACAAAGAGTATATGTTTTTGGGAACGCCCACGGGAATGATTGTTTACTCGGTGGAAAATCCGCATTCGCCTGAATATCAATCGCGCGTAGTTCATATTTTAGGATGCGATCCGGTTGTGGTGGAAAACGATATCGCTTACGTTACCGTTCATTCGGGCGATTTCTGTGGTCAGGATGTGGATCAACTGATGATTATCGATGTGAAAGATGTGAAAAACCCGTTCCCCATTGTAACCTACACAATGACGCGACCGATGGGATTGGGCATTGACAACAACACGCTTTTTGTTTGCGACGACGGGCTGAAAGTGTTTAACGCTACCGATCCGCTTACCATTATGACGAATGAAAACCGCCTTGCACATTTTAAAAACGTAAACGGATTCGATGTAATTCCGCTCGGTAATGTGTTGATGATGATTGCCGAAGATGGAATTTATCAGTACGATTATTCCAACGTGAAAGATATAAAACTGTTGAGTAAGTTACCTATTGGTAAATAATCCCTGTTTATTACTCAATTGTCTGCCGTTGAAGAAATTCAGCGGCAGTTTTTTAGTTAGGTGCCAAGAATGTGAAATATTAAAATCAATGCAGTTTTTCGATTTATTTTTCTACAGAATTCTTGTCAACGCGCGATTGATATAAGATTGCATAAAAACTATAACTAAAAACAGGATTATATATCTGATAAATAGACAGTTTCTTTTCAAATCGGGTTCACAGAAATAAGCATGTAAAAAAAGTATTTATTTTTGTACAAAAAATCAGAATAAAAAACTAATTTTGCACAATTTGACGTCAAACTAAGTAAAACTCAAACAATAAATGGCTCAAAAAGATGAAATTTTAATAATATCCTGACAAACATTGAGAAGATATGCCACATTATAGGGGGCATTGTAAAATCTAAAGTAAGATTCATGGTACATTTCCTTAATTTCCTTAAGAATTTAGCACGCCGTCCTAATCCGGGAATTGCGACTTTTAAAGTATATTTCAAAATTGCGTTCTTCATCGCTTTGGGCGTTTTTTTGGTGTTAGCTGTTTTACAGCCATTTAACTTGGGCAATAGGAATATTTTTGGAAATCCATATATCACTGCAGCGATATATGCATTAGGATCATTAGCTACCATGTTGTTAAACTTTGTTTGGGTCAGGCTTTTTCCTAAAGCCTTTTCTAACGAAAGATGGACATTGGGAAAAGATGTGTTGGTCTGTCTCTTTCAGATGGCGAGTATTGGCTTGGCTATTTGGTTGATCAACGATATGAGGGGAGTTCTTTCTGAAAAAGCACCCAATTTCATTACTACATTGCGTGAAGTGTTGGCAGTTGGCAGTATTCCCTATTTAATAGTGTTGTTTGTGAGGCACATCTATCTCCTAAAATATCGTTTGCAAAAAGCAACGAAGATAAATATCGGTTTGATGCTGAATAACAAAGATGCTCGTGAGCGGAATGCTTTTCAACAAATCCGACTCAAGAATCATTATTCTATCGATATTAACTCCTTAGTCTTGGCTGAAACAAAAGATGGACATTTGTCATTAATCATCAACAATAACGGAAATATAGAAAACATAGCCGTTGAAACTACCCTGTCTGAATTTGAGGCTGAGAATGCACATTTTGAGCAACTTTTTCGATGTCATGATCAAGCTATAATAAACAAAAACAGAATTATTTGGGTAGAAAGCAACGCCGCCGGATTTGAGTTAATACTTCATCCCGACCTGCCTGCCGTAAGAGTTTCAACCGATAAAACAGATGAGTTTAGAAAGCAAATGAACAAAAGTTTTTACGCTAATTGAATCGTAAATAATTAAAAAAAACTATACGGAAAGGGAAAATCGCGTAGGTTTTCCTTTTTTATTTTTCTTTACTTCATTCATGCATTGGTTTAAAAGTATCACAATATTCGTTATCCGTTGTGCAAAATGAATTTTTTTTTCTAAGTTTGTTATTTCATTTGTATAATTATCACACGTATGTTAGCGAACACTTTTTTTAGAAATATCCTCGTTGTTTTGTTTTTGGGAGCAATCGTTGGCGGCTGCAATACGTCGGATAAAAAGTCGCCGTCGCCGGCAATAAAATATTCCAATCCGCTTCCGGTTGCTTTTGGCGACCCGTTCATTCTGCCGGCATCCGACGGGAAGTATTATATGTACGGAACGGGTGGTGTGGAAAAAGGTTTTGGCGCGTATAGTTCCGATAATTTAGTGGATTGGGAATACGAAGGACAGGTTTATTCGGGCGACAGTCCTGAATCGTGGACAGAGAAAAACTATTGGGCGCCTGAAGTATATGAAATTGACGGAAACTATTACATGTTCTTCAGCGCCGACTGGAAAGTGAATCCTACCAACGAACTCGAGAATTTCCGTATCGGTGTGGCGGTGGCCGATAAACCCACCGGCCCTTTCAAAGAGGTGTCTGATAAACCGTTGTTCGATCCCGGTTATCCCATTATCGATGCCAATATTTTGCAACACAACGGCAAAACCTATCTTTATTATTCGCGGTGCTGCTATAAAAATCCGGTAGAAAGCGAAGTGGCCGATTGGTCGCGGGCGCAAAACCTTTTCACCGAAATTGAAGAGAGCTGGGTGTACGGTGTTGAAATTTCCAACGACTTTGCCTCCGTTATCGGTGAACCGGTCTTGCTTTTGCAACCGCCTTCCGAAATGAGCGACCCGCAAACGGAGTGGGAGAGCCGTTCCGTTACTAATGGCGAGGTAAATCGTCGGTGGACGGAGGGTTCGTTTGCCTTCGAACACAACGATAAAATTTACATGATGTATTCGGCCAATTTCTTCGGCGGGCAGAACTATGCCGTAGGATACGCTGTTTCCGATAATCCGTTGGGGCCGTTTGTAAAGGCCGAGAACAATCCGGTGTTGGAGAAAAACACGACGAGCGGCGGTGTTGTTACCGGAACCGGACACAACATGATGTTTCGCTCGAAAGACAATGAGAAAATGTACACCGTTTATCACGGGCGTACCGAGAAAACGGGCGATGAGCGTGTGGTTTTTATCGATGAAATGAAAATAGATGACAACGGTGTCCTTCGCGTGGATGGGCCGTCAACATCGGAAAAAGAATTGTAGTTTTGAGAGTTATAGAGTATTTACATTAGATTTTTTGAGAAGAAACTTAAAAAAACGATGACCAACAAAGCACAATTGTCAAGCTCCGGTACGTTTTTCTTCAAATACGTTCTGCCGTTAAGCATTTTTTTCTTGACATTCATCGAGTTGGTGTATATGATTTTTTTGGGACGATTTCTTGATAAAGAATTCTTGTTTATTCTGATTATGCTCTTTTTCTTTCTTCTAATACTTTGTGTATTTTTCGTTTTTCGTTTAATAAATAGAGTTTATATGAAATAGTTTATTAAAGAGTTCTTTTACATATCTTTGTATTACAAATAAACTGTAATGCAAAATGAAATACGACAAAGTTCGCAAAACACCGAGCCAATTAGTCTCTTTAACGGGTTTACCGAGTTAGAGTTTGAAGCCTTCGTTCCGGCTTTTGAGCAACATTGGAATGAGTACAATGCTCACTTTACGCTTGATGGCAAGCCACGGCTTCGAATCTCTTACAACCGTAAGAACAGCAAGATACCTCTGATTAAGGATAAGTTGTTATTCATACTTTCTTATTTGAAAAACAACCCTTTGCAGGAGTATCACGGAGCGACTTACGGTATGACTCAGCCACAGTGTAACAGGTGGGTCCACCTCTTATCGGAAATATTGCTTAAAACGCTTAAAAGCTTAGGCGAATTACCGGAGAGAAACCACTTGAGAGTAAAATATTTGGCCGAGCAATGCCAGAACTTACTACTTGACGGCACCGAAAGACCTATTGAGCGTCCACAAGACAGCGACAGGCAAAAATCCTGTTATAGCGGTAAAAAAAACTCATAATGTGAAGAATAACCTGCTTTGTACGCCCGATAAACGCATTTTGTGGTTGTCAAAGACCTGTGAAGGTCGTGTGCATGACAAAAAAATACAGGATGAGCAACCCTTAACATTGTCCAAAGGAATTACATTATGGCAGGATACCGGTTTCTTGGGACATAAACCCAAAGATGTCACGGTGAAAATGCCGACAAAGAAACCCAAAGGCAAGGAATTATCCGATGCTCAAAAAAAGGAAAACAGAGAAATCTCAAGTTTTCGTATTCTTGTAGAACATGCCATTGGCGGAGTCAAAAAATGTCGTATTGTAAAAGAGCGCCTTCGATGCCGCAAGTTCGGATTTGACGATTAAGTCATGCTTATTGCTTGCGGGTTACATAATTTTAGAATATCAATATCATTGAATTTGAATTATATATAATTTTATTCAATATAATGTCTATTAATTTAAATTTTATTTTTTTGAATGCAAATTTTAATTTATCAAGTGCAACTATGTTGAGCAAAAATGAAATGAAGAATGTGAAAGGTGGAATACCTGCTGAAGAGTATTGTGCTAATCTTTATGATATTTATACGCACAATGTCCTTGAAGGTGGTGCTCTACAAGGTTTTGTATATGGGTGGCAAAGAGCTAATTGTAGCAGATTTTATGATATAACTATTACTGAGGAAGAGGTAACTAATTAATTATCACAAATGCGCTTGGGGATTAATCTCCAAGCGCTGAATTATCCAATAAGAGATGAAAAAACTTTTTTCAATTTTGTTTATCTTAACAATCACAAACATTAATCTTCAATCTCAAGAACAATGGAACTGGCAACCCATCGATACCGCCTATCTGATTTGTCAGTATGAGTTTCTTTCACCAAGTATTATAGTACCGCATCAACAAGACGATATGCGATTGGAAATAGGGAAAAAGCTTTCAAAGTTCTACAGTAGGATAACTTTTGAAGTTGACTCCTTGTGGACAACTGCCGAAGGAAGACAGGTTTACCGAAGCCGAGCCGATGAAATATTTAGACGCCACTCAAAAACGCAATCAGAAGAAGAGGGATTGCGTGTTTTGAGTGAACTTCCCAGTCGAAAATCCGACTGCATTGTTTACAAAAATTATCCTATTGGTGAAATGTATGTTCAAGATGCATCGGGTAACGATTATTTTGATTATACAGATGAGTTTCTACCACAAAACTGGCAAATCCATCCCGACACAATGACTCATTTGGGCTATCACTGCCAAAAAGCAACCTGCACATGGCGCGGGCGTGATTATGAGGCGTGGTTTACATCGGAAATTCCCGTAAACGACGGTCCCATGAAGTTTTTCGGACTACCCGGACTTATTGTAAAAGTTGCCGATATTGACAATGCGTATATTTTCGAACTCAAAGGCATTGAGGCAAAACAAAAACCAATCTACTTAAATACTTTACTGAACAAAACCGATCACAACTATAAGCGAACCAACCGATGTGAATTAATGCAAAGGAAATCGAGAAGCTTCAAAAATATGATTCGTGCGCTCAAACGTGATATGGCAAGGTTGGGGAAGTCTGCGGACGATTTGAATGAAGACATGTATGATGTTATGGAACGCGACTGCAAATAACGGCTAAGTTATATATATGAATAGATTTATTGTTTCGTCTCTTTTGTTGTTATCTGTCTTTGCCATACATTCACAAGTAATATTAACAGGGAAAACAACCGACAAGGAAAGTGGCGAAGCCTTGTCTCACGTGATGGTTACACTCAAAGACAAAAACGGAGGCAGCATTCTCGGATATTCGCAAACGGCTACCGATGGCAGTTTTACAATAAAAACCACGCCCGAAATAGCGAAAAAAACCTCCATCCATTTTTCGCTTATGGGTTACAAAGAGGAAATAAGGGAATTAAGCGAAAGCACCTCGCAATCTTTTATTGTTCCTATGAAAATGGGCGAAGTGGAACTGAAAGAGGTTGTCATTAAATCCCGAAAGATTTGGGAGAGAGGCGACACGCTGGTCTATAACGTTTCCAGTTTCGCCACCGAACAAGACCGGAGCATTGGCGATGTGTTGAAAAAAATGCCCGGTTTTGACGTAAAAAAAGACGGACAAATTTTCTACAACGGGAAATCCATCAACAAGTTTTATATTGAGGGGCGCGACTTATTGGAAGGGCGTTACGGAATTGCCACCCAAGGCGTGCCGCAAAAGGAGGTAGGTCGCGTTGAAGTGATGGAAAATCACCAACCAATAAAAGCGCTGGACGGTTTTACGTTTTCGGATCAGGCTGCGGTTAATTTGAAAATGAAAGATAAATCGAAAGCCAAGTGGATTGCTACCATCGATGGCGCCGCCGGAACGTCCTTTAAACCTCGAAAAACGTTATGGGAGGGCAAGTTTTTTGCTATGATGATAAAGTCGGACTGGCAGAATATCACAACCGTAAAAAGCAATAATGTGGGAGAAGATTATGCTGTGGATATTCGCGACTTTTCGTCTTCTTCCATGGGCGACAATCGGTTTTTTAGCACGGATATCTCTCGTGTAGGCGATTTAGAGAAAGAGCGCACCATGTTCAACCGCTCGCATCTTATCTCTACAAGTTCGCTTTTGGGATTAGGGAAAGAGAGTGATTTGAAGGTCCAGTTTCATTACCTCAACCACCACGAAACCGCGCATTCCCTGCTTGCAACTACCTATTTCTTGTCAGACGGAACAAAGTTGATTGAGGAAAACGAAAAAGCACACGCCGCACAAAATACACTTGCCGCGGTAATGAGTTTTGAAACCAATAAAAAAGCATCGTATCTGAAAAATATTCTCAAAACGAACCTCAAAGGGATGAATAATGACAGAATTACCCAAGGTACTTTCGCCAACAATCAATTTGTTGAAGCTCCGTCATGGGGAATAAACAACTCTTTGCAATGGGTAAAACGGTTTGGTAAAAAGGCTGTTACATTAACGGCCACAAACGAATTTCAGTCGGAACCCCATTTGCTAACCGTTGAGCGAGAAGAACAAAAATATATGCAACGTGCCAATCTGCGTACATTTTACTCCCACGAAAGGACCTCTTTCGGATGGGATATAAACAATTTGGTGATTTCGCTGAATGCCGGAATCGAAGCAAAATACCGAGATTTTCAGAGTGAGCTGTTAGGAGTTTCCCATCTTCCCGTATTTGCGGTAAACTCCGTCAATAATGGTTATTTTCACACCTATATCGGTCCCAAATTGGAGCTTAGATGCGGAAAGTGGAAAGCTATTTTGGCTATTCCCACAAGCTATTACAACTATTATTTTGGGAAAAACGAAAAATCGGTCAATGATTTTTTAATAACACCTTCTTTGGCAATATATTGGACATATTCCGGCAATCTGACATTTTTCACAAACGGGAGACTTGGAACAAAACCATACGATTTAAGCAACCGTTTCAACGGGTTTGTCTTGAAAAACTACCGAACATTGCAACAGGGTACTCACGAATATGCTACCGGAAGCCGACAAACGCTTTCGGGTGGATTCGACTACAAAAACAGTACCGAGGGTATTTTTGGTTCATTCAATGTCATTCGCATATGGAACAAAGACCCGTTCAGAGACAGGCAGCAATTTGTTAACGATTTTCTCGTTTCGGCTTCCACAAAACAAGAAACCAAATCAAATTCGTGGCTTGGCGATGCCTCTTTCAGCGCCAGCATCGATTTTATTCGCGGAATGGCAGGCATTGATGTTCAATATTTTTCGTCAAGCACCTCACTCATTTCTGAGAAGATATCGATTCCCTATCAGACCGATATGTGGAATATGGGAGCAAACGCAAACGGGCAACTCTTTTCTTGGATGAATTGGAATTACCGGTTAACACACAGTCTGTATTCGCTCAACATCAATAATGCAGGCAAAAACTGGCTGCACGGCTGGCTGCACACTTTGCAATGCAACATTGTACCTATAAAAAAGTGGGTGTTACAAATTTCCGGTGAATATTACAAAAACGAAATAGCGCCCCAAATGTACAAAGATTTGTTGATGATAAACGCCAAAACGACATTTGGGATAAATCGTCGCTTGGAACTGTCCTTGCAACTCCGGAATCTGCTCAATCATCAACAATACGGCTACACCATTTACAATAGCCTGAGCCGGATAAGGCAAGAACATGATATTCGTGGCAGAGAGTTTTTAATCGGGTTTTCGTGGAGGTAAAAGTTGTTCTGAAAAATGAAGAAATTCTCCTCCTACACCCAACTCGATGCCATGGACTGTGGTCCCACTTGTCTGCGCATGATTGCCAAATATTACGGCAAGCATTACAGTTTGGAAGCCCTCGGCCAACATTCATTCTTGAAAGTAATCTGAATTTGTTGGTTACTTTTTCATACAACTTAATAGAGATTATCTTGATTAGTTTATTATATGCTTAATTTACAGTGAATTACACCTGAAAGGTGTTGTTTTCGTAACCGTCCCGTCTTACGAGACGGTAGAAGTATCCCCACCTCAACCCGATCCGAAGTGGTCGAACTTTTTATGTGCCGCCTTTCAGGCGGGCGATTTAGGGGTTATTTCTTCCGTAAGCTGCACTCGTTCCTCGTTTGCATACGGTTATAAAAATACTACCCTTCGGGTAAAACTCTAAACATCAAATCTATAACATTTTATTCAGAATAAACTTTAATCTTCATAATGTTTATTACGATGAAAAAGAGACATGGGTTGAAAGTTTTGGAAGAATAAGAAAGTTTGATAATGGAGGAATCAAAAAAATTACTCAATTTCTTATGTTCAGTTATAAACTGGAATTCAACGATAAAAGTCTAAAGAGTGTTTGGTTTATTGCACCCGACTTGTCCGCCACTTTTAACAATAAAAAAACAACTTCTATAAATCAGCTTA
>CAZKZB010000025.1:4083-41664 GCA_964557135.1 uncultured Petrimonas sp. | reverse complement strand
AGATTGATATTAAAGTGCAAACCAACAACGCACTGCATGCTTACAAACCACTTCTACCCGCTGTCAAAACCGGTCAACCCCGTGATGTGTATCGCTAAAATTCTTCCGCAAAGGTAGTGATTTTATTTGAATTACGAAAATAAATCGACCATGCTCAATTTATACTTCTTCTCAATATCCACAACTATCCGACACTATCTTTCCTCTTTTAAATTAAAAGTTTTACTTTTGTAGAAAATTTCAATAAACCAAATGAACAAAATCATATCCAAGGAAAACTTTTCCGACAAAGTTGTAAAACTTGTGGTGGAAGCACCATTAATCGCAAAAAGCCGAAAAGCCGGACACTTCGTAATTGTCCGGGTAGGCAAAAAAGGCGAACGTATCCCTTACACCATCGCCTCATCCGACCCTGTGAAAGGAACAATAACGTTAGTTATCCAACGCGTGGGAAAATCATCTGAAAAAGTTTGTCAGCTCGAACCGGGCGATTACATTACCGATTTAGTGGGCCCGCTGGGAAAAGCTACCCACATCGAAAACTTCGGAACCGTGCTTTGCGCCGGCGGCGGCGTGGGCGTTGCACCCATGCTTCCTATTATCGAGGCGATGAAAAAAGCAGGTAACAAAGTAATCACCGTTCTTGCCGCTCGCACCAAAGATTTGGTTATTCTGGAAGAACAGGTACGCGAAAACTCCGACGAGGTGATTGTGATGACCGACGACGGTTCGTACGGACAAAAAGGATTGATTACCGTTGGCGTTGAGCAGGTAATTCAGCGCGAAAAAGTAGATTTATGCGTAACAATCGGCCCCGCCATCATGATGAAGTTTGTTTCTGAGTTGACAAAAAAATACGATGTCCCCACCATGGCATCACTGAATACCATAATGGTAGACGGCACCGGAATGTGCGGTGCATGCCGCGTTACCGTTGGCGGACAAACGCGCTTCGTTTGTGTTGATGGTCCCGAATTTGACGCCCATCAAGTAGATTTCGATGAAATGATGATGCGCGCCAGAGCATACAATTAAATCAAATACAACACACTTAAAATCAAGTAGAAAAACAAATGCCTACACAAGAATACCTGCAAGCAGAACGCGCGCAATCTTGGCGAGAAGAATTGCGAAAATCGATAAAAAACAAAGAAAGAACCAATTTTGCTCGGGTAAAAATGCCCGAAGTTGACCCGGAAATCCGCAGTAGAAATTACGATGAAGTCAATCTCGGACTCACGTTGGAGCAAGCGCGCGATGAAGCGCGCCGTTGTTTGGACTGCGTAAACCCGACCTGCATTACCGGCTGTCCCGTTGAAATCAATATCCCAAAATTCATCAAGAATATCGAACGCGGAGAGATTCTGGAGGCGGCAAAAGCCTTGAAAGAAACCAGCGCCCTGCCCGCCGTTTGCGGAAGAGTTTGTCCGCAGGAACGACAATGCGAAAGTCAGTGTTTTTACACGCTGAAACTAAAAAAAGAGCCGGTTGCCATCGGTCATTTAGAACGATTTGCCGCCGACTATGAACGCAAAAGCGGCAATATCTCCGTTCCCGAAATTGCTCCGGCAAACGGCATTAAAATTGCGGTGGTGGGTTCCGGCCCCGCCGGATTGGCTTTTGCGGGCGATATGATAAAACTGGGATACGACGTTACGGTTTTTGAAGCGCTGCACGAACTTGGCGGCGTTCTCCGATACGGGATACCCGAGTTTCGACTTCCCAACGAAGTGGTGGATGTCGAAATCGAAGGATTGAAAAAAATGGGTGTTAAATTTATCACCAACTGCATTATCGGCAAAACGATTTCGCAGGAAGATTTAAAAGACGAGGGATACAAAGGAATTTTTATCGGAAGCGGAGCGGGATTGCCCAATTTCATGAATATTCCGGGCGAAAACCTAAACGGCGTGATGTCTTGCAACGAATATCTCACACGTGTGAACCTGATGCAGGCCGCCGACCCCGAGAGCGACACGCCTGTGCATAAAGGTAAATATGTAGCGGTGATTGGTGGAGGCAATACTGCCATGGATGCCGTGAGAACCGCCCGCCGATTGGGTGCGGAAAAAGCAATGATTGTTTATCGCCGCTCCGAAGAAGAGATGCCCGCTCGTGTGGAAGAGGTGAAACACGCCAAAGAAGAAGGGATTGATTTCCTCACGCTTCACAATCCGCTCAGGTACGAGGGCGACGAACGCGGCCGCGTACAGCGAATGCTATTGCAACGGATGCAATTGGGCGAACCCGATGCTTCCGGAAGAAGAAGGCCGGTAGCCATTGAGGGCGATACCGTTTGGGTGGATGTGGACGAAGTTATCGTGAGTGTAGGCGTATCGCCCAATCCGCTCATACCGTCCACGTTTTCGGGATTGGAAATCACCTCGTGGGGAACGGTGGTTGTGAATGCCGACACAATGCAAACCGCCGATGAAACCATCTTCGCCGGAGGCGATATCGTTCGCGGTGGAGCAACCGTTATTCTCGCTATGGGCGACGGAAGAAAAGCGGCAAAAGCAATGCACGAATCATTTGGCAAAGAGCGGTGAGCGGTGGGCATGGAGCGTTGAGAATCGGAACATCCATCATCGGGCAGTATTTACCGCAAATACTCCCCTATCCTGCCGCTGATCTGCAACAGCGAAATTTCATACAGCTTGGTACGATATTCCGCCGTGAGTAATCGCTGTTCGGCTTGGAGAAGACTCACCTGCGCTTCGCGCAAAAGAATTCCCGATAAATCGCCCAATTTATACCTGTCCATGGCAATTTCATAATTAACCCGGGCATTGTCGAGGCTTTCCTTTTCGAGGTTGGTAAGCTGGATGTTGTTTTGATACGCCAGCCACATATTGGCAAAATCGCTTTGCAAGGCAAGTTTTTGCTTTTCGATTTGAAGTTCGCGATTTTCGATTCTAATCCGGGCGTTTTTCTGTTCTCGGCTTCGGTTAAATCCGTCGAAAATATTAAAACCAAGGGTAACACCCACGCTCGGCCCCCAATTTCGTTGCCTGTCAAATGTTCCCTTGTTGTAATTATAGTGTGTAAATCCATATCCGCCATTCAGCCGCAGGTAAGGGAAATTCTGGCTTTGCAACGTTTTCAAATCCAGCTCGCTCAACACCTTGTTTTTTTCCGATAAAAGCAACGTGGTATTCACTTTCATCATGTTATCGAAAAGTGCCGGTTTCGACAGCGTCCGATCAAACAAAATAGTAGTGTCGGCGGCAACGAACTGTTGTTCAACATCATCCGCTCTCATCATTTCGTTCAAGCGAATGCGCGAACTGTGCAAAATTTCATATTGCTGAATCAGTTGCGAACTATCCGCGTTGAAATCCACACGTGCCTGCTGCAAATCGAGTCGCGAAAGCGAACCAATCTGATAACGCGCTTCCACGATTCTCAGGCGCTCGCGAGACAAGTTGACCGCGTGCTGCAAACTGTGCATTCGGAGTGTTTGCTGCACATAATTGTAATATTCGGCTGTGATATTGGCAATAAAATTCTCCACATCCAATTGTGTGTGCAACTCCCCAAGCGTTTTCAACTCCTGCAAGCGTTTATAGTTGGTTTGCACCTTAAATCCCTCAAAAATAGTCCAGTTCAGATTCAACCCGGCATCCAGCGTTTGAGTAACGGAATTTCTTGTCGATACGGTTTCGCTGCCATCCGCGGGAAATTGTTCCGAGTTGTTTTGACGGGCACTGTAGCCCGAACTCAATCCCACGGAAGGGAGAAATCCGGCATTTCCCAACGTTACGTTGTTATCGGAAATTCGCTGCTCGTTGCGACTGATTTGTAAATCGTAATTGTTTTCCAATCCCACCCGAATGATTTCGTCCAAATCGATTACTTTTTGAGCGGCCATCGAAATGGAGAACAAAAAGCCGGCGATAACGAAACTGTATTTTCTTATCTTATTCATCTTGTTATATTTTCTGATTGAAAAATGTGCCGCCCATCCGGGCGGATATTTTCGGGATTCGTCTCACCGCAGGCGAAAAATCGCCTACTCTTAGGCAAGTTCCGCCCATCCGGGCGACGCAGGCAAGACGATAAATATATTTCTTTATCCATATTATAATCATCCGTCAATCAAACATCAAATTGAAGCAAAGCGGAAATTCCGCTACGCGAGACATCGGTCATCCGACACTCATCACCCCTCATTTTCCTTTTTCGACTTCCGATTCGTAGACAAATACATATACACGGCCGGAACACCGAACAGTGTTAAAAGCGTGGAAATAAGCATTCCACCCACCACGGCGGTTCCCATGGCAATTCGTCCGTTGGCGCC
This sequence comes from uncultured Petrimonas sp., assembly GCA_964557135.1. Taxonomy (GTDB): domain Bacteria; phylum Bacteroidota; class Bacteroidia; order Bacteroidales; family Dysgonomonadaceae; genus Petrimonas. Next base: position 37,361 of record CAZKZB010000025.1, on the reverse strand, counting down.
TTCACCGGTGGCAAGCGCAAGCGGGAGCAACCCTAGAATGGTAGAGATGCTGGTCATCAGAATCGGTCGTAAACGCTGAACGGCAGCTCCCATAACTGCCTCATACTTACTCATTCCCGCAGCTTGACGCTGATTAGCAAACTCAACAATAAGAATACCGTTTTTGGCTACTAAGCCGATAAGCATAATGATACCGATTTGGCTGAAAATATTCATGGTAACGCCGAATATCCACATAAAGAGCAACGCGCCGAAAACAGCCAACGGAACGGTAAACATAATCACAAACGGGTCTTTAAAGCTCTCGAATTGAGCTGCCAAAACCAGGAAAATAAGCAAGATTGCCAATCCGAAAGCAAACAGCAAACTCGACGAACTTTCGCGAAAATTTCTCGACTCGCCTTCCAAAGCAGTTCTAAACGTATCGTCGAGCACTTCCGCCGCGATTCTGTCCATTTCTTCCAAGCCTTCGCCCAACGAATATCCTTGCGCCAATCCGGCGGAAATGGTGGCTGAGTTAAACCGGTTGTATCGGTACAACTGCGGCGGAGCAACGGTTTCTTCCAGCTTGACCAAGTTATCCATCTGTATCATCTGTCCCGAAGAGTTTTTCAGGTAAATGGTCTTCAAATCGAGCGGCGTATTTCGCTGCTGGCGGTTTATCTCGCCCAAAACCTGATACTGTTTTCCGTTCATATAAAAATAACCCATGCGCTGCCCGCTCAGCGCGTATTGCAACGTTTGCCCGATATCGCGCGTGCTTACACCGAGCAGCGCCGCTTTGTCTCTGTCAATCACGATTCGGGTTTCGGGCTTCGTAAATTTCAAATTCACATCTGCCATTTGGAAATAAGGACTTTGATTCACCTTTTCCATAAACGGCGGAATAAACTCCTGAAGTTTCTCGATATTAGGCGCTTGCAACACGTAACGAATGGGCATTCCCCCACGACGTCCGCCAAAAGTGGATTGTTGCTGCACAAAAGTACGCGCCGCCGTTTGATTTCGCACCGCGCCCGATAACGCATCGGCAATTTGCATCTGACTTCTATCCCGTTCTTTCATATCGGGCAACACAAGGCGAACCATTCCGAAAGTGCCTCGCGTCATGGTGATATTCGATTCTCTTTCCCACGCTACAGAATCGGCAATGCGCGAAATAACATCGGTATAATCTCTTGTAAACTCGAAAGTTGCACCTTCGGGTGTGGAGGTTCTGACCATGATTACCGATCGGTCTTCCAAGGGAGCCATTTCGGCCGGAATCACGTTCCAGAAAACGGCAATAAGCACTATAGCTGCCGCAACAAGCGGATAAATCAGCCATTTACGGCGAAGGAACGAACTCAAAATTCGGTTGTAAAAATCATTCATTGCCCGGAAAAACTTCTCGGTTTTTTCGTAAATCTTTGAGTGTTTTTCCTGTCGCTTCAACAGTTTCGACGAAAGCATCGGAACAAAAGAAAGCGCCACAAACGATGAAATAATAACCGCCCCGGAAATCACGATACTGAACTCGCGGAACAATCGTCCCGTCATCCCTTCTAAGAAAATAATCGGGAAAAATATGGCAACCAGTGTTATCGTTGTAGATAAAACAGCGAAAAATATTTCCTTGGAACCCGCTATGGCGGCCTCTTTCGGAGCCATGCCCTGTTCCACCTTGAGGTAAATATTTTCGACCACCACAATAGCATCGTCCACCACCAATCCCACCGAAAGCACAACGGCGAGCATGGAAAGCACATTGATGGAAAATCCGGCCAGGTACATGATAAAGAACGTGCCGATAAGCGAAATAGGAATCACCAGCGTGGGGATAAGCGTAACGCGGCCGTTTCGCAAAAACGAGAAAATAACCAGTACCACCAACACAAAAGCGATAATAACCGTGGTTTGCACTTCGTTGATGGAAGCGCGGATGAAACGGGTGTTATCGAAAGCGATATCGAGCGTGACATCGTCGGGCATATCTTTGCGCATCTGCTCTAAGCGGAGTTCCGCTTCGTTGGCAATGACGATTTGATTGGCACCCGGTTGCGGAATAATAACACAGCTAACCATGGGGATGCCGTTGCGGCGAAGAATATTTTGTCGGTTTTCGGTATCGAGTTCGGCGGTTCCTACATCGCCAAACCGCACAATCCGGTAATTGTCTTCGATGAGAATCATGTTGTTGAACTCTTCGGGAGTCTGCATCAGTCCCATGGTTCGAATGGATTGCGAAATGTGGTCGCCTTCGATGCTTCCCGCAGGCAGTTCGATATTTTCTCTATCGAGCGCGCTTTTCACATCCATGGGCGTGATGTTGTACGACGCCATTCTTACCGGATCGAGCCACAGGCGCATCGAGTAACGATTTTCGCCCCAAATTTCAACCGCGCTCACGTTCGAAATGGTTTGCAGACGCTCTTTAACCGTCAGATCGGCAATCTCAGAAAGCTGCAACAATGAGCGCGTGGGACTTTGCACCGTTACCTGCATAATGGGGTCGGCATCGGCATCGGCCTTGGAAACGGTGGGCGGGTCGGCATCGCGGGGAAGATAACGCTGCGCTCTCGATACTTTGTCGCGCACATCGTTAGCAGCCGTTTCCATATCCACACTCAACTCAAATTCCACCGTAATACGTGAAAATCCCTGACTGCTCATACTGGTGAGCGAGCGAATGCCGGGAATCCCGTTAATGTTCTGTTCCAAGGGCTCCGTTATCTGATTTTCAATCACTTCGGCATTAGCGCCCGGATATCCTACCGTAACGGTAATAATGGGATTATCGACGTTGGGATATTCACGCACAGCCAGACTGGTGTATCCGATTACACCAAAAATGATAATAACCAGCACCAACACCGTGGCTAACACGGGACGATTTATACTTAGTTCGGATAACGTCATACTGTCATTCTGTTGTATTGGGAATTATTTCTGAAATCTTCACCGGCAGGCCGTTTCGCAACTGCATAACACCGGTTGTGAGCAATGTGTCGCCTGCCGAAAGTCCGGAAAGAACTAGCACCATCGACGCTGTTCTGTCGCCTTTGGTAATTTCTACTTCCTGCGCCACACCGTTTTTGTAAACGTAAGCAATATCCCGCCCCATTTCTGTAATGCTGGATATGGTGGGAATAACAATGGCATCGGGAATTTCGCTTATGAGCGTTTGTATGTTTGCCGAGATGCCCGGTTTTAATTTTCCGTCAGCGTTTGGATATCTGGCACGCGCTCTGAGCGTCAGCGTTCTGGGGTCTAATTGCGATTCTACAGCATAGACTGCGGCTTGATACGTATTTAAGTCGTTGGCAACGGTAAATGAAATTTGCGCTCCGACCGGTATCTGCCGCACTTGGTTTTCGTTCATGGAAAACTCAAGTTTCAAGGGCGATATTTTAGTCAGTTTCGAAACAATTACCGCGGGCGATGCATAAGCGCCCACACTCACCTGGCGTAAGCCAATCATGCCGCTGAAGGGTGCTCGCAGCTCGGTTTGGGCGATTCGGGATTCTATCAGGTCGATATCGGCCCTCAGTTTTTCTAATTCCGTGGTCACCGTTTGGTAGGTTTCCTGGCTGATGGCATCTTTTTCCAGCAAAATTCCTTGCCGTGAAACCCTATCCTGCGCCAAAGGGAGTTGCGTTTTCAGTTTTCTTAATTCTGCCTGCAGCGGCGCGTCGTTTATTTTGGCCAGCAGCGCTCCCTGATTTACAAAAGAACCTTCTCGAAAATAGATATGAGTGATTTTCCCCGATGTTTCGAAAGTGAGGTTAACTTCCTCCTCGGGCAGTAAAACTCCTCGGGCAATATAAATATCGCTGCGCAAAACCTGCGGTTCCAAAACCATGGCGGTTACGCTTAGTTGCTGTCTTCCGGCGGCGCCGCTTCCTGCCCTGGGCGGTCCTTGAGTTTGCGATTGTTGTTCACCGGACGAGAACATCGATTTTATTTTCGGGAAAAAAGCCATCCCCAAAATCAGTAAACCGATAGCAGCGAAAAGTATAATTTTGGTGTTTTTGTTCATCGTTTCATTCAAATTTGTCCAAATTTACTGATTTAACGGACAATGCACCTCCTTTTTTAGGTTTTTTAAAATTCAAAATCGACATATCGTTAATTTCAATCGACGAAAAGTCATTAAAAAAGCAGAAGCGCTAACCTCTGCCTTTCGTTTTCTATCTATTTTATCTTCTTTGACTTGCAAACATACTTTTCTTTTTTAACCGTTAGTCCGCATTTTTTACATTCATATTTCGGTTCTCTTTTCTGAATCAAATCCTTGTCTTTACAAGCTGTTTTGCCCATATTGTTTTTTGAATAAAACAGTTCAACACGCTTTTTTGTTTAGGGTTGAGAAGAAATAAATTCGTAAGCCGAGACTCCATTCGGCAAGCCAATAGAACCGTAATACGTATTTATATTTCCTTTTATCTTCACTTCTTTTCCTAAGTTGTCGGGATTTATTTTCAGGCTTAGCGCTTCTCTGATAGCCCCTGTCGGGAGTTGTACCGGAAATGTATTTGCACCGTTTGTTTCGGTAGGTGAAGCGGCTAATGCTATGGCTGAATCCCTCACACTGTCAGGATCAGAAAGATCGTTTGAAAAATTACTTAAAGAAGAATTGGTATAATACCCAACAATGTATCCTTTTACCCAAACACCGTTCTCAAACCAAACGTTCTTTGCGTCAACAAGAGTATATGGGTCAGCTTGCGTTCCAGTACCAATCGGCTGATAAGCATCGTATTTCTTATTGATTGTTACCGACTCAGCCGGACCTTCACTCCATGCCGTAATTGTTGCCGACGCCGATACGGATACCACAGCCACCGTCGGATCGAGTGTAAGGTTGTATGTGTACCTGAATCCGGAGTTATATTCTGTAATGTTTGTCGCTGAACTCAAGTCGTATTCATAACCAATCGTTCCGTGTTCAATTACTAACTTTTTACCGGCTAAATCTGTTGTTGGAATCACGATCGCCTCGGCTGCTTTTCCATCGTCACTCACTTTCAAGCGAATATCATTTTTGGTGGTGGTATAGGATACGTCACCATCTACAAGCGACAGTGTACCGCGGGGATTAAATCCGATTAATTTGGCATTCAACCCCGATAAATCTGTTCCCGCAACGGAAGGGACAATGTTGAACACAAGCTTTGAAAGTTTGTGTGTAAATCGCAGAGAGACATCGGGATTGGCTGAACTTTTCCCGGTCTCGTTATTTGAATACATAACATCAATTGCTGACTGATTACTTTGGTCTGTGACATTTAAAGAATATCCGAAATTAGCGTTGACTGTTCCCTGCGGATAATAAGCGATAAAATCTACGCTACCTCCTCCTATCGGGAATTTCACATCGTTTGCTACTGTTGCCGGACTGAAGACTCCGTCGCCTTCTGTTGTATATTTCGCATTTTTTGCCAAAACCGCATCATCAGAGAGCGTTTCTCCTGTCGATACCATATAAATCCCAATCGCGTCTCCTTCAGACCATTCGTCATTTGCAACACGCGTTTTAGCGCCATCGATACGTGCATTCACCTTGATGCTCCTGTTAATAATTGAAAAATCAATCTTTTCGCCCTCGCAAGAGAGCAAAAATGAGAGCATCAGAAATAAGAATAAATAGTTCTTTTTCATAATTCAATTATTTAGAGTTGTTCTAAACAATATAATAGAAAGAGGAGCTTTTTCCAAATAAATAAGTCGATTTTCATTCAAACATGTTGTATAACATAAAAACATCCCGTGTAACATCTCAAAAAAACACTCGCGCGCGGTTTTTGAATATGAGAACAAGAAAAACTCCACATTTTTTACTATCTTTGCAACCCGATTTTAAAAAACCATAACTCATTATGTTTGAAAATTTAAGTGAAAGGCTCGAAAGGTCGTTTAAAATACTGAAGGGTGAAGGAAGAATCACCGAAATTAATGTTGCCGAAACGCTGAAAGATGTTCGCCGTGCATTGCTTGATGCCGACGTGAACTACAAAACAGCCAAAGATTTCACCGAAAATGTTAAGCAAAAGGCCTTAGGTCAGGACGTACTTACGGCTGTGAAACCTCACCAGCTGATGGTGAAAATCGTTCACACCGAATTAGCCGAACTGATGGGTGGCACAGCTGCCGACATCAACATAAAAGGCAGTCCGGCAGTTATTCTCATGTCAGGGCTGCAAGGTTCAGGAAAGACCACTTTCTCCGGAAAACTGGCGAATATGCTCAAATCAAAGCGCGGTAAAAATCCGCTTTTGGTAGCCGGCGACGTGTATCGTCCCGCAGCAATTGAGCAGTTGAAAATTTTAGGAGAACAAATTGGCGTATCGGTTTATTCGGAAGAAGACAATAAAAATCCGGTAAAAATCGCCCAGAATGCCATTAAACATGCCCGTCAATACGGAAAAGATTTGGTGATTATCGACACGGCCGGACGTTTGGCTATCGACGAAGCGATGATGACCGAAATTACCGCCATTAAAGATGCCGTTAATCCGCAGGAAATCCTCTTCGTAGTGGATGCCATGACCGGACAAGACGCGGTGAATACGGCGAAAGAATTCAACGATCGCTTGAACTTCGACGGGGTTATTCTTACCAAACTTGATGGTGACACCCGAGGTGGTGCGGCATTGTCTATCCGATCGGTAGTGGATAAGCCCATCAAATTTGTGGGAACTGGTGAAAAATTAGACGCCATTGACATTTTCCATCCGGAGCGTATGGCCGACCGAATTTTGGGCATGGGTGATATCGTTTCGCTGGTTGAAAAAGCACAGGAACAATACGACGAAGAGGAAGCACGACGCCTGCAAAAGAAAATCGCCAAAAATCAGTTCGATTTCAACGATTTTATCGCTCAAATTCAGCAAATCAAAAAGATGGGTAATTTGAAAGATTTAGCATCGATGATTCCCGGTGTTGGAAAACAGATAAAAGACTTAGATATAGACGATGATGCTTTCAAAAATATCGAAGCCATTATTCGCTCCATGACACCGCAAGAACGCACTAATCCCGAAATCCTGAACGGAAGTCGCCGTGCACGCATAGCCAAAGGAAGCGGCACCAATGCGCAAGAGGTAAATAATCTTATCAAGCAATTCGACCAAACCCGGAAAATGATGCGTGCCATGACTTCCGGTGGTGGAAAAGCAATGATGAAAAACATGAGAAAAAGAAGATAAACCCCTTAAAATGAGGACTATGTATAGGTCACAAAATCAACATTTAGCAAAACAACTCAATGCAGAATAACAGTTCCACATCCAGTTTTCCCCTTGAGGAGAGTCCCAGAGGGGTTTTAATTGACGGAAAAGCCGTAGCGACTCAAATTAAAAAAGAAATTGCCGATGAAGTAGCCAAAATAAAAGCCGGCGGTGGAAAAACTCCACACTTGGCAGCAGTGCTTGTGGGACACGACGGCGGAAGCGAAACCTACGTTGCCAGTAAGGTTCGCGCTTGTGAAGAGGTGGGATTTAAATCCACGCTCATTCGATACGAAGACGATGTAACCGAAGAGGAACTGCTTGCCTGCGTTGATAAGCTAAACAACGATGAGGATATCGACGGGTTTATAGTTCAATTGCCCTTACCCAAGCACATTTCGGAAGATAAAATCACCGAAGCCATCGATTTCCGCAAGGATGTGGATGGTTTTCATCCGGTAAACGTAGGACGAATGTCCATCGGGCTTCCCTGTTTTCTCTCGGCTACGCCGTCGGGAATCGTGGAATTATTGCGCCGATACGAAATTGAAACCAAAGGCAAGCATTGTGTTATTTTGGGCAGAAGCAATATCGTGGGAAAACCTGCTGCCCTGCTCATGATGCAAAAAGGATACCCCGGCGACTGCACGGTTACCGTGTGCCACAGCCGCACAAAGAACATCAAGGAAATTTGCCTTCAAGCAGATATCATTATCGCCGCCCTTGGCGTTCCCGAATTTCTGAAAGCCGATATGGTGAAAGAGGGCGCCGTAGTAATCGACGTAGGAACAACGCGCGTACCCAGCGACAAAACCAAATCGGGATTCAAACTCACGGGAGACGTGGCTTTCGATGAAGTAGCTCCCAAATGCAGCTACATTACTCCCGTTCCGGGTGGAGTTGGGCCCATGACAATTGTTTCGCTCTTAAAAAACACCCTATTAGCCGGAAAGAAAACAGTACGTTAATCTGAAAGAACCACTCAGTTATAACCACAATAAACGGATTAGCAGTAATTAACATTGGATTGAGTAAAGTTGCTGAAAACTCTGCTTTTCAGTTAGATATCTGTGTATTTTCTCCACGATTCCAAAACTTAAAATAAAAATGAATAATTTATCATAAAAATAGATTATATTTGTATGGTTCACATTGAGACTGTTTTGTTGATTAGCTTTGCTGATTCTTGTTTACTTCATATTAAAGTGGAATAAAAAACAGGTTATTTAGCAATTATTTTTTAGCTATTAGCTGTCGGTTTTTGTGTCTAAATTATTTTGATGGAGAGGTGAATACATATACAATCGTACCCATAATCTATGATACAAAGTTGGGTTAATTATTTTTCTCATAACTAAAAGTGTTGTTTCTTCTGTTGATACAAACCTATAGGATATAATGTTAATAAATCGCACAGGTTATATCTGCCTATCACTTATACTTTTTCTGATCGCTATATTAGCATGCGACCGGAATGTATATGATATAAAGAGTCCGGGCGATAATGCTATTTTACTACAAGACACCATAGATAGCGTCTATCAATCCTATGAAAAATACCGAAACGACACAACCATTCTTCAAATCGAGTTAGAGAAAAACACTCGCAAGAATAGCAAAATTCAACTATTAGTCCTTCACGATAAATTGGGAGAGATTCATCTGAGTAACTACCATTTCAACAGCGCCATAGAAAGCTATCACAAATATTTTAAACTTTCGGAAGAACTAAACGACTCTCTACAAATCCTAACCGCGCTCAACCGATTAGCCTCCGTATATAAAAAAACGTGTTTATTGAATGACGCTATAAATTACTATTTCAGAGCATTAAAATTATCGGATAATTTAGAAGATACTCATGCAGGTATTTTGAAAGAAAAGGCCAACACATATTATGAAATCGGAGATATTTATTCTATGTTTGGATACTTTGACGAAGCGTTAGTATATTTTAAAAAATCATATCGGTATGGAGAGACCCTTGATGATAAGAAAGGCTTAGCCGATAACAGATTGGGAATTGGTCTCGTTTTTCAAGAAAAAAAGTTGTACGATTCCGCTCGAATCAATTATAACAAAGCGATAGATTTAAACATAGAAGCAAATTCGAAATCAGGCATTTCTTTGTCTTTTTTGCGGTTAGGAAATCTTCGCGTAGAACAGGAATTTTATCAAGAGGCACTGATCTACTTAAACAGCGCATACCAAACATTAACAAACACTTCCGATAAATTGAATTTGATGGAAATATGTTTTGCTTTGGGCGATGCCAACATCAAACTCATGAACTACGCCGAAGCAGAAAAGTATTTGTCCGAGGGAGTAACGATTGCGAAACAAATCAATCTTCCCTCCTATCTCGAAACCGCATACTCAAAATTATCAACCTTATACGATGCGCAAAACAAAACAGATATTGCCGCGCAAAATCTTATATTAGCGCATCACTATTCTCATTTGATAAATCGAAACGCCATCCGAGCTGATTTGTTCAATTCTTACGTTGAATATGAGAGCGAAAAAAAATCACAACAAATTTTGAAGCTGAAAAGCGAGTACGATTCAAAAAGTAGTCGACAAAAAACAATTATAATAATCACGATAATAGTAATTATTATACTGATTATCTTATTCCTGACTTATTATCAACTTTCGAGGTGGAAAAAGCAAAAGGACAAATCGTTGTTGGAAATCGTAAAATTGAAATCCGATTTATATACGAAAATCACGCACGAGTTTAAAACACCCATCACTATCATCATCGGATTGGTTGAAAAGCTAAAAAGAACAATAAATGACGACAAACCGACTCATAATCAGATAGATTTAGAAATTATAGAAAGACAATCTGAAAATTTATTGTTCCTTGTTAACGAAATTCTAAGTGTATCTAAAATTCAATCAGGTACTAACATTCAGCTAACACATGGAAACATCGTGGAGTATTTAAGATACTTGCACAGTTGTTATACCGATTTTGTAGAAACAAAAAAAATAACATACCTCTTCCGAAGCAGTTCCGACAAAATCATTATGAATTATTCTATGGAACAAATAAGAGTGATAGTAAATAATTTGCTTACTAACTCTATTAAACACTGCACCAAAGGCAATAAGATAATTCTTACGGTAAGAGAAGAGAATAATAGGAAATGCGTTATTGAAGTTATAGACGATGGCGAAGGTATAGCGGCAAAAGATCTTCCGCATATTTTCAAGACTTTCTATCAGGGAGAATCCGATCAACTGGAGCAACTGGGCACAGGAATTGGGCTTGCTTATACAAAGCAGGTTGTGGAAAATTTGAATGGGAAAATATCCGTTCGAAGCACTCCGGGTAAAGAAACGGTTTTTACGGTTGAAATTCCTATAGTGAGCAATGCTCATCCCTCTGAAAATGAATCGCTACATGAAATAACGTACGCATCGGAACGTTTTGAAGAAAAAAAATCTGAAATAGAAGAGAAAAAAGAGAACTCTACAAAAACATCAATTTTGATTGCGGAGGATAATCGCGACATGATTTTTTACCTGACCACCATACTTAAAGATGATTATAATTTAGTGGTGGCTCGCGATGGAAAAGAAGCATTAACATTCGCGAAAGAAAAGTCACCGGATATCATAATTACAGACTTAATGATGCCCAAAATGGATGGCAATGAGCTGTGCACCCACCTGAAAAGTTCAGATATAACAAACCATATTCCAATTATTGTTTTAACGGCCAAAACATCTGCCGAAGAGAGAATTCAATCAATTAGGTCAGGCGCCGATGCATACTTGACTAAACCTTTTATTGAAGAAGAACTTAAAGCAAAAATCGGTCAACTCTTAAACAGTAGGAAAGAACTGAGGGCAAGATACAGTCAAATTGTTCTGGATAAACAAAATACCCCGCTTGAATTGGCGGATAACTCTAATTTTGAATTCCTTCAGAAAGTGACCGACATTATTTACCGGGAATTAAAAAACAGCGGTTTCTTTCCGCACGGTCTCGCATCTGAAATGAACATTAGCACATCTCAGCTAAACCAAAAAATAAAAGCAATATCCGGTCTTAATACAACGAGTTATATCTTAACAGTTCGATTGAACAGAGCAAAAAAGTTACTTGCCACTTCACAAAAACCCATCGGTGAAATTGCAATGGATTGCGGATTTAGTGATTTCGCCTATTTTTCGAAATCGTTTAAAAAGGAGTTCGGAATCACGCCCTCTAAATTTCAAAGAATCCCCCATCCATAAACTGTAACTTCCAAAATTATTAAGCTTCAATCTTCATCCGAAGGCTTTGTTTGGATTTTTTTCACGACGCTAACCGTAACACGAAACGCTGTATGTTTTTTTATTTCTCCTCAGATTATCACGTCCCTCGCCTCTTTCCCAAGGGCAGCGGTGAATGATTTTTAGCCTGCCACTCTCCCCTTAAGCCAAGGGGAGTACCCCGCGAAACGGGGGGTATGGATTAATAAACAGTATTTTAATTTGACTTCTTAACGAAACAAGATTGATTCAGATATACATACAAGGAAACTCTGACAAAAACAGTATTAACGGAATTACGTTACCTGCAGGCAAGTCGAAATTCATAATGCCCACTCAGTGCTTCCAACAAAATAAAAAACAAATGCGAAAAATATCACTTTTTATAGCAACAAGCTTAGACGGCTATATTGCAAAACCCAATAACGACCTTAGTTTTTTAAAGCTCGTTGAAAAAGAAGGCGAAGATTACGGTTATACCGAATTCACACGCACAATTGACACACTAATTATCGGGAGAAAAACCTATGATTATGTGTTTGAAGAAATGGGTTCTTCTTATTATGATAACGGACAACGAGATGTTTATGTGATAACAAGAACGGAAAGGCCTCAAGTAGGTAGAACGACCTTCTATTCAGGCGACTTATCCGAATTAGTCAAACGACTAAAATCCGAAAATGGTAAAAACATTTACTGCGACGGAGGTGCAGAAGTAATAAACGAACTATTAAAGAAAGACTTAATAGATGAGTTAATCATTTCCGTTATTCCGATATTATTAGGCAACGGAACAAGACTTTTCAAAGATGGAAGACCCGAACAAAAACTTGAACTTGTGAGCGTGAAAACTTTTGACACAGGGCTAACTCAACTGCATTACAAACGCGAAGAATAAAGAGAAACTACACACAATACAATCAATGACAGAGGGATATAATTCCGCTTCTTTTCACCACATTGCGTATTAAAAAGAGAATTAGGTATTCACGTGTCATAAAAAAAATCTTCAGCGAGAGAGGAGCAACTTTTTGCTTCTCTTTTGTGTTATAAGCGTAAACATATAAATCACAGTATTATGACAACAAAACATTTTTTTCCGATCGCGGCTATCTTTTTCGTTTCTTTCGCGCATGCGCAAGGCAAATTCGTTACATATCAGGTTGATAACGAGGCATACGAAGGCTATTACGTGAAGCCGGCGATACAAAATGCGCAGGAAGCTCCGTTGGTGTTAGTTTTGCACGATTGGGACGGACTAACCGATTACGAAGTAAAACGCGCCGATATGCTGGCCGAGAAAGGGTATCAGGTATTTGCTGCCGATCTATTCGGCAAGGGAATCCGACCTACTGAAAACAAAGACAAAGCTCAGCACACCGGCGAATTGTATAAAGACCGGGAAAAATTACGACGTCTTATGATTGGCGCTTTAAGCGCTGCTAAAAAAGAAGGTTCAAAAACAGATAAAATGGCAGCCATGGGTTATTGTTTCGGCGGGGCAGCCGCATTGGAACTGGCGCGTGCGGAAACAGATTTAAAAGGCTTTGCATCATTCCACGGCGGCTTAGGAACTCCCAATGGACAAAACTACGCAAAAACCAAAGGCAAGATCATCATTTTTCATGGCACAGCCGATACTGCCATCACCATGGACGATTTTGCCAATCTTGCCCAAGAACTGGAAATTGCCAAGGTTGATAACGAGATGATTACCTACGGAGGTGCTCCACACAGCTTTACCGTTTTCGGTTCACCTGCATATCGCGAAGAAGCCGATCAACAATCTTGGAAACGTTTTCTTGAATTTCTCAAAGAGATTTTCTCATAAAACCGGTGTTAGGGCAATCCGACGAATGATTCAACACCACAACTTAATCACGCAAGCCTATTCCTTAACTGTAAGCAGCTCAACGCTCTCATTCATATAAAACAGGTAGGTTTTTTTACACACTTACACGAATTAATTGTTACAAAATACAATTATATCGAAAAAAAGTCGTATATTGAGCCCGATTTATTGTGAGCGGGTATGCTTAAAGAGAAGTTTCATATAGAGTTTGTGATGGGAAGTGCCACACAAGCAAGTCTGTGGAGAATGATCAGCCAAATTGACGGATTATCGGAATGGTTTGCCGATGAAGTTACCATGAACGAAGAAGAAAATGTGTACACATTTCTCTGGGGCAAATCAGATAATTCGGCCGAAATTATAAATGTAAAACCCCAGCAAAGTATCCGTTTTCGTTGGTTAGACGAAGACGAGGAATATGTATATTTCGAGTTTCAACTCCACAAGTTGGAACTGTCAAACGAAATAGCTCTGCAAGTGACCGATTTTGCAGAACCCGACGAAAAAGGCGATGCCATAGTATTGTGGGAAACCCAAATCGATAATATGAAAAGACAACTTGGCGTACTGTAGTTATAAACCAACCGCATCATAATAGGAACAATCGAAGAGAAGCCGGTTGTTCTTTTTGTTTTCTTAAACCTTAAAACGCGCTATTCTCCATAGGAATTTATTATCTTTGCGACAAATTTAAAAAGGGCATCTTTTTTAATAGATGAGAAAAAATTTCCACATAAAAAAACTATACGGCTATTTATTAAAAACCTTTATCCCGCTGTTTCTGATGACTTTTGCCATTTGCCTATTTCTGGTACTGATGCAATTCTTATGGAAATACATCGAAGACATGGTTGGTAAAGGGCTTGGGATGAATGTTTTGGGCGAAATGTTCTTGTATGCCGCCCTCCAGCTTGTGCCTATGGCGCTTCCGTTGGCTATTTTACTTGCTTCGCTGATGATGTTCGGAAACTTGGGTGAAAACTTGGAGTTGCTGGCAATAAAATCTGCCGGTATCTCACTCATAAAAGCCATGATACCGCTCATCGTGTTAGTTGTAATCATCAGCATAGGCATGTTTTTCTTCATGAACAACGCCATGCCGAAAATTCAGCCCAAGTTTTATTCGCTACTCATCTCTATCCGGCAAAAATCGCCCGAACTGGATATTCCAGAAGGCGTTTTTTATAAGGAAATTCAAGGATATAATTTATACGTCGATAAAAAAGACAGGCAGACAGGAATGCTTTACGGCGTTTCTATTTACGATATCAGCAGCGGATTTCAGAATATGGCCGTGATAATATGCGACTCGGCCGAAATGCGTACTTCGGAAGATAAGTTGTCGTTGATTTTCACGATGCACAGCGGTCAACAGTTCACAAATTTTACGGAGGGAACAGAAAACATGAATAGGTCTTCGGAATTTATTCCGTATAGCCGAGAAAGTTTTGTTACCAAAAAGATGACGATACCATACGATGATAACTTCAACCGTATGGAAGAAAGTGTCTTGCAGGAAAATGAATCGAGCAGCTATGTTGCTAAAAATCTCTCACAATTAAAGACCTCCATTGATTCGCTGGAACAGTTAATCGATAGCGTAAATATCTCCGACCGGAAGATAATGAAACAATACACCTATCTCGCTTTTCGGAGCGGCTATCCGCAAGATAAGAAAGATTCAATTATTCGGGAAGCCGGTTCATCCGCGCATCCTGACATGGACTCAATTTTCATATCGAAAGACATTCAGGCTCAAGCATCTATTCTTCAAAACGCCTATCAAAAGGCAGAGAATAATGCTAATGACTACCTTTTTCGGTCGATGTCCAAAACAACAACGCAACGAAACATTAACCGTCAATGGATAGAATGGCACACTAAGTTTACCATCTCTTTTGCCTGCTTTATTTTCTTTTTCATTGGTGCGCCGTTAGGTTCCATTGTTAGAAAAGGCGGTTTGGGAACGCCCATTGTTATATCGGTCATACTTTTCATCGTTTACTACGTCCTCAACAACGTGGGATACAAAATGGCGCGCGACGGTGTTTGGGATCATTGGATAGGAATGTGGTTCAGTTCATCCGTTTTGTTGCCTTTAGGCATTTTCCTCACTTACAAGGCAATGACCGACTCGGTAATTATGAGCATGGATACCTACATGAGTTTCTTCAAAAAACTTTTCTTTATACGTGAAAAGAGAGAATACACGATAAAAGAAGTGGTTATTGAAGAACCCAGCCGTAGCGAGATTTTCGAAACTACAAAAGAGTTGACACAGAAAACATTAGCCCATTTGCAACAATACGAAAAACTCGGTTATAAAACGTATTGGACAGATAACGGATACGACGAAGGTTTATTATCCATAAAAAACAACATGGAGAGCATACTCAGTCACCTATCTAACTCGCGAAAACCGGTTGTTATCGAAAAGGCAAAAGAATACCCTGTGTTGATCAAATATGTTCGTCCGTTCAAAACCCAATCGGTATTTGCAAAAATATTCATGTACATTTTCCCGCTTGGTATTGTAATAAAACTTATTTCGTTGCCTTTCGAAAAAAGGATCAACAAGGACTTAAATGATATATTGCAATTAAACGAAGAATTAATAGAGATAATGAATAATCAGCAAAAAAAGTTAGCTGTATAAAAAATAGGAAATGAAAGAATTTAAGTTAAACTCGATAGAAGAAGCTGTCGAAGAAATTAAAAAAGGAAATTTTGTTATCGTTGTTGACGATGAAGACCGCGAAAACGAAGGCGATCTCATCATCGCTGCCGAGTGTATAACGCCCGAAAAGGTGAATTTCATGGAAACGCACGCACGCGGACTGATTTGTACGCCAATCACCAAGGAACGTGCCGAAGAACTGGAACTTCCCATGATGGTTACGAACAATACTTCCATTCATGCTACTCCTTTCACCATTTCTATCGATTTGCTGACACACGGCTGTACAACCGGAATTTCGGCATACGACCGCGCGCAAACCATTCTAGCGCTTACCCGCGAAGAAACCAAGCCGGAAGATTTCGGCCGCCCTGGACACGTTTTCCCCCTACGCGCCATGACAAGAGGTGTTATCCGCCGCGCCGGACACACAGAAGCCGCCATCGATTTGGCGCGCTTGGCCGGATTATATCCCGCCGGTGCTTTAGCCGAAATCAAAAAAGAAGACGGCGAAATGGCACGCTTGCCGGAATTAATGAAAATGGCAGAAGAGTTTGACCTGAAGATTATTTCGGTGGCCGATCTCATCAAATATCGACTTAAAACAGAATCGCTCGTGATACGCGGCGAAGAAGTTCACTTGCCCACCGAATACGGCGATTTCCACATGGTTCCTTTTCGTCAGAAATCCAACGGGTTAGACCACGTCGCGCTCATTAAAGGTGAATGGCACGAAGATGAACCTATTTTGGTCCGCGTGCATTCATCGTGCGTTACCGGCGATATTTTCGGGTCTATGCGTTGCGAATGTGGCGAGCAACTGCATAAAGCCATGAAAAAAATAGAGCAGGAAGGAAAAGGCGTGCTGGTTTATCTCAATCAAGAAGGAAGAGGAATCGGCCTCATGGCAAAAGCGTCGGCTTACAAACTGCAGGAAAAAGGGATGGATACAGTTGAGGCCAACATCCACTTGGGCTACAAAGCGGATGAACGCGATTACGGAGTTGGCGCACAAATTCTTAGAAACCTGGGTGTTTCTAAAATGCGCTTAATGACCAACAACCCCGTAAAACGTATCGGACTGGAATCATACGGACTGGAAGTGGTGGAAAACGTCCCCATTGAAATTACGCCCAATCCGCACAATCATTTTTATATGGAAACCAAAAAAAACAAAATGGGGCATATATTGAGAATATAAGATAAAAAATGAACAATGACATTTATCTCCTTATCGGTGCATCGCTTTTTATCGGAATAATTATCGGGAGCATTCTCGCATGGATTATCGTCCGATTGGCGATGAAATCGAAAACGGTTTCAAGAAAAAAACTTGAAATCGTAAACGAGAGAAACATGTCTTTAAATACCGATCTCATCGTTGCCCACGAAAAATTGAAATCGATGGAAAAGGATGAGGCGGAATTAAAAAGCGAAATAACGGCTCATAAAGAGAAAATAGAAAATTGTCAGAACCAAATTCAGGTATTCGAAAGAAACCTCTCCAATACCGCCGCCCGGCTTAGTGCGGCTAACGAAACCATAAATAATCAATCGGAAAACATCGTCAATTTTAAATCAGAATTGAAATTAAAAACCGATGAACTCAACGAGACCAACAAACGGCTTGCCGCTTCAACCGCCGATTTCAATGCACTGAAAGAGAAATTGGAAACGCAAAAATCCGAAATGGAAAGCCTGCGCAAACAGTTTAATCTGGAGTTTGAGAACATTGCCGAAAAGATATTGGACGAGAAAACGCATAAATTCACCAAAATCAATCAGGAAAATTTAGATATTTTGCTGAAACCTTTGGGGGAAAATATCGAATCGTTCAAGAAAAAAGTGGAAGAGGTGTATGTAACCGAAGCCAAAGAGCGTTTTTCGCTGGGCGAGGAGGTAAAAAAACTAAAAGAGCTGAACAGCAAACTGAGTGAAGAGGCAGTAAATTTAACCAACGCGCTGAAAGGCAGCACAAAAACGCAAGGAAATTGGGGCGAAATCATCCTCGAAAATATTCTGGAGCGATCGGGATTGGTGCTTGGTCGCGAATATCAGGTACAGGAGTTTTTGCGTGACACCGACGGCGTACCCATTAAAAACGACGATGGGTCGCGTATGCAACCCGACGTAATTATTTCGTATCCAGACAATCGAAAAGTGATTATCGACTCAAAAGTATCGCTCACAGCCTATGTAAATTATGTATCGAGCAACGAACCGGACGAACAGAAACGCTACCTGAACAGTCACCTGCATTCTATAAAACGCCACATCGACGAGTTGAGTCGGAAAAGCTATCACGATTATGCCGCCACGCTCGACTTCGTGATGATGTTCATCCCCAACGAACCCGCTTATTTGCTGGCTCTGCAACACGATGAAGCCCTTTGGCAATACGCCTACGATAAAAAAATTCTGCTGATAAGCCCTACGAACCTTATCGCCGCGCTGAAACTTATCGTCGATTTGTGGAAGCGTGAATACCAGAATCGAAACGCGATAGAAATCGCCGAACGCGGAGCAAAGTTATACGACAAATTTGTGGGATTTATCGAAAATTTAGAGCGCGTGGGCAGAAACATAGAACAGGCCCAAAACGCCTATACCGATGCCTATAAACAACTTTCCACCGGAAGAGACAACTTGGTGCTGCAAACACAAAAACTGAAAGATTTGGGTGCGACAGCAAAAAAAGAGATACCGCCATCGCTGTTGGAACAAGCCGGTGAAGCCAATTCCGATTCACATTTTAATTAATCACATGAAAACAATAAACTCTTGATTGTGTTTTAATTGTAGATAAATTTAAACAAATGGAAAATATAGAAAACACCTCTCAACGCTCACTTCAGAAAAATAATGATAAGAACTCAGAACTTATAACTTTTAACTTATAACTTATATAAAAGCTATGTACGGAAAAATTCAACAACACCTGCAAAATGAGCTCGAAGCCATTAAAGAAGCAGGACTTTACAAAAACGAACGAATTATTGTAACCCCGCAAAAAGCGGAAATTAAAGTAAAATCGGGACAAGAAGTGCTGAACTTCTGCGCCAACAACTACCTGGGCTTGTCCAACAACCCAAAACTGATTGCCGCCGCCAAACAGGCGCTCGATGAGCGTGGCTATGGCATGTCGTCTGTGCGCTTTATCTGCGGAACGCAAGACCTACACAAAGAATTGGAAGCTACCATCAGCCGCTTTTTCAAAACGGAAGACACCATTTTATACGCCGCTTGTTTCGACGCAAACGGCGGATTGTTTGAACCGTTGTTTACCGAAGAAGACGCCATCATTTCCGATGCGCTGAACCACGCGTCCATTATCGACGGCGTGCGCCTTTGCAAGGCAAAACGCTACCGTTACGCCAATGCCGATATGGAAGAGTTGGAAGAAAAACTGAAAGAAGCACAAGCACAACGCTTCCGCATCATCATAACCGACGGTGTTTTCTCCATGGACGGAAACGTTGCCCCGATGGACAAAATAATCGCGCTGGCAGAGAAATACGACGCCTTGGTAGCTGTTGACGAAAGCCACTCGGCCGGTGTTGTGGGAAAAACCGGACGCGGTGTTTCGGAACTCTTCGATTGTTTCGGCAAAATAGACATCTACACCGGTACTCTCGGTAAAGCCTTTGGAGGTGCCATCGGCGGATTTACCACCGGACGCAAGGAAATTATCGATATGTTGCGTCAGCGCTCTCGACCTTACCTGTTCTCAAACTCCATTCCTCCGCTGGTGGCAGCTTCCGGAGTGGCAGCTTTCGAAATGCTGGAAAAAGAGAATACGCTGCAAGATAAACTGCACGAAAACGTGAACTACTTCATCGAAAAAATGCGCGAAGCCAACTTCGATATCAAACCCACGGAATCGGCCATCTGCGCCGTAATGCTGTACGATGCCAAACTGTCGCAGGAATTTGCAGCGGAGTTGCTCGAAGAAGGTATCTACGTTACAGGATTCTACTTCCCGGTAGTGCCGAGAGGCGAAGCGCGCATCCGCGTACAACTTTCTGCCGCGCACGAACGCGAACACTTAGACAAAGCCATCGCGGCGTTTATTAAAGTAGGAAAGAAACTCAATGTAATTAAATAAATGCGGAAAGCATAGAGCTTTGAGCATAGAGTAAATTAGCCACACCCTTTACTCAAAGCCCTTTGCCCAACGCCCAAAGCCATAGTTTATGAAAGCCTTAGTAAAATTACGTCCCGAAAAGGGAATTTGGATGCAAGACATACCCGTTCCCGAAATTGGTGTGAACGATGTCCTGATAAAAATCAAAAAAACCTCTATTTGCGGAACCGATTTGCACATCTACAAATGGGACGACTGGTCGCAAAAAACCATTAAAACCCCAATGACCATCGGTCACGAATACGTGGGCGAAATTGTGGATATGGGAAGCGGCGTGAAAAACCTGAAAGTCGGCGATCGGGTTACCGGTGAAGGACACATCGCTTGCGGACACTGCCGCAATTGCCGCCGCGGAAAACTTCACGTTTGTGAAAACACCATCGGCGTTGGGGTAAATCGCGATGGCGCGTTTGCCGAATACTTATCGTTGCCGGCGGAAAACGTAGTTAAGTTAGATCCCCGCATTCCCGACGAAATCGCCTCAATCATGGACCCGTTTGGAAACGCCACGCACACAGCACTTTCGTTTCCGCTCATCGGCGAAGACGTGTTAATTACCGGCGCCGGACTTATCGGAAGTATGGCTACCGCTATTTGTCGCTTTGCGGGAGCCAGATACATTGTTGTAAGCGATTTAAGCGACTATCGGTTGGATATTGCCAAGAAGATGGGCGCTACCCTCACCGTTAATCCGTCGAAAGGAGAAACCATCAGGCAAGCCGTTGAGAAATTGGGTATGCGCGGTTTCGACGTCGGATTGGAAATGTCGGGCTCACCGGCGGGATTCCGCGAAATGGTAGCCAACATGTACAACGGCTCAAAAATATCGCTGCTCGGCATCCTGCCCAACAACACCACAGTCGATTGGAACGAAATAATCTTTAAAGCGCTTACACTGAAAGGAATTTACGGCCGCGAAATGTGGGAAACCTGGTATCAGATGGAGCAGATGCTTATTTCGGGTATCGACCTGACACCCGTTATCACGCATCGTTTTCATATCGATGAATTCCAAAAAGGATTCGATGTGATGGAAAGCGGACAGTGCGGCAAGGTTGTTTTAAGTTGGGAGTAAGCGCTGTCAGGGCGCATCAGGGTTAGGTTTACTTTCAGAAACGGTTATTATCTGAAAGTTCCTGTTTAACTCGATATGGGCGATATATCCCGAAACGATTTTTTGTTTTCCACCCTCAACAATCGACTTTTGAACCGGAACATTCACTTTGTAATGTTCAATCAGCGTTTTTTCATACGCTACCGCATTCATATTGGGCAAGTATTTTATGGTTGGAGCTTGTGTTCTCGCGCCAGAGATAATCAAGTCTCCAACTATTTTTTCGCGCTGTCCGCCACCGGAATTGAAAAATCGGAAAACAGTCGGCGCCAAGTATTTACTCATATCGTTGGCGTTCAGATTGGATAACGCCGCGAAAAAACCGTCTACTGCTGTTTTTATGCTGTCCAAATCGGTTTTTGTAACCGGATACGACTGAAACAACATACCGTAGCGCTCTTGCGCATCGCCAAAATAATCGCCGGCAAACTCCCCGCTTTGCGATACAACCATATAGTTGGAATAACTTTCCGCCGTATTATCGTTTAAAGCAGCCACCCAGGTAAGCGAATCCAGCCGCTTTTTCACCAACGGATTATACGCGCTTTGCGAATGCAGGGTCAGAAAATCGCGTAACTCGGCCGTGTTTTCCGAGACTTGAAGCTTTCGCCAAATTTCGGCCTCGTTATCTTTGATTTTCATCAAATTTTCCTCCGCCACGCTGTAATATTTTCCTTTCGGGAAAGCCTGCATATAAGCGAGGTATCCACTCACCGAATTCTCTTTTTCGGCCGCTTCCCATTGCGACCTGTCTAAATTACCTTTTCTCACCACTCGCCCATAATAGAAGAAACCGATAACCAACAAAAGACCCAAAACAAGCAGCCAAACAAATAAATTTCGCTTCCTCTTCGGTGTTTTTGCTGTTTCCAGAATCACGGCTAAAGTTGAATCCGACTCTTTTTCCTTATCGCTATCTAATTCATTTTCAGTCAACTCTGTGTCAACTGGAACTTTCTCATTCTCAACCACATTAATATCCTTTTTTTCCTCAGGAACATCAACTTCGTATTCCTTTTCTATCTTGTTTTTGCAATTGTCGCAAAACAGTGCTTTTTCGGGTTTATTGCTTCCGCAGAGCGGACAAAATTGAGACATAAATTTCGGTAAAATTAGTTTGCACAAAGATAAAAAATGCGCACCAATAATGACAATAAATAGAACGGTTTTTGCAAAAAGCGGCAAAGTTAGTATATTTGAACAATAAATGACTGCCCGCAAAATGATTGAGATAATTAGAGCAAACAAAACCAACATCAAAGATATTCAGGCTGTAGCTAACGTGGCTTGGCCGCATGCTTTCAACTATATTCTATCGCCGGAGCAGATTAAATATATGATGGATTGGATGTACAGCACTCAATCGCTGCAAGAGCAGATGGATGTGAAAAATCATCGGTATTTTCTAGCAAAACAATACGATAGGTTTTCGGGATATATGTCCATAGAACACAATTGCGAGAACACGGGAAAAACTAAAATTCACAAAATCTACATTTTACCCGATTTCCAAAAGAAAGGTATCGGAAAACAGCTGCTCGACAGGGCGATTAGTGAAGCTAAATTGCGGAACGACCGAGCGGTTTACTTGAATGTGAACAAATATAACGCAAACGCGATTGGTTTTTACGAAAAGAACGGATTTTTTCTGGCAAAAGAAGAAGTGATTGATATCGGAAACGGATTTGTGATGGATGATTATGTGTTTGAATTAGTTTTGTAAATAACAATAAAATCAAAAGTTGAAGATATGAGATTACTAACCACATTTTTCTTTTTGATTGTTTTTAGTGTAAGTTCTGCGCAAGAAATAACGGAAAAATTGCCAGCACGCATAGACTCTAATATTTTAGTTACTAATAGATTAAAACCCTCAAAGACTGTGGAAATATCTATTAAGGATGATTTATTACCTCGAAATACAAGGATTGATAATTTTGAAAGCGGAATAAAAGTATATCGCATTCCGTCATGGAAAACATCAAGGAAGCCGGCATATTTTGTCAACAATCAATTTGTCGAAGAAGGCATTATTTCCTCACTCAAAATTGAATTAATCGAAAATTTTAACATTGAAAAAGATTCATTATTGTTGGATGGAAAAATGTACTACGGAAAAATACTGATAACGATGAAAGAAAATTCCAATTATTGGAAAAATAAAACACCCAATTTTGTCTCTCTCGAAAACTTGGGAAATAAGTATCTAAAAACGCATGACACACCAACTATTTATTTTATTGACGATAGATTGATTAACGAAGATTATGAAAGTTATCAAATTGATGAAAACTCCATTTTAAGTATTACATCAGAATTGATTGACATAAAAGATGGGCAAATAAACGTTGTTAAAATTCTCACAAAAAGCGACAAAAACATCAAGAAATCAAAAACAATAAGAATCCGAAATTAATTCTTCGGGTATATAACCCATACACTTCACATTTTGCGCGATGAAAAAACAGATAAAAAAACGCTTAGCAAGTTTCCGATATGCCATTCAAGGCATAGCGCTGTTGTTGAAAGAAACCCCCAACGCACACATTCATTTTTTTGCGGCAATTTTGGCAATTATATTGGGCGTTTTATTCGGTATTTCTGTTGCAGAATGGCTGGCGGTACTAATCGTTATAGGTTTGGTTTTTGCGCTGGAAGCCATAAACACATCCATTGAAACGCTTGCCGATTTTGCTTGTAAAGAACGAAACGAATCGATTAAAAAAGTGAAAGATTTGGCGGCGGCGGGAGTGCTGTTGGCATCGATTGCGGCGTTGGCAGTAGGTGTTGTGATTTTCCTACCGAAGATTATTGAAATATTTTTTTGAGAATGCCCGATTACAAACCATATATCACTGAAATTCAAGAAATTTCCAATTCCGAAAGCAGTTTCAACGAAAAACTTTTCGCGTTGAAAAAACTGTTGGAACGTTTATCCAGAGAACTCACCGCAGACGAACAGATACAGTTTCCGAATTTGTTCTCGCGATTGGTGTTTTTGGCTCGAAAACACCAGTTGCCCAAGCAATTGGAGTGGAAGTTGCAAAACCTTCGCGTACAAGCAAAAGAGATTCGAAAAACAAAAAAAGAGTTGGCCGAATCCGAATATCATCGCCACGAAAGAACCCTACTCGATTTCCTGCAAAACCTATCGGGAAGCGATATTAAATTAGAGGAAAACCTCGCGGATTATTCGCCTTCGCTTGCAAAAGAGCGAACTCTGCGCGTACAGATTCTACATATTCATACCGAAAAATCGGAAATCGAATGCATCGTTGAAAAATATCCCGGCACGACCGCCACCGTTAAATACAACGTAAAACCCGATAACGACGCGCTAAATAGCTCGGTCACTCGTTTTTGGGAAGGCGCGCAACTAAACCTGATTGATTTTTCGATAGACAAAAACGGCTGTATAATTCCCAAACTCATCGTCTTGGAACCTGATTATCTGATTGATGCTTCGGCCATTGCGGAATGTTTTCACGATTATTGTGTTACACCGATGCACTTTTTCCGCAACAAGTTCGAAACGCTCGAAAACCGTTCGTATCTCCTGTTGGGAAACTTGGCCAACTTTTTTCTCGATGAGTTGATTTTCGCGAAAAACATCGATGAAGTCTCGTTCGACGAAACGTTTCTAAAATCGTTCAAACAATCACCTTTTGAGTACACCAGCTGTCAGGATATTGCTTCGGGAGACGATTTCCGGGATTTCATGCAAAAAGCGCGCGCGCAATTCGAAAACATCAAGCGGGTCATTACCGAAGATTTTCCATACCGTAATATCGATGTGCACAAATGCACGCTGGAACCGTCGTTTTTCAGCGAAAAATACGGTTTTCAAGGGCGGTTAGACTTGCTGCAAATCAACAAAAACGAATATAAAATTGTGGAGTTGAAATCGGGTAAACTCCCCTACCCCTCATACGACTTGGGGAAAATCGCCCTCAATCACGAAGTTCAAACCGGCGTTTACCGACTGATGACCGAAAGTGTTTTCGGAGTGGATTCGCGCAATGTGGAAGCCGCCATTTTATATTCGTCGGGAAATATTTCCGGCACAAACCTGCGCTTCGCCGCCGAGTTTCAACAACTGGAAAAAGAGATTATCAACGTCAGGAATCACATTGTCGCCAACGAACACGCCATTATGAACGGCGATAACGAAACCATGTCGCAACTCTTCCGCGAACTCTATTCTACAACCGATTTCGCGCAAAAGACAGCCAAGTTTTACACGCAAAAAATCGAAGATTTCAAATCTGTTTTGCAACAATGCACGCCAACGGAGCTGAGCTATTTTTATCGATACATTCGTTTTATTTCCCGAGAGTTGTACCTGCAAAAAATCGGCGACGTGGAGTACGAATCGCCAACGGGCGTGGCTTCGTTGTGGAACAGCGACTTTTCCGAACGCGCCGATGCGCTGGATGTGTTGTATGATTTAACGATTGAATCGATTGACGATTCGGGTAACGATATGAAGATAGTTTTTCGCCGCAACCATGCCGAAAACGATATCGTGAACTTCCGCGAAGGCGAAATCTGCATCGTTTACCCACGCCAAAACGAGCAAGACACCGTTTTAAACCGTCAGATTCTGAAAGGAAATTTAGCGGCCATTTCCAACAATTTTATCGAAGTTCGTTTCCGAAACAAACAAAGAAATCGCGCCTATTTTAACGAAAACAGGCTTTGGGCCGTTGAGCACGACACGCTCGACACTTCTTATAACAGCATGTATAAGAGTTTGTTTGCGTTTCTAAACGCAGCGAAACGACAGCGAAACTTGCTGCTGGGAATTGAAATGCCCCAATCGGTAATCGATACGGAAAACGAAATGGCTTATCCCGAAAATATCATCCAAAGAGCGGTGAGCGCCGAAGACTATTTTCTCATTATCGGTCCTCCCGGAACCGGGAAAACGTCTATTTTCGCCCGTCAGTTAATTGAAGAATATTATGCGAAAAAGAACACGAACATATTGGTTCTTGCTTATACAAACCGGGCTGTGGACGAACTTTGCGAAGCAATAAACAGCGCTTTCGGAAAAGGGAACAAAAGGTTTATCCGCGTGGGAACCGAGCTTTCGTGTGCCGAAGAATATCGCGACCGATTGTTGCAAAACATTTCGGAAAAAGCCGAAAATCGCGAATCGTTGCGAAAAGAGATAGAAAACACCCGCATTTTTGTTTCTACGTTGGCGTCGATAAACGGAAAATTAGAACTCTTCAACCTGAAAAAGTTCGATGTGGCCATAATCGATGAAGCGTCGCAAATTTTGGAACCGCAAATTATCGGACTGTTGCCCCATTTCGACAAATTCATCCTCATTGGTGACCACAATCAGTTGCCGGCAATTGTGTTGCAAAAAAACTCGGTTTCCGCCATTCACGAACCCGAACTCACCGAAATCGGAATCACCAACTGCGCCCACTCGCTGTTTGAGCGATTGCTGCGAAACTGCGTCAAAAGAAATTGGGACCACGCCTACGCTCAACTCACCATTCAAGGCCGAATGCACGAGCAAATCGCGGAATTTCCGTCCCGGCAGTTTTATCCGCAAAGCCTTTTGCCGGCGCAAGATTGGCAGTCGCAACCGTGGAATTCGTCGTTTCCGAAAACCGAAAATCTATTTTTGCAATACGTTTCGAAAAGCCGAATCGCGTTGTTTTCTACCGAACAATTGCGTTCTCAAAACACATCGACAAAAACCAATGAAAATGAAGCAGATACAGTTGTAAAAATTGTAAAAGCCCTTGCAACGGTTTACGCGCACGACGGGCGAAATTTCGACACGCGCAATATCGGAATTATCGCGCCGTACAGAAATCAAATCGCGCTGATAAAACACAAACTCGCGGAAGCAGATATCGCGGATTATGAGCATATTATGGTGGATACAGTAGAGCGGTTTCAGGGCAGTCAACGCGATATTATCGTGATTTCGTTTTCTGTGAATAAGCCGTACCAACTCAACTTTTTGTGTAGCCTGAACGACGAGGGTACAGTTGACCGAAAACTCAACGTTTCGCTCACCCGCGCCCGCCAACAACTGTTTATGGTGGGAAATCGTAGGATTCTCAGAAAACATCCGATTTATGCCTCGTTGATGGATTTTTTGAAAGAAAAAACAGTGATAATGGATAATGAGAGTATCAACCCACCGAAATAGACGGATTTCTTTTCAATAGCTCGTGCTGAACATTTTTTATATTCTGGTCGCTCAATTCCAAAACCAACGATGCGGGTTGCGAGAAGCCTTCTTTTCTGTATCGAATCAACAATTGGTCAATTTTTTCGATTCTCATTTCCAAAATCGTATCAATTTTAATGGTTTTGCTCTCTCTTTTGCCAAAAAGAAAATGAGTTTCGAGCGTGTTTTCGTCGGTAAGTACATATTTTATCGGAAAAATAAGAAACGAGATAAATACGTATATAATAGCGGAAAATAAAGCGGTGAAAAACCCTTTGGGGAGTACCAAATAGACAATTGAAAGTACAAATACCACTACGAGAAGCAGAGTGACAAATTCCTTTTTTCCATACCTAACAAAAGTTATTTCGTTGTTTTTCATGCAACTCAACTAATTTCTATTTTCGGGTTTCGTATTAACAATTCTTGCTTTACCTCTCCTAAATCGGCATCACTTAACTCTAAAACCATAGTAACGGGATGAGAAATACCTTCTTTATAATAATCAAAACTCAGTCGGTGAGGCTTAATCGTAATTTCAGATATAGTTTGAATTGGGATGGACAACTTTTTCCTCCATCCAAAGAGATAGTGAAACTCAATGGTGTTTTTGTCGGTTATCGCGTATTTTCTAAATACAGAAAATACACCCATAATAATCATGATAACAAAGAAACTAATAATGGCTGATCTGGAAAATACTATGAATCCAAATAAAACTATCCAAACAGCCGTTAATATCGGCATAGCTATGTAAAACCGTTTCAAACCCCGATTTTTATAAAATTTTGTCCTGTTTTGCTTCATTGCATTATTATTAATCTTGCAAAATTAACGGTTATCTTTAGAAATTCAAAGCAAAGTTTCAATCTAACGTGCTATGTGTATCGATATTTTTTGTAATTTTGCACCCACAAACTTGTCTTATGGTGTAATGGTAGCACAACAGATTCTGGTCCTGTTTGTCTAGGTTCGAATCCTAGTAAGACAACAAACTAAACATCAGACTGTTAGGTGAACCCGAGCAGTCTTTTTTGTTATCCACATGCAACCCAAACGAAAAATCATCAACGACCTCGTTTTCCGGTTTCTCAATAATTCAAATTCGTCTATTTTTAAGATTTGAGATGCACAACTCGTCTCAAAAGTCAAGCTTTTCTATCTCCTCAATATAAATTCTGGTTCTATAAGTTTTAGTGTGAATTAACATTACGAAGAATGCTTCAATTCTCATAAAAACTACAATGTCATGCTAAAATTTGGGAAGATAAGTCCGAATGGACTTCAATATGAATAACCGTGTGTGAAACGCACGGAAGCAAGTCAACACCGAAAGTCAACCCCAAAGGGGTTGAAGTTCAGCCCACTTCGGGGCTGGATATAAGATTGGTCTATCTGCTCCCGCACTTCGTACGGGGTTATTCACATTTAGTCCCTTCGGGACAAAAATACAAATCACTTTTGTTAATTCATACTAAAACGCAAAGAACCTAAATTCTAAAAAACAATACAAAAACATCATTTTATTTCGTAAAACAAAACTATTTATTACCTTTGCCACTGATTGAAGTAATTTATGAGAGTAATCACTTTTGTGGCTATACGAGATTTTATAATTAAACACGCCGATGCCGAATCGGGACTGCGGGATTGGTATACAAAAACCAAAAAAGCCGATTGGTCAAGTTTAGGCGATATAAAAGAAATGTTTAATTCGGTGGATTATGTGGGAAACGATCGTTATGTTTTTAATATCAAAGGAAATAAGTATCGATTGGTTGCGATTGTGATTTTTACTGTTAAAAAAGTGTATATCCGATTTATCGGGACACACGAAGAATATAATAAAATCGATTGTAAAACAATTTAATATGGCTTCCATTAAAACTGAGAAACAATATAAGGTTGCTTGTGAGCGAATTGAAGAATTGCTGAAAGTTGTAAGCAATAACACTCCGGCCGACGACAAAAATCTGCTTGAATTGGATATGATTTCCGATTTAGTAGCGGATTACGAAGAAACACATTTTCCGGTTGAGGCGCCCGATCCGGCTATGTTGATAAAACTTGCTATCGAAGAAAAAAACATAAGCCAAAAGGAATTGGCATCGCAATTAAATTTATCTCCGTCTCGTGTCAGCGACTTTATTAACGGCCGCAGTTTACCATCGCTTAAAGTCGCGGGGAAAATCTGCCGCATTCTCGGAATTTCGCCCGATATGATGTTGGGTGTCAGATAACAAAAGCAATACAATTTCCACATGCAACCCAAACGAAAAATCATCAACGACCCCGTTTTCGGGTTTATTAATATCCCCGACGAGTTTATTTACGAACTCATCCAACATCCCCATTTGCAACGATTGAACCGAATCCGCCAGTTGGGAATGGCGTCGTACGTGTATCCGGGCGCGCAGCACACGCGGTTTCACCACACCATTGGCGCCATGTATCTGATGGATGTGGCGTTGCGAAACTTGCGCGACAAAGGACACGAAATTACCAAGGAGGAATATCGCGGCGCGCTGGCTGCCATTTTGATGCACGATATAGGGCACTCACCCTTTTCACACGTGCTGGAAAATACGCTGGCAAACGGTGTGCATCACGAGGAAATTTCGCTGCTACTGATGCAACAGATAAACGGCGAGAAAAAAGGCGCGTTGGATGTGGCAATTGATATTTTTCGCGATAATTATCCCAAACGTTTTCTTCATCAACTGGTTAGCGGACAATTGGATGTGGACAGATTGGACTATTTGCAGCGCGACAGTTTTTTTACCGGAGTGAGCGAAGGTCGCATCGGTGCCGCGCGAATTATGAAAATGTTGGATGTGGTTGAAGACAAGCTGGTTGTGGAGTCAAAAGGAATCTACTCGATAGAGAATTTCCTAATGTCGCGCCGATTTATGTATTGGCAGGTTTATCTGCATAAAACGGCGGTAGCGTCGGAAAAAATGCTGATAAACACGATGAACCGGGCAAAATATTTATCTCGGAACGGTGTAGATTTGTTCGCGTCGCCATCGTTGAGTTTCTTTTTGAAAAACGATATCACGCTCAAAGATTTCAACGAAAATCCCGAAGTACTCGACTATTTCACCCATTTAGACGATAGCGATATCTGGACTTCGCTGAAAGTATGGAAATCGCATCCCGACAAAGTTTTGTCGCTGTTGAGCGCGGGAATGGTTAATCGGAAATTATTCAAAATCCAGATAACCAACGAACCGCATCCGGCGAAAAAAAAGCAAGAATTCATCGAAAAATTCATCCGCAAATACGGAATATCGGAAAGCGAAGCTCAATATTTCGTTTCGTCCGACTCGTTGGCAACCGATTTGTACAACAAATACGACGAAAGCATTAAAATTTTGTATCGCGACGGTTCTATAAAAGATATTTCCACCGCCTCCGATATGTTCAACATTGAGTTGCTGTCGAAAAAAGTGGAAAAATATTACTTCGCCTATTTGCGGGATTAAATTCGTCTATTGGAAAAAGTTAAGAATAGAAAGCAGGCTTTCCCAGATTACTTCTCTATTTCAAACCGGTCGGCATCCATCCAAAAAGAATATTTCTCACGAAAGGCATCCAGTTCGCTTTTGGAAAGTTCACCGGTTTTTATGCCCTTATCGTATTCGGGGAAAGTTATCATCTCGTTCCCTTTAAAATCAATCAGCGCCGAGTGTCCCGAATATTCAAGCTCCATACCGTCGGTTCCCACTCTGTTTACTCCGCAGACGTAAGTCTGATTTTCAATCGCGCGCGCTTTAAGCAAAGTATCCCAAACACTTATGCGACTTTTGGGGAAATTAGCTGTGTAAATAAGCAAATCGTACTCGTTGTTCCGATTGCGAGACCATACGGGGAAACGAACATCATAACAAGCTAATACACAGATATTAAGACCGTGATAATTTACGATAAGTCGGTCGTTTCCGGGCGAGAAGTAAGTATGTTCTCCACCTACGGAAAATAGATGCCGTTTGTCGGCGGTTCGGACTTCACCATCGGGAAACACAAAGAACAGACGATTGAAAAACTTGCCGTTCTCGCGTGCGATGAAACTGCCGGTAATGGCCATTCGATAGTGTTTCGCCCACCCTTTCAATAAACGCATTGTTTCGCCATCCATCGTTTCAGCCAAATCGAGCCTGTCGGTACAAAAACCGGTGGTAAACATCTCGGGAAGCACAGCCAAGTCTGTTTGTTGAAAAAGAAATTGCAGGGCGCTTTCGGTAGATTCCAGGTTGGCTTTCTTATCAGCCCAAACTATATCGGTTTGAATTAAAGAAATATGCATAAAATCAGGTGGTTATATCGGGAATAAATATCGGAGAGAAAAAGCCATTTTTATGCTTCTTCCTCGCTGTAATCTTTCCCTTCCGGAACAAAAAACCAAACCGTAATGGCTCCTATCAAACCGGCCAGGAGTATAATTATCTTTATGGTGGGAACCTTAATTATCACGAAAGCGGAGATTAAAACCATGGTTGACATCAAAACAATCACCTTTATTTTTCCGCTTTTCGAAATTCCTTTCCGGCGTTGATAATTTTTAATGCGAGGCCCTAAGAACTTGTTTTTCAGCAACCAGTTGTATAGCCTGTCGGAACTTTTTGCCAAAAGGGCGGCAGACAACAAGGCAAACGGCGTGCAGGGAATTCCCGGAACAAAGATTCCCAGTACGGCTAAAATTAGCGCAAAAGTCCCTCCTATGCCAAACAAAATTCGTTTGGTCATATTTTTCTCCAGTTCTCTTTTGGCTTCAACAACGGTAATTTCTTTTGAGATTGGCTGCGATTTTCTCTCCTGCGGAATGCTCATTGTGATACAAAAATGGTTTCAGCCTGCAAATATAAACAAAAAATATTATCTTTGTCCCATTGTTTTAGATTATAATCGATTAGAGTTATGCAAATTTCTCACACCAAGAATGCAAAAATCAAGGTTCTGTTTGTTTGTCTCGGAAACATTTGTCGCTCTCCGGCAGCCGAAGGAATTATGAAGAAAACCGTTTCGGAATACGGACTCGATGAAGATATTTTTGTGGACTCCGCCGGCACATCGGGTTGGCACGAAGGCGAACTGCCCGACGACCGCATGCGCATGCACGGACAGCGTCGCGGATACGATTTTTGCTCGCGTTCGCGAAAATTTGTTTACGATGATTTTAACAGATTCGATTACATCGTGGTGATGGACGAAGAGAACTATCGCAACGTAAACAAGTTGGCGAAAAGCGAAAGCGACACAAAAAAAATAAAACGTATGACCGATTTTTCGGCAAAGTTTTCGCACGACCATATCCCCGACCCCTATTACGGCGGCTCTGCTGGTTTCGAACTGGTGATGGATTTGTTGGAAGATGCCTGCGAAGGTCTTTTGCACGAAATAAAAGAAAAAATTTAAGTCGATTTTCGGAATAAAAAATCAGAAGCGCATTGAGGTTACCGCCGCATTGCGCTTTTTTCGGTTTAATTGCTTCCACATAAAAGTCAGAGAGAGATAAAACGGTCTAACCACATAGGCATATAGCTTAAGTAACAGGTTGTTAACGCTTTAGTGTGAATTAACAAAAGTGATTGATCTTTTGTCCCGAAGGGACTAAATGTGAATAACCCCGTACGAAGTGCGGGGTGGCAATCACCACACCACCTACAGCCCCGAAGTGGGCTGAATATTCAACCCCCATAGGGTTGGCTTTCGGAGGATACTTGTTGCCGTGCGTTTCACACACGGTTATTCATATGGAAGTCCATTCGGACTTATCTTGCCAAGTTTTAGCATAGCAGTGGTGGTTTTTATAAGG
>CAZKZB010000025.1:0-3983 GCA_964557135.1 uncultured Petrimonas sp. | reverse complement strand
CATGCAAAATAATACAGAGTCGCTTAATTGCTTGTTGCGGATACAAACCGTTTGACAAATTATTTGTAAATTTGCAACTTATTAAAAAAACAGAAAGAATTTATAAGATATGGCAAAGGAATTGAAGGAACTCACCAAGCGCGAACAAGACTACTCGCAATGGTACCTGGATTTGGTAATTAAAGCCGATTTGGCGGAAAACTCGGCCGTGCGCGGTTGTATGGTAATTAAACCGTATGGCTACGCCATTTGGGAAAAAATGCAACGTCAACTGGACGATATGTTTAAGGAAACAGGACACGTAAACGCCTATTTCCCGCTCTTTATCCCAAAATCGTTTCTGAGCAAAGAAGCCGACCACGTGGAAGGTTTTGCCAAAGAGTGCGCCGTGGTAACTCACTATCGGCTGAAAAATGCGCCCGACGGCAGCGGCGTTATCGTTGACCCCGAAGCCAAGCTGGAAGAAGAGTTGATTGTGCGTCCCACTTCCGAAACCATCATCTGGAACACCTATAAAAACTGGATTCAATCGTATCGCGACCTGCCACTGCTCATCAACCAATGGGCAAACGTGGTTCGGTGGGAAATGCGCACGCGATTGTTCCTGCGCACCGCCGAATTCCTTTGGCAAGAAGGACACACGGCGCACGCCACCGAAGCCGAAGCCATGGAGGAAACGGTAAAAATGATTAACGTATATGCCGATTTTGCCGAAAAATATATGGCTATGCCCGTTGTCAAAGGCGTGAAATCCGAATCGGAACGCTTTGCCGGCGCGATAGACACCTACACCATTGAGGCGCTGATGCAAGACGGAAAAGCGTTGCAATCGGGCACATCGCACTTTTTGGGACAAAATTTCGCCAAAGCATTCGATGTAATGTTTGCCGATAAAGACGGCGGCCGCGACTACGTGTGGGCAACATCGTGGGGCGTTTCCACCCGATTGATTGGCGCGCTCATTATGGCGCACAGCGACGATAACGGATTGGTGCTTCCTCCCAAACTCGCTCCTTATCAGGTGGTTATTGTTCCCATTTATCGCAACGAAGAGCAATTGAAACAAATCGACGAAAAAGTTGCCGGAATTGTTTCACGACTCAAAGCATTGGGTGTGAGCGTGAAATACGACAATGCCGACAACAAAAAACCGGGATGGAAATTCTCGGAATACGAACTCAAAGGCGTTCCCGTTCGCTTGGCGATGGGCGGCAGAGATTTGGAAAACAACACCGTGGAAGTGGCTCGCCGCGATACGCTGACCAAAGAGACGCTTTCGTGCGACGGTATTGAGGAGCACATCAAAAATCTGTTGGACGAGATTCAAGAGAATATTTACCAAAAAGCCGTTGATTTCCGCACACAGCAAACGCGCGAAGTAAACTCGTACGACGAATTTAAAGTAGAAATCGAAAAAGGCGGATTCCTGCTCTGCCATTGGGACGGTACGCCCGAAACCGAAGAGCTTGTCAAAAACGAAACCAAAGCGACCGTTCGCTGCATTCCGTTGGAGGGCGACAAAACACCCGGAAAATGTATGGTTACCGGAAAACCGTCGGCACAGCGGGTTATTTTTGCGAGAGCGTATTGATTATTTGGGATTTACGATTTCGGATTTGGGATTTACGTCCGGCGGATTACCCGCCTGACGTATTTATCGACGTAGATTCTGAAAAAATAAGATATAAAATATTCAAGGTTCAACGTTGCCTAACCCTGAACCTTAAACTTTAAACTCTGAACTTTAAATTGAAGCGAAGCGGAAATCCCGCTCCGCGGGACATCAAACTTTACGATGTTAAAAAACTGGATATCGGCTTTTAGGCTTCGAACGCTTTTCCTCGCAGTTGCCGGAGTTACGTTGGGAACGGGGATTGCCCTGCACCAAGGAAAATTTTCCGCCACTACACTCGTGTTGGCTCTCGTCCTATCGGTATCTATTCAGATTTTATCGAATCTGGCAAACGATTTGGGCGACTACCTGAAAGGAACCGACACCACCGGCAAACGACAGGGACCTGTGCGAGCGGTTCAAAGCGGGAAAATATCGCCCAAACAGATGAAAACGGCTATCGGTATCGCACTTGTTATCGTTGCCGCAATCGGACTCACGCTGGTTTTAAACGCCGCCGAGAACTACAATCAGCTTTCCGTTTTTATTCTTCTGGGCGTTGGTTTGATATGTATTTTATCCGCGCTGTTCTATACCATAGGCAGATATGCTTACGGATACGTGGGTTGGGGCGACTTTTTCGCCTTTCTGTTTTTCGGTCCCGTAGCTGTTATCGGAACCTATTTCCTGCATACCGGCACGTTAGATTTTCAACCCGTTTTGCCCGCGATAGGATTAGGATTTATCAGCACCATGATTCTAAATATCAACAATATGCGCGATATGGAGAACGATAAAGCATCGGGGAAAATTACGTTTGCCTTGAAACTGGGGTTAAAAAACGCCAAAACATATCATACTTTGCTCACATTCGGCATGTTCACCTGTTTTCTGCAATACAGCTTTATGTTTGCTGCATTACCCTGGTATCGATATCTTTACACCGCTGTTTTTCCTTTTCAATTCTATATTTTAACGCAAGTTCATAAGAAAACCGACCGTGAACTCGACCCATATTTAAAGCTTACCTCAATAGCCGGTTTTTTATTAACCGTTGCTTTTTCAATCTGCATTAATATTTAAAAATACCTTATATGATGAAACCACACCATTTATTAATTTTGTTAGCTCTTCTGTTTGTGCAATGCACACAAGAAACATCTGTAAAAGAGTCAGTTACTCACAAAACCAAAGTGGCCGTTTTCGATGGACACGGCGGAGCTCAAACTTGTATTTGGGAAACTGTCGCAGCCGTAAAACTCGACCCTGATATGACCGTGCGAACCATCACTACCGCCGATATCGCCAACAATGTACTCGATTCGCTCGACGCTATTATTATTCCCGGTGGTGGCGGAAGCCGTCAGTTTTTGAATCTGGGAGCGGAGAATCAGCAACGTATCAAAGATTTCATTTCCCGAGGCGGCGGAGCAGTCGGAATTTGTGCCGGCGCATACCTGTTTTCGAGTACGCCGGGCTACGCGAGTATGTACCTGAACGGCGCGCAAGCCATCGATATTGAGCACGACAACCGCGGACACGGCATTGCCAAATTCTCGCTCACCGATGAAGGTAGAAAACTTTTTCCCGAAATTGCCGACCGCGACACCGCGTTTGTGATGTATTACGAAGGTCCGGTTTTTGTGAAAAACGAAACCGACACCATCCATTACACCACGTTGGCGATGATGGAAAGCGACGTTCACGAAGAGGGCAACGCGCCGGCAAATATGACCAACAACAAACCGTTTTTCATTGCCAATTCCTTCGGGAAAGGACGCGTTTTCAGCACCATTGCCCATCCCGAAGCCACGCCCGGTATGATGTGGATGATTCCGCGAATGGTGCGCTGGACGCTCGATATGCCCGTGAAAGCGTATAAACCCGAAGCGGTAAACGCCGATATTTTCGGCAGGGAGATTTTGATGTCGGTTGCCGATTTGAAACAGGAATCGGGATATTACAATACGTTTTTGTACGGCAGCGCCGATGAGAAAATTGCCGCGATGGATTGGTTGCAGGCGCACCATTCGTGGGACGCCAAACGATGGTTGCAAGGTTTGTTATTCGACGGCGACGCGTCGGTGCGTGTTCGCGCGGCTCGTTATATTGCGGAAACGCAATACTTGCACTATTTGCCCGATATGCGCGCCGCTTATCATTCGGAGAAAGACCCGGCCGCCAAAACGCAGCTGAAAGAACAATTGGACAAACTGGAAGCACTGCTTCCTTAAACCACCGTCTGACCGATTACCGGTCTGACGGGTAGATAAAAAGGCGAACGTGGCTGTATCAAAAATGATCCAACAGTTTCACTTTGTCATTCTGAGTTCCCACCAAAATAAATTTGGAATAAAGAGGAAATGACAGA
>CAZKZB010000024.1:0-42269 GCA_964557135.1 uncultured Petrimonas sp. | reverse complement strand
ACTGGTTTACTAAAATATGATCATTGACAAACAAGAATTCCGAGCCTATATGGACCGTTTAATAGACCGTTTCGACCTTCTCGATGAAAAACTGGAACAACTGATTAAGAAGAAAACCTGCCTCGATGGAGAAGATTTGCTTGACAATCAAGACCTTCTGCAAGTTCTAAAAATCAGCCACAGGACATTACAGCGTTTCCGTTCTTCAGGCGAGCTTCCCTATGTAAAAATGAACGGAAAAATCTACTATAAACTCTCCGATGTGAACCGATTTATCCGCGAAGTATTCGAAGCAGGTTCGGTTCGTTGTGCC
Organism: uncultured Petrimonas sp.; assembly: GCA_964557135.1. GTDB lineage: Bacteria > Bacteroidota > Bacteroidia > Bacteroidales > Dysgonomonadaceae > Petrimonas. The sequence continues at coordinate 41,956 of CAZKZB010000024.1, read as the reverse complement.
AAACATCGCCAAATAGCGCCACGCAACGCCAAAAAGTCATAACAAACATTCGCGCAAAGTATATTTGCCGAAAAAAAGAACAATATGGACGAAAATAACTTGAAAAAAGAGAACGTGCAAGTCGATGAATTGTCGGAAACGCTTTTGGTATTCGACAACGAAAAACAGACCCTTCAAGCGGTAAAAGACATTGACGAAAAAGGGAAACTCAAAACTGTTGAACCCACGAAAGAGAATAATCCCGATTTTATCAGGTTAGATAAAAACGGCGATTTTCTTTCCAACTTCTATTCCAATTTCGTTGCCCAATTGAAAGATCCTACACGATTTCGGGTGTTTAAAATACCCATTCCCAAAATGGATTTTCTGGCGAAAACCATCAAAAGCATCCTCAAAGACCCCACGCCCGCCGGCGATGCAATGTTGAAACAATACGAAGTAAAAAGCGAAGACATAAAGCAAAAACAAGAAATACAACCGGATGAAAACAGGCAGAAAAGTCCGGACAACATCACTAATCCTCAAAAACAAGAAACAATGGAAGCTCCAACAACCACAGATTCCGATTATCGCTACAAAGTAGAAGATGTCGATTGGAAAACGCTCGAAGGAATGGGCGTTACGCAAGAGAAGTTACAAAAGATGAGCCTTTTGGATGATTTGCTGAAAGGATATAAAACCAATCAATTGGTGCCCATCAGCCTCAATTTGGGCACGGTAATTACCCGAAGCGAAGCACGCCTGTCGCTTCAACCAGACGAAAACGGCAATACCGTGGTGGCGATGCACGGCGTACGCAAAGAACCCAACGTCCATCAAACCTTTTTCGGACACGAGTTCACCCAAGAAGACAAAGAAAACCTGCTTAAAACGGGAAACATGGGACGCATCGTGATGCTTGAAAACAGGAAAACAGGCGAACAAATTCCGTCCATCATCAGCGTGGACAGGCTGACCAACGAACTCATCGCACTGCGTGCCGACAAAATTAAAATTCCCGATGAAATCAAAGGTTTAAAACTCACGGAGGAACAAAAACAAATCCTGCAAGAAGGCAAACCCCTCTATTTGGAAGGAATGATTTCTCGAAAAGGAACGGAGTTTAATGCCACCGTGCAGTTTAACGCCGACAAGCGCTACGTGGAATTTATGTTCGACCGTGAACAGTTCAAGCAAAACCGCCAAGCACAAGAAAACGGCGAAGCGCCCCGTTTTGTACGAGGAAAAATGCTGAGCGACGAGCAATACAACAAATTTAAATCGGGACAGACCATTTATGTAGACGATTTGGTGGATAAAAAAGGACAAACCTACAAAGGCTATCTCACTTTTAACGTGGAGAAAGGTAAAACCGAGTTTTCCTTCGGCAATCCTGCCAAACAGAAAAACAGCGCCAAACAATCCGCTCAACCTGACGAGACATCCAAAACGCAAAAGGTAGTGAACTCCGACGGAAAAACCAACGAAGCCACAAAGCATATCAAAGAAACCCTGCAAAAAGGGCAAACTAAGCCCACAGAAAAACAGGCTGAGAAACAGCAAAAGAAATCGAGGGGACGTAAACTATGAAAGTTATCATTGCAGAAAAACCGTCTGTTGCCCGTGCCATTGCCTACGTGCTGGGTATTAAGGGAGGTGAAAACGGATATATCGGCGATAAAAATGGCGAAGTTGTTGTAACGTGGGCAATTGGACATCTAGTTACGCTCGCGATGCCCGAAGATTACGGATTTTCGGGTTTCAAACGAGAGAACCTGCCCATTCTGCCCCGACCGTTTCGGTTAATTCCAAGACAAATCAAAAATGGCAGAGAATACACTGCCGATGCGGGTGCATTGAAGCAACTAAACGTGATTAAGGAACTCTTTGATAAATGCGATAAAATCATCGTTGCCACCGATGCCGGACGAGAGGGTGAGTTGATATTCAGATATATTTACCACTATTTGAAATGCCAAAAACCATTCAAGCGTTTGTGGATAAGTTCGCTGACCGACAAAGCCATTCGTGGAGGTTTCGATCTGTTGAAAGAAGGCAATGAATTTGACTGCTTGTACCAATCTGCCCGTTCCCGTTCGGAAGCCGACTGGCTGGTAGGCATCAATGCCTCGCAAGCATTGAGCATCAGGGCAGGAAGCGGTGTGTATTCGCTCGGACGTGTGCAAACACCTACATTGTCGATGATTTGTAAAAGATATTTGGAACATAAAAACTTTCAAGTGCAAAGCTATTTTCAAATTCAAATTGAAGCCGAAGTTGGTCGGGAGAACCTGCGGATGCTTTCTGAGGATAAATATCAAGACAAAGCATCGGGACAAGAAGTAGTGGAAATTGTTCGCCGCAACAAGCTGGAAATCCTTGAAACTGAGACCAAAGCTGTAAAGGAAGAACCACACCTGCTCTACGATTTAACCGGGCTTCAAAAAGATGCCAATAAACGGCTCAATCTTTCGGCAGATGAAACATTGAGTATTGCGCAATCGTTATACGAGAAGAAATTCATTACCTATCCCCGCACCGGAAGCCGTTATATCGGTGAGGATGTATGGGAAGAAATTCCCGCTTTATTAGAAACGTTATTGAGTTATGCACCCCTCAAAGAACAAGTTCGTTCGTTGCTGAAAAGCAAACTCAACAAACGTGGTGTAAACGATTTAAAAGTAACCGACCACCACGCACTGCTTATTACGGACAACACTGTCTCGGGACTTGCACCCAAAGAAGAAAGTGTCTATAAACTAATTGCAAACCGAATGTTGGAAACCTTTTCCGAACCCTGCGAAAAGGAAATCACGCTTGTAAAAGCCCGTTCGAGAGAGTTCCCGTTTTCGGCAAGGGGCGTAGATGTCATCAAAGCCGGATGGCGGGCGGTAAACGGAATGTTTGACAATGAAAAATCGGACGTGCCGGAAATTTCTCTGCCTTACGTGGAGGTAGGCGAAAAATACACGGTGCGATCTGCATCACTGTTGGAAAAACAGACCAAACCTAGGCCTCTGCATACCGAAGCAAGCTTGTTGTCAGCGATGGAAAATGCAGGAAAAGAGGTCGAAAACGAGGACGAACGCAAAGCTATCAAGGAAAGCGGTATCGGTACGCCGTCAACCCGCGCGTCCATTATTGAAACGTTGTTCTCGAGAGATTACATTGAACGCCGGAAAAAATCGCTCGTTCCCACCGCCAAAGGGCTAAAAGTGTATGAAGCGGTAAAAGAGAAACGAATAGCAGACGTTTCGATGACCGGAATGTGGGAAAACACGCTCACGAAAATAGAAAACGGCGAAATGAACGCCGATACGTTTGACAAAAGCATTACCATTTATGCCAAACAGATTACGGAAGAGCTGTTGGCGTTGGATTTCCCAAAGGACGAAACCGAAATTTTAAACTGTCCCAAATGCAAAAAACAATCGGTAAAACTCTTTGAAAAAGTTGCCAAATGCACCACCGAAACGTGCGGTTGGCTGTTGTTTCGCAACATTTGCGGAAAAACATTGTCCGAAAGCGACGTGAAAGCCGTAATCGAAAAAGGGAAATCGCCCCTGCTGAAAGGAATGAAAAGCAAGGCGGGAAAGACTTTTGACGCGTATATCGTGCTGAAAGAGGATGGTGGAACGGAGTTTGAGTTTCCCCCAAGCCCCTCCCGACCTCCCCGCAAGGGAGGAGAGAGAAAATCCACGCATTAAGCGTTGGCGTTTTCCGAAAAATCCCTACCTTTGCCCCACGTTCATTGTCATAAACTTTTTTGTTTATAACTTTGGATTTAGTGGTTGGCATCGGTGGGGACACCGGTGCCTTTCTGCGTTTTAAAGGCGCCTGTTAAACTAAAATTGATTATTCCAATAGCAAAGGACTATTTAATCCATTTCAAATGAAATAAAAAAATTATCTTTTTCAATAACAGATCGCACAATTATAATGCTAATTAAAATAAAAGCCTTATATTTGTGCGTTATGAAAAAAGAAATAGAAACAGATATTGTAGAAAAATTCCGCAAAAACGGCGGTTATCTTACGCGCAAAGAACTTCGCACAGGCAAGCAACTCTATCAGTTGAGACGGATGGCAGAAGAAAATATCATACAACGCGTTAAGCCCGGTGTGTATTTCTTGGAAGAGTTGGCATCTGCAAAAACTATGATTGACGTGGAACGGATTATACCCGAAGGTGTTCTGTGCTATTATTCGGCTTGGTTTCATTACGGGCTGACAACACAAATACCGCAATATTATCACATTGCCATTGTAAAAAATAGGCGTGTAACTTTGCCCGAATTTCCACCTGTTCAACTGCACTATTGGCAGGAAAAATATGTATTGCTCGGCAAAACACACCAAACAATTGATGGACTGAATATCCCGATAACCGACCTTGAAAAATCGGTTTGCGATGCTGTGAAATTCAGAACAAAAATAGGAATGGATATTTGTGCGGAAATTCTACGAAATTACCTTGCCCGACAAGACAGAGACTTGAACAAACTGATGCGTTACGCCAAAACAGTGCGTATCGACAGTACGATGAGAACTTTCATAACCATACAACAATGACAAAAAAGACCGTTACAAATATAGAAAAATCAATCCGCGCCAAGTTGTTTAATCTTGCCGGACACAAACAGCTCAACTACCAAATGCTGATTATCCGGTATGCCCATGAGCGACTTCTCTACCGTTTGTCGCAAAGCGCCTACCGAGAACGGTTCTATCTGAAAGGCGGTTCCTTATTATACGCTTTTGACGGAGAAAAAGCTCGTCCTACCGTCGATATAGATTTTACCGGAAACCGTATCAATAAGGATAAATCGCATATCCATGCCGTTTTTACGGAAATATGCGGCATCAATGATCGAGTCGACGGCATACGTTTTGACCAAGACGAAATACAAGCTGTAGAAATCAACGAGAACCGAATTTATAAAGGTATCCGCTTGACTATCACTGCACGGATGGACACTATCAGGCAACCATTGAGCGTGGATATTGGCTTTGGTGATACCGTTGTACCGGATGTCGATGAATTGGAATATCCGCTTTTATTGCCCGATTTGCCACCGGTTCGAATTTTGGCTTATTCGCCCGAAACCATTGTCGCCGAAAAATTTCAGGCGATGATTGAATTGGCGGAAACCAACAGCCGAATGAAAGATTTTTACGACGTCTACCGTATTTTGAAAAGCGGAAACTTTAATTCCCAAAATCTGCAAAATGCCATCAATGATACTTTCGACCAACGATTTACTCGGTTTACCGAAGATCACTCCTTGTTTACCGAAGAATTTGCCAAAGATGTGGAAAGACAGCAAATGTGGTCGGCATTTTTAAGAAAGTCGGTTACAATTCAAGATGATACAATGCTTTCATTTGAAAAAATAATGCAATATATCGCTCAAATTCTTTATCCTTATTGGCAGAACAGAAAAGAAATTTAGATTTCATAAAACACAAATCCACTAAATCCAAAAAAAACAAAAAAAAAATGACAACAACAAAAACCACCACTCCGAAAGACGAGCGTGAAGACCTGTCCCATTTCACGCTTGCGTTACAATCGTTTCTGAACGAAAGTTTTCCCGAGTTGGCAACTGATAAAACGTATATTGAAGAACGTTCCGAACTTGCCGTGCAAGCTTACGCCGACGCGCTATTGGCAGGGCATACGCATCCCGAAGCATCGGAACTTTCCAACAAAGTGCTGTACGAAGGACTGCATTTCTCCAAATTCGATATGCTGTTCAAAGTCATCTGCTATGAGTTTGACAGCCAAATGGCGGACGACGAACTGCGTCCCTTCGCCCTGAAAATGTATCCGTTCTGCTCGGAAGTTTTTGCAAATTATCCCACAGATGAGCCTGAATTTGCCGAAAGTGCCGATTACGACCAGCTTTACACCGAACTCACGGGAACCGTAGCCATCCATATCGAAGAGAATGGCTTATGGTAAAAAGGCGCATTTAACCGACAACATACAGGCTATTGAAACGGCGTTGCGGCTCGAAAAAGAGAACCGCCGCGCCACTTCATCCGAGCGGGACATTCTTTCCCGATACAGCGGTTTCGGCGGGTTGAAGTGCATTCTGAATCCTGCCCGCACGTTAGACGACGCATCCCGATGGAAAAAGTTCGAACTGGACCTGTTTCCGCAGGTTGCCGATTTGCACCGCCTGATACGGGAAAATACACCGGACGAACGGACGTACAACCGCTATGTAGACAGTTTGAAACAGTCTGTCCTCACGGCGTTCTACACTCCGCCCGTTATTGTGGAAAGTATCGCTCATGCCTTGCGTAACAGCGGAGTTACGCCCGCCCGTCTGCTGGAACCTTCGGCAGGAACGGGCGCTTTTGTCGCAGCCTTCAACCCCGGAAATTCCGCAGAAACCGTTGCTTTTGAAAAGGATTTGCTGACGGGCAAAATCCTAAACGCCCTGTATCCCGATACCGACGTGCGCATCGAAGGTTTTGAGAATATCAAACAGAAGCAACTGGGTACTTTCGATTTGGTGGCGAGTAACATCCCGTTTGGCGATGTTTCGGTGTTCGATTTGTCGTATTCGCGCGGCAAATCGCCCGCAAAACAGCAGGCAGCCCGCTCACTGCACAACTATTTCTTCCTGAAAGGGCTGGATGCTTTGCAGGAAGGAGGCGTGTTGGCGTTTATTACCTCGCAGGGCGTGATGAACAGCGATCGCAATGCCCTTATTCGCGAATATTTGATGGAAAACAGTCGCCTTGTTTCGGCGGTGCGTTTGCCCAACAACCTGTTTTCGGATTATGCCGGAACGGACGTGGGTACCGATTTGATTATCCTGCAAAAACAGAGCGGAAAAGTTCCCGACACCGAAAACGAAATGCTGTTCGTGGAAAGCGAAATATGGGACGGAATTTCGCAAAATCTGTATTTCGATTCACCCGAAAAGATTATCCACACACGGGAAGAGCACGGTACCGATTTATACGGTAAGCCCGCCATCGTTTATTACCACGACGGTGGGGTACACGGTATTGCCGCTGATTTGCGAAACGAACTGTCCAAACAGATAAGTCAATCGGCTTTTGATGTATCGTTTTTTCACAGCGAAGAACCGAAAAACAACATTTTCACCTTACCTAAAACCGAACTCGCGGCTGTGGAAACAATCACCCCTGCATCAGAAAACGAAACGAAAGAGGCGGATAACGCTTATGAACTGATTCCGAGCAAACTAACGGAACGCATTCCCGAATTATATGCCACCGACGACGGAAACCCCGTTGGCGACAAAACGGCATACCTGCGTTTTTTCTTCCCGATGGGAGCCTACACTTCGTATGTGCTTGAACACGATCCGAAAACAGGAGATTTGTTTACACTGGCCACGATGGACGGCAGGGATTGGGAATTGGGATACGCCTCGCTGGAAGAGATCCAATCCATTGAAATCGGCGGACTTAAAGTGGAACGGGACTTGTATTTTAAGCCTGCACAATTGAAAAACATTCAAGAATTGAAGGATTACGTGGGTAATCGCTTCACGCCCGATATAGCGGACACGGAAATTTTACAGACAGAAAACGTTGCAGGACAGGAAAACAATGAGGTTTTTACCGTACCCAACGAATATTTCCAAATCAAACAACAACATCCCGATGCTGTTGTGTTGCTGCGAGTAAATGAAAATTACGAAACGTTTCAGACGGACGCCGAAAAAGCCGCGCCAGTATTGAATTTACCGCTGATTCGCAACGATGAAAGCGGAGAAGTGAAAATCAGCTTCAACAACCACGAACTGGACTTCCTGCTTCCCAAACTGGCGCGTTCGGGATTGCGTGTCGCCATTGCCGATATGTTGGAACAAAAAATCGAGAATAAACCGGAAATAGAACTCGAACAAACAGAAAACAGGTCGTCTGTTTCCGTCGAATTCCCCAATCCGGAAAATACCGGAAAACCAAACAATCTTTACGACGACAGGCTCACCCATCTATCCGACAACCGAAACGATTCGTCCGCCGAATCCAGCCAACAACAGCAAGAAACCGATCCTCCGCTGAACGAAGAGCCGGTTATGTCCTTGTACGATTTGTTCGGCTTCTCCTCGCAGGAAAGAACGCAGATTGCTCCGCAAAAGAAAGGCCAAAAGTCGCGAAGAGGTGTTCCGCCGCCACGTCCCATGTACCGGCAATCCGATTCCCGTCCGGCACAGTCGATACCGCCGCCAACAACAAGCGCACGGGTACAGCAATCGGTTTCGGCTTCGCCCATTGCCGAAACAACGGCAGTGAACCGCCCTACCCGAAACGGAAACGAGAACGCCACGTCCTTAACTGCCTATCCGAAAGCATCACAAGCCACTCAACAAATCATTGACGAGTTTTTTGCCAATAATGACCCCTTTACCACACCCAAGCATTTCGTGGATGAGTGGCGGCTGGTCATCCAACACGAAGCAAGGCTGGCACAACAAGCCGAATCACAGAAAAACGGGAAAGAGCAGGAACGGGTGGTACAAACCGATGTGCCGAATACAAACCCTTTGTCTGCACAAGCGCAGGCAACGCTGTTCGGCGAACCGGAAACGGTATCGCTCGAACCCCGTTTATACACGTCTAATTGGGAACCACATTACCGCGAGGGCTGTTTGATTGCCGATTTGGGACAAGTCGGTTTTTTGAAGAAAGACGACAACGACAATCCCATTTTTCAGCCGTTGGCACTGAACGCCAAGCAGCAGAACCGCATCGAACGCTATATTTTGGTGCGGGATGTTTATAAAAATCTGTACGATACCGAAGCGGAAAACAGATTGGCGCATCCTATTTTGCGAAGTGATTTGAACCGTTATTACGATGATTTTACCGGAAAATTCGGACAGCTGAACACGCCCGAAAACCTGAAAATCGTCCGAATGGATACTGCCGGAAGCGATATGCCCTTTTTGGAACGCAACATTGGCGGCACGTGGCAAAAAGCAGACATCTTTTCACGTCCTGTATCGTTCTCCACCGAAGAACTTGAACGAGTGGATACCGTAGAAGAAGCGCTTGCTGCATCGCTCAACAAGTTCGGGCGGGTGGATTTGGATTATATGGCGAAACTGTACGACAGCTCGCGCGAAGAACTCAAGAACGAACTATACGGACGCATCTACTTCAATCCGTTGGAACAGGATTACCAGATTGCTGACAAATTCATTGCCGGAAATGTCATTGAAAAAGCCAAGGCGGTAGAAAGGTATGTAAGGAGCCATCCCGACGATTCAGAAAGCGCTTTCTCGCTGAAAGCTCTGCAAGATTCCTTTCCGCAGCGCATTGAGTTTGAAGAACTGGATTTCAATCTCGGGGAGCGTTGGATTCCCACGGAGATATACAGCCGTTTCGCTTCCGATTTGTTCGACACGGAGGTCAATATTCTGTACAGCGACTCGCTGGATGATTTTTCGGTGCGATGCAACCGGAAAAATATGAACATCTGGACCAAGTACGCCATCCGCTCCGAGAGCCGCACGTTCGATGGCATAGCGTTGTTGAAACACGCGATGGTAAATACTACCCCCGACATTACCAAAAAAGTGATGGTGGACGGCAAAGAGACCAAAGTTCGTGACGGCGAGGCCATTCAAGCCGCCAATGCCAAAATCGATGAAATCCGCGACGCGTTTACCGAATGGTTGCAAGCGCAGAACGGTGAGTTTAAGGAGCGGCTTGCAACGATGTACAACAACAAGTTCAATTGTTTTGTCCGTCCGCAGTATGACGGTTCCCTACAAACCTTTCCCGGCTTGAACCGCCGGAACGTCTCCATTGAAGACTTATACGGGAGCCAGAAGGATGCCGTATGGATGCTGAAAATGAACGGCGGTGGCATTTGCGACCACGAAGTGGGAACGGGTAAAACGCTGATCATGTGTTGCACGGCACAAGAGATGAAACGTCTCGGGTTGGCGCACAAGCCGATGATTACCGCCCTGAAAGCCAATGTGCAGGAAATTGCCGAAACCTATCGCAAGGCTTATCCCGACGCGAAAGTGCTTTATCCGGGCAAGGAAGATTTTACGCCCGAAAAAAGGCAGCGCATTTTCGGGGACATCAAAAACAACGATTGGGACTGTGTGATTCTTTCGCACGAACAATTTGCGATGATTCCCCAATCCCCGGAAATACAGCAGGAAATCCTGCAACAGGAATTGGACAGCGTGGAAGAAAACCTTGAAGCACTGCGTTCGCAGGGAAAGGACATTTCCCGCGCGATGGAAAAAGGGTTGATTGTCCGCCAACAAAACCTGGAAGTCAAACTAAAAACACTGGAACACGATATAAACACCCGCAAAGACGACGTGACCGATTTTAAGATGATGGGTATCGACCATTTGTTTGTGGATGAATCACATCAGTTCAAAAACCTGATGTTTAATACCCGTCACAACCGTGTGGCGGGACTGGGCAACAGCAGCGGAAGCCAGCGGGCGATGAACATGCTTTTTGCCATTCGTACCATTCAGGAGCGCACTGGAAAAGATTTGGGAGCGACGTTTCTTTCGGGAACCACCATCAGTAATTCGCTCACCGAATTGTACCTGTTGTTCAAATACCTGCGTCCGAAAGCGCTGGAAGAGCAAGGCATCCGCTCGTTTGACGCGTGGGCGGCCATTTACGCCAAGAAAACCACCGATTATGAATTTTCGGTTACCAACAGCATTGTGCAGAAAGAGCGGTTCCGTTACTTTATCAAAGTGCCCGAACTGGCTCAGTTTTACAACGAAATCACCGATTTTCGAACGGCAAGGGACATCGGCATCGATCGTCCCGAAAAGTCGGAAATCCTGCATCACATACCGCCCACGCCGCAGCAGAAAGAATTTATCCAAAAGTTGATGGAATTTGCCAAAACGGGCGATGCTACTCTTTTGGGACGTGCGCCTTTATCCGAAAACGAAGAGAAAGCCAAAATGCTGATTGCTACTGACTACGCTCGCAAGATGAGTTTGGATATGCGGATGATAAGTCCGCATTACGACGACCACGTGGATAACAAAGCGAGCCATTGCGCCTCTAAAATAGCGGAATATTACCAAAAGTACAACCCTCAAAAAGGAACACAGTTCGTGTTCTCGGATTTAGGAACGTTCAAATCCAATACAGAATGGAGCGTTTATTCCGAAATCAAGCGGAAGTTAGTCGAAAACCACGGCATTCCGCCGGTTGAAATTCGTTTTATCCAAGAGGCAAAAACCGATAAAATGCGCAAACAGTTCTTTGCCGATATGAATTCCGGAAAAATCCGCGTATTGTTCGGCTCTACAAGCATGTTAGGCACCGGAGTTAACGCTCAGAAAAGAGCAGTGGCTGTTCATCATCTGGATACGCCTTGGCGACCGAGCGATTTGCAGCAGCGCGACGGCCGTGCCGTCCGCAAAGGGAACGATATTGCAAAGCATTTTGCGAATAATAACGTGGATGTGGTTATTTATGCGGTGGAACGGTCGTTGGACAGTTACAAGTTTAATCTGCTGCACAACAAACAGCTGTTTATCGACCAGTTGAAAACAAACCGCTTGGGAAAACGCGTTATTGATGAAGGTAGTTTAGATGAACAATCAGGGATGAATTTCAGCGAATACGTGGCAATCCTTTCGGGAAATACCGACCTGTTAGAAAAAGCCCGTTTGGAAAAACAGATTGGCGCGTTGGAAAGTGAACGGCGGACGTTTAACCTCTCCAAAGCGCAGTCGCGAATCAAAATGGAACAAATAACGAACGATATTGAGGGTTGCAAAAACCGTATCGGACATATGGAAGCCGATCAGAAACAGCTTATGGAACGCATCCGAAAAAACGATAAGGGCGAAATCCTTAACCCGATAAAATTGAACGGCTTGCCCGAAAACGCGGATGTGAAAGCTATCGGTAAAAAACTCAACGAACTGTCCGACAAAGCTCGAACTCACGGCTTTTACGATGAAATCGGTTCACTGTACGGTTTCAAGCTTTTGGTAAAAACAGAGGCGAGTATGAAAGAGGGATTTGATTTCAAGGAAAACCGTTTTTTCGTGGAGGGCGAAGGCGGCATCAAATACACTTACAACAACGGCATTATGGCTTCCGATCCGAAATTGGCTTCAATGAATTTTCTGAATGCTCTGCAAAAAATCCCGACGTTGATTGATAATGAGAATAAACGTATCGCCAAAGAGCAAAAGGATTTGCCCGTGTTGCGTGAAGTGGAGGATGCCCTGTGGAAGAAGGAAGAACAGTTGAAGGATTTGAAACGGGAATTGGGTGAGGTAGATAGGAAGATTTTGGAAACAATAAATTTTAATAATGACCAAAGTTCTAATCAGAATCGATTAGCAGAAAAGAGTGAAAATGATGATTATATATTTTGTGTACGCGAAAAAACCAATATTTATCTTAAAAATAAAAATTTAAACATATAATATAATATCTTTCAAAATCAATCAATTACTGAGGCGTATAAGGACTTTTCACTTTTGCCCACTATAGAGATTAATCAATTAACTGTTACGTGAGAGCTATTGCTACAGTATATACACACATTTAATTCGTTTTGGGCATATTTGTAATCTTTTTTCTTTCTGTTAAAGTTACGATGTAATTTTCGTATTTTTTGGAGAAAGACTAAATATAACATACGTCATTTAAAAGTTGATATGGCATTAGCAGTATGATCTGAACTAACAATGTTTTATGTTTTTTTGTGAGGATTCCAAACTATCATATCCCCCTTTTCGCTCTTCTCACCATCTCCCCGTCCGTAAAATTCTCGCCCGGAATATATCCGTTAAGCGGCTGAATACGTTCATGAACCATATCGATAAACCAGCTTGGCTGCGGGAAAAACGCGCTCTCAAGTTCGTGAGCGGGTGTAATCCAGTTGCGCGAACCGAGCACGCACACGGGCGCATCAAGGTAATCGAAGCAAAGCGAGCCGATATTCGCCGCCAAATCGTTCAGGAACGAGCCACGGGCGGTCGCATCACCGGCAACGATGATTTTTCCGGTTTTCTTAACCGATGCGATTACTTTTTCGTAATTAAACGGAACCAACGAGCGGGCATCGATGACTTCGGCGCTCATGCCGTATGTTGATTCCAATTCTTTTGCCGCCTGCAACGCGGGATAGAGCGTGTGTCCAATGGTCAGGAATGTGATGTCTTTTCCTTCTTTTTTTACGTCGGGTTCGCCGATAGGAACTTCGTAGTACCCTTCGGGAACGCCGCCTTGGTGAAACTGCTCGCCGATGTCGTAAATGCGTTGGCTTTCAAAGAATATCACCGGGTCGGTGCCCTGCAATGCCGCGTTCATCAAGCCTTTAGCATCGTACGGCGTTACGGGGAAGCATACTTTAATTCCCGGAATATGCGCCACGAGCGATGTCCAATCCTGCGAGTGCTGCGCGCCGTATTTCGAGCCGACCGACACACGAAGCACCACGGGCATTTTCAGCACGTTGCCGCTCATTGCCTGCCATTTGGGAAGTTGGTTGAACACTTCGTCACCGCAACGACCGAGAAAATCGCAGTACATGATTTCGGGGACTACCCGTCCGCCGCACATGGCATAACCGATGGCGGTGCCTACGATAGCGGCTTCCGAAATGGGTGAATTGAACAACCGGTGGTACGGCAACGCTTCCGTCATGCCGCCGTAAACGGCAAAGGCGCCGCCCCAATCGCGGTTTTCTTCGCCGTAAGCAACTAACGATGCGTCTTTGTAAAACCGGTCCATGATGGCTTCGAAAATGGCATCTCGAAGTTGAAACTGCTTCATTTTGCTGAACGGCTTGCCTTCGGCATCAAAAGCGAAACGCTCTTTATTTGTAATTTTCTTTACCCGTGAATTTTCTTCCAACGGCATCAGCACGTCGGGTTCGGCATCGGAGAAACTGTCCACCGAACCGTTCGAAAATATCATATCGCCGATGACATCGGGATTTTTCATCCGCGGCGAAACTTCATCGTCGATGGCAAGTAGAAACATTTCGTTTACCAATGCTTTTATATCGTCCCAAACTTTATCCAAATCCTCTTTGGAGCAGACGCCGGCTTCTTTCAACTGCTTTCCGTACGTTCCGATACAGTCCTGTGCTTCCCAAGCTTCCACCTCTTCTTTGGTCCGGTACGACGAAGCGTCCGACGGCGAATGTCCGCTGTATCGGTACGTGAGTACGTCCAACAAGACAGGACCGTTCTTTTCTTCCAGCACTTTTCGTTTCCGTTTGTAAGCGTCGATCACGGCAAGGGGATTGTAGCCGTCCACCCGCTCGGCGTGCATCTGCTCGGGATTTACACCGGCGCCGATGCGAGCGGCAATTTCGAAGCCCATCGTTTCACCGCAAGTTTGTCCGCCCATGCCGTATTGGTTGTTCATAATGTTGATAATCACCGGCAGTCCGCCCTGCATATCGCCTTCCCACAGTTCTTTGAACTGATCCATGGCGGCAAACGTGATGCCTTCCCAAACGGGACCGCATGCCATCGACGCGTCGCCGATGTTGGCAACCACCAAGCCGGGTTTGCGGTTCACTTTCTTGTACAACGCGGCGCCCACGGCAATATCGCCCGAACCGCCCACGATGGCGTTGTTGGGATAAACACCGAAAGGCGTGAAAAAGGCGTGCATCGATCCACCAAGCCCTTTGTTGAAACCGGTTTCGCGGGCAAATATCTCGGCTAATGTACCGTACACCAAAAACCGGCGAGCAAGCTCTTTGGTCGTTCCGTTGAAATTTTTCTGCACGATTTTCAGTACCGTTCCGTCGAAAAACCCTTGCATGATTTCCATCAACTCGTCGTCCGAAAGTTTGTGGATGGCAGACATTCCTTTGGCAAGGATTTCGCCGTGCGAACGGTGCGAACCGAAAATAAAATCGTCCACCGTGAGTGTCCACGCCATGCCTACCGCCGCCGATTCCTGTCCGATGGATAAATGCGCCGGACCGGGATGGTTGTACGCCGTGCCGTTGTATTCACCTTTGGTTTTAATCAGGTTGAGCATGGTTTCAAACTCGCGGATAAGCGCCATATCGTGATAGATGGCTTTCAGCTCGTCGTCCGAAAAGTTTTTACGCTCGTCTTTTACGGTTTTTTGGTATTGGTTGACGGGAATGGGTTGAAATTCCACAAAACCGGGTTTGCGGGATTCTACGGGGTCGATAAATTGGATTTTTGGCATAATATAGCTACCCCCTAACCCCCTAAAGGGGGAAATAATGTGGGGAAAATTAAATTGTTGAATAATTCAATATTTTTTTCTTTCTCAATTTAGAACGATTGGAAATAACACTTACTCCGTAACATTTCAACAAACGCTACAAGTTCCCCCTTGTCTGTGGCAGGCAGGCTTCAGGGAGTTAGGGTATTAAAACTTTCAATTTCCATTGCAATTTGCTTCAAAAAGCGGGTGGCTTCTCCGCCATCCAACGCGCGGTGATCGTACGTCAAACTCAGTCCGATGTAAGGAACAAACGCGTAAACACCGTCGCCCAGATCTTTTGGTCGGGGAACAATGGTATTCACGCCCAAAATAGCCGATTGCGGCAAATTGATAACGGGCGTAAACATTTCCACGCCGTAATTCCCTAGGTTGGAAACGGTGAACGTTGCCGCTTCGGGCGACAGCAAATCGGGATTTATATTTCCGGTTTTGCAGGCGTTTGCCGCTTCTTTCAACTGATTGGAAAGCCCGACGATGGAAAGATCATCGGCATTTTTTATTGTGGGAACCATCAATCCGCGTTCAGTATCTACAGCCAATCCTAAGTGTACTTTGTTGAATAAACGCATCGAATCGCCTAGGAAGTGGGAGTTTACGTTCGGGAATTGCTTCAATGCCTTGATAACGGCAAAACAAACCATATCGTTCAGTGTGATGTTTGCGCTTGTTTTGTCTGATTCGAAGTCAGCTTTGGCTTGCTTGCGAAGTTCGAGAATACGGCGTGCATCGGCTCCGATGTGATGTGTGAGCTGTGCGGAGTTTTGCAGCGAAGTGTGCATGGACTTGGCGATGAGCTTCCGCATGTTGGTGATTTTCCGATCCTCAAAATCGGTTCCGTATGTATCGTTTATCGGTGGCGGAAGTAAATCACACGATTTGGCGGTGCCGGCTAGTCCTGTGCCTGTGCTTTGTGGCTGAACGCCTTCTGTTGCAACGATCTTTTTGGCAAGCGGTGTTAGTTTGGGACGATTGGTAAGCGCTGCCTGCACGTCTTTTTCTATAATCCGACCTTTTGGACCGGCGCCGGTAATCTGAGCGATTTCAACTGCTTCTTTGGAGGCAAGTTTTTTGGCTCGAGGAGAAAGCCTCCTGAATTCCCCAAGGGAAACTTTTAGTTCTGAGTTCTGAGTTTGGAGTTTGGAGGCTGAATCAGCTGTTTCTGCGTCTTTGCTTTTTGTTCCTTGTTCTTTGTTTTCAGTTGTTCCTTGCTCTTTGTGCACCTGAATCAAATTCGAATAATCTTCGTCCGGCTCGCCTATTATCATCATATTTTCCAAAACGAGAACTTCATCGCCTTCGTTATAAAACAACTCTAAAATGGTTCCATCTACTGGAGACTCTTCCTCGAAAGTGGCTTTGTCGGTTTCGTATGAGAAAAGCATATCGCCTTTCTTGACAGTGTCGCCTTTTTTTTTGTTGATTGTTCCGATAATACAGCTTTCTACGGATTGGCCCTGCTTAGGGAGGATGATGAGTGTGGGCATAGATAAATTATTAGTTTTGAGTTAATAAGCGTTAATTTATTCTCCCATAATATGAACTTGACAAACTCTTTTCCGTTCGCGGATTTGGTCCCAATCCACAAAATAAATATATCCGAACTGTCCTAAAGAGAGCTCGCCATCAACCAATGGAATTGTCTCTGAGCGTCCAAAAAAGACTGACCGTAAATGTGCATCCGTATTGAGGCTTCCTTTTGCCTCTTCGCCAGGGATGGATAGCGCAAATTCAATATGTTTGGGCCCCGGATGCAGGTATTGGCCTTCAGTTCTACACGTTGGAATTAGCTTTTCCATGATATTGTTCAAATCTTGTTGCAGGTACTCACGTCCAAAATAGTTTAAGTCGTGTGAACTTTCTTGCGTCATCACCGAGCAAGTTGTGTGATGCGAATAAACAACGCAAATACCATTTTTCATTCCGGATTCTTTCACGATTTTTTTCACTTCTTCAGTAACATCGTGAAAGTCCGGTCTGTGATCTTTTGATTGGAGATCAATTGTTCCTTTGAAAAGTTTCATTTTTTTAAATTTTAGTTTGTTAAATTATTCGTGTGTCAATTATTTATGTACTTCATTCCAAGCTTTACGGACAGCGCTTATCATCTCGTCCATCATTGCTTCAGGATCCTTCGCTTTCATTATTCCGCTTGTAGTTCCCGTGGCATCAGCACCTGCTCTAATCGTTTTATAAACATCCTGTCCGCTCTTGATTCCTGCAGCTTGCAGAACTTGAATTTCCGGATTTATTCCTTTAATGGCTGAAGTTGTAGCAATCACGTATTCTTCATCACTGGTTTGTCCAGTTCCGATTAATTCGGTAGGTTCAGCTACAATAATATTAGGAGCTAAATGAGCTACTGCTTCTGCTTCTTTAAGAGAATCGGCACAAACCATCGTGAGTAATCCCACTTCATCGGCTCGCTTTATAGCCATTGATAAATCCGAAAGAGTCATAGGCTTTTCGGCATGGTTGAGAATGACACCATCAGCTCCCACAGCTTTTAAGGCTTCTGCGAGAATATACCCGTTACCCCTGCCGATCGGAATTGGATCCATGTGCTGGGCAAAAATAAGGACATGCTTTGTCTCTTTTTTCAACAAATAGATATCTGATGGTTGTGGGGTCAGAATTATTCTGACGTCATATTTTAATGATGCTTCGTCAGCTGCTTTCGCTAATTTCAGCATTCTTTCACCATACATGTAGGCCTTTGGACCTATTTCAAAGAATGGAGGTTTGATCGTTATTCCTTTATGCATTTTATTTATCTGTAAATCAAAATTATTTATTTAACCTGCTTCCTACTGCTCCACCGGGATGAATCAGGGCAAACTGTTCTAACGTGTAATCCGTTATTTCCATGAGCGCGGCAAGCATTGCATCAAAAATGGCAATCGTGACAACGAAACTTGAAGTAGCCATGACGTTTAACCCATCGCTCTCCTTTTCTATTTTCATGGGGACAACAATCTGTGAGTTTTTCGCCAATGGAGAATCCAAGTTCTCTGTTACTCCAATGAGTATCACTTCTTTTTTGTTACAAACATCAATTATTGGCAGTAATTCGGCTGTTTTCCCTCCTCTTGAAACCATTACTACTGCATCTCCCTTTTTCATACATCCCATACCACCGTGAATAGCTTCCGCGGGCGATAAGTATTGAGCATTTAGTTCGATGCAACAGAGCGAGTGCGCGAATTTTTTAGCTGCAATTCCCGACGAGCCACTTGCACAGGTTATAATTTTGGAACAACTACTCAATGCCCCCACCGCTCTCACAAAGCTATCTTCATCCAAATAGTCAATAATATCTGCAATGGCTTTACTTTCAATTTGCAGTGAACTTTTTGCCGATTGCAGAACTACATTTCTTTTTAATTCATTCATTTTATACATTCATTTTATATTTTTCTACTATAACGGGATCCGGAGTTATTACTCGACTGTAGTTTACTCGCTTCTCAAAAATATCCTCCTTTGTATTATGCTGAGAAACTCCCATAGCTCCAACTGATGCCGCTCCAAAGCACGCTAACTCACTACTGCTAAGCGACACGAAAATTTTATTTAGAATATTAGCCTTGATCCCCATCCAAAGAGGACTTTGGGCACCACCTCCTGAGGAAACAATGGCTTCTGATTCATTATCACTATCCAAATTTTTAATCAATTCATTTAAACTTCGGCTGGTTGACTCTAGGATTGCTCTTACGAAGTGACCATGAGAGTGTTCTTTCTTTATGTTTTGAAAACCCGATAGGCCTTCCGATTTATCAACACAAGGTAAAGCAATCAAGCCATTACTGTTTGGCTCAATATCTTCTGCCATTTTCAGCAGTTCACTGATTGATAATTCTGAAGCATAATTTTTCTGATACCATTCCAATGCGGTTGCTCCATTTTCATTAAAAGCCATTTGGAAATAGAAGCCATCTTTCAATCCGGGAGCTATGTTTATTCCGTTTCGGGAGGTGTTTTTATTTTGATAATTAACGCATGCGAGTACAGTTCCCGTGGATTCGGAAATGTTTTTTGAGTTAGGTAAATCAGCTCCAATTGCCACCATATGATGGTCTAAACCGCCCAGAAAGAATTTAGTGCTTAACTCCAATCCTAATCGTTGCGCTCCTTTTTCTGTTAATGTGCCGACATAACTTCCCGTCCTTTTGGGCTTGTTCAAAAAGTCTTTATCAATTTTCAAAGTTTCCAATGCTTTCTCCCACCATTTTTCTTTAGTTACATCAAACAATCCCATCATGGAAGCTGTACTAAAATCACTCAATTTCTGACCGGTTAGGTAAAAAGTCAGGTAATCTGATATGGACATAATGCTTCTTGCTTTATTCCAAATTTCCGGCTTATTTTCCTGAAACCAAACAATCTTAGCCATCATGGATTGAATTCCCGGTAAAATGCCTAATCCGGTTCTTCGTTGGAAATCATGACCTTCAATTAAAGATTTTAATGCTATCGGAATTTTCACGGCTCTTTTATCGGGCCATAATATCAGCGGCGTCAATGGTTTGTCATTTTCATCCAACAAAACAAAGCTATTAGCTTGCGATGAATAAGATAATGACACTATTTCCTTTGGGGCAATATTAGCTTTTTTAATTGCCTGACTTACACAGTCACACAACGTTGACCAAAAAATGACAAGTGGTAATTCACAAATTGTTCTATCATTCATTCGTTTATCTACATAGCTACGTCCTAATCCAACCAGATTACCTTGCTTATCAAATATTCCGGCTTTGAAATAACTTGTACCTAAATCTATTCCGAGATAAAATCGCATTATTACATTTGTTTTAATTTCTGGATAGTTTTAGTCAGCATTAATTCTCCTGCCATGTAATCAAAAAAAGAATTTCCTGCTTCGTAAAACCCTTTTTCCTGTGCCTCTTTAGTAACGATGTATCCTTGAAGTTCGCCATTAGCATAGGTTATCATAGCAACGTTGTTAAAATGCTTTTTCAACTCTAGCCCATATTCTACGAACACTTCTCCCGGCCAAGCAACAAACTTCCAAACACCCACTTTTATTATTTGAATTTCAGCAGGCAAAGAGCTTTCGTAAGCTTTGGTAAGCTTATTTTCCTGATTCAATTTCGATAGATAAAGAAGCTCTTCCGCTCCAAACCAATCCACTTCCGCAGTTCGGATTTCCTGCGGAATTTCTGAGCTCTTTTTAAGTTTTTCAAATCGGTTTTTTGTTTTGTTCCTATGCACCTCAGCCAACTCAACAGTTGGGAAAATACGTTTTGGTAAATCGATAAACATTTGAGCAATAGAAATATCTATTTTTGAAGAATAAGGGGTGATTTCAACAAGTTTTGCAATAACGGAATCGGCAACAATTTTCCCAATTCTTTCTGCTTCCTTAAACGTATTGGCTTTAGTAACGTGTCTTGGACTTTGATTACCTGCGGTACCAGTAAAATAAACAACAGGACACTCTTTTCCTAAAACCGTATCTTGGATTTGTTTTCTTATGAAATGGGGGAAATCACCCGTGTACAAAGTAGAATCTTCATGTAAAATAGTTGGATGCATATTACACACTAACATACAGCCAATAAAAGCATCCTTTTTATTCTTGACAAACAGAGCGGGCACGTCCATATCCTTTGCCCATTCGGGATTATGCCTATTTGTTCCAACTCCGGTTGCATCACCAACAACAATAGAAATTTCTGCCTCTTCTGCATTTTCATAAGCTTGAAAAGCAGCTTTAACCGTGCTTTTTTCAACATAATTCAAAAAATCTTGATCTACTCTTGGCACAATAGGGTCGTTTGTACTGATTGCCAGCTCAACCGTTACCGGGGCAGAGTGAGTGTGAGTTGCCCCAATCAAAATATTCGACGCGGGAACTCCGGTCTTTTCGACAATTGCTTGTCTTATTCGAGCAGTAGATTCTTTGCTAATGTATACTATATCGCTAGAGATAAACAATGCCTCATTTTTCCCATCCGATAAATACAAAGCAGAGCTTAATAAATTATCATGAGTTCCTGTACTCATTCTTTCTACGAATGGATATCCGAAAAGAAAATGAGATTTTTTAGGTGTAATTATTATCGACGAAGCTCCTGCTTTGAAATTGTTATTTCTCATAAGGCTGATAATTAGCAATGTATGTGTTGATTTAAGATGTAGTAAGTTTATCTTTCATACATTTCAAAATTAATCATATTATGGAAGGTGTTTATGAAGAAATACGAACTTGAAATGATAAAAAGCGCATAATAGGAGATGATATGTGAATAAATACGGAATATTTGTAAATAAAAATGCCCGTAATTAGACTCACGAGCATCTTAAAGGTAATATCATTGTCTTAGCGAGTCACGCATCTCAATAAATCAATAAAATTGATACAACTTATTAAGCAATACTTCTTATAAAGCGTATTAGTATCCTTTATTCCAGTCAGTTTCTATATTTTGAGCAATGGTTTCTGAAACATATACTTGAGTTGGGAGTGTTTGTAAAATAGACTCAGGCACCAAAGGTGTAACAGGGCCATGAAGCACTAACCGAGAAATAAATCTTTGCCAGGCAGTAGTAGTACCATGTACTGAAATAGCGTGAGTGTCGAATCTGTTTTTGGCATTGATCACATCAATTGGTCCAATAGTTGCAGCTTTAGGAGGTATGGCAGCTAAATTTCCACTTTTTCCAAATATCCCGTGAAGTGAATTTTGGGCAAGTGTAAAAGGGCTTAAAGTACAAATCCGGGCATCCATTTGCTTCCATTCTTCCAAAGTTCCTTGAAATTCCGGTGCATCTGGTTCTATAAATGCTAAATGTCCCGTCCAGCCTGGACCACTGTAGCAAATATCAGCACCGCCATGATCGGCAATCATTTTGCTGTAATCATTTACGTTTTTATTGGTAAACCCAATAAACTGGTCTTTTGGAGGGCGAAGCTTTTTATCCAATTCATAATAAAAGTACTTCATCATAGCATAAGTAAAACCAAATTCCCAATTTTCAGGAGCGATATTTCCATTTTCATCGGCATATTCATCCATCGCAAATGCATAAATATTTCTGCAATCGATGTTGGATGCATTAAGCAGACGAGCCAAGTGTCTATACAAAGGTGCAGGATTTGGAAGAATCATAACTAGCTTCTCCCCAGATTCTGATGCTTTTTTTATTCTACTAAACATATCGATAATCCAATTATGCTCAACATCTGCATCAGGTAGGACTTTAATATTAAAATCAGGATTTTTATGTTTTTCAATATCTTCTCTTTTAATGGCTAACACCCTGTTGATTTCTTTTTTATCCTTAAATGGCACCCATTTTGATGGATTAAAAGTGAATTGTTGATACCCTGTGTTTTGTGTATAATTGGGCATAAAAGTTTGAGTTTGTGTCATATTATTTTCTTTTTATAAAAACATTTACCATTTATCCAAGTTTGTAAAATATCTAAATCTTTATTTAAAACTACGAAATCAGCATCGTATCCCTCTTTTATCAATCCTTTCTTATGTTCTAGCCCAAGTACTTTAGCAGGATGAAGACTTACTAATTTTGAAGCTTCAATCAAATCCATGTCTAACCATTTTATGGCATTTTTTAATGCTTGCTCCATAGTCAATCCGCTTCCTGCTAATGTGTTGTCTTTAACAGAACGAGCAGGTGCACCTTTGTATGCAAAGCAAATATCTCCAATGTTCCCGAAAGAGAATCGTCCCGGTTCTAATCCTGCACCCACATTGGCATCCGTAACCAAGCACACTTTCCCGGGCCCTTTCCTTTTACTAATTAATGACATTTTTACTGCAATAGGAGCAACATGTACACCATCCAAAATAAAATCAACACTTACTCGTTCATCCGCCAAAATAGCTTCAACTGCCCCGCAAGGTCTAACTCCAGGCTCGGTTACGGTAGGACAGGGGAATACATCGTAAAAATGTGTTGCGTGACGAGCGCCTAATTCAATTGCTTTTTGGGTTTCTTCCACATTTGCTCTGGTATGTGTCATAAATACAGGAGTTCCGTTTTCAGCCATGATCGGAATCAATTTCTCAATTCCTTCTACATCCGGCGAAATACTGAAAATCGCTTTATATGGTTTGGCTGCCAGAATCAAAGATTTTACTCTTTCATCATCCGAGCCTGTTATTGCTCCGGCACCCAATGCACCTGTAAGTTTAAGGAATGGTCCTTCTAAATGAAAGCCTAATATTTCTGCTCCTTCGGTTTGTGTTTTTGATAATTTAGAGAGAAACTTCGAATCTTTTCCTTTAGGTCGGGGAGCCAAGGTTGGAAGAAAGCCTGTTACTCCGTATTGAGGCAATGCTCTGCAGATCTCTTTCAAAGCTTCAATACCATTGTCCACCAGTGCTCTGTGTACTCCGTGAATATGTAAGTCAATAAAACCGGGTATGATGTAGGCGTCGCCCAAATCGTTCAAGCTATCAACATTAATATCAACTGACTCTGAGATTGTCTCAATAATCCCATTTTCAATTGACATTACTTTTTTCGATATGTCCGATTTGGTGACAATATTTCCCTTTACGTGTATCATATTTTCTTACTTTTTTTCCAAACCTCCAATTTATACCCTTGTTTCCCGTAATAGAACAGATAGACATAGGTTGGAATCAACATTAAAACTGCTCTATTGGGATTTAACGGGTTAAGGTCGATAATCTTCCCGAAAATCAACGGTGCGGTGGCGTATGATATTAACGTCATAAGTAACAATGCGGAACCGAGCTTTGTATATTTACCAATGTCCCTGATTGCCAATCCCCATATCGAGCCCCAAGTAAATGCCGATAAAAAGGCTTGCGCCAGTAAAAACCAAACAGACATCACGCCAACAGTAAAAAAAGAGAACATGGTTAACGTAAACCCAGTAATGGCACATAATATCACAGCTCTCTGTTGGGTCATATACTTCGGTATAAGTAACGTGTTGCCGAAGAAGCCGAGTAACGTGAAGGTGAGCGCGTAAGTGCTAAAATGGCGAGACACGGTAAACGGTAGACCCAGAGCATCCCCATATAGTATGCTATTGTTCACGGCAACCGAGATTGAGCCATCTAAAAACAGCGCAATTACCCCGAGCATGAGATAGGGAAAGCTAAGAATGCTTTTTCGTTCTGTTCCTTCCGTGATTTTGTTTTCTTCCTCGTCTTTCAGGTTAGGTATATTCGAGAAATAGATGAGGATGGCTACAAGTACAAAAAACAGTGCAAGAACGATGTATGGATTAATTACCTTCGATAAGTAGTCCGTGAGAATCAGCTCTTTCTCTTCAGGTGAAGCAATGCGCAGTTGAGTGGAAATATCTCCTGCATCGCTTAACAGAATACTGCTGAATATCAACTGGGTTAAGACTCCACCTAATCTGTTGGCCATACCCATGAATCCCATACGCTTGGCTGTACTTTCCCGCGGACCAATGATGGTAACATAAGGATTAGCCGCGGTTTGAAGCAATACCATTCCCACGCTGATTACAAAGATGGCTATTAGGAAAACGCTATATTGGCGAGATAAGGCCGAGGGGATAAATAACAGTGCCCCACCCGACATCACGAGTAATCCTATGAGGAGTCCTTTCTTATATCCTACTACATTTAGAAAGCTCGAAGCCGGTATGGAAAAAATAAAATAGGAGATAAAAGAGGCTACGGCAACCCAAGCTGCCTGTGTATTACTCAATTGGAGTCCTACTTTGAAATAAGGGATCAGTATAGCACTTGCCCAAGTCATTACTCCAAAAACGAAGAATAATATCCCCATTATCACAAGGGGATAAATATAATTTTTCTTTTTATTCATCTGTTAATTTGTTTGTGAGTTTAAATTTACCGGGGGTTGATGTAATCCTGCCGATGGCAATGCGTTTGGGTTTAACTGCAGGAACATTGCTCGTTCCATTACCACACGACCATCGCCCACCAGATTTTTCACGTTCGCGTAATGTTGAAAACCCATGCTTTCGTACAGCGCGTAAGCAATGTGGTTATCCGGCAATGTGGTTAGTTCAATACCGTCCCTTCCTGATTGGCGAGCCGCATCGATCAGGAGTAACATTAACTTTTTACTAAAACCTTTTCCTTGGTATTCATCAAGTATTCCTATACCTAGCAATGGAATGGACTGAGTATAATACCATAGGAAGAAGTAGGCTACCATTCTATTCTCGCAGAAAAGACCAAGAATGAGATCCTCTCCCTCTTCGGATCGTTCAAGGTACGCCTCCACTGTATCGTCATCGTAAGAATGAGGCAAAAAGGTACCAGTCGATTTTTTGGACAAAGATTTCCCAAATTGCTGAAGATTTGCTCTATCACTTCTAAGAAGGCGACGAGCAGTAAATTCATCACCATCTCTTGAAATTATTTTTATTTTATCGTTTAGTCTCATAGTAGAAATATATTACACTGAATGATTTTATGAACTCGCTTTGTTACATTCTCTGAATCTCTGTATGACCTTGTAGCAATATTCACTATTGTCTATCCCTTCCTGAGTTCAAGTATGAGTATAATTCAATTTTCATATATTATCCTTTAACTGGTAATGATCCGTCTTCTTTTTTGATCATACATGGTTTTTCTTCCCGTTTCATAAGATTTCATCGCCATCAGTACTGCTACTGCATGCTGATATCCTGCGTTGATGGGAGCAATTGGAGACTCTTTATTGCGAATACATTGTAACCAATTGAGGAAATGGTCAGGTCTTTCGTTTAGATGTAATTCTTCATTTTTCAACAAGTTGGTGTCGGATAGGAGTGAGCCCTCTGTGCTATAAACAGGAGAATTCCAATTGTTTATTTTTAGCACTCCTTTATTACCATAGAAATTACGAACATTTCCTGATCCATTTCCAAAATTATTTGAGCTACTGACTAAAAAACCTTCAGGATAAATCCATGTAGCTTGTATACAATCAGGTGTAGTAAATTTGTACTTATCTTTCCAAGTGAAAATATCTCCAAGACATATGCATGACTCTGGAAATCCAGCATCGGTAATGAAATGAACCATATCGATAAAATGTGAACCCAAATTGGGGATTGGACCGTGAGAAAAATCATAATAGCCATACCATGCTGAATACATCTCCGCACTAAAAGGACGCATAGATCGATCACCTATAAATTCCTTCCAATCTACATCTTCTTCTTTTACATCTCTTAAATATTTATACCAATATGGTTTTGAACTATTGCGACATTCTTCAACTCTCGATAACTTACCTATTTTCCCTTCTTTGTAAAGCTGTTTTGCTGCTATTAGACCAGGAATACTTCTTAGCTGTGTCCCTACTTGGACAATCACCTTGGCTTCATTTACGGCATCCACTGCCCTAATAAGCTTGTCAAATTCCATAGCAAGAGGTTTTTCAACATAGATATGCTTTTTTGCCTTTGCGGCAGCTTCCAAGTGCGTTGTGTGAAGATGATCTGGCGATGCAATCATAACTGCATCAATATAATCCAGTTCAAGCATTTCTTTATATGAAATAAATTGTTTAGCATCCCGGCCAAATAACTCTCTTACTTTTTCATTGGCTTTTTCTCTTGCTATACGCCAAGGGTCACATAAAGCAACAATTTCAACATTCATGGCAACTGCATGTTTATAAATTCCATTAATAAACACATTATTTCCGCGAGTGCCACATCCTATAATGCCTATGCGAATTTTGTCATTTGCGCCGAGGATCCTATTATTTGCATGAGTTGTAAAAGACTTTGGCATTAGGCCTGTCCCTATTGTAAGTAGAGTACTATTCTTGATAAAAGTTCTCCTTGTTAAATATTTCATTTTTTAATTCTATAGAACAGAGCATCATCAAATTTTAATATCTTTCTTTAAAGTTGTATTACCACCACCTAATGACATTTCAATGTCAAGTGGTGCATTAGTTTTGTATGCGCCACGGGTGAAATCGGGTATTCGTACCGGATTAGATCCGTTTGCTACAGACCATTCACTTAATGGTATTATCGAACTCCAAGTTGCAGCATCATAAACATCCACATCTATAGGAAGTCCATTTCTCAAACAATCAACCAGTCGCCATTCCATTAAAAAGTCCATTCCACCATGTCCCCCAACTTTTTTAGCTATTTCTCCAACTATTTTTACAATTTTTGGCGAATATTTTTCTTTTACCCCATTGAGCTCTTCTTCACTCATCCACTCCTCACCACGTGAAATTCGAGATGGGAATGGTTGTTTTTTTGCAATTCCTTCGGTACCGATAACCCAAAACACACGGGAATAGGGACGTGGGTTGCTAACATTGTATTGTAATTTAATGGTTTTGCCTTTCACGGTTTTTATAATAGAAGTATTCATATTTCCTAGCTTCCATTGTCCAATGTATTGTTTATAATAATCATCTTCCCGAGAACGCTTTTCAATTTCAGCTCCCATAGTGAAATCATCGGATGCCATAGAAACCATATAGTCGAGTCTATCTCCCCTATTGATATTTAGAATTTGACACGCAGGTCCTAATCCATGAGTTGGATATATATTACCATTTCGATTAATAAATTCCTTTGTGCGCCACTCCAAATCTTTACTTAGATTTAAATCTTTTTGGTTGTGCATGTATGCGGCATCAACATGTGTTATTTCCCCAAAAAAACCTTGTCTGGTCATATTTAGAATTAACAGTTCCCAAAAATCATATACACAGTTTTCAAGCATACAACAATGTTTTTTTGTTCTTTCAGATACTTCCACCAGTTGCCAGCATTCATCTAATGTTCTAGTTGCAGGAATTTCAGTTGCAACGTGTTTTCCATTTTCCATTGCAAACACACACATCTCAGGATGTAAATCACGTGGAGTTGCTACATAAATAAGATCAATATCATCTTGCAGACATAACTCTTTCCATAAATCTTGACTTCCATCTGCATAACTTTTTGCTGGTGGCATACCTAAACTTTTTATATATTCCTGTGCATTATTAACACGGTCGATGTGCAAGTCACTTAATGCCTTAACCTCTACACCTTCCAATAAACTCATTCTTTTTACAGCATTCGAACCTCTATTTCCAATGCCAATAAAACCAACTCTAAGGATGTCAATTTTTGGAGCAGCGTAGCCACACATATTAAAAAGTTGTTTATCCTTGTTTTTAGAGATATCCCATATAATAGGTTTATTAGACTTGCCTTCACTACATGCTGTTATACCGCCTGTAATTGCTAAACCACTGGTGATTCCAACAGTTTTTAAAAAATCTCTACGATTTGTGTTCATAATTTTGCTAATTGTATGATAATTTAATAATATTCTAAATGTTGTTTTTAATGTTAGTATTTAACTTCATTCAATAGAGAAATGGCTTCTTCAATTAACATTTCGCCTCCACCAGATTCAACTAATGAATATACGATTTCGTAACTTCCCTCCGAAAAGGCTTTTTTTATTGGGATACACTCTTCGTGAGAGTTTGCCAAAGTAAGGATAAGGGTGTTTTCAAATGGCGAAGCCTTTTTGAGTTCTAATCCAAGTTCCACGAAAATTTGACCAGGTAAAGTGATAATTGCAGTTTTATCATTAAAGGCAAAAGCTTGAATTTCAAGTGATATCGTGCTTCCATATCTTTCCCTGAGTTTTTGTAGAGAAAGAATTTTTTTAATACGTGCGGTAACTAAAGGTGAAGCGACTAGCTCTTTATTACTTATAGCCCATTGTAAATCCATGTCGCTATATGTTTGTAAAGGAACTTTTACTATCCTATTGGCGATTCTTAAAGTCCCATTACCTTCCTTAAGTTCAGTGAAATTTTGTAAAAACACCGAAGCTAGTTCCACTCCAATCGATGACGTTGTCTCTTCATAACCAGTTTGGGGTCCAAGCTTAGTAATATCCCAATGATTGACATCGGCACATGGACCTTCTCCAAACAGAGAGATAAAGTCATTTCCAAAATGCTGTTGTAATCCTTTTTCTAAAAAACAAGGATAGTCACTACTATATTTCGTAGTACTTCCAATGGTTGCCAATTGCATAGCAAAAGTAGTAAATGAAGCAAGCGCCTTTTTACTTTGGATATCTTCAAATAATATAATACCTAAATCGGGATCTATGGGTCCAACAGTTCTGATGATGTTTGGATTCAGAAATCCCCCGTTCATCTTTACAATGCCATCCTTCATCAAATGCCTTCTGTTGAAAGATAATCCGTCAACATGTGCCGTGCCGGATTTCATTACAACAGGATTGAGTTTTGTTTGAGCCTCAATAATTGATTCAACTATTTTCTCTATGAGTTGTTTCGCATACTCATATTCACTCTTAGGAATAGAGTCGTTGACATTTATTGACGAAATGTATGTTTCAATTTCATCATAACAAGTTGGATCGGCATGGGTATGCGTTGCAGCCAAGCAAATATTTGAAAAAGGAACTCCGGTTTTTTCAGTCGCCAACTTCCGAACCAAGTCAGAAAGCTCCCGTGGTATATAAAAAAGATCTACCATAATCAATGCACCTTGAAATTCACCTTGTTCAAACACCATGGCTTTTATTTCAAGAGGATCAAGCACACCATCGCTTGTAGCTTTATGAACTGGGTAACCTATTGGAGGAGTCATGTCAACAACTGATATTCCTATCTTTAACTCATCAGGCATTTTCATTGTGTTCCTCTGATGACAACCAACAAATAGTACAGAAGCCAACAAAATAAAATTAGTATGTAATTTCAAAAGTCTTAGCATTTTGTTATTATATAGACATTTTTTATAAAAATGTATTAGCTTGTTGAAATAATCATTTGCTATTCTGGAAAATAATCTATATCATTCCGGATACAACGTATAGCATAACCATTTGTCCCTCCCCTATAATCAACATAAATGTGATTCCTTGACAAGGACATGCGTCTAATTGTAGCATAATTGTTTCTATTAACAAAATCACTCCAGTAAAATCCCCACCCACTTGCATAAGAAGTCATATTACCACTGGAAAAACTTCTTTGACCTCTTAATGGGAAATAAATGGTTTCACTATTATTCCAATCAAGATTCACTAAATCTTCAACTTCTAAATTATTATTAGAAAGAGGTTTTGTGGTGATTTTTATATACCAAGTGGCATTTGGTATATGTTGTAATACCTCGTATTTATAAGCTGATAAATGAGTACTTCCTTTAAACCGCAGGGCTAGAATTTTTGATGAACTTATTGAATAATAGTCAGACCTGAGGCTCATTACTCCATTCTCATCACCAAAGTCAACATTTTCAAGAATATTTTTAGCTGTTTGAGCAATGGCTCTTGTACCTGTCCATAGAACTGCAAATTCTTCGTATGTAGGCAGGTGATATCCCTGAGGGCACGGATCGCCATTGTTATTACCTACATACTCTGTCGGTGCATTATTTACACTATTCACAATTTTTGCCCATGTCAAGTTTTCATATTCAAATTTACTGGTGTCGAACCAGGTAATTTCTGTAGTAGCAGTGAAAAAGGTGTCGGATACAACAGCTTGTCCATTGCTTACTTCCACGAATCCACTACGTACTGGTGGTGAGTAACTGGGTGAATTATTAAATGCGATGTTACGCCCCCATTGAAAGAAAGAACCAACCTCATAAGATTCATCTCCTTCCGTAAATACGTTAACATCTTTCAAATTGTATTTAGCAAAACGCGAAACAGGATTGATCTTTGAGTATTCACCTACTGTAAAGCGAACAGTTATTTCTAAGTCATCTAATAATTTTAAAGGACCGAATTGATTCTCCCCTTCTCTTCCTTGATTTTCACCATTTATTGTCCAACTCTCTACTTTATTACCTATATAAGGGGAAGCTGAGAAAATAAGGTCTCTACCCTCTCTAATTAATGCATAGTGAGATACCGGACGTTCTCCTTCTCCTTGAATTGAAGCAGAAATTGTCCCTCCAGTACCACCGGCAACTGTAAACTTAACTAAATGAAACTTTTTTATTGGCTCTTCTATTTCTTTATCACAGCTGGATATTACAAAGATTAACATCAAAACCAGAAGAGTTGTTAGGTACTTTTTAATCATATTTTTTTTCATACGTAATTGAGTTTATAGTAAAGAATTATTACTTATCATATTAAAATCATTAGGAAATTATTTGAAAGGTAAATATAAAGTATTAAATTGATTCTTATTATTTTAAGCCTTTCAGCATTTCAAGTAGTTTTGCTTCGATTATAACTGTTGCATCTTTTTGCACATTATTAGAACCCAGCCATGTCTCATAGCCCCCTAACTCATGTTCCTCAGGTGTAGGCAAGTATCCCCAATAGCCGTTTGCCAATCCAATTACAAAAGTAGGTTTGAAGTTGCTTTTGGCTTTGATAGATAGACCTGTATTCGTGAATGGTTCAAACGGTATAGTTACAATACCTAAGTCGCCGATACGATAGGTTTGTAAAATAACATCAATTTTATCAGGCCAATAGTTGTGGCGGTCTAAAACCCTATTGGCATAATTTTTTTCATAAGGATGCTCTGCTGGTATATTATCAGGTTTATCTTTTACATTGTTTGCCCAATTAAGCATCTTGTCATTCGGTTTGCGTATCTGGATTGGAATTTCGGTGTGAGCAGCCTTTAGTGGCACCCATTTATGATACGAGATAGACTGTGTTGCTTTATATACTTCAATTGCTACATCGTTAGCCACAATGTTCATTTTTTCATAATTTTCGTGTCTTACATAAGGTTTGCTGTAATCGTTGTTGTTTATATTTCCCTCGGTACCATTTGACATGATGGCTATAAAAGCAGGATTTTTAACATCAGCATTTAAAAGATCTTTTATTCGTTCGGCAAATACACCAAAATAGTCGGCAGAGACATGCCCTTTGGTTACACCTCCTACATAATGTAGGGAGTAATTTGCTAACAAGGCTATGGGCTTTCCATTAGGTGATTTTGCATAGATGAAAGTAACATCGGGATCAGTCTCAAAGGATGGTTTTAACAGATTGGGATCATTATACTTGGGATTCATTACCACTTTCTCTGAATTACCGAAAGGACTCTTAGCATTTGCTTCTGGTTTCATGATCCAGCGCCTACAGAATACATGTTGCGGAACTTCAGCAATACCCCATCCAATATGTGCCGGTTCTAGGTTATCGATTGCTCTTTGAACAAGATAAGAACATTGGTTGATAAGGAATTTTTGGTATGAATGAAAATTATCAGGATTTGTATTCCATCTACTTCCTCTCATTGCATCAGGACCAGTATGGGTGTGTGTGGTTGAGATAATCACATGCTCGCGGGGAATCTTTGTTTTTTGAAAAATTGCTTTTTTTATTTCCTCTGTAACGTTTTGATGTAATCCTAGCAAGTCAAGTACTACAAAAGCTAACCTAGTAGAGCCATCATCCAACACTAAACAGCGTGCATGTAGTTCGTCATGCACCTCCTCAGCAACAACGCCAGACCAACCTCCTACAAGAGTCACACCAAGTTCAGGCGTAATTTTACTTGTTGCGGCACCTGCAAGAAAAACTTTGTCTGTCTTTATTATATTCTGGTCTTTTGCACACATAAACAATGGCACAAAAAAAGAAAAAGCGATAATTTTAATGATTTTTTTCATGTTTTCTTGTTTTATAATTTCAAATAAATTAGTGTAATTACTTCATGGTATTGCCGTATTAATTGATTATTTTTTTTATAATCGGATACATATATTGAGTCATTCTCCAAAACCCCAGATCTGTCACGTGACTACCATCCATTGTTCCCTCCATATCCGAGCCAATTTTTTCGTATCCTTCTACATAGTGCAAATTTTTGTCTTTTTTCGCTGTTTTATTATAAAACTCCCTCAAAATGTTGTTTTTCCTCTGAATATAATTAAATGTTTTATTATTGAAAAGCGTATATGTATAATAGGTCTGTTCTACTAATACTATAGGTGCTTTGGAGTTCTTTGAACGAATAGCATTATAAAAAAATGTGAGTTTGTCTGGAAGTTTAGATATCCCATTATTTCCAAGACAATCAATTATAAAGCAAGAAGCATCTATATCCGCCATTACTTCAGCAACTTCAACGTCTAATCGTCCTTGATCATTGAAACCCAAATTAATAATTTGTCGGTCAAGCATTCTAGATAACTGGCTTGAAAACTGCATCCCCGCCCGTGAAGCACAGGCCCCTTGTGTAACACTGGTTCCGTAAAGGACTACCGGTTTTTCTTTACGAGGTGAGTTGATGCCCGGGTTTTTTATGAAAGCATCAGTTTCAACCCCAATCTCTAAACTAATTAAACCATCATACATGGGGAGGTACAACATAAATTCCCGCTCTCTGGGGTCTAAGTTTTCGATAATAATTGTACTGGATTTCTTATTCTTAGTAGATGGGCGGGCCGGTTTTACAAATTTCCATTTTCCATCAACCAAGCAATACAAATCCAAACCCTTTGTAGCTGTAGGTGTCATATGATTATAAACTCTGTTTAAAGTAACCTCCCACTTTGCAGCTATAACTGATGAATTTGAGCGAAACCTGATAGCAAGGCCACTTGAGTTTGTTGACTCTTTCCATAAATTTGAGCGAAGCCGTTCTTCTAAAGATGCCGGAAGCCGCTCGTATAAACTTTTAGTGTTTGTAAACCCTTTGCCGATTAATTCAAATTCTGAGGCATCAACATATTTTAACTCAACTTTTTCTTGTGCGTACAAAAAGAAGTTTTGTATTGGAGATAAAAGAAAAAAGATTACAAGTAAAACGAATTGTTTCCTGATTATAATAGATTTGTTCACATTCTTTGTAATCATTAATAGTTCTCTATTTAATTTTCTTTCTAATATTATCATATAGCTCTTGAGCTCTCTTATTGGCACCTAAATCGGTATAATGAATTCCATCAACGCTTATTTCCATGTCCTTAAATCCATCAACATATATCGTATTTCTATGTTTGTCTTTTAATTCATAATACAGTTCTTTAGCTATTTTTTCATAACCTTCCATTTCATTTAATCTTCTATCAAGCAACTTTGACTGAGGAATATAATTGTTTCCCACTATGACAATAGGCACTTCCGGATGCATTGCACGGATTTCATTAATAAATGGAAAAAAATTATCTTTGAGTTTGGCAAATGTATTATTTGCTATACAATCAATTATAAAACACGAAGCATCAATTTCAGCCATAGCCTTAGCAATTTCAACATCCTCAAATCTAGAAGGGGCATCAAACCCAAGATTAATTACTTGTCGGTCGAGCATTCTAGAAAGTTGACTTGTATATGCCATTCCGGGACGAGACACACATGCACCTTGTACCACAGAGCCTCCGTAAACTACAATTGGTTTCTCTTTGCGTGGTGAATCGACAGATGGCTTCGTTATTTGTGTGTTCGCATCAATACCTATCTCTAGTTTCTCAACTCCATCAAAAAGTGGAAGATAGAGCATATACTCCATCTCTTTTTTTTCTAATCCACCTATTATCTGAATATTATTCGTTTTGCTGCCTGCTGGACGTCCAGGAGATACAAATTCCCATTTTCTTTTTACAAGGCAATATAAATCAACTCCTCTGGCTGTTATGCTTGTCATATGATTCATATAAGTATTGTTGGCAACCGTCCATCTAACAGCAATAAAAGGAGAGTTTGTACGGAACCTAATTGCAAGACCGGCCGTTCTTTGAGCTGCTCTCCATACATTGGCTGGCACTTTATCTTTTAGCTCGACAGACAAACGGTCATACGGATTTTCAGTTTTATTAAATCCCTTACCAATTATTTCAAAGTCTGTTGCATTATAGTACTTATATTCATTCTGAGAAAATACTCCATTAGAATTAATGAAAAAGGCAATCAACAGAATATTATAAATAAGAAAGTTATTCATTAATTTAGTCATAATTATTTTTATATTTATACTTTATTTGTAAATAAAAAATATCAGTAAAATACTATTCCCATCCTGGGTTCTGAACCAAGTTTTTATTAAGTACGAGTTCTTGATAAGGAATTGGATTTAAGTAGAGCTTATCGGACCACTTCCTTTGATAACCGGGATACTGAACATGGTAATTACCTGTATTTGGATTTCTAGCTCCCAGAAGCGTATTTTCATTTTCCAATAATTTACCCGCTTTCCAACGAACCAGATCATCCCATCTGTTGCCTTCTGCGCCCAATTCAATTCTACGCTCTCTTCTGATCTCGTTGATAAGCGGTGAAACGGGAACCTCCCAATTTGGCCAATCAGGGTCGTCAAACCCTACATCTACTACAAGATGTGGCATTTCTACACGATCTCTCAATAAATTGATAGAGATATTTAAATCTCTTTGTGTGCATGTACCTAATTCGGCTTTTGCTTCTGCGTAATTTAACAATATTCTTCCATAACGAAAAATATGTTGATCAATTGTGTTTTTATTTTGAATTTGATCTTTTGGATAAGGAGAATTGTACTTGAATATTTCATAACCAGATGTGGTATAGTTGGTTTCAAACTGTGGTGCAGTTTTATATGAAGCTTGTCCTGATGCTAAGTACGCATATACACGAGGATTTCCTGGATAAATTGTTTGTTCCATTCTTGGATCTCTATTGATAAACTGGTCCCTGTAAATATCATCACCCCTAAATAATGGGCTAACACTTATGGGTTTTCCATCAGTACATAGATATGAATCTGCATATGCTTTTGAAAAACCCGTTTGAGACTGTGTCATCTGCCTTGATAAATTATGCATTATAATATCTTCTTCAAAAGCTTTATATAGGATAGCTTCTGAATTTTCTCCTAAATCCTCTTGGATAAAAAGATTAAAATAATCATTCATTTTATCACCTGTAGAATAGACTGCGAACTCTCCCGAATTCATAATAGCTTCCGCAGCTTCCGCAGCTTTTAGTAATAAAGGTTCAAAATCACCCAATTCATGATATTTCCTAAAAGTTCCTTCATAAAGACAAATTTCAGATTTTAACGCGAGAGCTGCATATTTGGTGACCCGCCTATTATCATCTTTTGAGGGTAAATATTTAATTGCAAAATCAAGGTCATCCAATATTTTCGGTATCAGTTCGAGTCTTGACATTCTGGGTGCATATAATTCTTCTGAATCTATATTCAAGTCACGCTCTAGCCAAGGGACATCTCCAAAAGTTTTTATTTTATCAAAATAAAATTTTGTTTTAAAAAAGCGTATTTCTCCTTCATATCGTAGAAAATCGTTATCTTTGTTGTCTCTATCTCCAATTCTGGAAAGAGCATAGTTGCAAATATTTATTCTTCTCCAGTCGTTGGTACTCCATCCTCCACCTGTTGCCGGAACAGGAACTTCGTTCCATATGTATGACCATCTGTTACGTGGTAATTGGTTGTCTGAACCATTATCAGCATAATAAGGTGAGTTTGTGGGTTGCAAATAATAATAAAATTGATTTGCAAACAATTTTATCTCACCACTTGTCTTCCAATAGTTTACTTCCGAAATTCTTCCTAATGGCCATCTTTCCATAAAAGCATCATTGCAAGAGATAATCGTTCCTATAAATAGAAATAAAATAATATTTAAAAGTATTTGCGCGTATTGTTTCATTTTATTCTAATTTAAAAAGTTATTTGTATACCTAATGAATATTGCCTGTGTAATGGATATTTACTTACTGCAGCTAACTCAGGATCAGCTATTTTAACCATTTTTGTGGCCTCCCACAAATTCCTGCCAGTAAAATAGACTCTTAATCTGTTCAAATGCAATTTGTTTGTCATCCTCTTGTTAAGTGTATAACCTAAAGTCGTATTTTTCAACCTTAAGTATGCAGAATTTTGTAAAAAACGAGTTTGGGGAATTATCATTTCTTGACCTTGCCCTACAATCGGTCGAGGAAAATATGCACCTCTGTTATCTTCTGTCCACCAGTCTGTAGCTACTTTGGGATACATGCTCCATTCATTAGTATAATGAGTTAAAAAGAATTCGGGAGCTAACCATGTATCTCTTTTCATAACACCCTGAAAAAAGAGTTCAAAATCAAATCCATTCCAACTTAGTTCAGTCTTAACTCCAAAACTATAGCGCGGTGTATTATTTCCTATAATTTTTTGATCGCCTGGATCAGATAGGGTGCCAGAACCTCTTGTGACTTTTCCATCCCCATCTAAATCAACAAATTTTATATCACCTGCCATTAATGTTCTTGCAACAATCTGAGATTGATCCCATGCTTCGGCTTCTTCGTCCGTTTCAAATAATCCTTCCGTAACAAATCCCCAAATATCTCCAAAGTTGTGTCCAACATAATAATCAGAAATAACGCCTTCAGGATTTTCATATTTTGTAATCTTAGAATAATTATCAGATAGGGTCAGCGTCAGTTTACTGTCAACCTTTCTGATTTTTTCTCTCAGAATCACAGAGAGATCAAACCCCGTTGTTCTTAAGTCAGCAGCATTTGTTTTTGGTTCGGTACCTCCAAGTACAGCAGGTAAAGGTTCGGATTTTGTTAACATGTTAAACGTGTTCCGTTGATACACATCAAATGTTAGTTGTACTTTGTTATTAAATTGCGCGTAATCAATACCTAAATTATGTTGATTGATAGTTTCCCAAGTAAGACTTGGGCTAACTAAATCTCCAATCCAAACAGTTTTCAAGTTTTGGCCGGGATCTAAAATATATGTTGTATTTCCCGTTGAGTATGTCGAAATATATGGGTAATAAGAACCGACCACCTGATTTCCAAGATTTCCATAGGAGTATCTAACTTTAAGCATATTGAGTTTTAATGCCTGTTTGATATCTTTAATAAACAACTCATTATCTATACGCCATCCAATTGAAAATGAGGGAAATAGAGCAAAGCGATCGTTTTCAGGAAATCTAGAGGAGCCGTCATACCTGCCATTAAGTTCTAGTAAATATCTTCCATCGTAATCATAATTTAATCGACCAAATACCCCGCGTAATGCGTATTCTGAGGCGTAGTCAGTAACATTTGATAATCCGTCGGCTAAACTCATAAATGGGATATCTTCAACAATCAGGCGCTCTCTATAAGCATTAAAACCAGTGTATTTTGCATACTCTTGATTAAATCCTAATATGGCTTTAAAATTATTTTTTTTGTTAAATGTTTTAGAATATTCAGAAAAAACATTTACGGTAATATTTCTATTGTCGCTATTCCCTCTATAAACTCGACTTGGTGTCGTAAAAGGGTAATAAGTATCGCCATATCCAGGTAGCCGAGAAGCGCCTACCAAAGATCTCCAAAAAGAGATGTTTTCTTGATCGTAAAGGCGTATAGAATAATCCATATTTAGAGAAAGATCTTTTAGTGGCTTCATTTCTATGCCCCCAGTTACCATAACAGTAGTTTCATCCCTTTCACGATAACTACCACCCTTATGAAAGGCCACAATATTCGGAACAGATCCTGACTGATAGTACCTGCCATCGGGTAAATAAACAGGTGAAGTAGGAAAGGAATTTATCCAAAAAGGAAAATCTGTTTCACTATGTCTACTATTATTTGTATCGCCAGGATAATGTTTATTTGCTTGCGTTAACTGTAAATTAATACTCGCCTGAAGCCAATTTCCTAACGTATAAGTTAGCCTAGAGGTAAGAATATACCGATTATAATATTCATCGAAGTGTTTGGGTAATCCCTTTTGATTATTATAGGCTAAAGATGTGTAATATTGCAGTCCCGCGGTTTTATTTCCTCCTGATATAGACAAAAAATAATTTTGCATGGGATATCTCTTTTTCCACAGCTCATCGACCCAATTTGTGTTTGCAACCCCATTGTAATAATTCCCATTTTGAGACAACCAAACCGGAGCATAGTTTTCAGGATCATTAAAATGATTAACGATCGCCTCTTGCATCCCTTCAGAATAATAAGGACGTCCATTGATGCGCATATAACCCTGATTCCTGAATTCCATATATTCAATCGAGTTCATGCTTTCCAGTCTACGTGTAGGTTCGAGAATAGCATACAAGCCTGAAAAGAAAACTGTTGGTTTTCCAGCAACTCCCGTTTTTGTTGTAATCAGAATCACACCAAAAGCTCCCCTTGCTCCGTAAATGGCAGCAGAA
This sequence comes from uncultured Petrimonas sp., assembly GCA_964557135.1. GTDB lineage: Bacteria > Bacteroidota > Bacteroidia > Bacteroidales > Dysgonomonadaceae > Petrimonas. Next base: position 2,613 of record CAZKZB010000024.1, on the reverse strand, counting down.
GAAGCATCTTTAAGTACAGAAACTGATGCTACGTTATTGGGGTCAACATTTGCCATATCTTGAGGTATTCCATCTACAAGTACCAATGGGCTACCACCATTTATAGAAGTGAAGCCTCTGATGTTTAAATCTGCGGACAGACCGGGTGCACCAGACTCCATTGAAACATTTAAATTTGGAATAATTCCCTGAAGTGATTCACTCAGATTTCCTATGCCTAAATCTAGATCATCTCCGCTAACAGCAGAGACAGCTCCTGTGAGATTAATTTTCTTTTGAGTTCCGTAACCAACACTAACAACTTCATCAAGCAAGATTACATCTTCTTCCATAATAACGGAAAGGAAATTTCTTCCTTCAACTTGAATTTCTTGAGTTTTCATACCTATCGAAGAGAAAATTAAAGTATTATTTTTCGCAGATAAATTAATCTGGAAATTTCCATTTTCATCCGTTACTGTTCCATTAGATGTTCCTTTCTCTAAGATTGTAACACCAGGTATTGGAGTGCTCTCAGCATCAACAACATTCCCTTTTATCAATATAGCCCCAACTTGGTCAGATAAAAAACTGGAAACAAAGATGTTCTCATTCGCATGTAATTTTCCATGATTAGACCATAATATTAGCATTGAGAAAACTAATATGCAAGATGATAGCCTAATCAAAGATAAAATGTAATTTTTCTCATTCATTTTCATCTGTTTTTTATATAATTTTAATAGAATAATTATGTGTATTAAAACTTTGAAATATTTTATCGAACATTATTGTTTTTACTAATAATATCTCCTACTTGCTTTGTAGCTTCTTTGTGTGTATCAAGACAAATTTTCAAAGTAGGTCTCCATGGTACGGTCATAAAACCAAACAATCTTGTGAGGTGTATTATTTTTTTACAATGCTCACCTGTAACTTTCATATTGATGTCACATGAATGGTTGTTTCTAATAGGTATCTGAGCAGATAGTTGTTTTAGGAAATTTCTTCTGTTAGTCATTTTGGTATATTTTATTGCAACTCAGGTTTCGCGTAGGTGGCAATTATGTTGTTTTGATATTATTTTTACAATTTTTTTTAAAAAATAGCAGCCAAGATTAATTTAATATTTATGTTTGTAAAAAACATATTCTTTGTATGAATTATTGCTCATTCTCGCAATAATCTTTTGCTATTATTCCTCGAAAAAAACTTATAACTGACACAATAAATCTCTTCACTAACTATTAGTACCATCGTTTTTCATTATTTTTATTTCTGATGTTAAATATTTAATATTACAAAAGTAGATTATGTCAACAATATCTATATGAATTAAAACGAAAAAAACTGATAAATTGCGTAAATATAAGTTGATAATGTGTTAAATATAGATCCTGAATGCTGAAATATGTATTATTGCTGTACTTTTGTTGCATAATCAGCACTAACTGATACAATGTTTTTAACAGATAAAATTGGTAATAATAATGATAAAAGTCTTGGTACTTATAGACTCCACTACCGAGTTTAGTCGGCGTTTCCTGACCGGTTTAATCCAATATGCCAATGAAAATGGTCCTTGGACATTTTATCGCCTACCCTCCTATTATAAGGCATTGTATGGTGAGGCCGGTATAGTGAAGCGGATTGAAGAGTGGGGTATTGATGCCGTTATAGCGCAATGGGAGTACGAGGGAGTGGATTTTCTCGACCAACTTGATATTCCTGTTTTTTTACAGAGTTACAAAAATATCAGTGGTCGATTTTCGAGAATTTCCGGTGATTATATCGGTGCGGGAGTAATGGCTGCTCAGTTTTTTGCTAAAAGACACTTTAAAAACTTTGCTTTTTACGGGAACAAAAATTTCTACTGGTCGAAAGCCAGGGCCGAAGGCTATCGTCAGGAAGTTGAAAGAATAAAAGGGAATTATTTTTATTATGAGTCTGAATTATTAGATAGTATGCAGTGGAGTAAGGATCATATTGAGTTGGACGATTGGCTATTGAATTTGCCGAAGCCGGTGGCCTTATTTGCATGCGATGATATTTTTGCTTTGCAGGTGTCGGAAATGTGCAAAGTGAACAATATCAATATTCCTGATGAATTGTCTTTGCTTGGTGTAGATAACGATGAGCTAATATGCAATTTGTCGCATCCTTCAATTTCATCGATTATAACTGATGATGAAAACGGAGGGTATCAAGCAGGAAAAATGTTGCAGAATTTAATTTTAAACAAAAACAATGTTCCCTTTAATATTAATATTGATCCCGTGCGTATTGAATTACGCCAATCTACAGAGAAGTACAACATTTCTGACAACTATATAAAGACGGTAATTGATTATATCAATGAGAATATAAGGCTTAATATTTCCATTGAGGAGTTGACAGCATTAGTACCACTTTCTCGTAGAAATCTTGAGATAAAATTCAAAGAATCAACTGGGTCTTCTGTTTATCAATTTATATTGGATAAAAAGGTGGACTTAATATCCACTGAATTGCTGACAACGGATAAGGATTTGTTGGACATTGCCATTGAAATGGGATTTAATGATGTTAGAAATGTTTATCGGATTTTTAAGAAATACACAGGATATACGCCTATGAGTTTTCGAAAGAAATTTG
>CAZKZB010000023.1:0-42802 GCA_964557135.1 uncultured Petrimonas sp. | reverse complement strand
TAATTATTTTATTGATTATAAAGAAATTATATATTTTTCAGCAGACCCTAATTACAATAGTAGTAGAAAAATATCGAAAAAGGCGCATGATGCCTTTTCGATATTTACCTACAAAAAACATAGAATTATGCAAAAAATAGCAACATATTTATCTCTCACCTGCATATCTTTAGCTCTTTTCTTTGTGTCTTGCGATAAAAGCGAAGATGTAACTCCTCCCGGGGTTGTGTATGTGAGCAATCAGGTTACTCCTCTAAACGAATATAACTTTACCAATACACACAATATTACAGAAAGTACTTCCACAATATCGGGAGATACTGTTTATAAGTTTCCGGCAAGAATAACGATGCCTGCAACTGAGAAAGTAACCGTTAAATTCGACATCGACGAAGATTTTATTGCAACTTACAATGAGGCTAACGGTACTCAATACAGCTTTTTGCCTCCGCAATTCTATACAATTGAAAAAAATGAAGTATCAATTGAACAGGGTGAGACAGAGTCCAAAGACTCGGTATTAGTAAGACTCAATACAAAAGCAAATTGGGAAGAGGCAAAAGGTGCTCTTTTGCTTCTACCCATCAAAATAGTGTCTGCAACCGGAAAGTCGGTAAGTATAAGCAAAAACATGAACACTGTGAAAGTTTTTGGAGTACTACACAAGGTTCTGGCTAATATAGATTCATCTAACGAACCTATCGAGGGAGTTGAGTTTAATGATGGAATAACACTCACTTCAAATTACAAACAAGGTGATATGGGATTTCTAACGGATGGAAATATTGATTCAGACGGATGGTATCCGACTTTACCGTCTCACTATATTACCATTACACTGGATAAAGAACAGGTTATAAAAGGTATTAAGTTCAACACATCTAGTTCATATCAGTTGTCCGGTGTTTCGTTATCATCAATAGGCGCTGATGGAAGTTTTGAGCAAGGTGTATTTTCTTCCAATAAGGTAACCACCGTTGTTTATCTTAAATTTAAGACCCCGGTTTCTGTTAAATCTCTTACTCTAAATCGTTTCAAGGCTAGGAATGGAGGAAACTCTCCCGACCTATTTGAAATTAATCTTATCAAATAAGAAGCAGGCTTACACCTTATTTAATCTGCAAGAATATTATCTTTCGCAAAACAGGTAGCTATTCTTGCAGATTTTTTATATTTGCAGACAAGAGTTTCAAAAAAGTATGAAACAAAAACAATTCTCCCCCACCCTCTGGGTTCCCTCCGCTTATTTCGCAATGGGGCTACCGTTCGTGGTGCTCTCCGTTGCCACGGTAATTATGTTTTCGAATATGGGCATTTCCGACGGGCAAATTGCCTTCTGGACATCGCTCATTATGCTGCCGTGGACGCTGAAACCGCTTTGGAGCCCGTTTTTGGAAATGTTTAAAACCAAAAAGTTTTTCGTGGTTTTTACCGAGATCTTCAGCGGCATTTTGTTCGGATTGGTGGCGCTTACGCTGTCGTTGCCACATTTCTTCGTTTACACCATTGCCGTGCTGGCAATCATCGCGTTTAGCGGAGCGTCGCACGATATTGCTACCGACGGAGTGTATCTTACCGCGCTCGATTCAAAAAAACAGGCGCAATATATCGGTTGGCAAGGCGCGTCGTACAACATTGCCAAAATACTCACCAACAGCGTACTCATTTACTTTGCCGGCTATCTGGAAGAAACAGTCGGCATTACACAAGCCTGGATAATTATTATGCTGTTGGTAGGCGTACTGATGGTTATGCTCGGACTGATAAATATGCGTATTTTGCCCACCGGAAGCCGCGTTACGAAAGAAATCACATCCGGTCGCGAAGCGATGCTGGAGTTGTGGGAAGTGTTGAAATCGTTTTTTCAGAAAAAATATATCCTTTGGTATATCTGTTTCATCATTTTTTATCGATTTGCCGAAGGATTTGCCGTAAAAATCGTTCCCCTGTTCCTAAAAGCCGCTGTTGAAACCGGCGGATTGGGACTCTCCACAAAAGACATCGGTGTGGTTTACGGTTTTGGCGCCGGAGCCTTTGTGCTGGGTTCGTTGTTGGGCGGATATTTTATTTCGGCGTTGGGATTGCGAAAATCGTTGATTTATCTCTGCTGCGCGTTCAACATTCCGTTTATTATGTATCTGATGCTGGCTGTGTTCCGCCCCGAAAGCCTGTGGTTTATCGGCGGCGCGGTCGTGATTGAATACTTCGGTTACGGATTCGGATTTGTGGGACTGATGCTTTTTATGATGCAGCAAGTAGCGCCCGGAAATCACAAAATGTCGCACTACGCCTTTGCCACCGCTATTATGAATTTGGGCGTGATGCTCCCCTCAATGGCAAGCGGATATTTAAGCGATTGGCTCGGCTACAAAAATTTCTTTATTTGGGTGCTTATTGCCACCATTCCCGCTTTTTTGGTAACAATTTTTGTTCCGTTCGGACATCCCGAAGAGGACAAACAAGAAAATTAACAGCGAAAAAAATTATTAACTTCAATACGTACAAAAAAATGAACAACAATCGTAAATCCGAAAACTTGTCCGCCGACCGGCTGAACGTAAATCCGAAAACGGTATCCATTCCTTGGCAAGACCGCCCGTCGGACTGCACCGACGTAATGTGGCGCTACAGCCAAAATCCCATTATCGACCGATACACCATTCCCTCATCCAACTCTATTTTCAACAGCGCCGTGGTGCCTTTCGGCGATGGTTTCGCGGGCGTTTTCCGCTGCGACAACAAATCGGTGCAGATGAATATCTTTGCCGGATTCAGCAAAAACGGAATCGATTGGGAAATCAATCACGACCCCATCGAATTTAAAGCCGGGAACACCGAAATGATCGAATCGGAATACAAATACGATCCGCGCGTGGTGTGGATTGAAGACCGATACTGGATTACGTGGTGCAACGGCTATCACGGCCCTACAATCGGCATCGGCTACACGTTCGATTTCAAAGAGTTTTTCCAGTGCGAAAACGCCTTTTTACCGTTCAACCGCAACGGCGTATTGTTTCCCGAAAAAATCGACGGAAAATATGCCATGCTCAGCCGCCCGAGCGACAACGGACACACGCCTTTCGGCGACATTTACATCAGCTACAGTCCCGATATGAAATACTGGGGCGAACATCGCTGCGTGATGAAAGTTACGCCGTTTCCGCAAAGCGCGTGGCAATGCACCAAAATTGGCGCCGGTCCGGTTCCGTTCCTCACCGACGAGGGCTGGCTCTTGTTCTACCACGGCGTAATTAACACCTGCAACGGTTTCCGCTACTCGATGGGCGCGGCGTTGCTCGATCGCGAAAATCCGTCGAAAGTGCTCTACCGCACGCAAGATTATCTGCTGGCTCCCGCCGCGCCTTACGAATTGGCAGGCGATGTGCCCAATGTGGTTTTCCCCTGCGCCGCGCTGCACGACGGAAATAGAGTCGCCGTTTACTACGGCGCAGCCGACACGGTTGTGGGCGTAGCTTTTGGTTATATCGACGAGATTATCGATTTTATGAAAAAACGTTCGGTGTAAAACGGTTTTGTAATCATTTGAAAATCAAATAAAGGGCTAACCAATATTGTAATTTCTGACAAAGAAAGTCAATACCGGCAAGTGAAAATTGCGGTTTATCCAGAAAATTAATCCGTAATCCCGAATATAATTCAGAACAATAATAGATTGGAAAATATTCATACTCTCAATTTAAAATGAATCAATCTATGTTGAGAACGGAGCTGTCTTGGTTGACAGTCTCCGTTCTTTTTTATTGACAAGGTAATCCGTTGCCGTTGACTGAGGAGCAGCGACACGATTATAACCCATAGCTTCCGGTTATACCAACGAGATTATCGGGGAGAAGCATATAGTACATCATAAAAACTTTATTTTATTGCTCCTCCACAATAATTCTTCTGCCAATGTCGTCGTATTTAATTTTGCTGTGTGTGGATAAATACTCATCAATTAAATCGAGGCAAGAGGTGGAAATCACCCGGGGTTTCCTGATTAACTCAGCCTCCTTATAGGTAATATTCAGAAACTCCTGCAAGTTTGAAAAATGAAAACTCTGTAATCCTACCGTAAAAACATCATCGTCGGTTATTTCTTTTCCGTGGAAAGTGAGTTCTAACAGTTGTTTAGAGTTCCTGTTGTATCTTATTCTTACTCCCTTTGAAATCTGATAAAACTCTGTTGTTCCTTCAAAAGCTTCATCTCGGAGCATATGGAGCACGAATTTTCGGAATAAATGTCCGTATAGGTACATCAGGTAAATAGATTGGTCGTAAGGGAAGATTTCGGTTAAGCACTTGAAACTCACCACAGGTCCTAAACACTCTCCCCGAATACTGCCCGATCCTATCAACATAACGTCCACTCCCAGCGTTATTTTTATTATATCGGTGAAGAAATTTCCCAAGCTGGTTTCCTGATTCCTTCGCGGGTGTGTCAATTTTGAATCGAGTTTGGTGATTAATCGCTCGTATTTAGAATCCAATTGCCCTTTGTAATGCGATAAAACTTCTTCTATGTCATAATCTCTCGGACACTCTTCGTCAATACTCACAAGTTCCCATTTATACAAATCGATGCAGTTGTTGTCGGAATCAATGTCGATATCGAACCGTCCGATATAATCACTCCCGTGAGCCGCGTGTGCGATTACAATATCATTCACGTGCAGAGGTTCCTTCATAAAGGTGTGTGAGTGTCCTCCCAAAATCAGGTCAACGCCACAAAGCGGGTCGATTAACTTGGCCAGTTCTATGTCTGCCTCAATACCGATGTGGGTTAAAATCATCGTAAAATCGATATCGATATGCTTATAATTATTGCAAATTCTCTCTACCTCTCTCGCGGCCTCCTCCACATCGATAAAGCCGCCGATTATTTCATCTTTTTTTGTAGCGGCAATAATGTCTTCGGTAATAACTCCGATAATCAAAATGTTTAACCCGTCTCTTTTTATGATTTCGTAGGGTTTAAACAGTCGGGTTTGCACTTTTTTGATGTACAAGTTGGCGTTAAGAATGGGGAATTTCGCCATTTTTTCGATGAATAATAGGTGGGCAATGCCGTAATCTATCTCGTGATTCCCGATAGTTACCGCATCGGGAGCAATCAGGTTGATGAGTTCGATGGTTGAAATTCCCCGGTATTCGGAATCGATAATGGAGCCTCGAAACATATCGCCCGAAATGGTGTAAAGCACATTTTGGTTTTCTTCGCGGATTTTATTGATATAGCCCGACAATCGCGATATTCCACCACTTAATTTACCGTTTTCGTATTCCTCGAAAAAGTCGCCGTGGAAATCGTTGGAATGCAGTATGATAAATCTTTTTATGTTCTTCATAATTTTTCCAATTCGTTGTTTAATCGCCCCAATACCTTAGTTCGTTCAACACCGGGGTAACATACGTTTCATCGTCTGTAAGCCGGAGCCAACCCACTAAGCCGAAAGCGCTGCGCGCCAAGTAGTTTTTCGGAAGCGAAGAAAATCCATCGGGGTTGGATTGCGGGTCGGTTTCGCTCAGCAAAACTTCTATTTCATATCCTTTGGGTAAGGTTGCTACCACCACGCCACCCGTTTTCTGACTGAACAATTTCACGTCTCTGAGCAATTTTCCTTTAAAGCCCACATATAAATAGGGCTGTTTTACTTCGCGCACGTTATGTCCCGACAGTTGCCACTTGGTGCGCTCGTTAAACATTTTATTGCTGTGTCCGGCGGTGTAAATGACTCCTGAGGCGTTGATACACATTTCGTCGGCTGTGTATTCCCAGATGACATTGTTTCGCGCGTCGGTTATTCTAAAGAGGGGGTCGGCGCTTGGGCCGGGTGAGTATAGAATATTCACGCTTTCCGTCATCGATGCGTTTTTGTAACGTCCCAACAGTGTAAAATCTTCATCGTTATTTGCCGAATAGCACGCATCTGTTTGCGGTAGTGCATCGCATCTTTTTTTCACGAGGGTGAACGTGTTTTTGTCGTACCCGAAACGCGAATCGAGAAAATTATCGACTCCGGTTTTTGTCCACGTGAATTGCGGAAATGCCTTTTCGGCTGTTTTTTGTGCCCGGATGCCAGGAAGCACCAACAAAAACATGGCGAATAATAAAATTGTTGTTTTGTTCATATCGGTTGTTTTTTAAGTTAGAAGTTCTTGTTATTATTTAATGCGTGTACAATACGGAGAGTTACTTTTCCTGCATAAGCGTCTGTACTGTCGTCAGGAGCCTGTAATTGTTCGTTTCATTTTGTTTATTGTTTAAAGAAAAAGAAAAAATAGGCGGCGCCGATAATTTTTTTATCGTTTCCTTCGGCTTTGCCCAACAGGTTGCCTCTTGAATCGCGTACGGTTCCGCTACTTTCCACTTTTCCGATATAATTTCCCGATGAATCGCGCACCGTGCCGTCGGACTTTATTTGCCCCAAACGACTACCCAGCTTGTCGCGCACCGTACCATTGGACTGTACTTTGCCGATGTAATTGCCCAATTGATTGCGTACGGTGCCACTTGCTTCAAATCTTCCTATATAATTACCCGATGCGTCGCGCACCGTGCCGCTCGATTGTACTTGTCCTAAGCGGTTACCGCGCGCATCGCGATAGTTTTGTGCCTGCATTGTATTGGTTGCCAGTATCGCGAACGCAATGATGTTGATGATGAATAAACTGTGTTTCATGTTTTTAAAAGTTTGACGTTTGGTGTTTATTTTACTATGCATTAGGTGTGTAAAATCACCGTATATGGGATGTCGCGATAATTAATTATTCGGAATTAAAGTCCCTACTTAAGATGCGCGATTTTTCCCACTTGCCGTCGACATGCTCAAACCGGACATCATATACTTTTTCTACTTTAACATATAGTTCTTCTATAATGTTAGATACCGTAATTGTAATGTTGCCGTTTTCCGAAACATCAAATTTGTACATTGTGCAGCGGGAACACAAATCGTCATTCGGAATATCTTCTTCGGCAGCGTTACTTAAATCAAATTCGTAAAAATCACCGCAAGTGAAGTTGGAGTTTTCGTTTACAAAGGCATAAAAATCATTGTCTTTTTCCAATTTACCCCTTTCGTACCAATATGCCTCGAGTTTTAGACTATCATCGAGCAAGGTAACCAAACGCCTGCTGCCCGGAAATTGCCAAAAATAAATAAAACCCTCAGGGGTATCACGTTCCGTCACTATGTGCAGTTCGTTTTCTTGGAAGCCGTTTCTTAAGCCTCCATACTTATAATATAAAGATTCGTACTCTTTTTCCAAATACCTGTCTTTGTACTCTGCCATTTTTTCGCGTACCGGACGTGGATATGCTCCGTTAAAGGCATCATCGGGCAGCAAAAGAAACATATCTACTACTGTTTTGGGACCTTCCGCAGCTTCGGGGTCGGTACTTTTCGAAAAATGATACTTGTCGGGCAGCGGAAGTGTCCACTCTTTTTTATGCTTGTTTACGATTTCTGCATTGGTTGTTCTTGTTTTATCCGCATTTACAGCTTTGGGATAGCCGTTTTCCTCGCTCACGCAAACCAAACCGTCGGGGGTGTATTTGTAAAGATTTCCCACCAAATAATGGTTGTCGTCGTCAAGATATTGCAGGTTTCGCGCTACGATGTAATGTCGCCCTTCACCAGCCAAGTCTATTTCGCTTATATCGCTTTCTGAAACAAAACTATCGAAAGAGATTTTATTGAACGTTTTGTCTGCCTCCTGAAACAAATAAACGGAGCGTGTGGCACAAGTCATCAATTTATTGTCCGTATAGGGGAAATCGAATTTAATATCGTTAACTCCGTTGCCATCGATATCTCCAACTGAAACAATCGTATTCAGTATTGCCGTTTCATGAAATCGGGTAGGTTCGTACAAGGTTGCCAAGTAATTTCCGTTTTTGTCGATCAGGCTGATGCTTGAGTTCGGCTGGTCGCTTACAACTTTAATCGTTTTCAATTCGAGCGTTACATCACTATTTTTCCGGAAATAGTCGGGAATCGTCAACCTGTAATATTCAATATCGGGATTGTAATCGTCAGACTTTGCCACCCAATCGGAATAGGTTTTAATTTCCGGCTTTTCAGTTTGTTTTTCTTCCTTGCCGCTTTGAGTGCAGCTACAAAACAGTGAAACAATAAGGAGATGGATAATTGGATAAAATGTTTTCATTTTTACTTCTTTTGAGTTTAATAATTAACCGGACGTTTCTTCCTTACGGCAAAAAACAAATCTTAATTGATAAGACGGACAGATTGTCCGTGGCGCGAGTAAAGCAAAAGTTCTCAATACTTTTGGCTCATTCTGTCTCATTTTCTTTGGTTCTGGTATGTTCACATTCGCGACGGTAAAAGTCGTGCAAAAGCATCGGGGTTTAGCAAGTTCATCATCTCGCCGTAAGGAATGTGTACCTCTATTACTCCGGCGGCATATGGCGTAATCTCGTAAGGGTTGTAGGTAAAAGTCATTCCCGTTTTAGTGAGCATAAAGTTGTCGGTAACCTCTATCTTTTCGAAATCGAAGAAATAGGTTTTCAGTTCATCTATATCGGTTACGGAATTGTCTAATTTTTCCATTAGCACATGTAGCAGTTTGCTTTTGATGATGGTGGTGAGCTCATCTTCGTAGTTGTCGCTCAATATCTCGTCTATCGCAATGGGTTTTAGAGTTTTCAGGTCGATGGAGTGATTGCTATAACCAAAGTTACCGTGTGCTCCGCCGGTATAGTCCCAGGAAAAACAGTTGAAACTCATCACGTTTTCGTTGATAAAAACAATGCTGTTATTTATCTCTCGTCCGTAACTAAGAGAGTTCAAAAACCATCGATCGCCATCGTCCGATACATCAAGAGAAGAGCTGTTTTCTTTATAAACTTCCGTAGTCTCTTCGCGGTAAAATTCAGCATATCGGGCAATGTATCGTTCTACCGCCACTTGCTGTGATGTGGCATCGGCATACTCTTTGCCGAAAACCTTTTCGTAGAAAACAGCTTGCAGTTTTTGCAGCTCCTCTTTTGTGCCAAAGGCAGATGGATATACAAATTTAATATTCAATGTAGCATGAGGTACGCTGTCGGGCTCGTTGGGTAACAGTTTTATTTTTTCTTCTACCACGATGGAGTCGAGCTTGAGTTCGCCGATTTCTTCGACAGAACTGCTTTGTTGTTTTCCGATACAGGAAATAGCTAAAGCTGTAAGGAATAAATAAATGAGAGACTTCATGTTATATAATGTTTGATGTTTGATGTTTGATGTTTGGTCTACTTTACTACGCTCCGAATGAGCAATTCTACCGGATGCATGGAGTAACCGTTGGCATTAAAACGGATTTATATCCACACATTCATGTGTAATATGATACGCCGAATCAATAGTTATCGTGCATCTTGAAAGCAGCGGCATCATCATCCCGCGCGAAGTTTCTAAATACGCTGTGCAAATGATTTTTGCCTCTTCTCGCTGAATTATGGGGAGTTCTGCCCCGCTAACCAAATGGTAGTCACTGGTGATGAGGTTTTCGTTGTAGACGGTTTTTGAGATAAGAAGTGCGATAACATCATCAGAGATTTGGTTATTACAAAACAGCTCCAACGATTTCAGTATTTCCGAAAGAGTTTCATCGGAATTCGGAAGCACTACTTGCTTCTCTGCGTCGATGATGGCTTTGTATGAGTGTGCGGATGGTTCTTCATCAAGCACTACAAATTCTTGCGGTATTTTGTAAGAAACAAAATAGAAACGATGTACTTGTCCCGCGTAGGGCGACAGCTTTAAGTTTCGGGGAGTATTGTCTTTTATGAGAATCTCCTTGATTGTTTCTTGCTCTTTCTTACTTAATTCAAGGTATTGGTATGTCATAATCGGTTCTATTTTTAGTAATGATGCTTTATTTTGTCCCACACAACTTATTGCAAAAAAAATGGTTAGCGTTATTGAGATGATAAGTTTACGTTTTGTTTTCATTGTTTGTTGTTTCTTTTAGTTAGGAATTACTGTTGTCAATGTGCATACATAAATAAATTGAATCGTTCTTTGTGAGCGATTGCTGCACGATGCATCCAAATGGTTTCTTCGGATAAATCGTTTAAACTTTTCTCCACGTTATTTTTGCTGTAGAGAATAATGCCGTTTTTGTTGCTGTAAATGCGGTTTTCAATATTATCGTTTCCGTATTTCACGAAAACAAATATATTCTCACTATCCTCGTCGAACAAGGCTTCTAAATAATCTGTTTTACCGGCAACTTTGGTGGTTTCAATTACCATACGCAACTTGGGCGGCTGTTCTCCTTCAAGTGTATAGTAATACCAATAATTGGCTTTGTAATTGCCCGATGCGGGATAGGATTTACCATACACGTTGTCGGTAATGTGCATACAGTACAGTTCTCCCGCGTAACCTGCCTTTTCTAAAACGGCTATTTGCGATTTCACTCGAGTGTATTCTTTGCGAATTTGCTGCACCGCCTTGTTGGTGTTTTGAGCCTGCAAAGCCGTGAGACAAAACAGGGTGAATATAAATGTTGCGATTGTTGTTTTCATTGTTGTTGTTTTTTTAGTTGGAAGACGAGATTAGTCTTTGTATGTTTTTATCCGTTTTTTTTCCATGTGTCGCCAATGCGCTCAAATTTTATGTAATGTTCTATTGGGTCAAATATCTCAGTGGGATAATCATAAAAATTTTGGTAACGAGCTGTAATTGTTATCATTCCACTTTCTGAAACATAAAATGTATATTCAATAAAGTTAGCAAAATGTTCGAGATATTCTTCTACAATTTCTTTCGCTACATTCTCTAAATCAAAGAAATCTGTTTTCTTAAAGATTAAATTATCATTAACAAAGGCGTAAAACTCCTCGTCTTTTTCCAATTTGCCGTTTTTGTACCAATAGGCTATCAGTTCATATTCAATATCCTTGTGAGGTTCGTGAAATACAGTAACCAAATGTCTGTTGACAGGCAATTGTCGATAATAGACATATCGAGGTATGAGGTTTGTTTTTTTACCCTCCATTTGCTCGCGCTGATAGAAAAAATCATCAGGAAGACTAAACTTATTTTCTTTGATATCGTCCTCATTTGCCCATTCTTCAAATAAAAACTCACGTTCCTTTTCCGTATATCCTTCAGGAAACCACTCATCGGGCAGCAGCAGAAACATATCTACTACGGTTATGCCGTTTTCCTTCTCTTGCAGTTGAAAGTTTTCTCTCTCTTTTTGCAAGTCGATATCGGGAAAAAGCTGTGCAAAAGCATTTGGCTTAAGCAGGTGGGCTATTTCGCCGTAGGGGATGTCCACTTCGAAGTTTCCATCAAAAACAGGTGCTATCTCACCGGTATCGTACAAGAAGTGAAGTCCCTTATCATCCATCAAGAAAAGATTGTTGGAGTAAATACTGTAAAAATCGTGGAAGGATTCTCTCAACTCGCTGTCACTTAAGTTACCGCCTCGATAAACTTCTTCTTTTGCATATAATAATAGCTTTTGCCTTATAATTTGGGCAAGAGGTTCTTTATAGTCCGGCACAAAAATGTCTGTCTCAGCCAAAACAGCAGGTATGCTTAGTCTAATGGTGGCGTAACTAAAGTTGTTTGTATAATGTGAACCTCCATATTCCGAATTGGTGCGCGAAGAGATACTTAACAACGAGTTATTTCTAAACTCAATACTGTTAGAAACTGACTCGATTATACCGTATGTGTAATAAGGAAAGTAACCCCCGTCATAATATTTTGCATAGTCCTCTTTAAACCTATCAGTTTCTGCTTTACGGTATGTTGAGGCATAGTGCTCGATGTACCGTTTTATCACCTCTTGTGGCGACGTCGCGTTGGCATACTCTTCGCCGAAAACTTTTTCGTAGAACAGTGATTGCAGTTTTTGCAAATCGTCCTTTGTGCCAAAGGTGACGGGATATACAAAGTGAATATCTATCGTGGCGTATGGCAGGCTGTCCGGCTCGTTGGGCAGGAGTTTAATTTTCTCGTGTACCGTAATGGAGTCGAACGTGAGTTTGCCGGTTTCTTCACCGGAACTGTTTTGTTGTTTCCCGGCACAGGAAACTGACGCCAGAGCAAGGAGGAGTAAAAAAATTGTTGTTCGCATTATTATTTATAGTTTATAGCTGCACACAAAGGCGCAAATTTCTTTTCACTTTTTACTTGATAACTTTCTACTTAAAACCTCTTCCGCTACTGGTTTTGTCCCCCCTGCCGAAGGGAGTCAAACCGCCATCAATCGCTGCTGATTCTTCTTCCGAAGATTCTACTGAAATTAAGTTTTCTAAGGCCTTAAATAGCTCTTTCCTTTTTTTAACTAATACTTATCTTAGTTTTATACAACCTATTTTCAACGAAACTACAGGGAAAATGGATAGAGATTTCAAAGAGAAAACCGGTTGTTTTTTATTGCATCTGTTCTTTACTCGTAATACTGATACCTGAATGTGCCGGTTTGTTCCTCTTTGCCGGTTGTGAGGTTGAATATCCGCTTTTCGGCATAGCCAAACATCGAAGGATTTTCCTCGAGCATTGCTTTTTGCTGTTCCGAAATTTCAGCCTTCACGCCCTGTGGCAATTCGTCCACTTTTGTTTCGAATGTGAGTATACCTTTGTCGGGGTCGAACTCCTCGCTTCCGCTGTTGTAATTAGTTTTGTAAACGGCTTTTCGACTGTCGAGGCTAAACACATAAAATGTACGCGCGTTGCCCGTTCCTTCGTCTATAATCAGGTAATTATTATATACATTGAAATAATAAGTTGCCCAACCTGTAATAGAATAGGCTTTGTTTTGTTGTTTATCGAGAATGGCAATTAAGCCACCCGCGTCTTCGATGTTTTCGAGAAAACGGATGCTGTAGCGTTGAGTGTTGAGTTTTAGCTCCCCGCTTTCGTCGAACGAATAGTCGGGATTGATTATTAACTCTGTTTCCACTTCGGGTTCGGTAGTTGGCACGGGCGCATCGGTTTTGCTTTCCGAAACGATTTGGTTGCCGGATGTTTTATTGCCGGTGCCTTTGCTTTGTCCGGTGCAAGACATTGCCAACAAAACCGAAAGGAGGAGGTAAATTAATTGTTTCATATACTTCTTTGTTTTTTATATTGTTGTGATAAAATCAATCCGTCAGACCGATAATTCATACCTGCGACCGGCAAGGGAGTGTTATGGTTTCTGAATATACTGCCATATGCCGTTTACTTTTAGCGCTGCCAATCCTTCGCTAAATTGCGACGGATCTTGCTCATCGCTGTATTGGAAGGGAATTATTACCTCTCCTTTTTGGTCTATATAGCCCCATTTACTGTTGAGCTTTGCTCCCATTAATCCATCGTAAAACTCCACTCCCAACGTGCTGTCGTAAATTACGGGAATTACCTCGCGCCCCGATTTGTCGATGAAGCCGTATTTGTCATCGAGGAACACCCGCAACAAAGGGTATCTATCGAACGTTCCGTCTATGGCGTCATATTTACATTCAACCACCGTGTTTCCTCGCGCGTCAATCATTCCCTTTCCCGAATCTGTTATAACTTTGGCAAGTCCGTCGTGAAACGTTTCGGCGTAATCGTAAATGCAGGAAATCACTTCGTTGCCTTCCTCGTCTGCATATCCCCATTTTCCGTCACGCTCTACCGGGGTTAATCCCTCTTTACGGGTTTCGTTCTTGAAATCCTCGGTGTAGGCGGCATCATGCACAGGGGGCGTCACCTCGTTTCCTGTTTTATCGATAAAGAACTGTTTGCCATTTAGTTCCACGCATGCCAAACCATCAATAAAGATGCCTACTTTATCGTATTTGGCTATCGCCGCGTTCAACTTTTCGAGATTGAACTCATCGGCAAGCTCTGCTTTTTCAACACGAACGCTGTCTTGCGTTTCGTTTACATTTTTTTTTGAACTCGGGTTCGCACAGCCGACTGATGCTACAAGAAAGAGCGATACTAATAGTTTTGTTTTCATATTTGTAGTTTTTGGACTGTTAGAGAATCAAGAGTATTAAGTTTCCATTATTCTTTTATTCAGCAGAATAACTGACTAATTGTCGATTTTTTCGTTTCCTTTTTATTGGAAAAAGTTTTTATAATTTCATCCGATTGTTTTTCTTTTCTCATTAAAGTCGTATGGAATCAAGCGCAGCGAAATCGCCGGTTTCCACAACAATCATTGCCTGAGGCTGAACCTGCTTTTACATTTATCTTTTTATATATTTTCCTTCTAACCAAAGCACTACAAACATCAATATCAGCCAAGTGACTAAAAAACCTCCAATTGTATAATTTTTATATTTTTCCCCATCCCCTTCGGCAGCTTCTTTCAAACTTTCCACAGCACTTTCGTGGAATATACTCAAATCGTTTTCTACAATCTGTCCGTTGCTTACATTTACTTTTAGCCAAGTATAACTCGGACTTTTTACTCCTGTTATTTCGTATGCTTCATACGAGTCTCCTCTGTGGGGCTGTTGTGCTATTGTATAACTTAGTAATTGTGGAAGTATTAATTTCGCATCAAAAGTTTGTCCCAAGAATGTTACGCTTTCTGCACAGGTATAAGCCGTATAATTTTTATTAATTTTAAATACGTCGTCCTTATTTTCTCTCAATACCGTGCCTGTTGTCAGTCTAATTTCTATATAATCGCCTGCTGCCATTAAGGAATCAACTATTCGATTGACATCGGCTCCTTTGTGTAAAAACGATTCAATTTTCAATTTGCGCGAACGCTTGCTCTTCCTCAGCTCATCTAACGGCGCTTTTCCTATAAACGCTCCATCGGCGTAAATCCAACCATCGGTTTTAAGAGCTTCGGCAAAAGCCTCTTCTGTGTTCACTTTACGTGCTTCTTTGTATTGCTCAATATCCCTCTCAGCACCTTTTCTCAAACAGGTTGAAATAGGAATTGCCGTGATGACAAATACTGCGATGGTTATAATTCTGATTATCTTTCTCATCTTTTGAGTTTTTAAAGTTGTATTTCGCGAACTTCAGTCTTCTGTCGATACTTGTTGTCTTTGCTTGAATCTTTCTCGAGCCGCTTCTGTTTCTTTTTTCGAATAATGCACATGGAGGTTTTCATCAATGATATAGCAACCGTGAGGTTCAAACTCCTCGGGAAAGTTGTCTGAATAATGCTCCTCCATCCAAACGGTTACCACTCCCGGTTTCAATGCCCTCCAGCGAAACGAGCCGGATTGGTTGCCACCGGGCATTTCATCTTTAGGATGGTTACTTTTGTCAACAAACCTACCCAAATATTCCACCAAATCTGCCGGTTCTACGTGGGTGTAAATCCTACGGACCTGAGGGAGGCTTGTATACCAACGCACATGAATTTCACTTTTCGCCTTATGTTGGTCTATCCATTTTTTCGTCAAATCGATGGCCTCGTTTTTGAGGTCTGTCTCTTTCTTGGGTGAAAATTCATCAATCTCGTATTTGCGTGTAATGTCTTTGCCTTTGCTGTTGAAAATAACGGTAAACCTTCCCTCCCTGTCTTCGTTTGTAACGGGATGCATACGCTTTTTTGCAGGTTTTCTCATTTTCATTATTATTTTTGCCAACTCGTCGAAATCGGTTTTTGTAATCGGAAAAGTGGCCGGTTTTTGCATCAGTTTCTCTTGGTAAGTACCATTATAAGTGTCGTCTGCTTTTTTTACCGTTACCGCCAGACGATAGTTGGTGGATTTTACGGAATAATCGAATTCTACAGAAACTAATTGCTTTTGCTGTGCTTTTAAGCATCCGATAAAGCTAAACAGTGTTAGAGTTGTAAGCATAATTACTGTTTTCATTGTGATTAATTTATTAATTTTCGAAGTTGTTTATGACAGTTTCATTAATGGTAATATCGAAATTCTTGTCAATGTTTATAATGCATTGTTTAGGCCTGTACGGTATCATAGGACTATGTGAAAATTTTGTGTACACCGTATATATTACACCATTTTCTTCTCTTTGAAACTCCGGAAGCTCTGCTCCATCAATTAATTGGTAATCCTCGGTAATGAGATTTCCTTTGTAAATGACGTAAGAAATTATTCTAATTATGTCTTCATGTGAAAGTTTATTATTGTTGAACATATCGAGAGACTTTAGTATTTTTGAGAGAGTTTCTTTTGAGTTTGGCAACACTTTACGGGCATTCATATCAATGACGTAAGCCCATCTCGGAGGAGACGTGTCTGTGGGAATTTCTCCAACCATTTTGTAGGAGCCGTTGACAAAATAAAAATGCCTGACTTGCATGGCGTATTTCGGAACTTCGAGATCCTCACTTTTATTAACTTCCCGGATTATTTCTGTAATTTTTTCGTATTCCCAACTGTTAAGACTTATTACACCGAGGATCAAATAATATGTTTTTATATATTCTACATTCAGATTTTCGTCTATTGTGTAGTAATGGTACGATTTAAATTCTTCCGGAATTTCAGAACCGGATAATGAAATTTCATCTTTCCAAATTGTAACAAAACCCGGTTTCAGCGCTTTCCATCGGTATGAATACTTATTGCTTTCGCTCGTAGGTTCACCTTCTTTCGGCTCAACATGCTCTGCAAATTCACCTAAGCCCTCCACCAAATCAGCCGGTTCGGCGTGAGTGTACACTTTGTTCCCGGCATTGGCTTTGCTGTAATGGAGACGTATTTCGTCATTCCTATTCCGGTATCGGTCAATCAACCGCTCTACAAGTTCTACGGCTTGGTGTCTTTGATCAGCAGTTTTCTTATTCAACCTATGCTTCATGTCGTATTTATACGTAACGTTTTTCCCTTTTCTGTTAAAAACAACGGTAAGCGTTTCATTTTTATCACTTGTAAAGAGATTGTTTTTTAAGATCGGCCTTTTCATTGACAAGACTATTTTCGCCAAGGCATTGAAATCGGCTTTATTAACTATGAAAGTCTCTACTTCCTCCATTAATTCCTCTTTAAATTCGCAAATGTACGTATCATCCATTTTTTTGACTGTTCTAGAAATACTGTCATCTATGCCCATACCGGAGCGAAAGTAATGTACCGAAACTAATTGCTTTTCCTGTGCTTTTAAGCATCCGAACAAACCAAATAGTGTTAGAGTTGTAACCATAGTTATTGTTTTCATTTCGTAGGCGAGTTTATAGTCCTATTTCTTTTGCTATTTTTTTGAAAGCGCTTTCCGGAATGCCGGCATCTATGTATGGTTGCTTTACGATATACATGGTGATGGTTCTGCCGTCGCGCGGGAGACGGAAAAGTACGTTACTGAATGGCATCGTCATTTCGTCGCCTTGGCTGCTTTCCCCCCAAATGTTGTTTGCTTGTGCCTGTTGTTCTTGCGTGAGTTGGTCGAAATCGATGAAGAGTTCCACCCACAAATCCTGATAGCCGGCTAAATTGGCATGGCTGCGTTTAATAAGCTTGCCATTTGCAAACGTGTAGGTTTTTGCCAGCACAGTACTGCAAAGCGCACCACAGTTTTGTTCGTTCACTAAAATTTGCCAAATACCATCTTGTTTTTTGGCAAACATTTCCCAAATGCCTTCGTAGCCGCTCGAAAGATAACCGTTTCGCACGTCAATTTCTTCCAGTCCCATTTCACCAAAATATGACGATACTCGTTCGCCTTTTACCATTTTCCGGCGTTGGTCAACGGTAAAATTCAAATAGAGAAGGTAATCGCTTTCGGGCAGAAGCAGGAACAGGTCGGTTACATCTTGCGGTTCGGCTTTGCCTAATATCTGCCGTAGTTCTTCGGACGAATATTGAGCGATTATTTCACTAAAGGGATCATCGTCACTAATGTTACTATCAATTATTTCTGACGAATTTTCGCTGTTTACGCTCAACTCTACTAAGGAATCTTCTTGGTCTTGTACTTTCTTGTTATCGGATTTCCCTCCACCACAACCTATAAGCGCGATGAGGAGAAGTGCTAAAATTGTTGTTGCTGTTTTCATATTTTCAATTTTGTTTTTTGTTTGTTGTTCAAATTCATCTGCAAGGCGATGTAAAACCGCCGTGCGGTACTTCGGTCTTCCGCCTTATTCATCTGTTTGTCGCCAGCGGTATTCATCTCGATACGTTACTTTACCCGCAGGTAACGCCACGTGCGCTGTCTGCAATGCCGAGAGTGTCATACCCTCGAATTCATTGCCTTTCAACACATTTTTCAGTTCTTCCAACTCCTTGTTATAAAGGTGTGCAGGCACGTGCCCTTTCGGCTCCCACGTTTTTTGGTTTTCGTTCCAAACAAGTTCAGGAGGATTTTCTTGCATTAGGCTAAAGGTAAAACCCTTTTCATCGGCATCGGCTTCAATCATTCCCGTAAAATTATCATCAACAGGCAACTGCTTTCCGGAGCTGATTTGATATACTTGTAAACTCTGCCAGCTTGTGCCCAGTCCCATTACCATAAAATCTCCCACCACACCAATAAACGAATTAGTTTCTACCGTGTAGGGTTTCCCGTTTCCTTTTTTGGGATTTACGGTTACATAAAACGCGTCTACACCACCACGCCAATAGCCGGTAATGTGCCATTTGTCGTTTTCAAATAAAACCGTTTCGTTGGCTTGCGCGTCACTCCATTCGCTTTCGTCGAACGGCCACATTTCTGCTTCCACTTCCTTGAAAGCCGATTCAGGAACTCCCGCGTCGGAAAATGCAAGCGGGTCAATATACATGGATATGTTGTTGCCTCGACGGGGTAAGCGGAACAAAATCATATTCATTTGTTCGTTGTTGCCGTTCCAAATGCTATGCACGGCTTCTTGTTGTTGTGTAGTCAGTTGGTCGAAGTCGATAAACAATTCGGGCCACGCGTCCTGATATCCGGCAAGGTTGGCAGCGGAATGGCGAAGCAATTTACCTTCGAGAAAAGAATACTCGTGAGCGATTGTTGTCAGGCAAAGCGGTCCGCACTCCTGTTGATTGACGGCAATGTGCCAACGCTTGCCTTTTTGCAAAGCATACATCTCCCACGTGCCTTCGAATATTCCCGTAAGGTTGAGGTATTGGGTGTTAGCCTCTCCTATACCCAGTCGGTCTTCACCCACACGCTCGCCTGCCAATGCTTTGCGGCGGTCGGCAATCGATGTGTTGAAGCAGTCGTCATCCGGAAGCAGCAGCAATAAATCGCGCACCCCCTCGGGTTGGGGTTTTCCGATTATTTCTTGCAACTGTTCGGGCGTAAATTGAGCTACCAATTGCGTAAAAGGTCCATAGTCGATGTCGTCGTTGTTGATTTCCTCCATTTCTACATTTTCCATTCTTTCCGATTCTTCGTTTTTGATACTTGCTTTCCCTTGTTTGCATCCTGCCATTGTTAACAGGAAAAGGGCGGCAATAAAAAGGGTTAGGTGTTTCATATTGTTTGTTTTATATTCGTTATCTACTTCTTCCTACTTCATTATTCATCCGTTGGTTTCCAATGATACTCATCCCGATAAGTTACTTTTCCCGTCGGTAACGCCACGTGAGCCGTTTGTAACGCAGAAAGGGTCAACCCCTGATATTCTTCGTCTTTAAATAGTTGTTTCATCTCCTCCAATTCCTCGTTATATAATTTTGAAGGTATTTTACCGGTTGGTTTCCAGGTGTTTTTTGGGGAGTCCCACACCAATTGAGGTGATTTTTTTTGCACGATGCTCACGGTGAAACCCAGTTTATCGGTATCGGGGGTAATTGCTCCGTAACAATCGCGGATGGTTTGCAGCAACTCGCCCGTACTCAGCTTATATATATACATATTACGGACAGACTCCTTACCGTGAGACACCACCATAAAGTCATCTACTGCTCCTTCAAACGAGCAGGCTTCAATAATGTATGCTGTATCAACGTCGCTTAATGGAGTTACTTTTACCCGATTTTCACCCCAAGTACCCCAAATATAATAAGCGTCAGATTCATAGTAATATTTTTCTTCGCCAACTAAGCTGTAGCCTGCAATTTGATGTAACCTCTCCTTGAAAGCTGATTCGGGAATTTGAATGCCCGAATAAGGAGCGCGGTCGATAAACTTTGTGGCGATACTCCCTTGTCGGGGCAGGCGATACAAACAGCGAACTCCTTTTTGCCAAACGGCGGTAGCCTTTTCTTGCTGCTCCGACGTAAGTTGCTCGTAATCAATAAACTGTTCGGGCCAACTATCTTGTTCATAGCTCAAATCCCATTCAGTGCAAGAATATAATATCCCATCCGAATAACAATAGGGTACATAATGAGAGTTTTCGCACAACCAAGTAATGGCCATATGCCATATCCCATCTTTTTCTATAGCGCACATTTCCCAAACGTCACCTGATGAGTTGCTAAAACTCATATATTGGTTGTTGCTGAATTCTTTTTTAAACTGTCCGCTACCGGCTTGCTCTCCGTTCAATACTTTGCTCCGCTCTTCCACGGTGAGGTTCATACAATTTTCTTGCGGAAGCAGTAAGAATATATCGTTAATACTTTCGGGGTTGGCTTTTCCGGTCATTCTGCGCAATTCAATCGGCGTATATCGCTGCTCAATGATTATAGGCAGGAAAGTAGCGGGACGAAACTCTCCCACTATCCCAATCGTGCCGGTTTCTTTTGTTACCGTTGGTGTTTTTTCGTCGATATCAGCCTTTTCCTGTCCGCATCCCGAAATCGTAAGCAGGCAAAAGGCTACAATTAAGAAAGTTAGATACTTCATATTTATGGTCATATTCTTGATACAGCTATTGATTGCCACGTTTGTACTAACGGAAAAAATTACTCATCGTATGTTGATGTTCATTCGAGAGAATAAATATCGGAAAGATGCAAGAACAACTCCTTTACCCTTTCTTTCGTTAATCTAAGAAATAAGCCGGATGGATAAATGGCATACATTGACCCTCCACCTCCTTTGTATTCCGGTTTTACGAGCATAGATTGCATTTCGGTTTCATTTTCTCTGAACTTCAACCAACTGCGTTGTGCTATTCGAATAATTTCTCTGTCTTTCTCATTTACCCTGTTCAGCAGTTTTTTGTAATATTTGTTGAGCAACGCATCGTATGCCTCTGTTTTATCGTCGCAAAGGCTCAACATTCCCCCGGTAGAACCATCGTTCTTTTCTCTATACTTTGCGAGCGTTTCAATTATTTCGATGTCTGTCTCATACTCCATATTCATTTGAATATATCTATCCGAATGATCTTTAATTCTAAATTCCTCTATGCGCTTTAGCCGAAAGTCTGTTATTTCTTTTTCGGCTCGTACAATTTGTAAATCCGTTAACTCTTTAGTAAGGCATTTTGGCAGTTCAATGACGCTTTGAGCGTATGTAGCGCCAATTATAAGCTGTAAACATAGAATAAGTAATGTTGTTTTCATTTAATTTTTTTATTACGGTCAGACGAAATTTTTGACGATTAAATATTCGTTTCTTCCCGATATACATCGGGACAGGCAGTGGTAATTGATAAATGTCCTTAGGATACATTACGGATAATCTCTATTATTGTAATCGTATCGGTTTCATCTCGTTGCAATTTTAGTTTTGGCTGTTGGCTTCGCGTTATATTGTTCGCGCAAGGGTCTGTACTGCGTTTATTAACTTTAAATTGCTCGATGAGGAAACACGGCCGGTCAGTAGTATTCATATTCCTTCGGTTTCACTTCTTCCCCACTTTCTTCAGCTTTACGTACCAGCTCGTTCATCAACTCGATGGCAATGTCACACAATTTCCTGTCTTCAGCACTACTAAACATATCTCTATTACTGTTGTATTTGTATTCCTCCCTTTCTTTGTTTTTTAAGTAAGTGAAGCTAAAATAGGTGAGAGGGGCATCAAAAAGGAGAGGGCTTTCTTCTTTTTTAAACTCTCCAAATTTTAGTAAAAATTTTTCTAATTCGGCAAATTCCTCCACGGGCAGATAGTACATCTTCTTCTGTGGTACATTGTTGACGACTAAGAGCTTATCGCCTCTCGTGGCAATATAAATGTTTCTTCTATCGGGCTCATTATTCATAGGACTGCCTGTAATATAATGCGATACGGATAACACCTCTTCACCGATCAGTTCATCGCCGGACACTGTTTCATCAGGCGCGGTGCAATTATTTTTCGTACCACAGCCAAAGAATTGGGACAGCACCGATACGATCATTGCCATTGTAAAGATTTTTTTTGCCATAACATTGTTTTTTTAAGACTGAGATCCGATGACAAAGTCAACTACTACTGCACCGAAATTAGTAATTAGTAATTGTCAATTGTTAATTGATTGGTAATCATTCTCTATAATCCGTTAAAAGTTTGCCCCACGGCAATCGCTCGGCATTGCGAGTAAAGCCCGGGATAGTTGTTTACCTTAAAGAGCGATTCGCCCGCGGGTTTTATTACGAACACCACATCGGCGCTGTCTTTTCCGCTGCTTTTCACATTGAGGTAGAGCATTTGTGATTGAAAATCGTACGAATCCTGATACGGCCGGCCGTTGTTTACCTCCACCCTCAACGTGTAGGGTTTTGCCGGATTATAGCCGTTTGCGGGAGATGCTCCGGCAAAATAAGAAGCAACCTGATAGGGACGCGCATAGCTTCCGCTTGAGGCAAAAAGTTCGCGCAAACGATCGGTAGTAAAACGTACGTTGGCCGATGTGCCGATGAGTTTAAGGCATTCCGTGCCCACGGCCGCGTTTGCCCGATACATTTCCATTGCTACCAATACCGACATAACGGCGCCGTGCGGTTCTGTAGCCAATTGACCGTAAAGTTCGGCAAAAGCTTCCTCGCTCGTGGGTATGGCGCTGATGGCGCATACGGCTTTTTGCCCGGGCTTAAATTGCGAGTGATTGATTTCGCCTGTCATTGTAGCAGTAATGCCGCCTGTGATTGTAATTTTCTTTTCCATGATGATGTTATTTTTAAATCGGAAGTTCGAAATCTCGAGTACAACTCCTTCTTCCATTTTTATGTTTATTTGTTATTTAACTTTAAGGAGCGTATTGCTATACATAGATCCACCTTTATTTATTTATTTTGTTTGTCTATCTATCTGCCTAATTCACAACATCATGCCGAACAGAGCGAATCGTCCACGAACGCTAATTTCCAACCGTCGGGTGTTTCAATAAAGTAGAATCCGCGTGGATTCACATTCTCGTTGTAATAATTGGGCAAGTATAGCACCATTATTTTGGCATCGGGATAAGGCAGTTTTACCGCACGTGTTTCAAATGTTTCGGGATTTACTACTTCGTGCGGAAGCCGGCTTAACTCTCCGTAATACATTTCGGGGAACCCTTTCCCGTGGTTGAAATCTAATTCGCAGGGCGGAGCGTCTTTAGGCAGTTTTTTTAATGAGGTCTCTCCACCGGCCACGGGTTCGGTATCGAAATCGGTATAATCGTCAAAGCCGAAGTTTTGTTTCCGGTCATACAGGTAAGCAATAGCTCCCGGGTTATAATAGCGGCGAATGTCCATTTTGGGGTCGATATACTTTGCCAATCGTTTGTCGTTGTCGCGCAACAGGCGGTTGAAGTTTTTTTCCCAGAAACATTCGTCAGTAAAGTTGAACAAAAGCTCCACGAAAGGGTCGCTTACCCCCGACAAATAAAATCTTCTGTAAACGTGCCGTATGATATCGGCAAAAAGGGCCGCATCGGCTTTGTCATATTCCATCGCTACGGTGTAATACGCGTGTTCACCGCGTATGGTTTTCCGGCTAAACAGTCGTCCCTTGTCGGTAGTTCCCCGGAGTTCGTAATCCATTTCGTAGAGTTCTTTATGTGTTGGGTTTAACAGTTTCACATCATCCTCAAATGCCTTTTCGATGGGGTCAAGTTCGCCGCTCATCATCCTAAAATCGTAATAGACGCTCATTTTACTTCGTCCGTCTTCCGAAATAAACGTTTGCCCGTCGCCGCTATCACTTTCTCCTTGCGGAATAAGAATGTCGGGATAATCGATGCCGTAGCCGTAGCGTTCGTTGTAGTAACCGGTATAGGTTCCGGTGTAGGTTTTCACGCCGTTTTCACCGATGTTTTCACCGATGTTTTCGTCTGTGTTGGCGGTTGTTTCCTCCGCAGCGGCTTTAGCGAAGAGGTTTTTTACTTTCTTTCCGCCGCCATTGCCACAAGCTGCCAAAAGCAGCAAGGCAAGAATGGTTGTTGTAAGTAATTTTGTTGAGTTCATTATTGTTTGTTTTTAAAGACGGGAGTCCGAAGTCCCCAATCGTAATTCGTAAATCCTAAATCGTACAGCGCGTTTCATTGCGTTTCCCTCCATTCATATTCATCAGAATAGTTTATCTCTTTTGTGGCAATGTTTATGTGTGCTTTTTGCACTGCCACGCAATAGCCGAATGCTTCGGGCGCGTTGGTAGGATATGGCAACCCGGGTTTAATTCCCCGAAATCTTTCCCAACTGTGCATTTCTTCATTCCAAACAATACTTTCTCCTTCTTCGGGAACGATGTAAAGGTGAAGATATCTGCCTTTTGCATCGGGTGTTATGTTACCGACAAACTTCACACGTGTGGCACACATTCCACTCTGCAAGCTGTATAAATAGAGCGATTTTACGCCGTCGCTCCCCTCGCTCAATAATAACAGGTCGCCTGCCGCGGCTTCAAAACGGTCGGCAACGATAATAAGGTGAGGTTCTTTCCCCGATTTCTTGGGAATAACGTAAGTATAAGTTACGCCGCCCGTGCGCAGGAAACCCTCACTACCTTGCAAATCGCATATTTCCACCCGATAATCATCGTTCTCGAAAACGGATTCACATATCCCTAACGAGACTTGAGTAACGCCCTCGTCTTCCACGGGACCAAAAAAGTACTCCGTATCGCTCCACTCTTCCGTTTCGTAGTTGTACGCGTGGAAAGGGACCGACAGATGTTCCGCGCCTTCGTGCCGCACTAATTTCCACGATTTGTCCGTCCACTCGGAACGAGCCCCTACAACGGGCGGCTCCCCGGCAAACTGCACGTGCAGCGTATTTCCTTCTGTGTGGCCGCTAAACTTACCGTCGTAGAAGCTCAACCCGTATTCATCAGACGAGATGTAGCCTACCACTCGGTTATCGGGCAGTAACATCAATTCTATGGTGGTTTGATATTTCAATCCATCTAACGTGAAGCTTTTGTAACGTGCTTCACCGGCTACTGCCTCGCGGTTGGCTTGTTCGTTGTACAAAGCGGTGCCCATGGTTTCCTCCGTGTGCGACGATTTCTCGCCGGACTGTTGTTTCTCTTTGCCCGAACCACATCCTGCAAAAAATATAAACAGCAGGATAAAGGCTAAACTGAATTGTTTTGTTTTCATACGATTCTTCTGCTTTTTTTATCGAAAAGACCTCATTCCGGTAATCCTCCGCCGACTAACCACGGTTGGCCGGCTGACGACGGTAAATCGGAACCCGACAGGTTTTGAAATACCTTAAGCCCAAACGTCGGCATAATGGCTATTACATGATCAAACACATCGGCTTGAATTCTTTCGTACTCAGCCCACACCACCGTATTGGTGAAAAAATAAAGTTCCATGGGCAAGCCCCGTTCGGTAGGTTGCAGCAACCGCACCATGCAGGTCATGTTTTTATGAACATGCGGATGATGCCTAAGGTATTGTATCAGGTAGTTCCTGAAAATTCCCACGTTGGTTTGCGCCCTCAATCCGTGGCGTATCTCCCGGTCTTCCTGCTCATTTTCCGCTCTGATATTCTTCTCAGTTTCATCAATATAAGCGCGCATATATTTTATTTCTTTCAGCTTTTCCAATTCTTCGGGAGTGCAAAAGCCGATACTTCGCATATCGATGTTGATGGAACGTTTCACCCGTCGTCCGCCTGCTTCACTCATGCCTCTCCAGTTTAGGAAAGACTCGCTCACTAATGCATAGGCCGGAATCATGGTGATGGTTTTGTCCCAATTTTGCACTTTCACGGTGTTTATGGTAACTTGAATAACCGATCCGTCGGCGCCGTATTTGGGTACTTCTATCCAGTCGCCCACCATCAACATATCGTTCCCCGATAGCTGAACGCCGGCCACAAGCCCCAATATGGTATCTTTAAAAATGAGCAGCAATATGGTCATTGCGGCAGCCAAACCGGCGAAAACAGCTCCTAACTTCTGGTCTATCAGAATACTGATGATGATAAGCACCGCGCAGAGATAGGCAATAATTTTGAAGATTTGGGTGGTGCCCGACAGGGGTTTGTTTCTGTACTTGGGGCTGGCGGCCATAACACCGTTGAACACGTTCATTAACGCGGAAAACGAAAGGGCTGAAAACACGGTGATAAGAATCAGACAACTCTTACGCACGATAGTCAGCCAAATTTCGGCATCGTTTTCAAACACCTGCGGAAGCAACCGATAAAGAATGTAAGCCGGAATAATATGAATGATGTAGCTGTGCAACTTGTGGTGCACAATCAAATCGTCGAGTTTGTTTTTGGTGTTGCCTACAAATTGCTTGAACAAGGGGACAAATGAAATACGCAACAGCCAGTCGAGAATAACGGCCAGCGCTATAAGCGTTATCAGCATCAGTATGCCGTTCCAATAATCAGCGCTCTGAGGACTCATGCCCAGATTAATTAAAAATTCGGTTAATATGTTATTTAATTTGTCCATTTTGTTTGATGAAAGTTTGTAAAGTTGTCGGTTGCGAGATACGTGCCGCGAACTGTTTATCGGCAACTCTGTTGTTTGTAATAATCAGTAAATTGTAATTCCGACAGTGTAACTCTGTTCAACTAAATTCCCAAATTCCAAACCTCAAATTGTAATTTATTTAGTTTACTACTCGAAAGAAACTTGTTCTCCGCAGCGAATTAGCGCAGGATTGAAGGTTTTCTTTGTTCTAAAAATATCTATTTTGCTATCTTCTCTTTTCTAAAAAATCAATTATCTCCTCATTTTCATCAAATATTTCCAGTATAATTTTTTTGTTCAGTTTTCCTTCGTCAATCATTGCGCGTATTAACGGATAGATAGGTCGATCCTCAGTCCAGTAATTTTTGTTCAAAAATATCATCGGACTGCCGTAGCCGTAAGACTCATAATGGTTTTGCGTTAAGTCCTGAAAAATCTCCTGAATAGTTCCCGCACTTCCGGGCGAGTATATAATTCCGCCTTTTGCTATAGCCAACAACCCTTCTTCGCGTAAACTGTTTTCAAATAATTTGGCTATGTGCGTAGCAAACGGAGTGGGCGGCTCGTGTCCGTAAAACCATGTAGGGATACTCAAACTAACGGAGCCGGGGTCCGGATATTTCTCAAACACCCTAAAGGCTGCCGGAAGCCACATGGCATCGTTATAATGGGGAGCAATACCAAGAATTTGAATGGCATCCAATAAATCTTCACTGCTTTTTCCGGCAAACCAAACACCAAGGTGCGTGGCTTCCATAGCTCCCGGTCCGCCGCCCGAAATCATCAAATAACCTTTTTCGGCCAGTGATTTTGAAAGGAATGCTACTTGTCGGAAAGCAGGGTGCCGGCGGCTCATGTTGTGTCCGCCCATTACGGCGATAATACGTTTTTCATCGAAATTTTCCAGAAATTCCTGTAATGCAATTCTCATCGAACAATCGTGCAATGAACGGGCAAGTACTTCTGCCACGTCATTAGTTTCGGCGCCTATCGCTTTGAAACGGTCGTAAACCGTTTTATCGAGCGTTTGAGAATAACTGTCGGGATTATTGAAACTGTATTCGTTGTAAAGTGTTTCCTTGTTGTAAAGCAAAGCCGGAAAAACGGGATACGGCACATCGGGTTGCGGAAAAATGTAGTTTTCTACCGATAAATGTGCTTTTAAACGAGGTGAAATTTCGCAACCCAAAAACAGGCATTTAGAAAATTGAATAGATAAAAGCCTGTCTTCCCATTCGGTAAAATTTAACTTCTGGAAAACAAGGTTGTGCAAGGACTTCTCCTGCAAACACAAATTTAATTCGGGATAAGTGTCCACCCGTCCGAGGATTACTTCGCATTCGGAATTCTGAGCATGTAAAATATTCGACATCATAGAGTTATAATTATTTTTTACTGTTATTATTTTCGTTGTTATACCGGTTTATTTTATAGGATACTCTTTCCTGACGGCAAAGTAATCCACGTTTTGGTCGATAAGTGCGGGTGTATTTTGGGCGGCAAGAGTGTAACAGAGTTCTGTGATGGTTTCGTATTCTCCCACACTTTTATTTTGTATAAATACAAGATTGTTATTGCTCCAAAGCGGTATCAACGAGTAGTACGCCATATCTGTCTCTTGCAACAGTGTTATCATCGTGCCGTCGGTGTTGGCTACACAGTACGGACCGTGAGCCAAGTCGCCAAAACTGAGCATGATTGAAAAAACAATTTTTGAGCCGTCTGCCGATGCTCCTTTAAAAAAATATTCTATTTCAAAACCTTCATCCGCATAATCGGATGTAGATAAAGCCAACTGTTTTGCTTTGTCATAAATAAAAGTAAAATCTTTTTCAGGCGTTGCCACAGAAGTTGGATAATATCCGTATTTTTGTTCAAACTGATCCCGGTTTATGGTTGTTAGTACATTTCTATCAATTGAATATTCAAGAAACTTTGTAAAACTGAAATAATCCCATAAATAGTTACACTCTAAAAGCAGGTTGTTTTTTAGAAATATCAGTTTAGCTTTTTCGCCATAGGTTTTCGTGAAAAATTCCTTCTCCGGTTTGTTCCAGTTTACAAGTAACTTGGCCCGTACGGGTGTTGCACTTAAATCTATTTCCTTTAACAACAACATCCCATTTTGGGAAACCGTGTAATAAAACATTGCGTCGTTATCGGAATAAACGCAGTTGAAAACCGAATCAGTTTCTTCGGTAAACTGCACGGAAGTTCGATTTTCGGGATTGAAAAAGTGTAGGACTCCCTCTTTCACATAAGCGATGGGATAGTCGTTGTAATTTACTTGTGTGATTATCACTTCTTCTTCCGATTTTATCATTTGAGAGAGACTATCGGCATTTGATGTTTCGTTGTCGCTCTTTTTAGTTGAAAATGTGCAGGCAGAAACTGTTGCTGCAAGCAAAATAGTGACTGTAAAAAATACTTTCTTCTTCATTCAATTGTAATTTTGTAAAGCGTCAGTTAATAGTAATTTGCGATTTTATGTTTATTCAGTTTACTGCGTGAAAGGATTCGGACTAAACCCGAGAAGCGTTTAGAATCATTCCGCGACTGACGCTCACATCCCTTTTACTACCCAATTCTTACTTTCGGCAATGGCTTTGTGACTGGAGTTAAATTCATTTTGTCCGCCATAAGCCTTTAATTCACCTTTTTCATTTGCAGGGCATCTTGGTAGGGCGTTCATCAGCTTTGTCATTTCTGCTGTTTCGTTTTCATTGTTATCTGTTTTAAATGTTTGTAAAAAAGACGGAAGTTTGTTCATGCGGCCAACTCGATATCATCGGCGCAGCCGCTCGTCTCGCTGCTAAGTCGAAATATCGTCTTATTCCACACCCAGCCTTTTTGCTTCCTCCGGATTTTGCTCTTTAAGCAAATCGAAAAACGCGTATTGAGTAACGGTATTCATGGCGACCATTTTGCTTGCAAGCGCGCTATCGAACGCCTTGATTTCCGATGAACGGGCATTGTACGCTTCAAGCACCGGTTGAATTGTACTTGAAGCAAAAATCTCGTCAAATATCAATCCGCCTATTTTCTCGGCATCGGCCGAACCTTTTTCTTTAATTTTCATACCATATGGTAGGAGTTTCTGTATGGTTGCTTCGTAAAGTTTTTCATACTCCTCTTTCATCGCGTTGTTGGCTTGGGGATATTTCTCTAATATTCCCCCTAATCCGGTAATACCCTCTTCGTAAATTTTTACGATGTCGGTTGCTAATTGTTCGTTACTCAGGGTGGCAATTTTCTCTTCCGATTTATTATTCGATGACGACTTGCCGTTGCCGCCACAATTTAACATGAAAATAGCTGCACAAATAAGCAGTGCAAGGTTTGTTAGTTTTTTTGTTTTCATTTTGTTTTTTTAATCTGATGTTTTTAAGACAGAAGACCGAAGTCGAGAAGGCCGAAATTTCAAATCATTTTCAGTCCGCCGTCCGCATTCGTCGGTCATTTTACCGGTTCGCCAAATCGATTTGCCTGTGGTTCGTCCTCTTTTATGAGGAGGATAAGGAACCAGAGTGAGCCTATTATGGGTACCGGATTAATAAAAATCCATCCGCCGCCTTTGCCCACATCGTGCAACCGTCGCACGGCTACAGCCAGCGAAGGTAACAATAGCGCCAACGATACGATTCCGGCAAGAATCATGAACAGCATGGAGAGTATTTTACTCCGCCAAAACGGACGTGAGTAGTCCCAATGCCGCGTTAATCACTACCATCACCAGCACAAAGAGCCAAACTCGCCGCGACCGGCACGTCCTTTAAATTGGGCGTACTTGTTTGTTACAATGTCTTTGAAGTTTTCAATAATTGCATTCATTCTTTTGTTTTACTATTTGATTGTAGAGCCTGTTCAATGGGATTTGCAATTCCATTGTTTGCTAATAGTAGACTTGAAACTCACATTTATTTAATGCTCGCATTACAAATCCTCGTGTCGGGACGTTATTTCTTATTCGGTATTTTTTCAAATGTTGCAGGGTAACTACCAGAGTCCTTCCATTGTATTGTGCATTCTAATTTGGCAGCGGAGAGTTTGGTAATGGTAATAGTATGATTAACTAAACCAGCACCTTCAATTTCTATTCTATTATTGCCTATATGTTCCCAGGTAAACTCCAAGGATCCTGGCGTAGTATGATAATAAACTCCTGTACCGTTGTTGTTAAATGTGTAAGTTTCAGTGTAAGTTTCAATAATCTTATCATCTTTGATTTTCAATTTCCACGTACCAATGAGATTGGTAAGATCTATGACGGTTGAGTCATCTTCTTTTTCGCATCCGGCGGATATAATCAACACGAGGATGGCGAAGAATGTAAATAATTTGTACTTCATAACGTTTTGTTTTTTGGGGTTGTAGAGACGGTGCATGCACCGTTTATACGTTGCCCCTGTTAATAATTGCTTTGTGTTTAATGTTTTAATGTTTAGTGTTTGACGTTTGGTGTTGCGGGGTGCGTGTCGAGACGCGACTAACCGCATCTATACTAAGCTGCTAAAAGCTAATCACCAACCACTTCCACTCGCTTTGTGTCTTGATAACTTGGCACTATCTTTTCTTTCTGCAACACATTAATCCATCCTTCGGCGGTGGTAATAGCCAACGTTGAGCCTGGATCTTTCCGGCGGAAATCCACAACCGATGCCACATAACTGTTGGTGGCTACCGTGTAGGTTTTTTCCATATCTAAAGGTGTGCCGTTTTCCTGAAAGAGTTCCAAATCCACCAGTTTCTCGCCGTTTTGCGTAACGGTATATTTCAGTTTCATTCCGGAGGGAAACATCAGGCGATATTCGTCTTGTAAAAACATATTGCTGATAAAAGCTTTGAGTTCGTGCCCGGTGAGTTGCATTTTTACTACCTGATTTCCAAAAGGATCGATAGTTAAAATATTGCGACGGGTAATGTCTCCTGCTTTCAATTGGTCTAGCCGAACGCCACCTTTGTTTATTACGGCAATATCTGTGTTGGCGGTTGCTCTCAAGGCGTCTGCCATCCAGCAGCCCAGCTCTTCGTTCGTGCGAAAGTCGGCAGCAGCTTCGGCAATTTTTTCGTTCAGTACCGGATTGTCGTTAAACTTATCCACCACCTCCTGAATATCGGCACGTTTACTACCGTCATTTCCTACGGTTATCAACTGCATTGAGCGTTCTGTTTTTCCGCTCGGCAAGATATTCATACGCAACAGCGTGGCGTATTTGAGCCTTCGCTCGGCTTGGGTTATCAAAACGCCGTTGTGAATCTGTTCTTTATCTACTTTTGTATGTGAGTGCCCTCCTATGATGACATCTATAGCCCCTGCGGGAAACATATTTGCTAATTTCACATCGTTCTCGAAACCAAAGTGATTGACGTAAACCAAGATGTCTGCGCTATCTTTCAAGTGCAGGTATTGGCGTGCCGTTTCGTAGGGATTGGTAAAACTGAAACCCGCTACATTATCGCGATGCGTGTCGGGGATGCCACTTGGGTTGAGATCCAGTACCGATGTAAAAGCCACTTTTGCGCCGTTGGGTAATGTTTTGATTTTGTAGGGTTTAATTTTTCTGCCGCCGTCGTCGGGTTGCTTGAGGTTGGAGCAAATATAATCGAATTGTGCGGCATTTCGGTTTGCTGCAAAACCTTCCACTTTGGTGTCGAACTCGTGATTTCCCACGGCCGAGAGGTCGAATTTCACGGCGTTCATCAGTTCAATAATCGGGCGTCCCTTGGGCAAATACTGGTCGTTGATGGGGTTACCGGTTTGGTTGTCGCCGCCCGAAACCAACAGTATATCGGGATAAATAGCCCGCAGGCTATCTACTATGAACGCAAACCTTGGAAAATTGTCTATGGTGGCGTGCATATCGTTCACGGCAAGTATTTCTACGGTTTTTTGCGCCGATGGTTCCGATGTTGTTTTTCGGCTTGTACCGCACGATGCTACAAACAGCGCAATTACCGACAAAAGTATGATGTTGTTGGTCATTCGTTTCATAATGTCAGGGTTTGTCAGAGATGGGTGTGTACCGTCTCGAAGTTGTTGTTTTTATTTTTTTATTATTCTTATTCTGCTGCCATCCGTCAGAGAGCCGTCGTGCGCCACGCTGTTTCCGTAGGCATCGCGTGCTTCGGGCAGGGGCACGGGTATCCGTCTCTTGTGCCGTGCGTAATACATACGTAAAGCATCGGCAACGGTGGCGCCTTGAAAAAGCTGAAGATCTGTTCTGTTTACGGTTACTTTCATCTGTTTTTAAGTTTTACGTTATCTTCCGTCCGCTACTATCATTTCTCGTTCGGAGGACTTGTTACTCGTTTATATACCAAGATGTTTCCTCTGCCGCCAATTTGCGACAGTTGTAACGCATCTTCGTCAACGCTTACTATATACCAGCACATTTCATCTTTGGGACAGGTTATGAACTTCTCTTTTTCCGGTTCCATCGGAGGCCCGAATGTGTCGCACTCGCAACTGTCGCCTATTATGTAGGAGGCCTGATCCCACTCATCCATTCCGTCGGCTATTTCTTTGCGTATTCCTTGTTTGTCGTCTGACACGTGTTTTTCGAACACCAAAAAGTTGGTTTTGTCCTCTTCGTGCTGCCATGTTCCTTGGAGCAGTTGCGCGTTGGTTTTTGGCATATCGGGAAGAATAACCGCTTCTTCTGCTTCGGTCGCTTTAACCGCCAACGTTGTTTCGGCATCTTGCGGTGCACTTTCGTTTTGCTTTCCGCTTCCGCCACAGGCTATCCATCCTATCAGGAAGATGCCTGTGATAAACGGAAATAGGAAATATTGTTTTCGATTCATTTTTATTGTTTACAATATGAGAGGAGGATTATTTTAAAACCTCCAAGGGTTTTCTTTCTCTTTTTTATTGTCTTCGTACCTATATATAGGTGCATCTTCTTGCCTGTCCGTATCTTTTCGTCCTTGTGCTCTTTTATATGAGGCGGTAGATATCAGGTTGTCGAAATCGGACAGCACGTAATATCTGCTTCCTATTGGCCTTACGGCAGTTACGTTGCGGTAACGGCTTCGAGGATTGGTAGTGTTATTAAAAGCATCCACCGTTAGCGGAATGGAATAACCCTCGAACGTGTTGCTGTTTTCCATGAAAATATTGTCCAGTCCGGGATTTCTGCCAAACACCATCCGATATGGCGGTTGAGGTTTTACCCAATCTTGATGTACATTGAATCCTTGAAAAAAGCAGTGAGGAATCCAAGGCGAATAGATACTTGAACCTTCATTTTCGGGGGCATATCGGTCGTAGATAATCTGACGAACCGATGCCAGTCTTCCCGGTTGATTGCCGCGTTGACTGGGCGCTACCGACATGGCGAGGCATTCTTCGCCAACCTGTTGATTTTCCATAAACATATTGAGCGCGATAATAAAGCAAGCGGCCGCTCCGTGAGGACGGTCGGCAATGGAATTGCGCATCGCTTCAAATTCGGCAACGGTTTGCGGCAGCCGCTGAACAGTTACCGTACCGCCATCGCCCGAACGCTGCCGAGGAGTGGAGTAATTTCCGGTAATAGAGGCGTTGCTCGATGACTGAACTGCGGAGTTTAAAGATTGCATCATAGCTGAACATCCCGTGATAAAGGGAAGCAGCAAAAGCGTTAAAAATGTGTTTCTAATTGTTTTCATACTCTTTGATTTTTTTAAGTTGTAAATCCCAAATTTCAAATCGTCATTCGTAAAACTTGTCCTGTCGCGGCGGCTTCCATATCCACCTTCTTCATTTAAAACTTAGTGCTTGCGCCACCGCCGCCACTACGTCCGCCGCCCCACGAGCCGCCTCGCGAACCGCTTCCGTAAAAACCTGAACTGCCGCCACTTGACTTTATTTGCGGTTTTTCGTATTCATAGGAAACAAGCGCCCTGTGTCCGTAATTGCATGACTTGCATATATAGTGATATTGTTTCATTCCATCTTGTCCCGGTATGGCTTTTTGCACAACTTGCGGCTTATTTTTTAGTACCACCATACCTTTGGCGCCGCACTTTTCGCAATTGAGTCGCGGTATATCTTCCTTTTTAGCTATTTCCTTATATATCATATAGAGGAAATAAGAAGGGAAAAACAGAACTGCCATTACACAGCCGATACCCGAAAGCGACTTATATTTCGCTGCTGCTACAAATTGATCTTCGCTTCCTGCAATGCGTTTTTTTCTTATATAATTCACAAAGGGGATAATCAGTAATCCACCAATCAGCCAAATAAGGGCAATCTTTCCGCCTTTACCAATCAAAGGCTTCTTTACCTGAAACTCGGAAGTTCCGTTAAATATCTTCTCCACCTCTTCTACACCCGCAATGAGTCCCTCGCCATATTCGCCTTCTTTCAAAAAAGGAATCATCTTTTTTGTCTGGATGAGCTTACAAAAACCGTCGGTAAGTATCTGTTCTGTACCATAACCGGTTTCGAAAACCACCTCGCGCTCGCCGTCAGCGGTGAGGAGCAGAATCAGCAGACCGTTGTTGGTTTCTTTGCTGCCAATGCCCCACGTGTTGAAAAGATTGGTTGCAAACTCTTTTGCCGAACCGTAACTTTCCGTATCGATGGCGGGCAGCACTACGATAGCAGTTTCCACGCCAACTGAGTCGCGCAATTTTGCCAAACGTTGATCTAAGAGAATAATATCTCCGATTTCTAAAACATTTTCGGGGTCGCTCACGTAACGCGTAGAATTGTGCAACTGCACGTTGGGAACATCACGCACCGTGTATCGGGTTTGGGCTTGCGAGCCGATAACGAGTAGTAGTAGTAGTAGTGTAAGTATGATTACTCCCTTTTTTATTGCTGCTTTCATTGTGTTGTTATTTTAATCTTCCCTTAATCCCATCTATGGGGAGTGTTGGGCAAGATTGAAGAACGATGACGCGTGATTTTGCCTTTGGCTCTGAGCTCATTAATTAAAGCCTCATCCCCTAAATACCGTTATACTCTTTACAAACTTTCAACTAAAACTCCACTTCGGGAGCCACATCGCTACCTGTTTCCGCTTCAAAGTATGCCTGTCGTTTAAAGCCAAGCAGCATTGCTATTAAGTTCTTTGGAAACCTGCGGCGAAACACATTGTATTTGTTTACCGCTTCGTTAAACTCATTGCGCACAAAGGCAATTCTGTTTTCGGTTCCTTCTAATTGTCCTTGCAGCAAGATAAAGTTTTCGTTGGCTTTCAAATCGGGATATTTCTCTATTACTACCATCAATCGCGATAAGGCTCGCGACAGTTCGCTCTGCGCCTCTCCAAATGCCTCCAGCGATTCGGCATTCAGATTGTCTGCATTTACAGTAGTTTGTGTTGCTTTGGCGCGTGCTTCGATTACCCGTGTAAGCGTTTCCCGCTCGTGCTCGGCATACCCTTTCACGGTGTTTACCAAGTTTGGTATTAAATCGGCGCGTCTTTGGTATTGGTTTTCTACCTGCGACCATGCCATTTTCACATTTTCCTCACGTTTTACTAATCGGTTGTATGTGCCCCAAAGAAATGAACCCAATAGGAGCAAAACCACGAAAAGGAAAAATAGTGTTACTATTCGTTTAGTCATGTTGTTTAGTTTTTAGTGTTAGAAGTAGGAAATCCGAAGTTTATCTGCTGTAGTGAAACCGACCGGTGGGGGTAATCCACCAGCAGGACTGTTCACTCATTACCTTTTTCGATACAGTACATCTCGTTTCATAGAGCGAGATCGGATGTGAGAGTTTTCATTATCTCACGTCTTCTTCTAATGTTTTGATCTCGGCACTACTCGCACGATCGGTACCGGTTGGCGATGAACTTTGGAAAATTCCTGTTGAAGACCCTCTTTTCGTTTTAATCGATGCAGAGGGAAGGGTGCTGGAGCAACTCGTAAAAGCAATGCTCAACAACGCGAGTAAAAATAATTTTGCTAATGTTTTCATTTTTTTGTTTATTTAAGTTAGTTAGTTAATATGTTCCGCAAGCACAACATTTTGTTTGCAGCACATCGATTATGGGTTGTTTTGATTCGTTCATTATTTTTGCTTTTGAGGTCGGAAGACAGAAGAATATGGCTGACCTAACTCCCCGCATACTCTTTTCCCGTAGCGGCGTCTATGGGTTTCCAGTTCTTCTTTTTGATATCGGCAATATGCTCTTTTGTAACTTGGTTATTCTCTTTGCTGTTCGAGGTATCGATGAGCGTGATGGTGCCTTCGGTTTTGCCGGTTCGGTCGGGCAAATTGGTAACCAACATTCCGCCCGATATGCTGTTGCTCTGACACTTAATGGTGGTTAAGTTCTCGGTCGAGATGGCAATCTGGAAATCATTAATCTGGTTGTTGGAACAGTCTAAATAGGTTAACGCCTTGTTGTTTATTAAAGTAAACTTAACCAAGTCGTTTCCCGAGCAATCCAGCCGGGTGATTTTTCCGGCTAAGTTGAACTGTCTGGCGGATAGCTGATATACCTGCATTACTCCAAATTTTTTCACCACATCTTCAGAACCGTCTTCGGCTCGTCTCAGGTTGGCGTCGAAGTCAATCCACACATCTTTTCTGTCCTTTTCATCGGCATCAATCATTAAATTGATGGTTAAAGGACTTCCGCTTTCTTTTACCAGCATCATATACCCGCTGGGCAAAAGAGCATCTATCACTCGCTCCGGAGAGCAACTTGTCAATGACAGAGCGGCAAGAAATAGTATTGCCGCGAATTTAACTGTACGTTTTGTTTTCATTGTTGTTTGTTTTTGTTTATTATTAATTGCTTTAAGTTGGAAGACCGAAGACGGAAATCGGGAGTTGAGGCTTAAATTTTCTCCCAGTCTCCTCCTCTGCTTGTCTCTTTGTCTCCAATCGATACTTGCTACGGTGTTTTTATCTCTTTGAAATAAGAGTTCCACCCGGCTTTTTTGTAGGCGTTTACTGCTGCAGTGTATACGTAAAGCGTAGTGTTCATGTGCCCACTGCTGCCAAAGACTTTGGACAGACCTCCGTCAGGCGTTGGCGGCGTGTTGGTTTTTAGTTGCAGCCATTCCAGATTAACCGAATAAAGCGAACTTTCTTCCATCCAAGTGAGAGTGGTGGGGAGGATCAAGTACTTTAATGCAGCCTGTCTGAGCATAGAGCAATATCCTAAGGTGGTAACTCCCTCAGGGACGCTGAATTTGGTTGCATTTTTTTTGTGTGGATAAGTAACCAACGTTTTTCCGTCTTTACTGTAAAGCACTCCGTCTGTCGCTTTATATTTTTTATTTGCCGATGCCACGGTAAACGATGTCAACTCGTATGCAGTAGTAAAAGCCGAACCATATCCGCCATCATCTTGCGATTTGCTTTCACCTATCGCTTCCACGGTTGAGGGAAAGTGAATTGTGGTAATGGCGGTAAGCCCAAACGCTCCGGTACCGATTATTTTCAACCCCTCGTTCAGTTCAACGCTTGTTAGATTTGAGCAATTCCAAAAACCCAGTCTTCCTATGGAAGCTACCGATTTGCCTGTTTTTATTACTTTTACGTGTTTGTTTTCATGAAACGCTTCTTCGGCTATAGAGGTTACGTTTTTCAGCTTGGGATCGGCATTCATATCTATTACCTCCTCGGCGCCTATCCATTTGAGCAAGGTTTTTCCATCGGCAGAGAGTTTGTAGGATAGCTTGGCAAAGGCAACTTTAACGGTTGCTTCCTTCTCTACCGTGAGGGTATAGGTGTTGACGCTTTTAGCAACTTCTTGGTCGTTCACCGTCCAAGCAGTCACCTCGTGGTCTTTGGGCGGTATGGCGGTAAACTCTATTCGAGTGCCAATTTCAACTTTGGCGCCCGACACATGTTCCTGACCGTTTACGAGAGCATAAATCTCTCCGGGAGGTGTAGCAAGTGAGTAATAAACTGCCACCGTTTTGTCTTCCTCCGGAACGGGAGAGTCTTTTTCGCAGCTTATCGCGGTAAAGGCGATGGCTGCAATAAGCAGGATGTAAATGAATTGTTTTGTTTTCATTTTTGTTTGTTTTAAAAAGTGAAGCTTGTTCTTTCTCCTTTGTTATTTATTACCGTTCATTCTGTTTTGCTTAAAAAAGGGAGGGCAATTGTAATGTTTAAAGTAGTGTTTGTGAAACTTTTGCCCTCCCAATCATAGTCAAGGCTTGTCTTTTAAGTCGAGAAACAGCAATTGTAAGCTTGTCTGTTGTATCAGTATCGAAATCGGGAGCAGCGGTTAAATCCGCTTGGTCTCTCGGTTGTATCCGCAAGGCGGTTTGAAGCCGCCATGCGGGTACTCGAAATTACTTTCTCTTCCGGTCTCCTTAATTATTCCGGACAAATCACCTTCATTTCTGTACGACGATTGAGTTGATGCTCGGCTTCGGAACACTTAACACCGTCGGCACAACGATTTAAAAGTTTTCTTTCTCCATATCCTACCGATACAATGCGCGAAGCGCTAATGCCTTGCGATACGATGTAGGACTTGGCTGCATCGGCACGACGTTGCGAGAGTTGCTCGTTATAGGCGTGCGTTCCGCGGCTATCGGTATGCGAGGAGAGTTCCACCCTGATTTCGGGATTGTCTTTCAGGAATTGCACCAAACGGTTCAACTCGGGACGCGCATCGGGACGGATATCGTATTTATCCAAATCGTAATGGATGTTGTCCAAACGAACGCTTTCGTCGCAATCTGCTTTATCCATACATATTTCCACTTCAACAGACTTGTTTGTACGCGGTGCGGGTTGTTCTGCCACGGTAATTACCGAAGAGAAGTAGTTTTGCTTCTTAGCCCGAATGGTAAAGCTTGTGTTGGGCGGAATGGGCAGTGAGAATCTGCCGCTGTTGTCGCTCAAGACGGTGCGTTCGCTGCCGTTACGATTATTTACAATTACAACCGTAGCGCCGGCAATGGGTGTTGTTTTTCCGCATATCACCACTTTTCCGTTCAATGTTATTTGAGCGACTTTGGGTTCTTCAATTATGGGACGAGGCGCTGCGGGCTTGGGCGAAATACGCAGCGTAAGTCCGGCAAAAAGGCCAAGGGAACTGTAGTTTCCTTCGAATGATCCCGGTGCAACATTTCCTCGATCATAGGGATTATCGGGAGCAAATTGTCCTGTATAGGGCACTTTGGTATGATGCAGGTAGTAGGCGCCGGCACTGATGCCCAGCAAATCGTTAACGAAATAAGAAAACCGCACTTGTCCTTTGAAGCTGAGTAGGTTTTTAGCATCAAATCCGTCAAAACGATACAATTCTAAGTTTTGGCCGCTATTTGGGTTAAATGGTGTTTCATAACCGCCTTTCAGTTGAGTTTTACCTCCTTTTATGGAACCCATCCCTACACGGGTGTTCAGTTCAACCGAGAAGCTTCGGTCTTCGGGCTGGTATCGGAAGTTGGGACCCGCACCGTAAAACATTCGGGTAATACCTTCGGTATCTAAGCCGGTGTCCTGAATATCGAAATCGGCTACTTTATTTTTATCAAATGTTACATCGGTACCATTTTTAATGTAATCGAAATCGGCACCCACGCCAATCCATTTCCAATAGTAATCGAATCCGGCACCGGCATACAACCCTCCTTTCATATTAAGCGTATAAATGTTGGAACTGTTTTCGGGTTTAAACATAGGGGCAATGTCATATCCTCCACGGATGGAGAACAGGAAGTCGTGATCCAACGGTTTTGTTACCGCTCCAATGCTTGTTTGCTGTGCTACAGCAGATAGTCCCCAACATATCAGGACTATACTAAATAATAATTTTGTTAACGTTTTCATTTTGATTTGTTATTTTAAAGTCAGAAGATCAAAGAATTTATAATGTTTTTTCAATCATTTAAGCAACTACTCCGGTTGAGTTTTACAACGGAGGTGGTGTAGCTCCAAATAATTGCGACAATGCCGGGACACTGTTGGCGGCAGCCCAAGCAGGCATTCCTTGAGTCCACACTAGTGTATCGGGTGTAAGCTGCCCTTGCTGCACCATTTGTCGCAGTTGCGCTTCGGGGAATGGGCCTTGTTGTTGTCCGCCAATGCCCACATGATACATTGCCTGTGGGGGCATAGGTGGCGGAGTGCCTTGTTGTGGAGTAAAACCAACCGGATTTTGCTGTTGCGGGTTAGGATTAAACTGTCCGCCTTGCGGACTCATCATGTTCCCGGCCATTTTCCCGGCCATAGCCAATCCGATTCCGGCGCCCATGGCATCGCCTGCTAAGTTTCCACCCCCGGCAGGATTGTTGGCGGCATCTTTGAGCGAATCGGCAAACTGCATTTGAGTGTAAGCTGTCATGTTGCCGATAACACCCATGCTGGTGCGGCGGTCGAGGGCTTCTTCCACAGCTTCGGGCAGGGATATGTTTTCTACCAGAAAGCGGGTGAGTTCGATACCGTACTCGGCAAAGTCATCTTTTAACCCGATGGTGAGTTCGGTTGAGAACTCGTTGAGGTTAGCGGCCAAATCGAGAGCTGCAATTTTAGATTCACCCAAATAGTCGGTGAACTTGGTAATAACGAAGTTGTGTAACTGCTCGCTCACCCCTTCGGTGGTAAACTCGCCGCTGGTTCCGGCCACGTTCCGGATAAAAGGTATCGGGTCCGGCTGCACACGAAAGTTGTACGAACCAAACGCACGCATTCGGATAGGCCCAAATTCAGGATCGCGCATCATAATGGGATTTGAGGTTCCCCAGCGCTGATTAAGGAATTGCTTGGTGTTAACAAAATATACATCCACCTTAAAAGGCGAGTTAAAACCGTATTTCCATCCACGAATGGTGGTAAGGATAGGCATATTGGCGGTATCCAAAACGTGTCTGCCCGGCTGGAACACGTCGGCAAATTGTCCTTCGCTTACCAGTACCGCTACCTGTGTTTCGCGCACGGTGAGTTGTGCGCCGTTTTTAATTTCCGATTGGAATCGCGGGAATCGCCAAATCATGGTGTCGCTCGTTTCATCGGTCCACTCAATAATGTCGATAAATTCCGCTCTGATTTTTTTAAATAAGGCCATGTTTTTATACTTTTGGGGTTATCGTTTACGTTTTTTACAGCAGGCATCAGCGCTTACAGCTAAGAAACCAAAACAAACTTAGTGGTTAACACGTTAACCGATTAGCATTTTTTAGGATATAAGTAGCATTATCTGAGCATTAACATTTGGAACAATTAGGACTTTTTAAGCATAAATAAAACTCAACAAACTGATATAATGACTATTGTGTGTCCTAATACGAAAAAGATAAAAAAGCAGAAACAACCGAAACAAAAGAGTAATTTTCATTGCTATCCGATAAAATCATTCATCTTATTCTGAACAGATATGTAATAAATAATTTCAGAGAACATTAGAGGATGCAGGATTTGAAGAGCTATTTTTATCGAACAATGAAGAGTAATATTATCAAAAGTTGATGATTTATGCTAAATAGCTAAACTTCAGCCATTTATGCTGCCCACATGCTTAAAATCCGATAATTATTGCAGTCATTTGCCTGCTTATCAGGTTGGACTTCCGATTTCAACCTTCAATAATTAACCGCTACATTTCCGGGCATTCGTTGGAATTGCGATGGCGTGAAACCAAATTCTTTTTTAAATACTCGCGCGAAATAACTGGCATCGTAAAAGCCGCAGGCATCAGATACTTCGGAGATTTTACTGTCTGTTTCAATAAGCATTTTTCGAGCCTTATTTAACCTGACTTTCAGCACATACGCACCGGTTGAGAGGTC
The DNA here is from genome assembly GCA_964557135.1 of uncultured Petrimonas sp. Taxonomy (GTDB): domain Bacteria; phylum Bacteroidota; class Bacteroidia; order Bacteroidales; family Dysgonomonadaceae; genus Petrimonas. The sequence continues at coordinate 496 of CAZKZB010000023.1, read as the reverse complement.
TGTAATTCCTTTCATTTTACGATTCAGCTGCGAAACGCTAATTGCCATGCTATCGGCCAAAGTGGAAATACTTAAATCGGGATTATCTATTTCCGAATAAACTTTATCGGTAATGGCTTGTAAAAAGATAATATTTTCGTCGGAATTGAGTTTGTCATCTTTTACTTTGTTTGCCATTACATTCATATACTTTTCCTTCAGTTGTTTTCTGCTATTGAGAATGTTACTAATTAGCAGCAATAGTTCTTCGGGATGAAACGGTTTCTGAAGATAAGCGTGCACGCCACAACGTAACCCCCTCACCTTATCCTCTTCAGTAACTTTTGCAGTAAGCATAATGATTGGAACGTGGTTAAGCAAAATACTTTTCTGCATTTCGCAGCAGAGTTGATAACCGTCTTTTACGGGCATCATTATGTCGGTAATCACCAAATCGGGAATATTATTTTCTGCCATTTCGAAACCGTCTTCTCCGTTTCTTGCCGTCAGTATTTGA